>NZ_CP172715.1:2500-5591 GCF_057073705.1 Labrys sp. E2SS-1L | reverse complement strand
TGTCATGGTTTGTTGAGATTTTTGCTTTGCAGGCCTGGCAACGACCTACTCTCCCAGGTCTTGAGACATAGTACCATCGGCGCTGAGGAGTTTAACGGCCGAGTTCGGGATGGGATCGGGTTGAGGCTCCTCGCTAGTGCCACCAGGCCGGCGAAGCAAAAATGAAGCCCTTGCGATTGCGGAGCAATCGTCAAGAGTATGCGCAGCGACAAATACGAAGTGTTTGTCGCGAGAAGCATACAAGATGGTTGTTTTCTATTTTTCACATTGTGCAGCGTGTTTGCTGCGTTGTGAGTATTGATAAATGAGAGCGATCAAGCCGATCAAGCTATTAGTACCGGTAAGCTGCACGGATCGCTCCGCTTCCACACCCGGCCTATCAACGTGGTGGTCTACCACGGCTTTCGAGGGAGAACTCATCTTGAGGTGGGTTTCCCGCTTAGATGCCTTCAGCGGTTATCCCGACCGTACATAGCTACCCTGCACTGCGGCTGGCGCCACAACAGGTCCACCAGAGGTACGTCCATCCCGGTCCTCTCGTACTAAGGACAGATCCTCTCAATTCTCCTACGCCCACGCCAGATAGGGACCAAACTGTCTCACGACGTTTTGAACCCAACTCACGTACCACTTTAATCGGCGAACAGCCGAACCCTTGGGACCTTCTCCAGCCCCAGGATGTGATGAGTCGACATCGAGGTGCCAAACGATTCCGTCGATATGGACTCTTGGGAATCATCAGCCTGTTATCCCCGGCGTACCTTTTATTCGTTGAGCGATGGCCGTTCCACAACGGACCACCGGATCACTATGGCCGACTTTCGTCTCTGCTCGACTTGTCAGTCTCGCAGTCAGGCGGGCTTATGCCATTGCACTCGACGAGCGATTTCCGACCGCTCTGAGCCCACCGTCGCACGCCTCCGTTACTCTTTGGGAGGCGACCGCCCCAGTCAAACTACCCACCATACACTGTCCCGGGCCCGGATGACGGGTCGCGGTTAGACATCCATGATCGTAAGGGTGGTATTTCAAGGGTGGCTCCACCGGGGCTGGCGCCCTGGCTTCATAGCCTACCACCTATCCTACACATGCAAGCACGAATGCCAGTGTAAAGTTATAGTAAAGGTGCACGGGGTCTTTCCGTCTAAGCGCAGGTACCCCGCATCTTCACGGGGAATTCAATTTCACTGAGTCTATGCTGGAGACAGCGGGGAGATCGTTACGCCATTCGTGCAGGTCGGAACTTACCCGACAAGGAATTTCGCTACCTTAGGACCGTTATAGTTACGGCCGCCGTTTACCGGGGCTTCGATTCAAAGCTTGCACCTCTCCTCTTAACCTTCCGGCACCGGGCAGGCGTCAGACCCTATACGTCGCCTTGCGGCTTAGCAGAGCCCTGTGTTTTTGTTAAACAGTCGCCACCCCCTAGTTTGTGCCCCTCGCCCATGGTTGCCCACGAACGAGGCCTCCTTATCCCGAAGTTACGGAGGCAAATTGCCGAGTTCCTTCAGCATAGTTCTCTCAAGCGCCTTGGTATACTCTACCAGTCCACCTGTGTCGGTTTCGGGTACGGTCTGATGTGGGAGCTATTTCCTGGAACCTCGTGATGGCATGCTCAATCCAATAAGAACACACCACGGAAGAGATCCGTCACTACCCACTGGTTGAGGAATATTCACCTCATTCCCATCGACTACGCTTTTCAGCCTCGCCTTAGGGGCCGACTAACCCTGCGCAGATTAGCTTTACGCAGGAACCCTTGGACTTTCGGCGACAGTGTCTCTCACACTGTTTGTCGTTACTCATGCCAGCATTCGCACTTCCAATACCTCCAGAGCTGCTCACGCATACTCCTTCACAGGCCTATGGAACGCTCCGCTACCGCGTGCTTGCGCACACCCACAGCTTCGGCTCGTGGCTTGAGCCCCGTTACATTTTCGGCGCAAAGACCCTTGTTTAGACCAGTGAGCTGTTACGCTTTCTTTAAAGGATGGCTGCTTCTAAGCCAACCTCCTGGTTGTTATGGGATCCTCACATCCTTTACCACTTAGCCACGAATTAGGGGCCTTAGCTGGTGGTCAGGGTTTTTTCCCTCTCGACGACGGACGTTAGCACCCGCCGTCTGTCTGCCGCATAGTGTTTCCAGGTATTCGGAGTTTGGTTAGGTTTGGTAGATCGGTAAGACCCCCTAGCCCATCCAGTGCTCTACCCCCTGGAACATTCGTGCGACGCACTACCTAAATAGTTTTCGCGGAGAACCAGCTATTTCCGAGTTTGATTGGCCTTTCACCCCTAGCCACAAGTCATCCGAGGCTTTTTCAACAGACACCGGTTCGGTCCTCCAGTGGGTGTTACCCCACCTTCAACCTGCTCATGGCTAGATCACATCGGTTTCGGGTCTAATAAGACGGACTGAACGCCCTGTTCAGACTCGCTTTCGCTACGCCTACACCTACCGGCTTAAGCTTGCCCGTCTCACTAAGTCGCTGGCCCATTATACAAAAGGTACGGTGTCACCATTGCAGGCTCCACCTGTTTGTAGGCATCCGGTTTCAGGATCTGTTTCACTCCCCTCGTCGGGGATCTTTTCACCTTTCCCTCACGGTACTGGTTCGCTATCGGTCACTGAGGAGTACTTAGGCTTGGAGGGTGGTCCCCCCACGTTCAGACAGGGTTTCACGTGCCCCGCCCTACTCAAGTCCCTTCATATCATCGTCGCATACGGGGCTATCACCCACTCATGCCCGGCTTTCCATCCGGTTCTGCTGACTCAATGAAGGGCACTGGCCTGGTCCGCGTTCGCTCGCCACTACTAACGGAGTCTCGGTTGATGTCCTTTCCTCCGGGTACTTAGATGTTTCAGTTCCCCGGGTTCGCTCTTAATCCCCTATGTATTCAGGGATAAAGTACCTCCATTTGACAATTGTTAGTCCAAGATCGCTCAAGAACTTGCGCTCTCGAGACAATCTCAAAATAACAATTGTCGGAAGTGGGTTTCCCCATTCGGATATTTTTGGATCAAAGCTTGTTCGCAGCTCCCCAAAACTTTTCGCAGCGTACCACGTCCTTCATCGCCTCTCAGTGCCAAGGC
>NZ_CP172714.1:212500-590136 GCF_057073705.1 Labrys sp. E2SS-1L | reverse complement strand
CAAGGGAAACTCAAAGTCTCCCAACCTTCAGCGAACACTCCGCTACCCCCGCCTTTCGGCCGGTTCAGCCAGAGCTCCTTGTCCGTGAAGCGACACGTCAGCGCCGCCGCTCAATCCGCGGCAACGCCGTCCGTCGATGGCCGCTGTATAGAGGCACCAAACCGCAGGTGTCAACGCCCCCTTTTGCGGATTTTTGCAAAATCGTCATGGGGCCATGCCGGGCCAGTAGAGGCCGCGGATCGGCATCCCGGTCGAAACCCACCCGAAAGGCCCATTTTGCTGCATCTAGAGCCCCAATCAGGAATAATTTACCATATTGCGCCGCATCAAAAATTTCCTGCGCTCTGTGGATAAATTCCAGCCAGGCGCGGTCGGCTTGCTCCAAATCCGGGTCGGAATCGGCCTCACCCTCGCGAAAAATTTTTCAGAATCTCATTTTGGGGGCCGCGGCGACCAACAAACGCGTCATTTCGCTTTGCGGCACCGCAACAAGAAGATCGGGAGGACCGGATTCGACGATCCGTCCGGCATCCATCACGCAGAGCCGATCGCACAAGGCCGCCATCACGGCCAGATCATGGGCGATGAACAGGAGCGCCGTGTTGGCCTTCTCGCGGATGTCGAGCAGCAGGTTGAGGATCTGCGCCCTGACGGCCACGTCGAGCGCCGAGACCGGCTCATCCAGGATGATCAGGGCCGGATCCGTCGCCAGGGCCCGGGCGATGGCGACACGCTGGCGCTGGCCGCCGGAGAGCTCATGGGGGAAACGGCCGAGCAGCCGTTCCGGCAGGCCGACACGCTCCATCAATGCCAGGATCCGTTGCCTCTCCTGTGCCCGAGACAGGGAATGCCAGATTCGCAAGGGATCGCCGATGACGCGCTCGACCCGGGCACGCGGATTGAAGGCAGCCAGGGGATCCTGGAACACCATCTGCAGCCGCGGCCGGATATGGCGCAACGCCTTGCCGGCAAGATGGGTGATCTCGCGTCCTTCGAAACGGATGGAACCGGAATCGACCGGATTGAGTCGCAGAATCGCGCGGGCGAGGCTGGTCTTGCCCGCGCCGGAGCCTCCTGCCAGACCGACGATCTCGCCCGGTGCGATGGCAAGGTCGACGCCACCCAGGATGGCATGCAGCCCCGCCGGACCACGCACGCTGAAGCACAGCGCCTCGATTTCAAGCAGGGCATCAGCCATGACCGGCCCCCTCCCCCACGGCGGGAACCTTGACGGAAAAATCCCTGGGATCGATCTCGGCAAAGCGGCGCGAGCGGGGACGTCCGAGCCCCTGATTCTCGAGGTCCAGACTCTTCAGTTCCAGACTCTTCAGTTCCTGCCGTGTCGCCAGCAAGGCCTTGAGATAGGGATGGGATGGTGCCCGGAACAGCCGCTCCGCCGGGCCGGCCTCGACCAAGCGGCCCTGATAGAGCACCGCGACATCGTCTGCCAGTTGCGAGGCAAGGGCGATGTCGTGGGTGACGAAGATCAGGGTGAGCCCACTTCCCGCCGTCAGCGTCCGCAGCAATTCGACGATGGCATGCTGCGTGATAGAATCGAGAGCGCTGGTCGGCTCGTCCGCGATCAGCATGCTGGGCTCGCTGACCAGGGCCGCGGCGAGGGCGATGCGCTGTTTCTGGCCACCTGAAAACTGGTGCGGATATTTGCGCAATGCGGCGTGCGGATCGGGCAAGGCCATGCGGCCGAGCCAATCCTGCGCCAGGGCCAACGCGTCCGCACGACTCCCGCCCCGGCAGGCCCGGCGCGCCTCGGCGATCTGATCGCCCACCCGGATCAGCGGGTCGAGGCTGCCGCCCGGATCCTGGAAGACCATGCCGATATCGCGCCCGGGACGCGGCTGCGAGGCAAAGCCCGGCCGGGTCAGCCGGCCGGTGCTGACCGCATTGGATGGCAGCAGCCCCGCCAGGGCCGCCGCCAGGGTTGACTTGCCCGATCCGCTTTCTCCCAGCAAGGCCAGATGCCGGCCGGCCTCGATGTCGAGGTCGATGGCCTGCAAGGCCGGATGCATGCCGGCACGATCGCGATAGGAGACGCCGAAGCCGCGCAAGGAAAAGAGCTTCATGCCGCCGGCTCCTTCACGCGTAGCGCCTTGGCATAGCCTCGCCCGGTGAGATGGATCGCCAGCACCATGGCAACAAGGGCAAGACCCGGCACCAGCGATAGCGACGGTGCGCTGCGCAGCAGCGAGCGCCCTTCGGCCACCATGCTGCCCCAGCTCGGCCGGTTGGGATCGCCGAAACCGAGGAAGGACAGAGCCGCTTCGATCAGCACCGCCGCCGCCGCGATGATCGCAGCGAGCGAAATCACCGGCGGCAGGGCATTGGGCAGGATCTCGCGAAAGCCGATGACGAGCGGATGCATGCCGGCAACACGGGCGGAGGCGACGAAATCGCGCTCGCGCAGGGAACGGATTTCGGCGCGCGCGATGCGGGCAGGTTGCGGCCAGGCGCCGGCACCAATTGCCAGCACGACGGCCGGCAGGCTCGGCCCGGTCACGCTGATCAGCGCCATGGCGAGCAGGAAGGCCGGCACGGTCTGGAAGGCATCGGAGAGGCGCATCAGCACGTCGTCGGTCCAGCCGCCGAGGAAACCGGCCAGCGTGCCGACGAAACAGCCGAGCAGCAGCGAGGCGAGCGCAGAAGCGATGGCCACGAGAAGCGTGGTACGGCTGCCCCAGGCGAGCTCGGCGGCGATGTCGCGCCCCAGCCGGTCGGCTCCCAGAGGGTGGGCCGAATCGGTGAAAGGCGGAAGCAGCGGCGGCGCACTGATGGCAAGCGGATCGCCCGGAAAGATGAATGGCGCCGTCAAGGCCAGCGCAGCAAACAAAGCAAGCAACACCAGGCCGACACGGCCCTCCCCACTGCGCAGCATGGCCATCAATATGGTCATGCGACACGCTCGCTGGCGCCGATGCGCGGATCGAGCCAGGCCTGCACCAGATCGGCCAGCAGGTTCATGGCGATGACGACGATGGCGCTGAACAGCACTACGCCGAGCAGCAGCGGCGTATCGCGGCGAGAGACCGCCTCGGCCGCCAGGCGACCGAAGCCGGGTATGGCAAAAACGCTCTCCACCACCACGCTGCCGCCCAGCAGGGAAGCCGACTGCAGGCCGAGCATGGTGATCACCGGCGCCAGAGCATTGCGAGCGACGTGGTTCAACGCCAGCCGCCAGCCCATCACGCCGCGGGCGCGCGCGGCCCGGATGAAGTCGGCATGCCAGACCTCCTCCATGCCATCACGCAACAGGCGCAGGAACAGGGTCATGTAGAGCAGTCCGAGCGCGCCGACCGGCAGCACCAGATGCCAGGCGATGTCCCTTGCCCGTTCCAGGCCCGTCTTGCCGGACGCCATCGTTTCGAAGCCGCTAGCCGGCAGCCAGCGCAGCATGACGGAAAAGACCAGGATCAACACCAGGCTGAGCCAGAAGCCGGGCATGGCGTAGAGGGCGAGCGAGCCCAGCGACAGAACGCGATCGAGCCAGCCATTCGGGCGCCAGCCCGCCAGGAAGCCGAGCCCGATGCCGAGCAGGAATGCCAGCGCCAACGCCGAGCCCATGGTGATCAGCGTCACCGGCAGGCGCTCGAGCAGGACGCCGAGCACCGGCCGCTGAAAGGCGGTCGACCAGCCGAAATCGCCGTGAGCCAAGGCCGACAGATAGGCCTTGAGCCGAAAGGCGGGCCCCTGATCCAGACCCCACTCGCTTCTCAGCTCGGCGATCCGCGCCGCATCCGCCCCGCCGATACCGGCGACATAGGCATCGACGGCATCGCCCGACGCCGATTCGAGCATGAAGAAGGCGCCGATGACGACCAGGAGCAGAACCACCAGGGCCCCGCCCAGCCGTCGGAGAAAGCGCGGGATCACGGGAGATTATTCCCTGCTGCGCGGACGTCCCGTCCGCCTCTTGGTCTCCCGGGAACGTGGCGGTTCCAAGAGCGGACGAGACGTCCGCGCACCCGGAAACGACATCACGGCGCCATCTCCGGCAAGGCGGTATCCGCCCAGGACGACACCGCCCAGCGCGGATTGTTGGAGACGTTCTGCAAATTCTCGCTGGCCACGGTGATGAAGGAGAACTCGGCCACGTTGATGAGCGCGAGATCGTCCACCACCAGCTTCTGGAACTGCTTGTAGAGCTCGGCTCGTTTTTCGGGATCGATCTCGACCGCGGCCGCCGCGATCAGCGCATCGGTCTTGGGATTGGCGTAGCCATACTGGTTCGAGAACGGCACGCCGGCCGGTATGCCGCTCTGGAACAGGATGGTGGTGGAAATCGCCGGATCGGAGCGGTAGACCGGCGTGCCGACGGCCAGATCGAAAGCGTGATCGGTATAGACGGCCTTCAGATGGGCGGGCGAATCGTTGGAGACGATCTCGGCATCGATACCGATCTTGGCCAAAGCCTGCCGGAGATAGGCGCCGAACTGCACGGTTTCGTTGAAGAAGGGCGCCGGTAACAGCTTGAGATGGAAACGGATGCCATCCGCTCCCTTCTTGTAGCCGGCTTCGTCGAGCAAGGTCTCGGCCTTGGCCGGATCGAATTCGTAACGCTCGACATCCGGGTTGTAGAAGGTCTTGTCGGTCTGCGGCACCGGTCCGGTGGCCGCAGTCGCATAGCCGCGGAAGATCGCCTGCACAACGAAGCCCTTGTCGATGGCATGGGCAATCGCCTGGCGGACGCGCAGGTCCGCCAGTTCCTTGCGGGTATGGTTGATCTCGATGATCATCTGATAGGTGAGCGCCTCATAGCCCGTGGAATAGACCTTGAGGCCCGGCACCTTGGAGATGCGGTCGAGATCGGCCAGCGGCACGGCCGAGAAGGCGGCAAGCTGGATCTCGCCCGCCTCGAGCGCCGCGCCGGCGGACTGGCGATCGGACAGCACCTTGAACAGGATCTCGTTGAAGTGCGGCTCGCCCTGGGCCCAATAGGCTTCATTGCGCCTGAGCAGATAATATTCGCCCGGCTTGTGCTCGACGAATTTGAACGGCCCGGTGCCGATGAGCTTCTCATTGGCCGGGTTCTTCATGATGTCGGTCCCGGCAAAGACATGCTTGGGCAACACCGAGGTCAGGGCCGGCAGGCAGTTGCGGATGAGCTGGAAGGGTGTGGGCGCCGAGAAACGCAGGACCGCCGTGAGGGGATCGGGCGTATCAACGCTTTCGAGATCCTTGAATACGACACGGCCGAGATTCTGCAGCTTCTTCCACACTTCCAGGGCGGAGAAGGCGACATCGGCCGAGGTGAAGGGCTTGCCGTCATGCCATTTCACATCGGGGCGCAGCTTGAAGGTGACGGCCTTGCCGTCAGCCGACCCCTCCCAGGACAGGGCAAGCTTCGGCACCAATCCGTCCGGGCCGTTGTAATCGGCCTCGGCCAAGGGCTCGACCACCTTGCTGGCGACGAAGAAAACGCCATTCGAAGCAACGATAGCGGGGTTGAGATTGGTCGGCTCGGAATCGGCGGCAACGGTCAGGCGACCGGCCGGAACTTCGCTGGCAGCCAGGCGATGCGGCAGCCCCAGCACCAGGGCCGTTCCGGCACTGGCGAGCAGGAATGAGCGGCGGCTAAGCAGGATCGGCATGTGCAACCTCCCGGGAGGAGCCGTTCGAATCAGCGTGATTGGATGATGCTTGGCTGAGAATGGCAAGCGCAGCATTGACCCCGGTGCCGGCATCGGCCTGCCGGCCGAGTTGGTTCAGCGCGCCGCCCAGCGCCGCCACCGCGGTCACGGCCAGCATCGGCTCGGCCGCCGGGCCCATATGGCCGATGCGCAGCACCTTGCCCGCCGTCTCGCCGCGACCAAGCGACAGCATCACGCCGTAACGTTCCAGCAGCGTATCGCGCAGACGGATGTCCGCAATGCCCTCGGGCAAGCGGAAGACCGTAGCGGAGGGTGCGGCGATTGCTTCGCGTGCCGGCCACAGCTGCAGGCCCAGCGCCTTAAGCCCGGCCCGCGCGGCTGCCGCCGTACGGGCATGCCGGGCCCAGACCCGTTCGGGCCCTTCCCGGAGATAAAGGTCGAGCGCCGCGTCGAGGCCATGAATCTCCGCGAGCGACGGCGTGACTGGAAACGCCCGCCCGGCCTCGGCCGCCAGTTCCCAGTCGAGCAGCGACAGGAAGGAAGCCCGCGGGGCATCCGGGTTGGCCTTGATTCTCTCCCAGGCCCTCTCACTGACGGCAAGCAGGCTCAGGCCCGGCGTGGCCCCCAGGCATTTGGCCGCGGAGGTCACGAAGATGTCGATCGCGGCCTCCTCCGGATGCACGTCCAGGCTGCCGAAGGAGGAAACGGCATCGGCGATGACATAGGCGCCGTGCGCGCGGCCGAGGCGGCCGATTTCAGCCAGGGGATTGAGCGTGCCGGAGGGCGTGTCGTGATGGCAAACGGTGATGATCGAAATATCGGGGCGCGCCGCCAGCGCCTCGCGCACCCTTTCCGGGTCGATCGCCTCGTCGAACGGCACTGCAAGCTCGATCACCTCGCTGGCATAGCGACGGGCCCAGCCGGCATAACCCTTGCCATAGACGCCCGAAACGAGATTGAGCACGACGTCCTTGCGGCCGATCAGGGAAGCGGCGGCAGCTTCGAGCCCCAGCAATGCGTCCCCCTGCAGGATCAGGGGCAGGCTCGAAGGGCGCAAGGCGGCCTGCAACTTACCCACCACCGAGCGGTAGAAATGCTGGAAAGCATGATGTCCATCATAGACGGCAGGCCGGGCCATGGCGTTGAGCACGGCGGGATAGGCCGTCACCGGCCCGGTCGTCAGCATGAAAGGCGGTGGTGCAAGCATGGAACAGTCCGCGCGGAAAACGATTTGATTGGATGCTAGCTTTGCGGCGCATCGCCGACAACGCATGAATTACAGCGAGTTAACGCGCCTCATGGGGAAATACATGTTAGTTGCGTTAAAAATAGGACTGTCTCCGGCGTGACTGTTCTGCGACGCTCATCATCGGGTTGTCTTGTGTTCGACACGATCCCGTTGTTAATGGCACCAGGTAGAGTTTCCCGATGAAGCGTTCGGATGGGCTTCATCGGGAAACTCTGCGAATGCCCGATAACGAGCAGTCTCTCTTGATGATCCTTGCCGCCCCATCAAGAGAGACCTACTTGCGGGACATGGTGCGATGACACGTTTCGGCAACCGGTTCGAACCCTTACCCAGACGGACATGATGAAGAACAAACTCGAATATGTTTGGCCGGTCATCGGGCTCGCCGCCGTCGTATTCTCGGTCTATCTCCTGTCCAAGGAGCTCAAGGGCGTCGAAGTCGGCCAGGTCTGGCAGGCCGTGGTCGATCGCGGCCCCGTGATGATCCTGCTGGCCTTCGCCTCCACCACGCTCGCCTACGCCGCGCTGGCCTGGTACGACCGCATCGCGCTGATGCATGTCGGCAAGAAGCTGTCCTGGCCGGTGGTCTCGATCGTCTCCTTCGTGGCCTATGCGCTCGGCCACAATATCGGCGTCTCCGTGCTCTCCTCCGGCCTGGTGCGCTACCGGGCCTATTCCAGGATGGGGCTGAACGCAGCCGAGGTTGCCGTCGTCACGGCCTTCTGTGCCTTCACCTTTGCCTATGGTGCCGTGTTCCTCGGCGGCATCGTGCTGGTGGGCGAGCCGGAACTGCTTTCGCGCCTGTTCCATTTCCCGCCCAGCGCCGCCTTCATGCTGGGCTTGGCCATGCTGGCCTTCGTACTGCTCTACCAGGCCGGTGCGATCCTGCATCTCAAGCCCCTGCGCATCCGTTCGCTGCAGATCGCCTATCCCAAGCCGACCATCGCCTTCCGGCAGCTCTTCGCCGCTCCCATCGAAATCGTCGGTGCCGCCGGCATCATCTATTTCGCCCTGCCCGACGCCCTCAACCCAGGTTTCTTTGTGGTATTGGGCATGTTCCTGGCTTCCTTCTGCGCCGGCCTGATTTCCAACGCCCCGGGTGGTGTCGGCGTGTTCGAAGCGGTTTTCCTGCTGATCATGCTGCCGGCCGGCGCCAATCCGAGCGATCCTGCGGTGATTCAGTCCAAGGCTGAGATCATTGCGGCTCTCCTGATGTTCCGCCTGCTCTATCTGCTCATCCCGCTGGCGATTTCCTGCGTCATCGTGCTCTACACCGAGCGCCAGTCCCTGGGCGGCCTGCTCGGCTCCGTCGTCGGTGGCAAGTCGGTCGAAGGCAAGGACACCCAGCCGACGATCAAGCTCGAAACCGTGCGCCAGGACCCTCCGCAGCATTCGTAAGCCCGGCCAGATCGGCGCTTGCTCGATTCGCCTTGAAGTCAGGGCGCAGATCGCTCGATCAGGCCCTGCCTTCATGTCAGCTCAGTACGAAATCAACGGGCGTGGGTGCCTCGGGCAGGTCGGTCTCGCCGAGATCCTCCAGAATGTTGATTTCGATGGTCCGGCAGATCGCCATCACCGGCAGGCTGTTCGGTGTGGCGCCAAAGGGCGCCACCAATTCGTCGCCGAGCACATCGAGACCGAAGAAGGTGTAGGTCACGATGGCAGCGATCACCGGCGTCCATAGGCCCATGCTGTCGGCAAGGCCGAAGGGCAGCAGGAAACAGAACAGATAGACGGTGCGGTGCAGCAGCAGGGAATAGGCGAAGGGGAGCGGCGTCTGCTTGATGCGCTCGGCCGCGGTCAGGTCGGTCGAGAGCCCCGAAATTCTCTCCTCGAGAACTTGCGCCATCTGCGCCGAGATCCGTGCCTTGTCGAGGGCTTCGCCGACCAGCCGGCTCATCTGCAGCAACAGGCGATTCGGCCCGTGCCGGCTTGCGGTGACGGCAGCACGATCGGCGGCGTCGAGATGGCGTAGCGCCACTTCGTCCGGCGCCTCGTCGCGCAAATGGCAGCGGACCAGATCGCAAAAAGCGATGGCAAGAAGCGCCAGCCGCCTCGCCACCTCCGGCTCGGCGGCAAGATAGGCAAGGGCCTGGCGCGACAATCCCCTGGCATCGATCACCAGAGCCCCCAGGATCTTGCGCGCCTCCCACCAGCGATCATAGCTCGCAGTGTTGCGAAAGGCCGAGAAGATCGACAGCGCCACGCCGATCAGGGAGAAGGGCAAGGCGGCGATCGGCGGCACATGCATGAAGCCGCGGGTTTCCAGCAGCGTCACCGCAACCGAGATCAGCACCACCACCAGCATTTGGGGCCAGATCTGCGGCACGATGGAGCCGCGCATGATGAAGAAGAGTTCCCATGCCTGCGGGTTTTTGCGAACAATCATAAAAGAGTGATCCGGTTGGGGCGTATCCTGGCATGTGGCACGCAGGCCAGCTTGTGCCACACCGCGAAGGCGACGTGAATTTTCTCGCCGCCGCATCGGGATGCCGTATTGTCGCGCTCGGCCGGGTGCGCTGGAGGCCAGCCCCGATTGGCGCTTCAAAACAGGAGAAACGATGCCGCAGCATCTGGGTGCAGTCACACTGGTCGTCCGCGACTATGACGAGGCCAGGGATTGGTATGTCGGCAAGCTCGGTTTCGAGGTGGTCGAGGACAGCGACCTCGGCGACGGCAAGCGCTGGCTTCTGGTTGCTCCGCCGGGTGCTGGCCAGACCCGCCTCCTCCTCGCCAAGGCTGCGTCGCCGGTACAGGCGGCGGCAATCGGCAATCAGACGGGGGGCCGCGTCTTCCTGTTCCTCAATACCGACGATTTCCGGCGCGATCATCGCCTCTATCTCGCGCGTGGCGTGCGATTTCACGAGGAGCCGCGGGTGGAGGCCTATGGCACGGTGGCAGTGTTCGAGGATCTGTACGGCAATCTCTGGGACCTGCTGCAATTGAGCGGGTCGGACAGGCCGGCATGACCTGTCATTTCCATGCCGGCCTATGCCCGGGCTGCGGTCAGGGCCGGCTGTTCCTCTATCGCAGTGCTGACACAGGCACCGTCTATGGCCATTGCGAGGAATGCGAATGGGGATATAGATCGCCGGACAGGCTGGCGGCAAGGGACGGCTTTCTGACGCTCCTGGATGAGGAAGATGCCGAGCCGGCCAATGAGGAAGACATCCGTCGCAGCGCCTGGGCCAATGGCAGGATTTTCGCGGTGCGCGAATAGAATTGCCGCCTTTTCCGCTCCTGACGCGGGGTGATCCGCTCGGTGGCGCCTCTCGCCATTTTCGATGGCCTGGTGTCCGATCGCACACGGCCCCCTCGTCGTCTTCGATAAGACCCGAATGCGGTTGACGATGGCCTCGAGATCATTTAAGTTAGCGTTCGTTCACTAACTTAAATGATCTCGAGCAAGCCAGCAGGACAGGACCATGACCTCTCCTACGCCGTCACAGACCAGGGCTTTCTCCAACGGATTGCTGGCCTATGCCCTCGCGAGCGTTGCGCTCGCCCTGTTCTACTGGGGTGTCTATCTCTACATCGACAGCCTGCCCTGCCGCGAACTTCTGTGCAATTTCGAATGGATCCTGCTTTTCTTCGGTCCGATCGTGGCAGTGTTTCTGGTGGGGCCCCTGGCCAATTTCGGAATTCTCCTGTGGGAGCGCCGGCGCTCATCGACCGTCTGGCCACTCCTGCGCCTCGCCTTCAGCGCGATCGGCGCCGGCTTCTCGGCGCTGGTCGCGGCGACCTTCGTCATCCAGCTGGCACGGCGCGGCATGGTCATGATCGATCTTTCACCCCAGAGCCTGATCTTTGCCGTGATCTTTTTGACAGCGACCTGGATCAACCTGCGCTGCGCCGAGGCCATCCTGCGCAAGGGCGATATCTGTCCGCTGCGCTGCAGACGGACAACGTCGTCCGGCCATTGGAAGGACGCAATCGGCTGAGATTGATGCATCCGGGTCCGGGCCGGCAGGTTGCACGGGCCGGTGGGGGACTCATCGATGCGCAATGCCGTCCGAATCGCTCTGACTGCCGCAATCATTGGGGGCATAGCGGCCCTTCCCGGCCTGGCCCTGGCCGAAGTGAATGCGGCGAACAGCCCGGCCTCGCCGAGCCGCCCCTTCAAGACCACGACTGTCGCGCGTTTCGACACGCCCTGGGCCATCGCCTTCCTGCCCGACGGGCGCATGCTCGTCACTGAGAAGGGCGGGCAGCTGTTCCTGGTGACCCCAGCCGGCACCAAGTCTGAGGTTAGCGGCGTTCCGCGCGTGCAGGCCGGCGGCCAGAACGGCCTGCTCGATGTTGCGGCCTCGCCGGGCTTCGCCCGAGACGGGCTGGTCTATTTCAGCTATGTCGAACCAAGCTTCGGCGGCGGCACACTCGCCCTGGCACGAGCCAGGCTGAAAGAGGCGGGCGGCAAAGCGGGTCTCGACGATCTTGCCGTGATCTGGCGCGCTTCGCCCAAAGGCGGGGGCGGCCAGCCGGGCGGCATCATCGCCTTTGCTCCCGATGGGCGCCACCTCTTCCTCAGCTCCGGCGACCGCATGGAACCGGAAACCGCCCAGAACACCGAGACCAATCGCGGCAAGATCCTCAGGCTCAATCTCGACGGCACGGCGCCTGCCGACAATCCGATGGCGGCCCAGGGCGGCGTGCAGGCCGAGATCTGGAGCCTGGGCCATCGCAATCCCTATGGCCTGGCTTTCGCCCCCGACGGCAGCTTGTGGGAAAACGAGATGGGGCCGCGCGGCGGCGACGAGCTCAATCTGATCCGCAGGGGCGCAAATTATGGCTGGCCGATCGTCTCCAATGGCGACAATTACAGCGGCGTGCCGATCCCTCGGCACCGGACCCGCCCGGAATTCGAAGCCCCGGTGATCTATTGGACCCCGATCATCGCCCCCGCCGGCCTGGCCTTCTATTCGGGCAAGCTGTTTCCGCAATGGCGGGGCTCCGCCTTTATCGGGGCGCTGCGGGGCGAAGCTCTGGTGCGCATCGCCTTCGACAGCAAGGATGGTGCGCGCCAGGCCGATCGCTGGGAGATGGGAGCCCGCATCCGTGATGTCGCCGTCGATCGCGACGGCGCGATCTGGCTGATCGAGGATGCTTCGGACGGACGCCTGCTGCGCCTGACGCCGGCAAAATAGCTCAGGCGGTGAAGTCCGCCAGCGGCACATGCGCCGCCGCCTGGCGCGGCAGGCATCCGCTCAGCCGCGGATCGGCGCAGACTTCCACCTCGAAGGCGAAGGGCACGAAGCCGGAGCGGCGGTAGAAGGCAAGCGCACCGGGGTGGTCGAACGTGCAGGTATGCACCCATAGCCGCTCGATCGGTCTTGCCCAGGCCTTGGCCAGGGCCTGGTCCATCAGGAAGCGGCCGGCGCCCTGTCCGATCGCTTCCGCCACCAGGCCGAAAAAGGCGAGTTCGCACTGCCCCTTTTGGCGGAAATCAAGCTCCAGCAGGCCAAGCTGCCGCTTGCCTGCCATGAGGACATAGACCTCGACATCGGGATGCTCCAGAATCGCCCTGAGTTCGGCGTCCGGCATGGCCAGGCGCGAAAACCACAGCCAATCCTCGCCGACGGCCCGATAGAGGGCGCGATAGTCGCTCAACTCCGGCTTCTCGATCCGCTCCAGCGTCAACGGCCGTTCGAGCGGCTTCGCCGGCTTGGGCCTGGGCTTTTGCAGCATCTCGAGGCAGGTGACCACATTGGCGAGCATGCCGGGCGGCACGTTGGAGTAGCCGGCGGGAAGAATGGGAGCGGAGGAGGCCATGGAACCGAACAATGCTGAAGCGTTTTGTGATCTCAATGAAGCACTTCAAATCACAACGGCGCGTCGAAGCAAAGAGCTATAACGATTTGACGGAGCTCCCAAGAATCGCAAAAACTCGTCGAACCAAAGAGTTGGAGCAAACAAACGTTCGGTCTTGAACGTGCTTTGCTCTGGGGTACCGCGACACTTTCCCCAAAATCCACCTTGCCTCACCCGATCTCCCGGCCTCAATCCTTCTCCACCGTGTTGATCTCGGACTGCGAGCCGTCGCGCCAGGTCACCTGCACGCTGATCGACTTGGTACTGCCCGGTAACTTCAGATAGGTCTTGGCATTGTTGGGGATCGAATAGGGATCCTTCATATTGCAGACCGGCAGGTCGAAGCGGGTCAGCGGCGGCGCACCATTCAGGCCGTATCGTACCTCGGTGATGGCGCAGCGATAGCTCACCAGCGTGGTGAAATAGACCAGCACGCCGTTGAAATCGCGAAACTCCACCCAGCTGCCCTGGATCGAGGTGAGATTGCGGCGCTGGTCCTCGTAAAGGGCGATGTCCGGGTCGAAGCGAATCGAGAAGGGGCCGACATCGGCGCCATCGATGCTGCGATAACGCACCTGGATGATGCCCGCCTGGGCGCGCGGCGACATCGAGAAGGATGGATTGGGCATGCGCCCGCCCGTACGCTGGTCGAGGACGTCGAGCAGGCCGGTCTCCTTGAACTCGCCGGCCTCGCCGACCCGATACGACAGGGCCGTCGCCGGCTCGGGCAGGGACAATGTCACCGTCCAGCCGGCATTGGAGCGCGAGAAGCTGGCGATCGGAGCACGGCCGATGGGCTGCGTCAGCTGGCCCGGCTTGGTGTCCGGACGGACCAGGGCGAGCTGCTGGCCGGTCGCCGCACCGCCCTGCTGGAGATTCAAGGCCTTGGCCGGATCCGTCGTGGGCGGATTGGCCGGATTCTGAAGGGCGATACGGGAGTCCTTGCCACCGATCGTGACCCCCGGCCCGAGCTTCACGCCGGGCCCGATCGAGACACCCTTGCCGGCCTCGGTCCGTCCGACGGTGTTGATCTCGGTGCGGATGTTCGGACCGGTATTGCCTTGCGGGCTCGCCGAGGCGACCTGCTGCCCCACCTGGGGGGTGGTGTCCACCGCGTCCGACAGCACGACGTCGCCGATGACCTGGTCGTAATAGGCCGGCGTCTGGTCGTGGCCGACGCTCGCGGCCAAGGCACGCACATCGACCTGCGTTTTCTTGGCGATCTCGACCAGGGTCTGGCCGGGCTTCGACAATTCGCCGAGGAAGCTGCGGGTGAACACGGAATTGGGATTGCCGTCCTGGTCCGACAACCGATCGAGCGCCTCCTGCTTGGCGCCCGCCGACATCAGGACGAAGACGCCCTCCGGCGCATCGACACGGGCAAGGCCGCGGGTCGCCGCCACCGAGCGCGACCTGTCATTGGCGAAGGGGTTGTTGCGGCAGGCATCCAGAACCAGCACGGCAACGCCGGCTCCCCTGTCCCGGATCCCGTCGATGACGCGCTCCACCGAAAAGGATGCATCGCGGATGAGATCCTGCTGATTGGTCTGGACCGAAGGAACGTCCGTGGGCAGCAGATAGTTGGTACCGCCGATCTCGAAGCCATGGCCGGCATAATAGAACACCGCCCGGTCGCCGGGCTGGATATCGGCGTTGAAAGCCACCAGGGCCCGGCTCATGCCGCGCTGATCGGCATTCTCGACCCGCCTCACCACATAACCGAGCTTTTCGAGCTGGTCGGCAATGGCGCGGGCATCGGAGACCGCCTTCTGGAGAGAGGTGACATTGGCATAGGAATCATTGCCGATGACCAATGCGAGATTGCGGGCCAGGGCAGCTTCGGCTGCGCACAGGCCGAGCGCCAGCGATAGAACCAGACTAGTGAAGAAGCGTGCCGAACGCCGCATGATACCCTCGAAACCGGCAGGATCAGTCAGGCGTCGCCGGCCGCGCCTTTATAGTTTGCTTGTATAGTTCGCCTGGCGGCAGAAGGCACGAGTTTTGCGGTCCGAACCGTGCCTTTGCGCACTCCGATCGCCTTGCACGATCCTGTTCACGCCAGTCGCGAGCGCTTGCCCGGACCGTTCTTCTTGTCATGGGCAACGCATCGACTTCCCTTAAGTGATACGGCTTACGAGCGAGTGAGAGAAGGTCTCCCCTCCTACTAAAGATTGATTTGGACGCCCCCGAAAGACTCTTCCATCTGCCTCGCCCACAAAGTAAAAATCTGCGATAAATCAATAAATAGAACTTAACTACTGATACACTCTGCTCAATTCAGAGGAAACAAGGCATGCTGACGAAGCCATCTATTGTTCAGCATTCGGAGCAATGGTCGACGGTGGAGCCGTTCGAGGAATGCCGCCGCCTGCTGCACAAGGCCGCATTCTCGATGCAGCACCCCCTGGCCAGCCATCCCCTGTTTTCGATCGACGCCCTGGTGAATGTGGCCGAAGAAGCAGCCAAACGTCCGGGCGACCTCTATTGGGATGCCGGCGACCTGTCGATCACCGACAAATGGGGCTCGGTCCCCAAGCCGGACATGACGGTACGCCAGGTCATCGACCGCATCGAGACGGCCGGTGCCTGGATGGTTTTGAAGCACATCGAAATCGATCCGCGCTACAAGAAGCTGCTGGACGAATTCGACGACTTCATTCGCCAGATTGCCGGCCCCGAAGGCTCCAAGCTGCTCAGCAACACCGAAATGCTGATCTTCATCACCTCGCCGCGGCGCAAGACCCCCTATCACTTCGATGCCGAGGTCAACGTCCTCACCCAGATTCACGGCACCAAGGACATCTGGGTCTGCGATCCGATGGATCGCAGCATCACCACCGAGGATGAGCTCGAGCGCTATTACGCGGTGACGACCACGGCCGGCACCTTCAAGCCGGAAGCCGAGCGGAAGGCGCGCAAAATCACACTGCAGCCCGGCGACGCGGTGCATATTCCTACGCACGGCGCGCATTGGCTGCAGAATCACGACAATATTTCGATCAGCCTGTCGCTCAACCTCGAATTTCCGAACTGGAAGTACAAGGATGTCTACCGGGCCAATTACTATTTGCGCCGCATGGGCTTGAAGCCCCGTTCGCCGGGCCATTCGGCAATCGTCGACCGCTCCAAGGCCGCCACCATCGGTTGTGTCCGCCAGGTCAAGAAGCTGGTGGGTCGCTGAGGCAAGATTCGGCTGGCGCGCCGCGAGATCAGCGCGGCGCAGAAGCTCCGCGGCGGCCGATCCGATACACCGTGGCCGGCGGTAGGTTGGCGAAGGCCCGACCGATCCGAACCGCCCGCAAGCCAAGTTCTTCGAGCATCGGCCCCGGCACGGGGCAGCGGGCGCCATAGGTGAATTGATAGAAAGCGCCGCCCGGGCGCAGGATTTCGAAGGCGCCTGCCAGTATGGCACGAACCTTGTCCCGGGGCAGGTTGAGGAGCGGCAGCCCGCTGATCACCGCCCCAGCCATCGGCCCACCGAAGAGCTCGAGCGCTCCCAGGCTGGCCGCATCCTCCTGCAGCACGCGCGCCAGGGGAAAGCGCACACGCAGCAATTCGACGAATTCGGTGCCCCGCTCCAGCAGCGTGAGCTCGTCCTCCCGTATGCCACGCGCCAGCAGGGCCCTGGTGAAGACACCCGTACCCGGCCCCAGTTCGACGACAGGTCCCGAGGACGAGGTGATCTCCCGGGTGATCAGCTCGGCAAGGGCCGGCCCGGAAGGCGCGATGGCGCCCACACTGAGGGGATCGGAATTCAAGGCCCGCAAGAAGGGCAATACGTCACGCATGGTCATGCCATCGTCCGCTCGCGATCGAGACCACATGGAGCATCGCGGCTGAGGCAGGCTCCATGCATCCGCCGAAACGGATGCAGCCTCGATCATGCCTGCACCGCCGGTGCCTGCCATCACATCGAGAGGCGGAACGCGACTCAATCTTCGCCGGCAGGCACGACCATTTTGCCCGGCTGCATTGAGCCAGCATTGCAACCCTTAGGCGGTCGTCAAAAAAGCGGCATAGACCGGCCCCGTTGCGGGACCGGTCTTGTCTCCCGACGCTACAGGGCCCTCACGCGATCGCCGAGGATCTTGCGGGCCGCCTCATATTTGGCCCGGGCCTCCTTGATCGCCCCATCGAGCTTGTCGAGCGCCTTTTCCTGTTCCAGCATCTTCTGCGAATAGAGCCGGGCTAGGTCGGAACCCTGCGGTGCCGATTTGAGATTTTCGCGGATGCGTTCCTGGTCCTGGGTGATGCCGTCGCGCTGTTCTTCGAGGCGGCTCGTCGCGGCCTGTGCCTCGTCGCTCGCCTTGGCCGCCTCGGCAACCGTGGCAAGCCGGGCCTTGGTCTCGGCATCGAGATCGGGGGCGGCCATCAGGGCCTGGATACGCTCGCCGGTGACATCGGCAATCGCCATCGCCTCGACTACGGGCCGTTCCAGCGTGACCTTGTATTGCCTGGACTTGCCCGCCTCGACGTCGAAACGGATGCGATAAGCCTGGCCGGCGATGGTCGCCTCCTCGGCCTTGGGCTCCACCAGGGTCCAGTCGGCTACGCGCGGCTGCTCGATCACCATATGGCGCAGCTCACCGGCGCCGTTCTTGACCCGATAGGTCGTGGTCTGGCGCAGGCGACTCTCGACCTGGAGCGTACCGTCGACCACCTTGATCTTGGTGATCGCCTTGGCCGAACTCGACTCCGAATCGACCAGCACCTTCTGGTCGGCGCCGAAACCGATCAGGCGGAAATCGCCGGTCGGCAGCAGCGGGAACTGGGCTTCGCCCGAGAAGAGAGGCCCGGCCTCGGTGCCTTCATAGATGGTAGCCGAGCCTGCGGGCAGCGAGGTGGCGCCGTCGTTCTTCAAGGTCAGCGCCTGCCAGGGATTGCGGCTGCCGCCCTGATACCAGGCCACGGCCTGCGAGGGCATTTTGAGATCGACGAAGGGAATGGTGAGGCTCTCGCCCGAGCCGACACTGACCAGCTTCGACAGGGTGAAGCTGGCGCCGGCGGCGTTCTCCTCGGCGGCGCTGCCGGCTTCCTGCGGCTCGGCCATACCGAAATTCTGCGCTCCGGCTCTCGCGTCATAAAAAACTTGGTTCTTGCGGAGCCGCGCCGACGGCGCGATCGGGGCAGGGGCGGCCGCTGGGGCCGGCGCCGCCAAATCGTACATGGGCTCGGCCCTGGCCTCGCCAGCAGCGGCACCGGCCACGCCCTGTTGCCCGGCATCGGTGCGCGGCAAGGCCGTGCGGCTCACTGGCGGCGCGATGGTCTGGCGCGTGACGTAATAGGGATCGTAGAGCGCTTGGCGGAAGGTCACCGGCGAGGCCGAGGACAAGGTCACCTCGACGTCCTTCCAGGGATTGCCCGTCATGTTTTCCAGGACGACCCAGCCCTGCAGGCGCGCCTTGTCCTCGTCGGCCTTGGGCAGCGTCAGGCGGTAGGCCGCCTTCCAGACCGGCGCTTCCGCCACATAGCCGATGCGCACGGTGCGCTTGCCGCCCTCGGCGAGCTGGATGGAAATGTCGCGGCCGGAACGGTCCTGCGCCGTGCGCAGGGCCTTCAGCGCCGTCTCGACCTGCTCGCCGAGCCTGGCGTCCTTGAATTCCAGCCCTTCGGCCTCTTCCAGGATGAACTGCTCGATCGCAGCGCCGGAGAAGACGGAGACGCGGGTACGGGTCATGGTGCCGCCGTCCTTGCTGGTCACCGTCTCCGTCTGCACGCTTGCGATGCGCCCTTCGAGCTTGCGCGGGCCCGAAAGCTTGATTTCGGCCCCCTTCAGGGCCGCGATCAGGGCGGGCATGCTGTCGAGATCGGATTTCGCGAAAGGCAGGGAAGCGAAAGTCTCGTCCGCACCGGCCTTGCCGGGCAGCGTGGCCGAACCGGTGCCGGCCGGATCGAGAATCAGCACGCTCTTGAGGATGTCGTCGACCTGGTCGAGCCGGGCACGCAGGGTCAGCGTCTCCTTACCGGAAACCTCGGCAGCATATTCGAAATAGCCGACGCCTCCGGTGCCGAGCACGGCACGCTTGAGGACGAGTTCGGCGGCTTCAGCGGTACCGGTAAGCATGGTGGTGGCCATCAGGACGAGGAGAATGGGGGAACGCATGAAAAGCCCTCAAGGGAGATCGGCGACGGGTCTCGATGCCGTTGTAGCAGCTTTGCGGCTTATCGGAGGTGTATCGGCGGTTACAGGCAAGCGCAACCGGTGGTGGGCCGGCGTTCGCACCGCCGACAACCAGGACGCGATTGACATCCCTCGCCCTGCCGACTAATCAGGGATTGTTACATTATAACATTTCAGATTTTGCGATGGGCCTGCAGCCTGTCCTTTCCAGTGTCATGGAGATCACGATGCGTTCGATGATGTTTGCCGCCGTCCTGATGGCCGCGGCAGCGATCATGCCCCACCCGGCCGCCGCCGCCGAGAAGATCAAGGTCGTCGCCGCGGAGAATTTCTATGGCGACCTCGCCAGCCAGATCGGGGGCGAGCATGTCGAGGTCACCTCCATCCTGTCCAATCCCGAGGACGATCCGCATCTGTTCGAATCGAGCCCGTCCACTGCGCGCGCGCTCTCGACCGCCGCGATCGTGGTCTATAATGGCGCCGACTATGATCCGTGGATGGACAAGCTGCTTTCCGCCTCCGCCAATCCCGATCGCAAGGCGATCGTCGCCGCCGAGCTCACCGGACACAAAGCGGGCGACAATCCCCATCTGTGGTACGAGTTGAAGACGTTCCCCGCCGTGGCCACGGCGCTGGCCGCCGAGCTCGAAAAGCGCGATGCTGGCCACGCCGCCGACTACAAGGCCAATCTCGCCAAGTTCGAAGCCTCCTTCTCCGAGTTGACGAAACAGGTCGATGCGATCAAGACCAAGTACAAGGACACGCAGGTGACTGCCACCGAGCCGGTTTTCGGCTATATGGCGGAGGCCCTTGGCCTCAAGATGCTCAACCAGGATTTCCAGACCGCGATCATGAATGACAGCGAGCCGAGCCCCAGCCAGGTCGCCGCCTTCGAGAACAGTCTCAAGGACGGCTCGGCCAAGATCCTGTTCTACAACAATCAGGTCACCGACGAGACCACGAAGCGGCTCCTGCAGATCGCCAGGGATCACAAGGTCGCGGTGGTGGGCGTCACCGAAACCATGCCGGCTGGCACCGCTATCCAGGCCTGGTTCGACGGACAGCTCGGCCAGGTCGATCTGGCCCTTTCCGGTTTGACGCAGTGAGTGCTGTCGGTTTCGAAAAAGTCAGCCTGACCATCGGGAGGCGCCGGATCCTGTCCAGCGTCTCCTTTTCCATTGCCGAAGGCCGGTTTGTCGGCCTGCTCGGTCCCAACGGTGCCGGCAAGACCACGCTGATGCGAGCCGTACTCGGCCTGGTCAGCCCGCAGGCCGGGCGGATCAGCGTGCTCGGCGAGCCGCCGCGGCGCGGCAACCCCAAGATCGGCTACATGCCGCAGATGCGGCGCAGCGCAGCGCTATCAGGCCTCAGCGGCTACGAACTCGTGCTCGGTGCCATCGAAGGCACGCGCTGGGGCTGGCCCTTCGCGTCCGCGGCCGACAAGGAAGCGGCCTGGGCCGCAATCGAGCGCGTTGGCGCCGCCGATCTCGCCCGCCGGCCGATCTCCCAGCTTTCCGGCGGCGAGCGCCAGCGCCTGCTGATCGCCCAGACCCTGATCGGCGACCCTAGGCTCCTGCTGATGGACGAGCCGCTCGCCAGTCTCGACCCGGCCCATCAGCGCGGCATCGTCGAGCTGATCAAGGAGGTCGCCTCGGAGCGCGGCATCGCGGTGCTGTTCTGCGCCCATGAGATCAACCCGCTGCTCAACGCCGTCGACCAGGTGCTCTATCTCGGCCATGGCCGCGCCGCGATCGGTACCGTCGACGAAGTCGTCAACCGCCATGTCCTGTCCGATCTCTATCGCACGCCCATTCACGTCGCCCGCGTCAATGGTCGCATCTTCGTGATGGCCGAGGAAGGCGAGCTGGAAAGCCACGTGCATGATGGGTGACGCCTGGGAGCGCGGGCATCCTCCCGGGACCGCCGGCTTCCAGCCGGCTCTTCCCGCCCCCTGACCGATACGGTTCCAAGAGCCGGCTGGAAGCCGGCGGTCCCAGGAAAGAAGCCCCACGATGTTCGAGTATGAGTTCATGCGCAACGCCTTCATGGCCTGCACGATCGTGGGGATCGTCGCCGGGGCCGTTGGCTATTTCCTGGTGCTGCGCGGCGAGACCTTTGCGGGCCATGCCCTGGCGCATGTCGGCTTCCCCGGCGCGACCGGCGCCGCGCTGCTCGGCCTCTCGCCCTTTGTGGGCTTCACCGTCTTCACCGTCCTGGCCGGCATCGGCATCGGCCTGCTGGGGGAACGCGCCCATCGCGACGTCGCCATCGGCATCGTGCTCACCCTCTCGCTCGGCATCGGCCTGCTCTTCCTGTATTTCTACAAGGCCTATGCCGGGGCGGTGACCAATCTGCTGTTCGGCAATGTACTCGGCGTCAGCCTCGCCACGGTCTGGATCCTGGCCGGCCTCGGCCTCCTCTGCCTGGTCGGTCTTGCCGTCATCGGGCGGCCCCTCCTGTTCGCCAGCCTGCAGCCCGAACTCGCCGAGGCCAAGGGCGTGTCGACATCCCTGATATCAGCCCTCTTCATGGTGGTCGTCGCCCTGGCCACCGCCGAGGCAATGCAGATCGTCGGCGTCCTGCTGGTCTTCGCGCTGATGGTCGCCCCTGCGGCGGCGGCATTGCGGATCAGTCACCGGGTCCGCCAAGGGTTGACTATCTCCGTGGTCCTGGCGGTCGCCATCGCCTGGATCGGCCTGATTCTGGCCTTCTATACCGATTGGCCGACCAGTTTCTGGATCACGGCCCTGGGAGCGCTCGCCTATCTCGCTGCGGGGCTTGTGGCACGCAAGCGCGGGCGCTGAACAGGAGATCACGCACCCCCGGACAGTGTTGCCGTCTTCTCCATCACTGCGGCGAGGACATCGAAAATGCGCTTGTCGGCCGACTGGGCCACGTTGAAGCGCAGGAAGCGAGCGGCGTTGCGCGAGACGCTGAAGACGTTGCCGGGGGCCATCACCACGTCCCGCTCCAGGGCCTTGCGTGCGATCACCGCCGAATCCAAGCCCTCGGGCAGTTCGGCCCACAGGAACATGCCGGCCTGCGGCTCGAGCCACAGGCGCAGCCCGCAGCCCTCCAGTCTTTCCGCCGTTGCGGCCATTGCCTTGGCCAGCCGCGGGCGCAGACTGTCGAGATGGCGACGGTAGCTGCCATCGGTCAGCAGGCGCAGCGTGGTCTGGGCCGCGACATCGCTGCAGCCGATGCCGGTGGCGAGCGCCAGATCCGTCAGTCCTTCGATCCAGTCGGCCCGTGCCACGATATAGCCGCAGCGCAAGGCCGCCGTCAGCGTCTTTGAGAAGCTGCCGAGATGGATGACACGCTCGAAACCGTCGAGCGCCGCCAGGCTCGGTGAAGGCCGGGCTTCGAAATCGGCGAAGATATTGTCCTCGACCAGGATGAAATCATGCTGCTCGGCCAGTTTTAAGAGGCGGTGGGCGGTTCCCACGCTCACCGTCGCGCCGGTGGGATTATGGAGGACGGCATTGGTCAGATAGAGCTTGGGACGATGCTCGGCGCACAGGCTAGCGAAATGCTCGAGATCGGGACCCTGGCGGGTGTAGGGCACACCGATAATGCGGGCCCGCTGCGCCTGCAGCAGCGATTGGAAGTTGAAATAGCAAGGATCGTCCACCAGCACGACGTCGCCGGGCTGGATCAGGAAACGGCAGACCAGGTCGATGGCGCGCGAGCCCGAATCGGTCAGCAGAATGGCGGCAGGCTCCACTTCCAGGCCCCGCTCCGTGAAACGGCGGGCCAGATGCTCGCGGAGCGGCCGCAGCCCCTGGGGCACGCTATAGGTCGAGATATTGGCGCTCTCGTCGCGCGCCACGGCACGAAGCCCGCGCCGCACCATGTCCTCGGGCAGCCAGGAATCGGGCAGCCAACCGCAGCCGGGATGCAGCGCACTCGTCTGCTGGGTCAGGGACTGCCGGTAGATCCAGAGCGGATCGATGGCACGGTCAAGGCTCGGTCCGCTCTCCACCAAGGCGAAGGGGCGGATGCGACCGGCAGCAAAAAAGCCCGAGCCCGGCCGCGCCGCCACGGCGCCCTGCGCGACCAGCCGATCATAGGCCTCGACGACGGTCGATTTCGATACGCCCTGCCGTTCGGCCAGCCGGCGGATGGAAGGCAGGCGCGCGCCGGGCGCCATGGCAATCAGCCGGCGTATCTCCGCCATCGTCGCCTCGATCAGGGTCGAACCACCGATTTGGTCCAGCATCCGTACCTCTCCATGACCCAGTACAGTTCAGATCGATTGTACCGGTCTGTCTCTGTCGGCGCCAGCGCAGTTCTGGGACAAGAAACCGAAATATTCGAAGGTTTCCCCATGACGACTGCCATCAGGATCAGACAATTCGAGCCGGCCGACCAGGATGGCGTGCTCGGCGTCATCCTCCCCATTCAGCAAGAGGAATTCGGCATCGAGATCACGGCGGGCGACCAGCCGGATCTGCTGGGGATCAACGCCTTCTATCAGACCGGCTGCGGCGGGTTCTGGGTCGCCGAGCATGAGGGAGCCGTCATCGGCACGATCGGCTTGAAGGATATCGGCATGAAGGATGTCGACCTGGGGCGGGCAGACAGACCACAGGCCGCGTTGCGCAAGATGTTCGTGGCCGCCCCCTATCGCGGCCGGCCTCATGGCGTGGCCTCGCGCCTGCTCGACCATCTCCTGGCCGAAGCGCGCGAACGCGGCGTCGAGGAAGTCTTCCTGGGAACCACGGCTAAATTCCTGGCTGCCCACCGATTCTACGAGAAGAACGGCTTTGCCGAGATCGCCCGGCACCATCTGCCCGCCAGCTTCCCGATCATGGCGGTCGACACGAAATTCTATGTCCGCGGCATTGCCGGCTGACGAAACGAAATACGAAAGAAACAAAAATGGACGACAAGTCGGCAGGCTGGCTCAACGGCTTCCTGGGCGTGGCAATCTTCTCCGGATCGCTGCCGGCCACCCGCGTCGCGGTGCATGACCTGACGCCGCTCTTCCTGACCACGGCCCGCGCCGCCATCGCCGGCCTCCTTGGCATCGCCCTCCTCGTCGTCCTCAAGCAGAAATGGCCACGCGCCTCGCAACTGGGTTCCTTGAGCCTGGTCGCCATCGGCTGCGTGGTCGGCTTTCCCCTGCTGACCGCGCTTGCCCTGCAAAGCATCACCTCCTCGCGCGCCACCGTCTTCATCGGGCTCCTGCCGCTCGCCACCGCCATTTTCGGGGTGCTGCGGGGTGGCGAGCGTCCTCGCCTGGACTTCTGGGTGTTCTCGATCGCCGGGGCCGCCATGGTGGCCGCCTATGCGTTGAGCCAGGGTGCCGCCGGCAATGCCTGGGGCGATGGGCTGATGGTGGCCTCCATCCTGGTGTGCGGCCTCGGCTATGCCGAAGGCGCCCGGCTGTCGCGCGATCTCGGCGGCTGGCAGGTGATCTCCTATGCTCTCATCCTGTCGCTGCCGGTGATGCTGCCGCTGGCGATCTGGTGGCTGCCTGCCGATCTCGGCGCCATCGGCTGGCCGGCCCTTTCGGCCCTCGTCTATGTCTCGCTGTTCTCCATGCTGATCGGCTTCGTGTTCTGGTATCGCGGCCTTGCCCAGGGTGGCATCGCCGCTGTTGGCCAGTTGCAATTGCTGCAGCCCTTCATGTCGCTGGCTCTCGCGGCCTTGCTGCTGCACGAACAGGTCGGCCTGGCGGTGTGGGCCGTGGCCGCCGGCGTGGTGATCTGTGTCGCCGGCGCCAAGCGCTATGCCTGATGCGCGCGCCATGGCCGACACGATCCCGCCGCTTCCCCCGCGGCGGTATGCCCCGGAAAGCGTGATTTTCGTACCGACAGCATCAGACTCGATTTCGGAATCGAGTCTGATGCTGTCGTTTCTTGTTGCCGCATCGGTCCTGCCGAACACTGGCGTCCACTTTTCGGGACGATGCTCCAGAGCAAAACGCTATAGGCCCGCTGTCCAGCGGGCTTTTTTGGGGCGGTCAGAGCGGGAACGGAGAGCCGATCATCGGCTGAAACTGCCCTGGCCCTCGGCATTCAGGTAGTTGACTACCATCGTCCTCGGGCCACTTCCCTCGCCCTGGAACTTGACTGAAGACAAGGAACCCTCCGGCGCATTCTCGCCGTCGGGCTTCAAGGCAAAGACATCGCCATCCCAGTGGCGGAGAGGGAATTTCATCGGGCGCGGGCCGAGCAGCAGGACCAGATGGTCACCCTCGACCTGCACCGTACCGACCTCGAAATAAGGGCTCGCATAGGCGCCGGCGTAACTGGCAAGCGGCCTGGCTGGTTTGGGATGGGCTGGCGGAGCCTCGCCCACGAGGTCGCCGATCGGCTTGAAAAAGCCCATCATGTGCTGATGCATTAGGGTATACCAGTCCCGCGTTTCCTCGCCATATTGCACGATGTCCATGAAGCGGGCCGCGATGGCCTCGGCGGCGCCGATCGGCGCGCCATTTGTCAGGACCACGATGCCGACATCGGCCGAAGGCAGGATCTGGAAGGTGGTGCCCGCCCCCAGCAGGAACGCGCCCGAATGGCCCATGGAGGTCCGACCATTGGCATTGACGTTCACATTGAAGCCATAGCCGTAGAAGCTGGTGCGCGCATCGAGCGTCTCGCCGCGCCCGCCCACCGCCTGGGGCGTCAGCGCCGGCAGGATGGCCTTGGGCGCCATCAGCGTTTCGCCGCCATATTTGCCGCCCGCGAGCAGCAATTGCAGCCACTTCGCCAGTTCCGTGACATTGGAGGAAACCCCGCCCGCCGGCGCCTGCTGGTCGGGATCGCGATCATAGCGGGCCTTGAACTCACCACCCTCGAAGGCATGCAGAACGGCACGGTTCCGTTGTGCCAGGAAATCCTTGTGAAGATAGCTGGTCGACCGCATGCCCAGAGGCTGGAAGAGCAGCCGATCGGCCAGGGCCTCCCAGCGCTCGCCCATGGCGGCGGCGACCGCTTCGGCCCCGATCGTCGTACCGTAATTGGCGTAATGATAGGAGGTCCGGAAGGGGTCGAGCGGCATCAGCCGGAGTCGCGGGATGATGTCCCTCCGCTCAAAGCCAAGATCCTCCAGATCGTCCCCGGCCGCTTCCGGCAGGCCCGAACGATGGGCGAAGAAATCCCCGATGGTGGCCTGATTCGAGACATAGTCGTTGCCAAGCAGGAAGCCGGGCAGATAGGTGCGGACGCGATCGTCCCAACTGATGGCCTTGCCGGCCATGGTGCCCTTGGTCATCGCGATCGCGGCGATCGTGGCGGAAATGGACTTGGAGACCGACGCGACCTGGAACACCGTGAATTCATCGACCGGCTGGGTTTTGTCGTCCTTGACGCGTTCGCCGTATCCCTTTGCGAACACGGTCTTGCCGCCGTGCACGACCGCCACGGCGATACCGGGGACATGTGACTGAGCCCTGACGTCACGAACGATCTCAGGCAAGCCGGCGATCGCCTTCTCGACGCCGCCCTTGTAGAGCGGCATGGCATCTTCGGGCGGCGACGGCCCGATCTCCGGCTTGAGCGACTGAGCGACCGCCATAGCCGACAGCATCGTCGAACCGGCGACGACGGCTGTCATCAGCGAATGCCGCAACCGAGAGCGAACTTTACTACCCTGGTGACATATAGGCATCGCCGAATTCTTCCGATGACATGAGAAAGACTCCGACCACCCTGCCCTTTTCAGTTTATTTTTGCCAGCGTGAAATAGCCCGCCAAGCTGTATTCGATCAGCACGGTTCGCTGTACGAAATTTACTACGAATTCAACGCGTGAAAGATGGGCGCGACTGCCCTCCCGGACATGCGTTATGTCGCATGATGGGCGATAGCTTGCACCATCTCGTCGATGTCCCGGTCGTGGATTTCGTGCCCGCCGCCTTCGATCCGGTGCAACCGCGCATTCGGCACGGCCTTGGTGAAGGCCTCTCCATGGGCAACGGGAAACAAGGGATCGGCCGTACCGTGGATCGCAAGAACCGCTATCGTGAGATCGGAGGCTTTCAGCCTTGCGGGTTCCTCCCCGCCCACCAGCGCGAAATGGTTGGTGGCGCTGGCAAATGACGGCGCCCGAGCCATGTCGCGCGCAATCAGCGCACTGACGGCTTCGGCATCATGCGGATGCCTGGTGCCGGCGAGCATGGCAGCATCGCGGCGCAGGAAATCGGCGATGGCCCCGAGATCGGACCAGTCGACTGCCTCGCCCGCCGCGGAATGCTCCCGATAGGCTTTGGTCGAAGGCGGCAGTCCCTCGACCGCGAGCGGCGAGGTGCTGATCAGCGTGAGCGTAAGCACGCGGCGGGAATGGCGCAATGCGGTCTCCTGCGCGACGAAACCACCCATCGACATGCCGACCAGATGCGCCGCTTCCAGGCCATAGCCGTCGAGAACCGCCATGACGTCATCGGCCAGATCGCTGGAAGAGTAGCCGGGTTCGCCTTGCGGATAGTGGGTGGCGAGGCCGGTGTCGCGCTGGTCGTATCGGATCACATAATGTCCCTGAGCGGCCAGGTCCCGGCAGAACCTCTCCGGCCACCACAGCATCGAGGACATCATCCCCATGATCAGCACGATGGGCGGGCTGGATGGCGCGCCGAAAGCCTGCGTCTGAAGTTTCGCGCCTTTGACTTCGACCGATTTCTCGGTGACGCGGGATGATTCGGCCCATTCCATATACACCATCCTTCTGCTTGCATATCGCAACTGGATTGGACATTGCATATCTGGTCCTATTATGCAATCAGTTTGTGGCGAAGGGCCTGGTATGCTCCTGCCTTCGGGCCGTCCAGGCAATTCGGCAGCGGGATGCGCCTCTCATAGCCACGACAGAACCGGATGGACCTCATGGCGTTGGACTGTGCCGATTTCTACGACGCGGAATTGTCCCGGCATAATCGCCATTTACGGGCCGCTGCCAGTGTCGGCCCAGGCGACCGGGTGCTCGATATTGGTTGCGGTGCCGGCCAGACCACGCGCGAAGCCGCCAGCATCGCGGTGGAAGCGGGTGTCGTCGGCGTCGATACGTCCGCCGAGATGCTCGCGATTGCGCGACAACGCAGCCTGGAGGCGGGCTTGAGGAACGTCGCGTTCGAACAGGGCGACGCACAACACCATGCCTTTCCGGCTGCCGCCTTCGATTTGTGCATCAGCCGGTTCGGCGTGATGTTCTTTGCCGATCCGGCCGCCGCCTTCGCCAATATCGCGCGGGCCCTGCGCCCCGGTGCGCGCCTGGCATGGATGGTGTGGCAAAGCCAGGAGCGCAACAGGTGGTCGGGCGCCATCAGGCAGGCACTGGCTCCGGGAGGGGTGATTTCCGTCGATGCCGGCAAGCCGTTTTCACTCGGGGATCCTGCAGTGGCCACGGCGCTTCTCCGCACCGCCGGCTTCACCTCGATCGACTTCGCCGAAGTGAACGAGCCGGTCTTCTACGGGCCGAATGTCGATGCCGCCTTCGATGCCATCGCCGGCCTCTATCTGGTGAAGGACGCTCTCGCGCGCACGGACGAACCACCGGATCGGCCCCTGCAGCGGCTTCGAGATCTGCTGGACGCCCATATGACGGCCGAGGGCGTGCTTTTCGACTCGCGCGCCTGGATCATCAGCGCCGAACGGGCGAGGGATTAGTGGAAATGACAGGGTGAGGGGCAATTTGCCCCCAGCCCGCGCCAGCCAGGGCGCCTTGCAGAACGATCCGCCATTCTTGCTTGCCGTCGCAAGGCCCCGGCGGTGTAGAAGGGACGCAAAGGACTTTGCTTGCCCGATGATTCCTGACGATCTTCCAATATTGCTGCGTCGCCGCACCGCCACGACCATCGGCGCCGTCGTTCTCGGCCTCGTCGCCCTTGCCTTCACCTGGACGGCCGACCAGGCCGCGAAGCTGTTCGAACTGATGGTCGCCAAAGCTCCCTATGCACCATTGGTGGTGACGCCCCTGGGACTCGCTCTCCTGGCCTGGCTCACACGTCGTTTCGCGCCCGCAGCGCGGGGCTCCGGCATTCCCCAGATAAGTGCCGGCGCCCGCGATCCCCGTCATGCCGTTGCAACCGGCCTGATCTCCATGAAGGTCGCCGTCTTCAAATTCGCGGCGACGGTCGGCGCCATCCTGGTCGGCGCTTCGGTCGGTCGCGAGGGACCAACGGTGCAGATCAGCGCCGCAATCATGGCCTTCATGCATCGCCTGCTGAAGATCGACCTGTCGCCTGCGGTGATCATTGCCGGTGGGGCGGCAGGGGTTTCCGCTGCCTTCAACACACCGCTCGCCGGCATCGCCTTCGCCATCGAGGAACTCGCGGCCTCCTACCACCAGCGCCTTGCCCTGCTGGCCATGGCGGCCGTGATGATCTCGGGCCTGGTCAGCCTGGGCATTGCCGGCGACTACATCTATTTCGGGTCCGTGCACGAAGCGCTGCCGCTCGGCGCCGCCCTGCTCATCGCGCCGCTGGCCGGCGTGATCGGCGGCATCACCGGCGGCCTGTTCTCGCGGGCGGTCCTGGCCTTCGGCGCCACGGCGCTCGCCCCGATTGCGGCGCTACGTCGTCGCCCTATCCGCCTTGCCCTGGTCTGCGGCCTCCTGGTTGCGATCCTCGGCGTTCTCAGCCAAGGCGCGACCTGGGGCACGGGCTATGAGGTCGCCCGCCGGCTGGTGGAATCCCACGCCGAGCCCCTCTGGTTCGGGCCGGCCAAGTTCCTCTCGAGCCTGATCACCGTGCTGTCCGGCGTGCCGGGCGGGATTTTCGCACCCTCGCTCGCTACGGGTGCGGGGGTCGGCAATCTGATCGCCCTCGCCTTTCCCGATCAGCCGCTCGGCGCCATCGTGCTTCTCGGCATGATCGGCTATTTCGTCGGCGTGGTCAGGGCACCGCTCACCGCCGTCATCATCATTTCGGAAATGTCGGACAGCCGCGCCATGGTACTGCCCCTGCTTGCGGCCGCCATCATCGCCGACGGGGTCTCGGCCCTCATCTGCCGGGAGAAACTCTACCACGCCCTGGCCAAACCCTTCCTGGCGCCTGGCAACCGGACAGATGGTGACGAAGTTAAGGCCTGATTCAGCTTGTTGCCGAATTGTAATGATCGAAGCGAGATCAATGACTTTTCTGAATTTCCTTCAACAATTTTTAAGCGAGCCCTCCTAGCCTGCAGCTCACATGGTCATTCGAATTGTGTGAGCGTACCCATGACCGAAACTCTTCGCCCTCGGGTGAAATATGTCATTGGCCCCGACGGCAGCCCCCTGACCGTTGCGGACCTGCCGCCTCCCGGTACCCAGCGCTGGGTGATCCGGCGCAAGGCAGAAGTGGTGGCCGCCGTGCGCGGCGGGCTTCTGAGCCTCGAGGAGGCCTGCAACCGCTATGTGCTGACCACCGAGGAATTCCTGTCCTGGCAGGCCTCGATCGACCGCCACGGCCTGGCGGGTTTGCGTACCACGCGCATCCAGCATTATCGTCAGTAGACTCGGGATCAGGCCTTCCGGCCTGCTCTTTCCGCTTGCTGCGGATACGACAGTCCAAGAGCAGGTTGCGATGATCAAAAGCCGCAATCTGCTCTTTTTTGTCGCGCGGCGCGCCACATCTCCACGGCCTATAATAGCCTGTTGATCTGCGAGATCGGGTTCATGCCCCGCACAAAGGGTCTTGGCGTCATACCAAGGCTCGACGATGCCGACCGGGCGAAGCATGACCTTCCTGGACATGACCTTCCTGGAAACGCTGGCGTCCTCGCCCGCTCTTTAAAGCGCTCAGGCCGGCCGATCGGAAGGGAGGACGGACGCCAGCGACGCCACGAATAGACAACGTCCGGACGCCTTGGGTTGGCCTGTCCAGCGCTGCGAACGCTTCGCTGTCGTCTGCCCATCGCCGGGATTTCCGCCGGGTGCACCGACGTCGGGGCCTGGAAGAGTTCGGACGCGCCTACGCCAGAGATGGCCCGGAACTTGCTTAGCTGGAGGTCTATTCACACAATCGCGGCGATTGCATGAAGACCGTCCCACGGCAAAGGCCCAGCGACAACGCGACGTCGAGCGGGGGCATGGTCGTCGCGCCGCACTGGCTCGCCACAGAGGCCGGGGCAAAGGTCCTCGAACAGGGGGGCAATGCCATCGAGGCGCTGGTTGCCGCGAGTGCGGCACTCTCGGTCCTCTATCCACATTTTTGTGGTCTCGGCGGAGACGCGGTTTGGCTTGTTGCCGATCGCGCGGGCTCTGCCACCGTCTTCCTGGGTATCGGCCAGGCGGCGAGGTTCATCCCCGATCTGCCTGCCATCCCGCTCCGCGGGCCGCTTTCGGCCATGACGACGGCGTGCCTCGTCGACAGTTGGGGACAAGTCCTCGACTACTCCCACAGCCACTGGCAGGGCCGATTGTCCATCACCGGCCTGCTCGACGACGCCGTCGCGCTGGCACAGGACGGCTTCGACGTCAGTCCTTCTCAAGAATTCTGGCATCGTTTCCGCGCAAGCGAGGTCACGCAATGGCCTGGCTTCCAAGAGATGTTCTCCCGGGACGGCATACAGCGCCAGCCGGCTTTGGCGAGTTCGCTGCGCGCCATAGCCGATCGCGGCGTGCGCGAGTTTTACGAAGGCGAGCTGGGCGCGCGCATCGCGTCGGGCCTCCGGGCCGCCGGTTCACCCCTGACTGCCGCGGATCTCGCCAGCACCCGCACACTCCGTGAGCAGCCGCTTATGCAACGCTATCGCGACGTGACCCTTCTTGCGCCGCCGCCGCCGACGCAAGGCGCGACGACGCTTGCCATCATGGGCGTCTTGTCTTCCTTCGATCTGGGCCGGCTCGACCCTGCCTCGGCCGAATTCTATCACCTCCTCGTGGAAGCCGTGAAACGGGCTTTCCTCGATCGCCCATCGATCGCCGATCCCACCTTCACGGATGTGAATATCGTGCGGTTGCTCGATGGGCGCCGGTTGGCTGCGAAGGCACGCTCGATCGATCTCGACAGGGCGTTGCCTTGGCCGCCCCCCTTCCAGACCGCCGACACGGCCTTCCTGGCGGCGACGGACAGCGCGGGCAGGAGCGTCGCCATGCTGCAGAGCCTTTATTTCGACTGGGGCAGCGGCGTCGTCGCCGGTGACACCGGCATCCTGTGGCAGAACCGCGGCGCGGCCTTCAGCCTCGATCCGGCGAGCCCGAACTGCATCAGGGCCGGCAAGCGTCCCTTCTACACATTGAACCCCGGTATCGCCTTGAAGGACGGGCGTCCTTGCCTGCTCTACGGCACTCAAGGCGCCGACGGACAGCCGCAGACCCTCGCTCTGCTGCTTTCGCTGCTGATCGACCACGGGCTCGATCCGCTTGCGGCGCTATCCCGGCCGCGTTTCCTTCTGGGACGCACCTTCTCGGACAGTCGCGACAGCCTGAAGATAGAGGCCCATGCCGGAGATTTACTCCTTGCCGAGCTTGCGGACAGGGGACATCAGGTGGGCCGGATCGAACCCTTCAGCCAACTCGGCGGACATGCCGGCATCATTCGCCTCCGACCCGACGGGACGATCATCGCTGCACATGATCCGCGCAGCGATGGCGGGGCGATCGGTCTTTGACGATGAACATTCCCCCAGCCGACCTGCTTATCCGCAATGCCCGCCTGCCGACCAGTGAGGAACCGGTCCACTTGGCGATACGGGATGAGGCGATCGTCGCGATCGGGCGAGAACTTCGCTGTGAAGCGGTTGAAATCGTCGACGCCGACGGTGCGCTGGCTTGCGGCGGCTTCGTCGACAGCCACATCCATCTGGACAAGGCCTGTATCCTCGATCGCTGCCGCATCTGCGAGGGTACCTTGGCGGAGGCGGTGCGCGAGACGGCAAGAGCCAAGGCGTCCTTCACCGAGGCGGATGTCTATGCACGGGCCGCTGGCGTCGTCGAGCAGGCCATCATACAAGGCACCATGGCGATGCGCAGCTTCGTCGAGGTCGATCCGCGCGCCGGCTTGCGCTCCTTCGAAGCCGTCAAACGCGTTCGCCGGGATTACGCGTTCGCCATCGATATCGAGATCTGCGCCTTCGCGCAGGAAGGGCTCACCAACGAGCCGGAAACGCTAGGTTTGTTGAACGAGGCCCTGGCGGGCGGAGCGGATCTGGTGGGTGGCGCTCCCTACACCGATCCCGATCCGGCTGGACAAATCAGCCTGATCTTCGACCTCGCGCAAGCGCACGGCGTCGCTGCCGACTTCCATCTCGATTTCGATCTCGCACCCGAAAAGAGCAATCTGCCCGTCGTCCTGAAGGAAACGATACGACGCGGTTGGCAGGGACGCGTTTCGCTCGGACACATGACGAGCCTTTCGGCGCGGCCGTTGCATGAGGTTGAAGCGATCGCGACAGGGCTCCGGGAGGCCGGTATTGCAGTGGTGGCCCTACCAGCCACCGACCTGTTCCTAAATGGCCGCGAGTATGAGCGACTGGTGCCGCGTGGGGTCGCTCCGACTCATATTCTGGCCTTGAGGGGCGTGAATGCCTCGATCGCCACCAACAATATTCTCAACCCCTTCACGCCATTTGGCGATGCCTCACTCCTCCGCATGGCGAACCTCTATGCCAATGTCGTTCAACTTTCGCGCACCGAGCATCTGCGGCTCGTATTCGACATGATCGGTCCCCTTGCAGCGCGCGGAATGCGGCGCGCATCCGGCCTATCGGTTGGAGCGGCAGCCGACATCGTATTGATCGACTGCGAGACGCCTGAACAGGCGATACGCGAGAACAGCCGCGTGATACGAGGCTGGAAGCGCGGTCGCCCGACATTCCGTACGACGAGGCCGGAGATCATTCGTCGAGATTACTGATGTCGCCGGGCTGCAACGCCAGAGGCAGTCGAATTCCCCAGTTGGAGCAAACCGCATTTGGACCGAAACGCTTGTTGCTAGCCCCGCAAGTCCTTGCGCAGGATCTTGCCGACATTGGATTTCGGCAGGTCGTCCCTGAATTCCACGAATTTCGGTACCTTGTAGCCGGTGAGATGCTGCTTGGCATAGGCGCGCACCGCCTCGACCGTCAAAGCGGGATCGCTCCTGACCACGAAGGCCTTGGGTGCTTCGCCGGCCGCGCCGTCTGGCACGCCGATCACCGCTGCTTCCTTGATCCCCGGCATCTTGGCCAGCACGTCCTCCACCTCGTTGGGGAAGACGTTGAAGCCCGAAACCAGGATCATGTCCTTGCGCCGGTCGACGATGCGGAAATAGCCGGCTTGATCCATCACGGCGATGTCGCCGGTGAGGATCCAATCGCCGCGCATCACCTTGGCCGTCTCGTCCGGGCGGCGCCAATAGCCGGCCATCACCTGCGGCCCGCGCACGGCGAGTTCGCCGGGCATTCCGAGCGCCACCTCGTTGAAATCGTCATCGACACATTTGACATCGGTATCCGGCAAGGGAACGCCGACAGCCCCATTATGCCCCGACCCGAACGGGTTGAAGCAGACGACGGGCGACGTTTCGGTCAGGCCGTAGCCCTCCCCCACCGGCACGCCGACGGCCTTGTGCCAGCGCTCGGCGACCGCAGCCTGCAGGGCCGTGCCGCCGGCGATGCAGACCCTGAGATGGGGCTTGGGCATGGCGGTGAACCAGGCCTCGTTCAGCAGGCCGTTATAGAGCGTGTTGACGCCGGTGATGTAGCTGACCGGATATTTCTCGAAAGCCTTGCGCAGATTGCTCAGGGGACGCGGATTGGGCACCATCAGCACATGGGCGCCGCGCGCCGTGAAGGTGAGGAAATTCACGGTGAAGGCGAAGATGTGATAGAGCGGCAGCGCCGTCATGATCACATCGTCCCGCGTGAAGGCGCCGCCCCCGAAGGCCAGCACCTGCAGGACATTCATGACCAGGTTGCGGTGGGTAAGCATGGCACCCTTGCTCACCCCGGTGGTGCCGCCGGTATATTGCAGGCAGGCCGTGGCCGAGGCGTCCATGCCGGCGGTGATGTCCGCGACCTTCAAGCCACGCGCGAGCTTGGCCTGGCCGAGTGCCAGGGCCTGCCTGAGGCGGATATGCGGGAAAGTCGCGGCGGGAATCTCCTTGCGTACATGTTTCTGCACCAGGCCGATCACGGTACGCGGCCAGCCCGGGAAGAATTCGGCCGCGCCGATCAGGACCACATGCGGCACCTTCACCGTTGCGAGGGTCTTGGCGGTGCGGTCGGCGAACATGTCGATCACCACCAGCACCGAAATGCCGCCATCGGCGAAGACAGCGCCCGCCTCCTCGGCCAGGTAGAGCGGGTTCACGTTGACCAGTACGCAGCCTGCCTTGAACACGCCGAAAGCGACCACCGGATAGGCAAGCCCATTGGGCGCCTGGATGGCCACGCGCGAGCCCGGCGGCAGTTTCAGCTCGGCGTGCAGATAGGCGGCGAACTGATCCGACAGTCGATCGGCCTCGGCAAAGCTCAGCGAGCCATGCATTCCGTTGGGCATGACGCAGGTGTAGGCGGTCTTGCGCGGGGTCTCGCGCGCACTCTGGACGATCATGTCGCCCAGCAATCTGTAGGGCACCTCCCCGACATGCGGTTTCATGTCTCCGTCATAGGCCGCCAACCATGGCCTTTGCTCAGACGAAACCGCCGTCATGATTCCTCCCAATCCGTTTATGGTTGACGATATCATGACGGAATTGTCGCGTCGGGCAAGCTGGCTCGAAACGGACGCACATTAATTCGGGGGAACGAAGTAGAATTCCGTGGTCAAGCCCGACAGGCGCTCCGGACGCTGCTTGTCCCCCGTCGCCTCCTTCACCTCGGCCGTCACCCTCTTCATCAGGGTTTCGACCTCCACACCCGGCGCGCCGACATTGTCGAGAAAGGCGCGGGTGAAGGGAGAGTTGCGCCCGGTGCCGTCCGCCGCCACGTCATTGGGCTGGGTGGCGAACACCACCAGCGTATCGGGCGAATCGACCGTGATGCGGGCAAGCCCGCGCGTCTCCGCATAGGCCCGATTCCGCGCCTTCAGCTGAGCCTTGAGGGCATCGGCAAACGGATTGTTGCGGCAGCCGTCCAGAAAGACCAGCGTGGTCTTGGCCTGCGTATCCACGGTCTGCAGCAGACGCTGCAGCGACACGTTGAACTGCTGGACATCGAACAGGCTGCGCACCCTGGTATCGACAGGCAGCAGCCAGTTCTCGCCATCCACCTGCATGGCGTGGCCGGAATAGTAGAAGACGGCGACATCGGCGCCCTGCGCCTTGGCGACGAAGCGCTCCACCGTGTCGGAAAAGCCCGCGAGAGTGAGGTCGTAGCCGGTCACCACCTCGAAGCCGAGCTGGCTCAGGCGAGCGCTGACATCGGCGGCATCGTTGTGGGGATTGGCAAGGGGAGCCTGCGGATAGGCGGCGTTGCCGATCACCAGGGCAACGCGGCGCTGCGCCTTGATGGCCGCGAGCGCGCCGGCCATGGGCGCCACATTGGCGCCGGACGGCGGAACGGATGCTGCCGCGCCGGACTTCTCGACGGCGGCCAGCAGGTCGCGCGTGTTCAGGAAGTCGGACTTCTGGGCGAGGATGTTGCGGAAATCCGCCGCGGCCAGGTCGAGCTTGCCGAGTTCCTTGTAGGCCTGGCCCCTGCCGTAACGCGCGTTGAGATAGGAGGGATCGAGGTCCAGCGCCTTGGTGAAATCGGCGATTGCGTGCTCATAGTCCTTTTTCAGGCCATAGGCGCCGGCCCGCCCGCTCCAGGCGAGGACGGTATCCGGCTGGAGGGCCAGAGCACGGTCGTAGTCGGCGATCGCCTCGTCGAAGCGCTTGGCGAGTACGTAGTTGTTGCCGCGATTGACGAGGGCATTGACATAGGTCGGATTGAGCTTGAGCGCCTGGGAGAGATCCGAAATCGCCCGGTCGGTCTGCTTGAGTTCGGCGTAGACATTGGAGCGGCCGCTATAGGCGTTGAAGAACTTCGGGTTGATGCGGATCGCCTCGCTATAGCTCTTGATCGCCTCCTCGTAGCGGCCCTGGTTGAAATAGACGTTGCCGCGGCCGTGATGGGGATTGGCATCGCGCGGATCGAGCTTGATGGCCTGTCCGAAATCCTGGAGGGCCAGATCGTTTTCGCCGCGCCAGAAATGCACGTTGCCACGGCCGACATAGGCCGTCTCGTTCCTCGCATCGAGGCGCAGCGCCTCGACGAAATCGGCCAGCGCCTCGTCATAGCGCTGCAGGCTGACATAGGCGTTGCCACGGTTGGAAAAGGCATAGGTGCGAAACTGCTCTCGCCGTCCCTCGGGCAGATCGAGAAACTGCGTGCAGGCTTTGACGCTGGCTGCCGGGTCCTTTGCGATGGCCCGGCAACTCTGCCAGAGCGCCTCGACGGCGGCCGGCGCCGTCCTGGCTGGCGCGATCGTCGGCATTGCCCACAAGGCACCGACCAGTATCGCTACCGGGATCAGCCGTTTCCCGAGCTCCATGGCAATCACCTCGTTCATGAAAAAGGCATGATGAAATCAATGGCTTGCGCAGGCTGTTCCATGCACAACACCAGACCATGCCCGAACTTGGCATCGCTGTCCAAAAGGAAGGGGCGGACCTTGCCTGGGACAGGGCCCATCCCTGCCCTAATGCGGTTCACTTAAGCATTTTCGAATCTGCTCGCCCCTTGTCATTGCCGGGCCTGACCCGGCAATCCAACTCCCCGACGATTTGTGCGTGCGGCTTTCTGGGTAGCCGGGTCAAGCCCGGCTATGACAAACTCGCAGTGGCTCCTGCCTAAGTGGACCGCATTACATCCCCGCTCGGTTTGCGAAAGCGAGCGTCAGCCCATCTTCACCATGACGTGGCGCGCCACGGTGTAATCTTCCAGGGCATACATCGACAGGTCCTTGCCATAGCCGGAGGACTTGACGCCGCCATGCGGCATCTCGCTCACCAGCATGAAGTGGCAGTTCACCCAGGTGCAGCCATATTGCAGGCGCGAGGCCATCTGCATGCCCCTGGAAATGTCGCGGGTCCACACCGAGGAGGCCAGGCCGTAGTCGGAATCATTGGCCCAGCCGAGAGCTTCCTCGACATCGCCGAAGCGCGTCACCGAGACCACCGGCCCGAACACCTCGCGCCGCACGATCTCGTCGCTCTGCAGGGCCCCTGCGACCACGGTGGGTTCATAGAAGAAGCCCTTGCCCGCCGCCTGGTGGCCGCCCGTGGCGATCTCGATATGCTTGTGCTCGGTGGCCCGCTCGACGAAGGAGGCGACGCGCGAGCGCTGTCGCGCCGAGATCAGCGGGCCGATATCGTTCTCGTCATCGTTGGGCTGGTTGTATTTCAGCCCTTTCACCGCACCGGCGAGCTCGGACACCAGATTGTCGTAGATCTTGCTGCCGGCATAGATGCGGCAGGCGGCGGTACAGTCCTGGCCGGCATTGTAATAGCCGAACAGCTTGACGCCCTCCACCACGGCCTCGAGATCGGCATCGTCGAACACGATCACCGGCGCCTTGCCGCCGAGTTCGAGATGGGTGCGCTTGACCGTCTTGGCGGCGGCCTGCAGCACCTTCTTGCCGGTGGCGATATCACCCGTCAGCGACACCATCGCGACCTTGGGATGATGGATCAGGGCATTGCCGACGCTCTCGCCGCGCCCGACCACGACATTGACCACGCCCTCCGGAAAGATCTCCGCAATGCTGGTGGCGAGCTTGAGCAGGGTCAGCGGCGTCTGCTCGGACGGCTTGATCACGATGGTATTGCCGCCCGCCAGGGCCGGCGCCAGTTTCCAGGCCGCCATCATCAGGGGATAGTTCCAGGGTGCGATCGAGCCGACCACGCCGACGGCATCGCGCCGGATCATCGAGGTGTGCCCGGCCAGATATTCCCCGGCGACCAGCCCGTGCATGTTGCGCACGGCGCCAGCGAAGAAGCGGAAGCAATCGACGACGCCGGGGATCTCGTCCTGCAGCACGCGGATGCGCGGCTTGCCGCAATTGAGCGCCTCCAGCGTGGCATAGGCCTCGGCATCCTTCTCGATCGCATCGGCCAGCTTGAGCAGCAGGGCCGAGCGCTCGGCCGGGGTGGTGCGCGACCAGCCGGCGAAAGCCGCAGCTGCCGCCTCCACGGCCTCGTCGACCTGTTCGACGGAAGCTTCGGGAAGGTCGACCAGCGTCTCCTCGGTCTTGGGATTGAGCACCTTTTCCGGCGCCTCGGTGCCGGGCACGAATTTCGAACCGATCAGCATTTTGGTATCGAGCATGGCGATCTCCTTGGGCATTCCAGAAGCGTTTTCCAGAAAAGTCGACGGACTTTTCGCTTAAGAAAACGTGTCAAAACAAAGAGTTTGAGCAAGGTGCGATTGAGAGATCGCACCTTGCTCAAGAGGCCTGGTCATTTGCCGGAGCCGGCGACGTTTTCGCCTTCACGGGTGAGGTAATAGGCGGCCAGGATCGGCAGAGCGGTGACGAGGATGACGATCACCGCCACCACATTGGTGACCGGGCGCTGACGCGGCCGGATCAGTTCCGACAGCATCCAGATCGGCAGGGTCTGCTGCTGGCCGGCGGTGAAGGTGGTAACGATCACCTCGTCGAAGGACAGGGCGAAGGCCAGCATGCCGCCTGCCAGCAGGGCCGTGCCGATCGAAGGCAGCACGACATGGCGGAAGGTCTGGAAGCCGTCGGCTCCAAGATCCATCGAGGCCTCCATCAGCGAAGGCGACAGGCGGCGGAAACGCGCCACGGCATTATTATAGACGACCACGATGCAGAAGGTGGCGTGGCCGAGCACGATCGTCCAATAGGAGAACGGGATATCGGCCAGGTTGAACGCGGCCCGCAGCGCAATGCCGGTGATGATGCCCGGCAGGGCGATCGGCAGGATCAGCAACAGCGAGATGGCTTCCCGGCCGAAGAAGCGGGTGCGCGACAAGGCTGCCGCCGCCAGCGTGCCGAGAATGATGGCGAGGAAGGTCGAGACCAGCGCGACCTTCACTGAAAGCCCCAGCGCAGCCCAGACATCGGGCCTGTTCCAGGCCACGCCGAACCATTTCAGCGTGTAACCCGGCGGCGGGAACTCGAAGCTGCGCTCCTCGGTGGTGAAGGCATAGAGGATGATGAAGAGAAGCGGCAGGTGCAGGAAGAGCAGGCCGGCGGCAGCGGCAAGGCGCAGGCCCAGCGGTGAGCGGTTCTCGGTCATGGTGCCCTCGCCGGAACGCCGATAGCTGGCGACAGGGTTGCCGCAGGCCGAATGCCGGCGGGCACCGATACGCCGGTCGTACGAGATGATGGGCCTGACAAAAGAGCGCGACATAGGAGTCCCCTCGCCCCGTACTTACGGGGAGAGGATAGAGGTGAGGGGCTACGGAGCGCGTCATTTTGTGCGGTCGCGCCGCCCCTCATCCTTACCTTCTCCCCGTAAGTACGGGGCGAAGGGGTGGCTGACGTTGCGTCTTTGCGCCTTGAGCTAGCATTCATGGGCACGATACCCGCGCTCTCTTTGCGATCACAGCGCATCGAAGGCCCCCAATCGTTTGGCGACGGTGAGGAAGATGCCCATGATCAGCACCGGCACCACCGAAAAGGCTGCGGCCAGCGGGATGTTCCCTGCGGTGCCCTGCTGGGTGTAGACGACCTGGCCGAGGATCAGCGAGGACGGTCCGACGATCTGCGGCACGATGTAGTCGCCGAGGGTGAGCGAGAAGGTGAAGATCGCCCCGGCCACCAGGCCGGGAAAGGCCAGGGGTAGAATGACCTTGCGAAAGGTCTGGCCCGGGCTGGCGCCGAGATCGCCGGAGGCCTCGATCAGGGAGCCGGGCACACGCTCCAGCGCCGCCTGTACCGGCAGGATCATGAAGGGTGTCCACAGATAGAGGAACACCAGCACCATGCCGGTATAGCTCACCGAGAGGGAGGGTCCCCCCAGGATAGGCAGCGACAGCCAGGCCTCCAGCAACCAGGCCAAACCAAGCTTGGCCATGATCCAGCCGATCACGCCTTCCTTGGCCAGCAGCAGCTTCCAGGCATATACCTTGACCAGATAGCTCGACCACAGCGGCATCATCACCGCGATATAGAACAGCGCCTTGATACGACCGCGGGCATAGCGGGCGGCATAGTAGGCGATCGGGAAGGCGATCACGGCGGAGAGCAGCGTCACCACGGCCGAAAGGCTCACCGTGCGCACGATGATGTCGAGATTGGAGGGCGACAGCAATTCGCCATAGGTCTTCAGCGAGGGCTCGCGCACGATGGTGCCGGAGAACTCGTCGATCGAAAAGAAGCTCTGCGCCAGCAGGGCAAAGAGCGAGCCGAGATAGACGATGCCGAGCCAGAGCAGCGGCGGCACCAACAGGAGCAGGAGATAGAGCCCGCGCCGGGCGACCAGCACATCCGAGATGCGCCGCAGAAGACCGTCCCGCGGGGCTGGGAGGATAGCGAGGCTCATCACGCGTCCTCCATCAGGTGCAGGGCCTGGCGGGGAAAGCTGACGCGCACGGCCGCGCCCTGTTCGGGCGGCGTGCCGATGGCGGCGGGAATGGCGGCGCTGAGGCGGGCGCCGTCATCGGTGCGCAATTCCAGGCGATTGACGGCGCCATGGTAGAGCACCTGGGTCACGGTGCCCGGCACCACCACGGCATCGCCGGCGGCGCCGACCCCCTGCGGTAGCAGGGTGATCTTTTCCGGCCGCAGGCTGGCCGCGCTGCTCATGCCGATCCAGCTCTGTGTCCGGTCCGGCTCGATCACATTGGACGACCCGACGAAATCGGCGACGAAGCGGGTGCGTGGCCGCTCATAGATGTCCTGCGGGCTGCCGACCTGGGCGATGCGCCCCTCGTTGAACACGGCGACGCGATCGGCCATGGACAGGGCTTCGCCCTGGTCATGCGTGACGAACACGAAGCTGAGGCCGAGGGAACGCTGCAGCGATTTGAGCTCGCCTTGCATCTCCTCGCGCAGCTTGAGGTCGAGGGCACCGAGCGGCTCGTCGAGCAGGAGTACCTTGGGCCTGACCACCAGGGCGCGGGCGAGCGCCACGCGCTGGCGCTGGCCGCCCGAGAGCTGTCCGGGCCGGCGGTCTTCCTTGCCCGCGAGCTTGACCATGGCAAGGGCCTCGCGTCCCTGGCGGTAGCGCTCCTGCCTGGCGACGCCGCGGATCATCAGGCCGTAGCAGACATTGTCGAGAATGTTGAAATGCGGAAAGAGGGCATAGTCCTGGAAGACGGTGTTGACCGGGCGCCGATACGCCGGCATGCCCTCCACCGCCTCACCGAAGATCTCGATATGGCCCCCGGTCGGCTGCTCGAAGCCCGCGATCAGGCGCAGGCAGGTGGTCTTGCCCGAGCCGGACGGCCCCAGCATGGCGAAGAATTCGCCGGGCGCGATGTCGAGATCGACGCCGTCGACCGCCTTGACGCTGCCGAAATGGCGCTGGACGCCGCGGAACGAGACGGCCGGAGTGGTGCTGGTTACAGCCATGAGGATACCTCAAGGACGGGGGACACAACCTGGGCTGGTTCAGCCGCCTCTGTCTGGACGAAAATTTCATGACCCGCACGGGCACAAAGGCAAGGCGCTGGTACGCCGATCTTCAGATCGGCATGCCCTGGAGAAAGTGCGATTTCCGTGGATCGCACTTTCTCTCTAACTCTTTGTCTTGACGCGCTTTCTTAATCGAATTGGCTCGACCTTTGTCATTGCCGGGCTCGACCCGGCAATCCAGCCCCCACGAGCGCTGTGGGCGGGGCCGCTGGATGCCCGGATCAAGTCCGGGCATGACAAAGATAGCACTTCGAGTATTTCCGAATAAGCGCCTTCGTCGCGCGCGCCTGCCTCAACGCCCGCCGATCACGGCGATATAATCCGTGACCCAGCGGTAATAGGGCACGCAGGCGCTCTGCGTGGTGCATTTGGCCACCGGGGTGCGCCAGAACTTGATCTTGGGGAAATTGTCGAAACCGTTGGTGGCGCAGCCCGTATCGGTCAGCAGCGCATTGCCTTTGCAGGCCGCCGGAACGGAGGGAAGCGAGCCGAACCAGGCGGCGACATCGCCCTGAACCTTGGGCTGGATCGAATGTTCGAGCCACATATAGGCGCAATTGGGATTGGCGGCATCGGCGGCCATCATGGTGGTATCGGCCCAGCCCGTCGCCCCTTCCTCCGGCACGGTGGAGGCGATCGGCTTCTTGTCGGCCCGCATCAGATTGACCTGGAAGGGCCAGGAACCGGAAGCGACCACGCCTTCGTTCTTGAAGTCGTCGACCTGGATGTTGGCGTCGTGCCAATAGCGCTGGATCAAGGCATGCTGCTGGCGCACCAGTTCGAGCACCGCCTTGTACTGGTCCTCGTTGAGCTCATAGGGATCCTTGATGCCGAGCTCGGGCTTCTTGCTCATCAAATAGAGGGCGGCGTCGGCGAGGTAGATGGCACCGTCATAGGCCTGGATGCGCCCCTTGTTGGGCTTGCCGTCCGGCAGGTTCTGCGGCTCGAACACCACGCTCCAGCTCTTGGGCGCTTCCTTGAACACGTCGCTGTTGTACATCAGCACATTGGGGCCCCACTGATAGGGCACGCCGTAATGCTTGCCGTCGACCGTGTGCCAGGGCGCGTTTTGCAGGCGCTCGTCGACGGTCTTCCAGCTCGGGATCAGCGAGGTATCGATCTCCTGCACGCGCTTGCCGGCGACCAGGCGCAGGGAGGAGTCACCCGAAGCGGTGACGAGGTCGTAGCCCCCCTCATTCATCAGGGCGACCATCTCGTCGGAGGTGCTGGCGGTCTTCACATTGACCTTGCAGCTGGTCTTCTTCTCGAAATCGGTGACCCAGTCATAGCTCTTGTCGGTGTCGCCGCGCTCGATATAGCCGGGCCAGGCCACGATGTTGAGCTGGCCCTCCCCCTTGCCGATCTCCTTGGCGAGCGCCGGTACGGCTACTGCCGTAATACCCGCCAACGCCACAACCCATCTAAGCCTGGACATGATGCTTTTCCTCTGGTTGCCGTCCGTTCGAATACAGGGCGAATTCTTGATTGCGGCGAGCATGCCTTGGAAAAGCCACAGGCGCCACACCATTCGGGAGATCGATGATATCGGTTTTTCCGATATCATCGCCGAGTGATCGTTTCGCTGCATTTCGGCTGCCTTGAGCAAAGTCGCTTCGACCGAAATGCCTATCTCCTAAGCTCTTGGGCCTGACGCATCCTGGCGCTTCTCGACGTTCCGTCGAGCTGCACAACGCTCTAGCTGCGCCCTCTCCCCGCCCGATAGGTGCGCGCCACGGCGACGAACTGCGTGGCGATGGCATCGAGCGGCGAGCCGCGCCGCCAGCCGATCACCACTTCCACCGGTGACAGGGCCTCGGCAAGGTCGCGGGCCTCGATCTTGTCGCCTTCCAGCGACCAGGGCCGATAGGTGAGGTCGGGCAGGATGGCGACGCCGGCCCCCGTCGCCACCAGGCTGCGGGCGGCCTCGACCGAGCGGGTGCGGATGGCGACCGGCGGCCGCACACCGGCCCGCCGCCAGGCATATTCGGCAGCCTCGGCGATCTCGTCGAGCATCAGGAGCACGAAGGGTTCCTCGGCGAGATCCACGATGCCGATGCTCTCGGCCTCCGCCAGGCGATGGCCGATCGGCAGCCAGAGACGATAGGGCGAGGCTTCCATCGTCTCCACATGCAGGGCGGCGGAGCTGCGCTCGGTGCCCGCCACCATCACGGCAACGTCGAGCTCGCCGCCCACCAGCAGATGGTCGAGATAGTCGCGGCTGTCCTCGATGATATCAACAGCGACATGCGGGAAGGCGCGGCGGAAGCGGGCCAGCAGATCGGGCAGCACATAGGCGGCCACCAAAGGCGTCACTCCGACGGCAAGGCGCCCCTCGATCGGCGCCGTTTCCGAGCGCAAGGCACGGCGGGCATCGGCGATCTCGGAGAGGATCTTGCGGGCATGGCGCAGGAACTGGTGCCCCTTCAGCGTGAGCTCGACGCCATGGGAGCGCCGATCGAACAGGGGAAAGCCGAGATCACCCTCCAATTCTCGGATGGCTTCCGTCACCGTCGATTGCGAAATCGAAAGCTCGTGCGAGGCACGCGATACCGCGCCATTCTCGGCCACCGCCACGAAATATTGGATTTGCCGGAAGGAGAATGCCATGAGGGCAGTGAGCACAACGCGAATGGGAAATAAAGACGGACGTGGCCGATAGCAGCGACATCGTCATCATCGGCGCCGGGCCGGCGGGCCTGATCGCCGCCGAAAAGCTGGCCGAGGCCGGGCATGGCGTGGCTATTTATGAGCGCATGCCCTCGCCGGCCCGCAAGTTCCTGATGGCCGGGCGCGGCGGGCTGAACCTCAGCCATGGCGAGGATCTCGATCGCTTCCTGACCCGATATGGCCCGGCCCGCGGCGTCCTAGAACCCGCCCTGCGTGCCTTTGCACCCGGCGATCTGGTCGCCTGGGCCGAGGGATTGGGCGAAAAGACTTTCGTCGGTTCGAGCGGGCGGATCTTTCCCGAAAGCTTCAAGGCCTCGCCGCTGCTGCGGGCCTGGCTGGCCCGGCTGGCACGCTTGGGCGTGACCTTGCACAGCCGCCATTGCTGGACGGGGTGGGATGACGAAGGAACGCTCATTTTTCGCGGGCCGGACGGCGACGCCGTCAGCCGCAAGCCCCGCGCGACTCTGCTGGCCCTCGGCGGTGCCTCCTGGCCGCGTCTGGGTTCGGATGGCGGTTGGGTCCCGCTACTGCGCGGCCGCGGCGTCACCGTCACCGAGTTCGCGCCGTCGAACAGCGGTGCCGAAATCACCTGGAGCCGGGCCTATGCGGAGAAATCGGCTGGCGAACCGCTGAAGCGCATTGCCATTTCCATCGCCGGCACCACGCACCGCGGCGAGGCCGTCGTTACCGAGCAGGGGTTGGAGGGCGGCGTGATCTATGCGCTCTCCCCTGTCATCCGCAGCGCGATCGCCACACACGGCCATGCCGAGATCGGCATCGACCTGCGCCCCGATCTCGACGAAGCGGCACTGGCCCGCCTGCTCGAACGGCCGCAGGGCAGCCAATCCCTTTCGACCTATCTGCGCAAGGCCGCCAAGCTGGCGCCGGCGGCCATCGGCCTGCTGCGCGAGGCCACCGGCAACATGCTGCCGCGCGATCCCGTCCCCTTGGCCCGTCTGATCAAGCATGTTCGCTTGAAGGTGACGGCGCAGCGCGGCCTCGAACGCGCGATCTCCAGCGCCGGCGGTATCGTGCTCGACGAGGTCGACGGCCATTTCATGCTGCGAAAGCTTCCCGGTGTCTTCGTCGCCGGCGAGATGCTGGACTGGGAGGCGCCGACCGGGGGCTACCTGCTGCAGGCCTGCTTCGCCACCGGGGTGGTGGCGGCGAGGGGCATCGAGGCGTGGTTGGCGACAAACTAAGAGGCGGACAAGATGTCCGCGGTCCCAGCCGCAGCGTTTCCAGCGCAAACCTGGTAAGGTTCGCAAGGGCAGTACGGCGGCTGGGACCGCGGACGTCTCGTCCGCAATTTCGTTATACCGCCCGCAACAGGGTCTGCCGGTAGAGATCGAGCAGAGGCTGGTCCTTGACCTCGATGCAGACGGCATGGCTGGGACGGCCATCCCAGTCATTGGGCGGGAAGCCGATCCCGGCGGGCCGCTGGATGGTCTGCCCGAAGGCAAGCCCCTCGCACACCACCCGGACCGGGCCGGAGCGGGTCTCGAACAAGTCCGGCGCCACCAGATAGATCGCCGCCGAGGCATCATGCACGGAAATGCCGGCCAGCCCCTTGTCGAGATAGAAATTCTCGTAGAAGCGGGTGATGTCCCAGATGAAGCGGCCGACCTCGCCGGCCTCCTCGCCCAGCCGGCGCAGATAATCCTGCGGCATCAGCACTTCGTGGGTAACGTCGAGGCCGATGACGGTAACGGGCCAGGCTGCGGCGAACATCTCGTCGGCGGCATGCGGATCGCCATGGATGTTGGCTTCCGCGGCTGGGGTGACGTTGCCCAGATGGCCGCGATAGCCGAAGGCGCCGCCCATCACCACCACCCGGCGGACCAGGCCGGCGATCTCGGGATCCTCGCGCAGGGCCAGGGCGAGGTTGGTCATGCGCCCCACCGCCAGCAGCGTGACCTCGCCGGGATGCTTGCGCACAGTCTCGATGATGAAGCGGTGGGCGGGCGTGTCGATCGCCTTTGTCTTGATCTCGGCAGGGATCTCGATCTCGCCGAGGCCATTGTCACCATGGACAACGGCGGCATGATGGGCGTCATCTCCCGTCACCGGGCCCGCCGCGCCGCGCGCCACCGGCGCATCGATGCCGAAGCGTTCCTTGAGATAGAGGGCGTTGCGCGTGGTGATCTCGACCGGCGCATTGCCATGGCAGGTGGTGATGCCGATCAGTTCGATGTCCGGATGGTAGTGCAGGAAGAACAGGGCCATGGCGTCGTCGACGCCGGGATCGGTATCATAGATGACTTTATGGCTGGGCATCGCAGGCAAACCGGGAAAAAAGGCGGGAACCTTTGCCTCTGCGCCCGGCCATGGGGAAAGTCAACGCCGCGAAGCCCCTTGCGACACCCCGGCAACGCCCGTTTCAAGGCTTGACGGCCAGGAAGGTGTTCCAGGGATCGCCATCCGGATCGACGGAGAACTCGTCCCACGGCAAGGTCAGCCCGGCTTGTTCGAGCCGCAAGGCAAACGCATCGCGTCGCCAATAGACGGTATGGAAGTTTCCGACGGTCTCCCCGTCGCCATCGCGCATCGAGACGAGAAAAGGTGCACCGGGACGCAGCGACGCGGCAACCTTGGCCAGCACGTGATCGATCCGATCGCGGGGAACGTGGATCAGCACGCATAGGCCGACGACGGCATCGTAGGGACCGCCGAGATCGTCCGTGACGATGTCGAGCCGTTCGCCATGCTTGCCGCGAGTGGCCTGCAACTCGAGAAAGCGGCGGGTCGCATCGGTGCGGCGCACCGTGACGCCGAGCGTCTCCAGGAAATCCGCCTCGCGGCCGGGCCCCGACCCAACCTCCAGGATCAATCCGCCACGTCCTGCCATTTCGGCGATGCGCCGCAATGCCGCCTGGTCGCGCAGATTCGGCATTTCGGGAATGCGGGCATAGTAGCGATCCGCGCAGCCCTCATAGGATTGAATGGTCTGGCGGCACTGTTCGAGCGCCTTGGTCGTCCCGTTCATGACAATGGCCTCCCTCTTCTTCGGGATGGGCCTTCCCCATCCTGTCGCATCGCGTCGGCAATGCGGGTCAGCGCCAGCGGACACCGCCGACAACCCGGTTTCCGTCGACCAGGCCAAGGTCGCGCTTCAGGTCGTCGCAGAGGTCGCGAGGATCGAGCAGGCGGTGGGCACGCGACCGGAACGGCGCGGCGAAAAAGTCGAGGATCGAAAGCCTGTGGCGCTTGATGTGTTTCGTCATGTTCATGGTCCTTTTAGGCTGGAGCGATGGAGACATCCTGCCGCCGCCGAGCCTTGGATTCCAATCGAACGTCGCGTAGTATGCATCAACTGGATTGATGCATCATGCCGTGGGATTTGCCGCCTCTGGGCGCCATCAGAGTCTTCGAAGCCGCCGCGCGGCTCGGCAGCTTCACCAAGGCGGCCGAGGAGCTCGGCATGACCCAATCGGCTGCCAGCTATCAGATCAAGGTTCTCGAGGAACGCGCCGGAACACCGCTTTTCATCAGAAAAACCAGGCAGATCGCGTTGACCGAAGCGGGTGAACAGCTCGCCCCCCTGGTTTCGAATGCGTTTTCAGCCCTGTCGGACGCCTGGTTTGCAACCAAGGGCGGCGCCTCCGGCGTGCTCTCGGTCACGACGATCGATACCTTCGCGTCGAACTGGCTTGCCGTCCGCCTTGGAACATTCCAGTTGATGTATCCCGATCTTGCCGTGAAGATGGACGTCACATCCCGCTCCCTCGATATCGCTCGCGAAAACGTGGATGTCGGCATCCGTGTCGGCGCCGGAAAATGGCCCGGACTATCGGCGCACTACCTGTTCAAGGCCGACTATTCGCCGATGCTCAGCCCTGCACTGGCGGAGAAGGTCGGTGGTATCCGTGCGCCCGAGGACCTCTACAAGGTTCCCCTGTGCTGCCCGCAGGATCCCTGGTGGGAGGTCTGGTTCAAGGCAGCGGGAGCACGATTCGAGCCGGATCGGGTGATTCCCGGCCCGACCTTCGGCACCCAGGCCTATGAGGCGACTGCAGCGATCACCGACCAGGGCGCGGCGATGCTTACGCACAACCTCTACGCGGCCTTCCTCGACAAGGGCCAGTTGATCCAACCCTTCGACGTCACCGGGTCTGATGGCGATGGCTACTGGCTGGTGCACGCCGAAGCGCGGCGCACGACGCCCAAGATCAGAGTGTTCCGGGACTGGATCCTCGCGCAGACGGCTGAGATCCGCAGCCGCGAGAAGCGCGAACTCCCGGCAGCCGGAGCAACCCGGCGCGACTGATCGCTGCCGCTCAAGCACCCGAGGGCGTGCAGCCGGCCGCGCACCCTGGAACTTCTATAAACTATTGAAATAAAAAGAGATTTTCTTGAACAAATCAGCTCGGTGTGGTCCTATGCGCGCCGTTGCCAATGCCGGGACCTTGAACCCCGCGGATTGAAGGACACCATCATGACCCTGCCAAGCCCCGACGTCGCACGCCCCGTCGGCTATCATATCGACGCTCCGGCCGAGAACCTGCTCTTTTCCGTCTTCCGCTGCTGGATGGCGGGCTATGCCACCGGCGATGCCGCCTGCTGGGATATCGCCTGGGAAGGGCTGGCGCGCGAGATGCCGGAAGAAAACGCCAAGCCGCTGTTCGGCGAGTTCCACCATTTCGTGCGCACGCTGCGGGCAACGGCCGACAATGAGATCGGCTGGCGGCCGGCCGCCTGCCGTGCCCTGTGCCGCGACGAATGCCTGGTGCTTGCCATGGTCGATGCGGCGCAGCGCGACGACAGGGTCCAGTTGCTCCACGCCGCCTCCTACCTGTTGAAGAGCGATGGCCTGCACCGGGCGCTCGATGCCACCACCGCTCTTGCCAAGGCTCTCGCAAGGGTCGGGCTGTTCATCGCACCCGTCAGCCCCTGCGCCCTGGACACCATGACCCGGATGAAGCCCCCCTCCGCGACGGCCCACTGAAACAAGACGCTACAAGACGGCCGATTCCGGCCGGTGGTTCGAGGCCGTCGATATGGATGGCCGCGAACCGGGACAGTCCACGCTCAAGCGCTGCCCGCATCCGGCAATTCGCTCCCCGCTGGGGGGGCGAGCACGGAGCGGTGCTTGGCGCGCACCAGGCGCGGTGAGGTGTCGAAGCGCCTGCGGAAGGTGCGGTTGAAATAGGACAGGTCGCCGAAACCGACATCGAAAGCGATCTCGCTGATCGAACGCTTGCGCTCGTCCGGCGACTGCAGGCGGCGCATCGCCCTGTCGAGCCGGCGCTGCAGCACGAATTCCGAAAAGGTCTCGCCTTCTCCCTCGAACAGCTTCTGGAGATAGCGTGTGCTGATGCCGTGCCGTAGGGCGATCTGGCTGGCATTGAGCGCCTGGTCGTCGAGATGGGCCTCGATATCCGACTTGATGGCGTTCAGCCGCGCGGCTGCGCGATCCTGCACGGTATGCGGCGTCTGCGCCTCCGCCTCGCCGCACAGGATGTCGACGAGATCGCCCATATAGGCGCAGGCATGCTGCAGCAGCACCGGACCGCTCATCGGCAGCAGGCCGCGCATCAACGCCGCGCCGTAGTTGCCGAGCAGAACCAGCGTGTCGTTGTTTTGCGGGAAGACGCGCAGGCTGGCCGAGCATTCGAGCATGTTCGCGGTGATGCGTTCGCTCGCCAGGATCAGGCAATCGACGCGGTCCACATGCCTTAGCCAGACGCTTGCAGGCCTGCCGCCCGCCAGGAAGATCGCCTCCCTGGCCGAGACGACGGTGCGCTGCCCGTCCCGCACCACCTCCATCCGGCCGTTGGAGGGACGCAACAGCATGCCGCCTGCGCCGGCTTCGGTGCTATCCAGACCCGCGGCATCGAGGACGAGTTCGCTGTCCTGGAGCGGCGAGAAGCAGGAGATCGGACCGATATCGGGATCGAGGCGCAGCAATGCCCGGGCGCCGAGCAAGACCGGATCCGATGGACCGAGCCTGCGCTGCGCAGCCAAGCGTCCGCTGGCCCGCAGTTCGACCAGCGCCAGTTCCTCGCTCGTCAGCCCGTGCCCAAGCAGCCAGACAGGCCGCAGCCTTCCCGCAAAGGGCTCTCGCGGCGTCAAAACGGCGTGATCCGCGCCTCCAGTTCGCTTCAGTCCATCAATCAATGCGCCCAAGTCCAAGAAATCAAACAACTCGACAAGTAAGACCGCTCATCAATATAGAGCGCGAAAGGTCGGATATCCAGAAGTATATGCCACCCAAACCCAGATTATAATCGTTATAAACTGGGAATGTACTATGAATATACAACAGGAATTCGTCTGGAATCGCCAAATATAACTTAGTTTCGGATCGAGAGTGGCTGGAGGTCTAAAAATTCATCATGGGCAAGATATCCGTATCGGCGGTCATGTTTCTATCGGTTGTTTCGCCTGCACTGGCACAACAGTCGCAGGAGCAGCCGATTGAGCTCGATCCGGTTACCGTTACCGCCTCTCGCGCCGAAAGATCCGTCTCCGATATTCCGCAATCGGTCCAGGTGATCGACAGGCAGGAAATCGACAAGCAGCTCCAGCAAAGCTCGAGCGCGTCGGCGGCCCTGGCCAAGCTGGTGCCGGGCTTTTCGGTTTCCAACCAGACGGTCTCGGGCGCTTCCGAAAGCTATCGCGGCCGTGACCTGCTCGTGCTGGTCGACGGCGTTCCCCTCAGCACCCCGCTGCGGGACGTTTCGCGCATCCTGTCCCTGATCGACCTCAACTCGATCGAGCGCATCGAGATGGTGGCCGGCGCGTCCAGCCTCTATGGGGCCGGCGCCACCGGCGGCACCGTCAATTTCATCACCAAGAAGGCTGAACCCGGCAAGCCCCGCATCACCGTGAACACGGCCCTGCGCGCCTTCACGGCGAATGCCGTGGATTCGGTGGCGCCGGAACTGTCCGCCAGCATCTCCGGCAAGGCCGAGAATGGGCTCGATTATGTCCTGAGCGGCAGCGGCTATCTCGGGCGTCGCACCTATGACGGTTCCGGGCGGGAATTGCCATCCGACGCCATGCTGGGCCAGGGCGGCGGCGACCGTTTCGGCCGGGTCAATCTTCTCGCCAAGTTCGGCTATGACTTCGACACCGGCAAGCGGCTCGAATTCTCGGCAGGCTGGTACTATTTCAACCAGACGCCGCGCTACATGACCGACTATTCCGGCTCCTATGCCCGGCCGAGCTATCTGCAGCCCTATACCGGGCAGAGCGTTCTCGAAGACACCAAGTCCCTGTCGCTGCGCTACACCGACAAGGATTTTGCCCTCGGCAGCCTCAACATCGTCGGCTTTTACAACAACATCAAGAAGCGCTTTAATTATTCAAAATTCGATCCACTGTACAACAATCTAGTCTACTATTCCTTCAACCCAGCCGATCCAACCAGCCCCTATAACCAGACCACGCTCTATTCGGACCGCGGCGGTGTCAACCTGACCATCGACACTCCGCTCGACACCATCTGGGAAGGCGCAAAACTCACCTGGGGCAGCGATCTCATCCTCGAGAAGACCCACCAGACGCTGACCAACGGCCAGGACGTCTTTACACCGCTGCAGCAGGTGACGGCGGCGGCCTTTGGCCAATTGCAGGTGCCTTTGACCGATCGCCTCACCGTGCGCGGTGGTGCGCGTTTCGAGCACTTCGCCCTTGACGTCGACGACTTCATCCGGCCGGCGGCCTATACCGTCGGCGCCGTGCTGCCGGCCCTGCGCGTTACCGGCGGCAACTTTTCTTATTCCAAGCCGACTTTCAACATTGGCGGCACCTTCAAGCTGACTGAGACCAGCGAGATCTTCGGCGGTTTCTCGCAGGGCTTCGCCTTGCCCGACGTCGGCGCCTATACCCGCCGCGCCGGCCTGTCGAGAGCCTATGCCTGCCCGATTGCCCGGCCGAACTGCCTTCCCGCCGGCGCGAGTGTTTCCTATGCCTCAATCAGTCCCGAGGCCCAGATCGTCAACAACTACGAACTCGGCATCCGCGGCAGCCATGACCGTTTCAAGGGCAGCCTGACGGGCTTCATCTCCACCTCCAGCCAGGGCGTGACCTTCGATCCCATCACCAACACCATCTCGCAGCAGAAGGAATTCATCTATGGCGGCGAGTTCACCGGCGAATATGCGGCGACGGACCAGCTGACCATCGGCACCGTGCTCGGCTATCGCGAGGGGCGCTACGATTCCAACAAGGACGGCAAGCTCGACAGCTGGCTGCCCAACAACCGCATCGCCACCCCCTTCCGCGGCACGCTCTATGCCAGCTACGTCTTCGACAATGGCGTGTCGGTGCGCGTGGAGGGCGAGGGCTTCTCCGGCCGCGACAAGGCGATCGACCTCAAGGGCACCCGTTACAAGATCAAGCCGGGCGCCACCATGAACGTAGCCCTGTCAGCACCGGTGAAGGGCGGCGAGGCCTATGTGTCCGTCGACAATCTGTTCGACACCCGCTTCCAGAACCCCACCGCGACTTCCGTGCGCAACCTCCCGGTCTATTCCTGGGGCCGTACGGTGACGCTCGGCTACCGCAAGACGTTCTGATCATGGTGGAACTCGACAAGCACGGCGCGCTCCTGATCCTGCGCTACCTGCCGCCCTACGAGGATCGCGACGAGCGCGCCTATCTCGATGCGCTGATCGAAATCGGCCGCAGGGACAGCACCTTTGCCCTGCTGGCCGTCTTCGCCGGCGGCGGCGGGCTCTCCCAGGCCGGCGAACGCGAGCAGGCCCTTTGGTTCAAGGCAACGCGGGAGCGCTTCGAACACCATTGCCGCGCCCTCGCCATCGTCCGGCCGGACGCGAACCCGCGCATGATCGAGACCTTCCAGCGCCTGTGGTCGATGCCGCTGACCGCGACTTGCGACGAACAGGCGGCCAGGAGCTTCATCACGCAGCATATGGAGACGGCATGACGGCGCTCGCCCAGGATATCCCTGCCTCCAGGCCCGGCCGCCTGCGCCTGTTCGCGGTCCTCGGCGGCCTCTATCTGGCCCAGGCCATTCCCTCCTACCTGATCGCCGCCGCCCTGCCCCCCATCATGCGCGAGGCAGGGGTCTCGCGCACCGCGATCGGCTATCTCAGCCTGCTCTTCCTGCCGCTGGTGCTGAAGTTCCTGTGGGCGCCCTTGGTCGATCGCATCCGGCCCTTCGCCCGGGCGCATCGGGCAGGATGGGTGATCCTTACCCAACTCGGCGTGATCGCCTCCATCCTGGCGTTGCTGCCGCTTGGCCCAACCCATGTCGGCGGCATTCTGGGAATCGGCCTGGTCACCGCGCTGCTGGTCTCGACCCAGGACATCGCTACCGACGGCTATGCCGCCAAATATCTGGCGCCGGAGGACCGCGCCATCGGCAACGCCATCCAGGGCGGCTCGGTGGCCTTCGGCGTGGTGATCGGCGGCACGCTCGGCCTCGTGCTCTATCACCATATCGGCTGGGCCGGCATGCTTCTGGTCATCGCCGCCTTTTCGGCCCTGCCGCTGATCGCCGCCTTCGCCATGTGGGAGGCCCCCGCCTCGCCGTCCGACCGGCTGACGCGCCCCTCCATCAAAGCCTTCTTGCGCCGGCCCGAGATCCGCACCGTGCTGTGGATCGCGCTGATCTACCGGATGAGCGAGGGCCTGGTGAAGGCAATGGAAGGCCCCTATCTCGTCGATGCCGGCGTACCGCTCGACCGTATCGGCTATCTTTCAGGCGTATCGGCGGCGACGGCGGGCCTTGCCGGATCGGCGATCGCTGCCCTCCTGGTCAAGCGCTGCGGCACCGCCGCCACGCTCGGCCTGCTCGGCGGCTTGCGCACCTTGTGCTTCGCCCTCTTCGCCGCTCATGCGCTCGGCGTGGTCACCGGAGCCTGGCCGCTGTTCGGCGCCGCAGGCTTCCAGACCTTCATCCGCTACATGGAGATCGTCGCGCTCTACAGCCTGTTCATGACGGTGACGTCATCGGACCAGCCCGGCACCGACTTCACCATCCTGGCCTGCGCCCAGATGGTGGTCTATCTCGTCGGGTCGCTGATCTCGGGCAAGCTCGCCGACCTCATGGGCTATGGCGCGCTCTTCGGCCTCGCCACCGCCCTCTCGGCCATTGCCGTTCTTGCCACCATCAGGTTGCTGGCGAATGTGGCCCGCCCTCAGGGAGCCACGCCATGATCCCGAGATACCTCATCCCGGGGCATCTCGTCCTCGGCGCGGTCATCCAGACGCAGCAAAGCGAGGCAGGTTGCGATCGCAATGCCGACGGCCATCGCGAAGGGCAGCTCCGGCGACAAGGCGAAGGCCGCGCCGCCGCAGAGCGCGCCCAGACCCTGCCCGGCGGCATGGGTGCTGGCGAGCCAGCCGGCGGCCCCCGCCTGGCGATGCGCCGTAACACGCTGGCTAAGGCAGGCGGTATAGGCGGGCGTCGCGACCGCCAACCCGATGCCGGCCCAGACCGCGCCGACCGGCACCAGCCAGGGCAGCGGCGCCAGGATAATGGCCAGGCACCCCAGTGCGAAGCCCGCAACGCCCCAGCGCATGTTGCGCCCCAGTTTGAAGGCAAGGCGCGGCACGAGCAGGATCTGCGTCGCGATCATGGCGACTGCAACCGCGGCATAGGTCGCGCCTCCCAGGCCCGCGGCGGCAATGGCATCGAGGCGGAAGCGATGCTGCAGGAACAGGCCGAGGACGAGCTGGATCTGGCCGAAGCCGAAGGTCAGCGCAAAGCCGACGGCAAGCAACGGAAGGACACGCCGGATATTGGCACGCCTGCTCGAGGTTTCGCCTTTCTTGCCGACTGCGGGAGCCGCCGGCAGGTTCGGCGCGCACAGCAGCAGCACCGGGCTGACAACCATCATGACGACGGGCACGATGACGCCGGCTCCCGCGCCCAGCGTCACCAGGGAACCGGCGATGCGGCCGACATTCAGGCCGGCGCTGAGATTGGCAAGCGCGGCCGGCCGACGCTCGGCGACGCTGCGCTGCACGATGGCGGCCTGAGCGTGTGGCATCACCCCGGCAGCACCGACACTGTAGAGCAGGCGCGAGACCAGGAGCAGCCCGAGCGCGGCTGCAGGCACACCGACATAGAGCGCCCCCAGGAACAGGCCCTGGCCTGCAATCATCAGGCAGGCGAGCCCGGCGAAGAACGGCCTGATCCGCCAGGCCGCGCCGTGATGCCCCCAGAGCGGCGCTGCCACCAGGAAAACCGCTGCGCCCAGGAAGGCGACGGCGCCGATCTGCGGGGACGCCAGCCCCGTTCTTTCCGTGACGATCGGTACCAGCGCCAGCAGGGCCGACTGGCCGAAGCCCGACGAGGCCGCGATCAGCGCCAGGCGAAGGCTGTCCGCGCGCGAAACAGAGAGGGCGGCATCGGAGGCCATGCTTTTCTCCAAACAATTTCCTTGATCCAACTAAAAACAAACTCTAGGTAATTCAATAGTAATTTTAGAAAACTTGTAGAAATATTATAAATTGTACAAGTAGTTATTTGTATAACTTCTTTGCAATTTGGAGTTCTGCCGAAAAGGAACACCATGAACGCCATCGACCTGATCAGACGATCCATCGACATCGCCCACGACGTCTCCATGCGCGCCTTCCTCAACAGCCTGATGCGCGAATGGCAGGGCTGGACGATGGAACATGAAGACACCAGCGCCGGAAGCGGCCGGCTTCTCGCCCGCTTCCCCCTGCCCCGCCGGGGCGGCCATGTCGCCATCGAGATGACGCATCGATCGCGGGCGGCCTATCACGGCTTCCGTCCGCCCTTTCTGGAATTCTCAGGCACCGCGCCGCCGCGCCCGATCAGCTTTCAGGAGTTCGTCTTCCTGCTCGCCAGCGAACCGGACATCGTCGGCAGCGGCGACAAGGACAGGAGCCTGACCTTCCTGTCGCGGGTGCTCGACAGCATCCGGAACATCGAGGATGTGGCGGCACGCGTCCCGTCCCCCGATGCTTATTTCGCGCAGCGCGACCCCAGCTTCGCCGAGGCGGAGGGCTCGCTGCGCTTCGGCCATGCCGTGCATCCCACGCCGCGCAGCCGGGACCAGTTCACCCTGGAGGATTCCCGGCGCTTCGCCCCCGAATATCGGCAGGGATTCGCCTTGCGCTGGTGGGCTGCCGATCCGGCTCTGGTGCTTCAGGACAGTTCGCGCACCCAGACCGCGGCCGAGCTCTGCCAGAACCTGGCCGCCGGCGATCCTGCGATGGATCCGGAGGTCGTGCAGTCCGCCAAGGGCCGCGTTCTTTTGCCGATGCATCCCTGGCAGGCCGCCCAGCTGGCGCTCGACCCGGCCATTGACGGGCTGTTCCGCCGCGGCCTGCTGAAGGATCTCGGCCATGCCGGCTCGCTTTGGCAAGCGACCTCCTCGCTGCGCGCCATCCATGCCCCGCACGCCGACTGGATGCTGAAATTCTCGCTCAGCCTGCGCCTCACCAATTCGCGCCGGGTCATCGAAACCCGTGAATGCGAGCGCGGCATCGAGATCGATCGCCTTCTGGCCGGTGAAGTCGGCCGGACCATCGCCCGGCGTTTCCCGAGCTTCAAGGTGATGGGCGAACCCGCTTATCTCCTGCTGCAGGATGCCGACGGCAAGGCCCTGCCGCAGACCACGGTGATCCTGCGCGAAAACCCGTTCAAGGGAGCAAGCCAGCCGCCAGCCGCCGTGCTGGCCGCTCTTTGCGAGATCTATCCCGACGGGCATGACAGCGCCCTTGCCACCATCATCCGGCGCATTGCCGGGCAGGAGCCGGCCGATCCCGCTGCGGTGGCACGCCGCTGGTTCCGCCAGTTCCTCGACAAGGTCGTCGCGCCCTTCCTGTTGATCCAGGCCGATATCGGCCTCCTCTTCGGTGCGCATCAGCAGAACATCGTGGTGGAACTTGCCGAAGGCTGGCCGGTGGCCGTGCATTTCCGTGACTGCCAGGGCACCGGCTATATCCGCGAATTCCTGCCCGAGCTCGCCAGGAAGGCTCCCGGCAGCCCGATGAAGGCAGGCCATGTCTTCAACTCGGACGAAGCGGCCCAGCTCGTGGGCTACTACCTCCTCGTCAATTCGGTCTTCGCGGTGATCGGCGCGCTCGGCACCTCGCGCCTCATCGCCGAGGACGTCCTGATCGGCGATCTGCGAGCCTTCCTCGAGGAGCTCGCCGCCCTGCCGCTCGCCGACAAGACCTGCCTCACCTACCTCCTCACCGCGCCGACGCTCGGCAGCAAAGGAAACTTCATGATCTGCTTCCGCAACATCAATGAAAACACCGAAGTGACCGATCCCCTTGCCGGCTATGTACCCCTGAGCAACCCCATCGCGGAGGCCGTGGCATGACCCTGCAGATGAAGATCGCTCCCGCCGAAGTCGCCGCTCCCCCCGCCCCCAGCCGGCATTGGCCCCTCCGCCTCGACGGCGAAGCCGTTATCGAGAGCCGCCTGCAGGCGGATGGCAGCCTTGAGCTGACGGCGCAGGCCGGCTCGGCGACGATCGGACGTGCCGGGCTGCGCACGCCTGAAGGAGATGGCCCGGGCATTCTGGTCATCCACCAGCCCGATGCGACCCATCCCGGCGATATCCATGTCATTGCCATCCTGGTGGAAGCCGCTTTCCAGCTTTTTCCTGCCATGGTTGCCCTGCACCTGCCCGATGTCGCCGGCAAACCGGCCCTGCTGCCCCTCACTGCGCAGACCGTGACGGACGACGCGACCAGTACGAGCGCCGTGCGCATCGCCCGCGAGCATTTCTACCAGCTGCCTTTGCTCTGGCACCGGCCGGAAGGGCTGCGGGCCTTTCCCGAGATCCGCTCCGCCATCGGCCCGCAGGATCGCCTGCCGCCCCTGCGGCCGCCGCAGCCGACCGGCATCTTCTATCGGCGCTGGATTCCGGAACTCGGCACCACGTTGTCGATGCGGGCCATCGACCGCCGCCGCGATCTCAAGCTCTTCCATGGCTGGATGAACCAGCCCCGCGTCGCCTTCTTCTGGGAGCTGGCCCAGAGCGAGGCCGAGCTCGACCGCTATCTCGCCGAGCAGGAAGCCGATCCGCATATCTTCGGCGTGATCGGCAGCCTGGGCGACGAGCCCTCCGGCTATTTCGAATTCTACTGGGCCAAGGAAGACCGGCTCGGCCCCTTCTACGACGCGGAAGACTATGATCGCGGCTGGCACGGGTTGATCGGCAATTCCCGCCACCTCGGCCGCGCCAGGACCGGCACCTGGTTCCGCTCGGTGACCCATAGCCTGTTCCTCGACGAGCCACGCACGCGCCGGGTGGTCGGCGAGCCCCGCGCCTCGCACCAGAAGATGCTGAGCTATTGCGCCCAGACCGCCTATGACAAGGTGAAGGAATTCGACTTCCCACATAAGCGCGCGGCGCTGGTGTGCTGCCAGCGCGAGCGCTTCTTCCGGGAGGTGGTGCTATGAGCCGGGGCACGCCAACCCTTGGCCCCCTGCCCGACGGCAGCTCGATCGATGCCGGGCTCTGGCTGGCGCTGAACCGGGCCGTCATCGCCAAGGCGATCAGCGAACTCGCCTTCGAGGAGGGCCTGGCACCCGAACCCGCCAATGCCGAGGGAACCCAGTGGATCCTGCGCTTTGCCGGAGGGGTCGCCTATCGCTTCAAGGCCGTGCGCCGCATCTGGGGCAATCTGTCGATCGACGCAGCCAGCCTGATGCGACAGAACGGCGCCGCCCTATGCCCGGCCGACGATGCCGCCGGCTTCATGCTCGATGCCCGCGAAACCCTGGACATCGAGCCGGATACGCTGTGCATCTACGCCAAGGAGCTGTTCAGCACCTTGCTGGCGGATGCCCGGATCGCGACCATGGCCGGATCCGGCGAATGCGAACATCTGCTGACCCTGCCGGATGATCAGGTCCAGGCCTATCTCGACGGCCACCCCAAGGCGCCGGCCAGCAAGGGCCGGATCGGCTGGGGCCTGAGCGACTTCTCCCGTTACGCGCCCGAGTTCCAGCCAACCTTCCAGCTGTTCTGGCTGGCCGCGGACCGCAGTCGCTGCCGCCTCAGCCTGGCCGGGGACATCGACGAGGAGGCGCTGCTCGCCGCCTCCCTTGGCGAGGACGAGCGCGAGAGGCTGCAGGCCGCCTGCAAGGCGGCGGGCCTCGACCCAGCGCGCTTTACGCTCCTGCCGGTGCATCCCTGGCAGTGGGACAATATGATCGTGGCACAGTTCGCCGGCGAGATCGCCGCCGGACGCATCGTGCCACTCGGGCTTTTCGGTGACGCCTACCGTCCTCTGCAGTCACTGCGCACCCTGGCCAATACAGCTTCGCCGACCAAGCTGCACCTCAAGCTCTCGCTCACCATTCTCAACACCTCGGCCTGGCGCGGCGTACCCGGCAAATACATGGCGATCGGCCCCGCCTTCTCGAACTGGCTCGCCGACAAGGCCAGGCGGGATCCCGAGCTTGCCAATGCGCTGGTGCTGCGCGAATGCGCGGGCGCCTTCTATCCCCACCCCCTCTATGAGAGGATCGCCGACGCTCCCTACCAGTTCCGCGAGATGCTGGGCGTGATCTGGCGCGAGAGCCCGGAAGCCGGCCTCGCCGCCGGGCGGCGCCCGCTGATGCTCGGTGCCCTCATCAAGAGCGACTTTGCCGGCGTGCCGCTCGCCAGCGCCCTGATCGCAGCATCAGGGCTGTCACATGCCGAATGGCTGGCCCGCCTGTTCGATGCCGTGGTCCTGCCGCTCTACCATTTCCTCTGCCGCTATGGCGTGGGCTTCATCGCCCACGGCCAGAACATCACCGTGCTGCTCGACGGCGCCATCCCCTACGGCGTCGCGCTGAAGGATCTGCAGGGCGATGTCGACCTCGTCGATCAGGCGTTCGCTGAGGCAGCCGACCTCGAGCCCGCCATCCGCGACACCTTGCTGAAGCGGCCGGCCGCCCATCTGCTGCAGCATCTACAGACCGGGCATTTCGCCAGCGTGCTGCGCTTTCTTTCCGATACGCTCGCAAGCCACGATCGTTTTCCCGAGATCGAGTTCTATGGCGCGCTGGCGCAGCGCCTGCGCCTCTATCAGGCGCGCCACCCCGATCTGGCGGATCGCTTCGAGCTGTTCGATCTCTTCACGCCGAAGGTGCCGCGCATCTGCATCAACCGCGTCAGGCTCGCCATCGGCTATGGCGACGCCAATCGCCGCCCGGTACCGAGCCTGGGCAGCGAACTCGACAATCCCCTTCACCTCGCCGAACGCGAATCCCGCCCCTTGCGGGACCGCGGCTTCGCCGACAAATCCGCAGGAGTCCAGGCATGACACAGCGCAATCCGCTCGACCTCGCCGGCATCGGCATCGGCCCGTTCAACCTCAGCCTTGCCGCCCAGCTCGACGCCATCGACGGCGTCGAAGCCGCCTTCTTCGAGAAGCGCGAGCGCTTCGACTGGCATCCGGGCATGATGCTGCCCGACGTGACGCTGCAGACCTCCTTTCTGAAGGATCTGGTCACGGCCACCAATCCGACCAGCCCGTGGAGCTTCATCGCCTATCTCGTCGCGCATCGGCGCTTCTATGACTTCATCAATGCCGAATTCGCCGACGTGCCCCGCCAGGAATTCGCCAATTACCTGGCCTGGGTCGCCAAGGGCCTGGACAGCCTGCGCTTTGGCGAGGACGTGCAGGCCCTCGACTTCGACGGCCGCCACTTCGTCCTGCAAACGGGCAACGGCACGATCGAGGCCCGCAATGTCGCTCTCGGCATCGGCCTGCAGCCCTATCAGCCCGACTTCGTACGCAAGCTGACCGGCCAGAACCATTTCCACTCCTCGCGCGCCGCCTTCGAACTCGCCCGCGCCGCGGGCAAGCGCGTGGCGGTGATCGGCGGCGGCCAGAGCGGCGCGGAGATCCTGCTTCATCTGCTCGGAGCGGGTGAAGCCGCCGCGGCCTCGGTCGACTGGATCAGCCTGCGCCCGAACTTCCAGCCGCTCGATGCAACGCCCTTCACCAACGAATTGTTCACGCCGCATTACGTGCGCAACTTCCACAATCTCGCCGAAGGGCGGCGACTGTCCACCGTGGAGCGCGAGAAACTGGCGGGCGACGGCGTTTCGGCTTCCACGCTGTCGGAAATCTATCGGCGCCTCTATACGCTGCGCCATATCGAGCGCGGCGGGCCCCAGGCCCGCCTGATGCCGCATCGCGAAGTGCTGGATGTCGAGCAGAACGCCGGCGGCTTCCGGCTGGTGATGCGCAACGGCTTCGACGGCGGCATCGAATTCAGCCAGGCCGAAATGATCGTGCTGGCCACCGGCTACAGCTATCGTCTGCCCGATTGCCTTGCGCCGATACAGGATCGCATCGCGATCGACGGAACGGGCCGGCTGCGGCTGGAAGCCGATTTCTCGGTGAAATGGGACGGCCCCGCCGATAACCGCATCTTCGCGCTGAATGCCGGGCTGATCAGCCATGGCATCGCCGAACCGCAGCTCAGCCTGATGGCATGGCGCAGCGCGGTGATCGCCAATGCCCTGATCGGCCAGCCCTTCTTCGACGTCGAGCCGCCGGCCTCGCCGCTGGCCTGGTCGACGGGCAGCGACCGGGCGGAGATGGCGGACGCAGAGGTCGAATATCTGCGCCGTCCATCCCATCGCAGTTGCTAACAGCATCACGAAAGGCGGCAGCAGCGTGGCTGCCGCCGACGACCTCAGGCCGGCATCGCCTGCGGGACGGCCAGGGAAGGCGTCGCCTCCAACAAAGCGCGCGTATAGGTGTGCTGCGGCCGGTCGAAGATCTCGGCGACACTGCCCTGCTCGACGATCCGGCCGTCCTTCATCACCACGATGCGGTCGGCGACCTGCGAGACCGCCGCCATGTCGTGCGAGATGAAGAGACAGGCAAAGCCATGCTTGTCCTGCAGGCGCCGAAATAATTCGAGCACCTGCTTCTGGATGGTCATGTCGAGCGCCGACACCGGTTCGTCGGCGACCACGAAGGCGGGATTGCGTATCACGGCCCGCGCAATGGCGACGCGCTGGCGCTGGCCGCCCGACAGGGCATGCGGAAAGCGCTCCGCAAAACCGGCGAGCCCCACCTCGGCCAGGATGGCTTCCACCCGTTCACGCCGTTCCGCTCGCCCGAGCCGGGGTCCGTGGGACAGGGGCTCTGCAACGATGTCGCCGATGCGCTGGCGCGGATCGAGCGAAGAATAGGGATCCTGGAAGACGAGCTGGCAGTTGAGACGGAAATCGCGCTGGCGCGACCGCCCGGCCCCGGCCATCGGCCCGCCGCGAAAGGCGACCTCGCCGCTCGCCAGAGGCAACAGGCCGATCATCGCCCGCCCCAGCGTGGTCTTGCCGGAACCGGAACCGCCGACCACCGCCACCGCTTCGCCGGGACGCACAGCCAGAGACACGCCATCGACCGCCAGTTTGGGCGGGGTCGACGAGAACATTCCACCAGAGCCCGGGAAGCGCACGCTGACCTCGCGCGCCTCGATCAAGGCCGGCGCGTCGGGAACCGGCGCGCGGTTGTCCTCGCGCCTGGGCAAGGCATCGAGCAAAGCGCGCGTATAGGCCTGACGCGGCCGGGTCAGCACCTCGGCCACGCCGCCCCGTTCGACCAGCCGCCCGCGCTGCAGCACCACGACCTTATGGGCATATTGCGCCACCAGGCCGAGATTGTGGGTGATGAGCAGCACCGCCGTACCCTCGGTCCGCGTGAGTTCCACCATCAGCCGGAGCACCTCGCGCTGAGACAGCGTGTCGAGCGCCGTGGTCGGTTCGTCGGCGATCAGCAATTTCGGCTTCAGCAGCATCACCGAGGCCAGCATGATGCGCTGGCGCATGCCGCCGGAGAATTGGTGCGGATAGGCGCTCAGGCAGCCCTTTGGATCCTTGATCTGCACCCGCGCCAGCATTGCGCAGGCCAGGCTGTCCGCCTCAGCCGCGCTGACCTTGCGATGCAGCATCAACCCCTCGGCAAGCTGGGCGCCGATCGTCATGGCCGGATTGAGCGAGACCATCGGCTCCTGGAAGATCATGCCGATCGAGCCGCCGCGCAGCCGGCGCATCGCCTCGGCGCCGAGGCTGTCCACGTCCCGCCCCTCGAACAGCACTTCGCCGGCGATGCGACGCACCTGCGGCGGCACCAGCCGCAAGGCGGAGCGCGCCGCCATGGTCTTGCCGCTGCCGGACTCTCCGACCAGCGCCACGATCTCGCCGGCCCCGACATCGAAGCTGACGTCGTCGAGGATGCGCAGTCCACCGGGCCCCTCCATGGTCAGGCCCCGCACGCCGAGCAGCGGATTTGCGATCGTCCCGTTCATCGCTGTCCCTCCATGCGCGGATCGAAGCGGTCGCGAATGGCATCGCCCATCAGGTTGATGCCGAGCAGAGTAAAGGCGAGGCAGAGGCCGGGCGCGACGCCGAGCCAGGCCGCCCGCTCGATATAGGGCCGGGCCGCCGCCAGCATGTTGCCCCAGCTCGCTATCTCCGGCGGCGCCCCGAGGCCGAGGAAGCTGAGTGAGCTTTCCGACAGGATCACCCAGCCCAGCATGGAGGTCGCCAGCACGATGATCGGCGCCAGGCAATTGGGCAGCACATGCTTGACCATCGTTTTCCATTCGGAATTGCCGATGACGCGCGAAGCCTCGATATATTCGCGCTCGCGCACCGACATCACCGTGCCGCGCACCACTCGCAGCACGGAGGGGGTATAGGCGAGACCCAGGGCCAGCACGATCGCCCCGACGCTGTGGTCGCGCCCGACGATGACGATGACGCCGAGCGCCAGCAGCAGGCCGGGAAAGGCCAGCAGGGCATCGCTGACCACCATCAGGACGCGATCGGCCGTTCCCTTGAGATAGCCGGCGAGAAGACCAAGCGCGGTGCCGAGCACCACGGCAAAGCCGACCGACAGGCAGGCGATGCCCAGGCTGATCGATGCCCCGGCCATCACGCCGGAGAGAACGTCATGGCCATATTTGTCCGTGCCGAACCAGTGGGCGGCCGAGGGCGGCTTGAGCAGCGCGGTGAAATGCACCTTCATCGGCGGATAGGGCGTCCAGACCAGCGACAGCAGCGCCATCGCCACCACGAGGCCGAGAAAGAGGCCGCCGAGCACGGCATTGAAGCGAAAACGGGGGATGCGAAGCATGCTCATGTCGCCGAGACCCTGGGATCGAACAGCGGGTAGCACAGGTCCACCACCAGATTGACCAGCACATAGATCAGCGCCGTCATCAGCAGGCAGCCCTGGATGACGGGGTAATCGCGCGAGAAGATCGAATCCACCATTAGGCGGCCGAGGCCTGGCAAGGTGAACACGGTCTCGAGCACGGCGATGCCGCCGAGCAGGTTGCCGAGGGTGAGGCCGATCACGGTCCAGGTCGGGGCAAAGGCGTTGGGCAGGACATGGCGTAGCAGCACCCGGCTTTCCTTCAAGCCCTTCGCCCGGGCATGCATGACATATTCGAGCCGGAGCACCTCGATGGCACTGGCGCGCGACATCCGGGTCAGCACGCCCGTCTCGATCAAGGCGAGCGTGGCGATGGGCAGGATCACATAGAGCAGGGCCTGGCCGGCATCTTGCGAGAAGGGCACATAGCCCACCACCGGCAGCCAATGCAGCTTGGAGCCGAAGACGAGCAGGAAGATCATGCCGAGCCAGAAGCTCGGGATCGACAGCAGCAGCGTGGCGCTGGAGACGATGGCGAGATCGGCGGCGCGATTCTGCTTCCAGGCGGCCAGCAATCCGCCCGGCACCGCCAGCAGGGCTGCCAGGAACACGGCGGCCAGCACGATGATGGCCGAGACCTTGAAGCGATCGACGATCAAGGGCAGCACCGCCTGGCCATTGGTGATGGACTGCCCGAGATCGCCCTGCAGCATGTGCTGGAGCCAATACCAGAACTGCACCACGATCGGCTTGTCGAGCCCCATGGCGATGCGCAGCGCCTCCAGCTGCGCCTCGCTGGCATTGTCGCCGAGCGCGACCTGGGCCGGATCGCCCGGGATCAGCCGGACGAGCACAAAAACCATGACGGCAACGAGCAGGAGCGTGGGTATCGCCCACAGGATCCGACGCGCGACATAGAGAGCCAGTGCTTTCATTGCTGAACTACCTCGCCAAGCGGGAGTGTCGAACGGGCTGCTATTTCAGCGTCACGCCCCATCCCCTGGGCTGGCTGAGCGACCAGACCTCGAAGCCCTCGACATTCGCGCGTGTCGCACCCTTGGCCGCGGGATTGTAGAGCGCGATCATCGGCACGTCGGTGCGGAACATCGCCTCCATCTGGTCGATCAGCGTCTGCCTCTGGGCCTTGTCAGCGATCTGCGTGCTCTGCTTGAGCAAAGCGAGGGCGGCAGGATTGTCCCAGACCTTGCGCGGCGCCTTGGCCTTGTCGCCGCTGACCATGTCGAAGGACAGGGACGGATCGAGCCGAGCCGAATAGGAGAAGGCCGCCGCCTGATAGTCACCCTTGGTGTAGTGGTCGAGCAGGGTCGCCCAATCGAGCACTTCGAGCTCGATCTTGATGCCGGCCTCCTCTGCCATCGCCTGCACCAGCACGGCCATGTCATAGAGATATTGATAGTGCTTGGAGGTCAGCATCCGGATCGGCTGGCCTTTGTAGCCGGCCTCTGCCAGCAGCTTCCTGGCGGCGTCGAGATCGCGCTCCGGCATCTTCGCCTCGGGTTCGCCGTAATAGGCCGAGCTGACCGGGATCAGCGAACGGTTGGGCTTGCCCTCGCCTTCGGTGACCGCCTGGACGAGCTGCGGCACGTCAAGCGAGAGGGCGAGCGCCTGCCGGATGCGCGGATCCGATAGCAGCGGATCCTTGACCTGGAACAGGATGGCATTGAGCTCCATGGTCGGCTTGCTCTGCACCTTCACATCCGCGTTCTCGCGCAGTTCGGCCATGTCGGAGACGGCGATATCGGGAATGACGTCGATGCCGCCCGAGAGCAGGGCCGCCTTGGCCGCGGAGGGATCGGGAATGATCATGAAGCGCACGCTAGCGACCTTGGGCATCTTGTTGCCGGCATAGCCATCGGGCTTGCCGGGCAAGGCTGCATAGGCCTCGTTGCGGGAAAGGTCGATATATTGGCCGGGCACCCAGGCTTCGAACTTGAACGGGCCGGTGCCGACCGGCTTGATCCACTTGCCGTCGGCGCCGACGGAGCTGCGCGCATAGATGCCGGTGCCGCCGCAATCGACCCGCGCCAGCGTGGTCAGGAACAGAGCCGAGGGTTCGGCCAAGGTGAAGCGCACCGTGAGCGGGTCGACGGCCTCGACGCCGGTGACCTTCATGCGCCCGCTACCGTCGAATTCCGGCAGGCAGCGCCAATTGTTCTGCGGCGCCATGTAGCGCTGCCAGTCGAACAGTACATCCGCGGCGGTCAGCGGCGTGCCGTCGTGGAAGGTGACGCCCTTGCGCAGCTTGAAGGTGTAGCTGCGGCCATCCGCCGAGGTATCGATGCTCTCCGCCAGCATGGGACCGACGGAGGCGTCCTCGCGAAAGGCGACCAGCCCCTCGAGCACGTTCATCACCACGGCGTCGGAATTGGCGTCTCGATTGATGCCGGGGTCGGTCGAACGGATATCGGCATTGAGCTGGATGCGCAGCACATCCTGCGACTGGGCCAGGGCGGGCCCCCCAGCCAGCAATCCCAAGGCGACCGCGCCGCAGGCAAGGGTCCGAAGGTTCGTCATGTCAGTTCCCCATGCGATTTATCGTCGGGATGGTCGGATGAACCGGGCGGTCTACGCCGCCTCGGCGTGTCAGGCGGCCTGCCTGGACAAGGTGCCGCTGCTCGGCACGTGGATGTTCATATCGAGGCGATAAGTTTCAAAGCTGCGATTGAGGGCCGGCAGCATCGCCACCTCCATCACGCCGAGCGCGGGCTCCATCGCGATCATGGCGACAGTCGCCGAGAGGTTGGTGGAGCCTTCGCGATGCGGCGGGCGGCAGACAGCCCAGGGCGTCTCGAAATCGTCGAAGAGCGCCGCCTTGACATGGTCCATGGTGACGGCGCCGAGATGGGGCTCGATCAGCGCCCTCACCCTCAGGTCGCGATAGAGTGAGTCCGGCGTGTCGGCGATGCCGCGATCGACCAGCTTGGACAGAGCGACCGGGCTCTGGAAATGGTTGGCGTGCACGATGAGGCCCGCCTGCGGCAGCACCTGGAAGGTCTCGTCGGGAGCGCATTCGAAGTCGATGGCGATGCCGTTGGCCTGGGCCACGATCATGTTGTTGGCCGCCGATTTCGGCGTGGCGTAGACGGCATGCATGGCGAGGGCCAGGCGCTTCTGTTCGAGGACCTTGCGCCGGATCAGGGCCAGCGGGACGCCGAGCTGGCGATAATCGCGATCCGTTTCCAGATAATTGGCGGTGATGGAGATGCCGGCTGAATTGAAGCCGCTGCGCGCAAGCCCGCCCGCCTCGGTGAAGGTAAGAATGTCGGGACCGTCCTCGCTGCGGATCTTCAGGACGATAGCGGTCTCGGCGCATTCGGCCTTCCAATCCCAGTTCTGGGCATGGAGGAGGCGGCCCGAGGCGGTCGACTGCGGCAGGACGACGGCGCCGGTGCAGCCGTCTGCTTCGAGCGGCGCGACAATGCCGTTCTCGCGCATTTCGGCAAGCTTGAGAATTTCGGTGCGGGCATTCAGCAGCACGATGGCCGCGTAGGGCAGCCCTGCCCCCTCGGCGATGCCGCGCATTTCATCGATATAGGCCGGGGCGAAATCGCGGATGGTCGGCTCGAAGCGCGAGACCAGCCCCTCCACCTCGTGCCAGGGCAGCCTGGCCGCCTCCAACTGGGCCGAATAATGCTCGATGCCGTGCCGGATGCGTGCGGCGGCCTGCTCGCCATATTGCCGGCCTCGCTCCCGCGGAGCACCGGCAACCTCGATCAGGGGAAGCGGCAGAACCCGCGGCTGATAGGACGCCGCGCCGTCAGCGTTTCGCGAACTCATTTTCCACCGTCTCCCACTTTGCATGTGCCTGTGATGAAGGCCGAGCCTTCATTGTCGCAGCGGGACCTGATACATCAGAACTGAACAGGTCCACGCATCATGAATTGTATTTTGTGATTACATGAAACAATCTGAGTTGGATGTCAAGGAACCGTCGACCCGTCTGCGGCAAGATCTGCTCGACCGCATCGTGCGCCTGATCCACGACGAGGCGATGCAGCCGGGGGCGCGGCTGAACGAGAACCGCCTCGCCCAGGAGCTCGGTGTCTCCCGCACGCCGATCCGGGCCGCCCTCGACCAGCTCGCCGCAGGAGGCTTCGTGGGTCGCCGGCCCAACCGGGGCGTCGAGCTCATCGCCCTGCCGCCGCAGCCGGCACCTCCCCCCTCGCGCAGTACCGACCTCGACGATGAATTGCTGGTGCGCATCGCCCACGACCATGAACGCCAGAGCCTGCCGCTCGACATTTCGGAAGCCGAGCTGATGAAACGCTACGGCGTCAGCCGCCAGCGCGTGCGGGACGCCCTCGCCCGGCTCGAGGAACTCGACATCGTCGAGCGCAAAGCCGGCTATGGCTGGCATTTCGCCGATCTTCTACGGGATGACGGCGCCAATCAGGAAAGCTATCGTTTCCGCATGCTGGTGGAGCCGGCCGCCATCCTCGAGCCCGGCTTCAAGCTGAGACCTGGATGGGCCGAAGACATGCGCGAACGCCATGCCGCCGCCCTCGCCGCTGCCCGGGCGGGCCAGTGGAGCGCTTCGGCCAGCATCGCCTTTTTCGAAACCAACGCGGCCTTCCACGAAGGCATCGGCGCCGCATCCGGCAACCGCTACCTCGCTCATGCGGTCCGGCGCCAGTCGCGGCTGCGGCGCCTGTCGAACTATGACTGGACCTATGGCCGGGATCGCGTAGAAATTTCATGCCGCGAGCATATGGAGATACTCGACCGGCTGGAGGCCGCCGATTTCGAGGTCGCCGCCGCGCTGCTGCGCCGCCATCTCCTCAATGCCAGCCTGGTCTAGAAACATCCCGGGCACTTTGTGTCTTTCGTGATGATCAAAGTCACAAAATGCCCGTGGTCGCCCTGCGTTCCCCGACCGTGCTATGAGAAACGGTCCAGCCAATCCAGAGTGAAGCATGCCCAATCCCGTCCGCATCATCGAACATCTGACGATCGCCATGCCCGACGGTGTCAAGCTGGCGGCGCGCCTGTGGCTGCCGGAAGGAGCGGAGACGAAGCCTGTTCCCGCCATCCTGGAATATATCCCCTATCGCAAGCGGGACGGCACGCGTTCGCGCGACGAAGCGATGCATGGCTGGTTCGCAGCGCATGGCTACGCGGCCATCCGGGTCGACATGCGTGGTTCGGGCGACAGCGAGGGCCTGCTCGACGACGAATATCTGCCGCTGGAGCAGGAGGATGCCTGCGCTGTCATCGCCTGGATCGCACAGCAATCCTGGTGCGACGGCAAGGTCGGCATGATCGGCAAGAGCTGGGGCGGCTTCAACGCCCTGCAGGTGGCTGCCCGCCGGCCACCGGCCCTGAAGGCGGTGATCAGCGTATGCTCCACCGATGACCGCTATGCCGACGACGTGCATTTCATGGGCGGCGCCCTGCTGGCGGACAATCTGTGGTGGGGCTCGGCGATGATGGCCTGGCAAGCCTTGCCGCCCACGCCCTCGCTCCATGGCGAGGGCTGGCGCGAAGCGTGGGAGCAGCGCCTCGACCACCTACCCTTCTTTCCGGCGATCTGGGCCAGCGAACAGCATCGCAACGCCTATTGGCAACAGGGCTCGGTCTGCGAGGACTGGTCCGCCATCGCGATACCCGTCTTCGCAGTCGGCGGCTGGGCGGATGCCTATTCCAATGCGATACCCCGCCTGCTCGAACACCTGCCGGGCCCGCGCCTCGGCCTGATCGGCCCTTGGGCCCATCACTACCCGCATCAGGGTCTGCCCGGCCCCGCCATCGGCTTCCTGGAGGAAGCCCTGCGCTGGTGGGATCACTGGCTCAGGGGGCTGGACAACGGCATCATGAACGAACCGATGCTGCGGGCCTATATGCAGGAACGCGGCACCTCGGACGAGGGCCGCAACGGCCGCTGGATCGGCGAGGCGTCCTGGCCCTCGCGCCTGATCACCCGGCGGCCGATGTTCCTCTCGCCCGGCCAGCTCTGGTGGCGACCGGCACCCGCCGCGGAGCTTGCCATCCGCTCGCCGCTCTGGTGCGGCGCCGGCGGCGGCGAATGGATGAGTTCCGGCCTGCCGGGCGAAGCGCCCGCCGACCAGCGCCTCGATGACGGCCTGTCCCTCGTCTTCGATTCCAAGGAGCTCGCCGACCGCACCGAGATCCTCGGCGCGCCGGAGCTGGTGCTGGAAGTCGCTTCCGACCAGCCCACGGCGCAGATTCATGTACGGCTCTGTGACGTCGCGCCCGACGGTTCCTCCGAGCGCGTCTCCTACGCCATCCTCAACCTCACCCATCGGGATGGCCACGCCGAACCCAGGCCCCTGACGCCCGGCGTGTTCGAGACCGTTCGCATCAAGCTCAACGACTGCGCCCATGCCTTCGTGGCCGGCAACCGCGTTCGCCTGTCGATCTCGACTTCGGCCTGGCCCATGGCCTGGCCCGCGCGCGCGCAGGCGACGCTGACGGTTCGCACCGGCGAGGCAGCCCTGATCCTGCCGGTGCGCCGGCCGCGGCGCGAGGATGCCACCCTCGCCTTCCCGCCCGTCAGCATGGCCGAAGCCGGCCCGGTCCATACCAGCCGCGCGCCCCACGCCGAGCGCAAATTCAGCCTCGACCTCATCGAAGGCACCGCCCATCTCGTCGTCGACGGCGATGCCTTCGGCTCGGCGCCGATGCGTTTTGAGGAAATCGCCACCGATTTCGCCCATAGACTGCGCCGGGAATTCTCGATCCGCGACGGCGAGCCGCATAGCGCCTGCCAGACGGTGACGCATCATTGCACGCTCACCTGCGACGGCATCGAATTCCGCATCGAGGCCGAAGCCCGCATGATCGCCGATGACGAGAATTTCGAGATCAGCGCTCGGATCCGCGCTCTGCAGGACTGGGTCGAGATCGCCGATCGCAGCTTCCACGAGGTAATCCCGCGCCGGCTGGTGTGAGCAAGCGGGGCGCAGCGGTGTTTTCCAATTTCGCCAGGCTGATGGCTCTGTCATCCCGGCGAGGCCGGAGGCCGAGGGAAGGGGATCCAGGAGCCATAGATCGCGTTCAGAGCCCCTGGATCCCCTTCCCCTCGCTACGCTCGGCCGGGGATGACAGACCCTTTATCGCTCGCTCCACGCTGCCTGTTTCAGCAGGAAGGCATCGTGCCGGACGAGAAAGTCGCGCAGCCGATCGGGATAGTCGGGCTCGACCGCCGCGCGCACGCTGGGGCGGACCGAGAGCGCCTGGCGCCAGGCCTGGACTCGCGGCAGCGCCGCGAAAACGGCGGTATCGGCAAGCGTGTCGAAGAGGTCGAAATAGCGGAAGATCGGCGCAAACACGGCGTCGACCAGGCTGAAGGCGTCGCCGGCGAAATAGGGGCCGTTGCCGAGCACATCCTCCACGCGGGCGAACTTGTCCGCGATCCTGGCACGTGCGCGCTCGTAGCCCACCGCGTCGGTGGCCGTCTCCAGGCCCCAGAGATCGGCGAGGATGGAGGAGCCGAATTCCATCCATCCCCGATGCCGGGCGCGCTCCAGCGGATCGTCGGGATGCAGCTTCGGCCCCTCCACGCTCTCCTCGACGAATTCGCAGATGACGCTGCTCTCGAACAGTACGGCCTGAGGCGCCCCCGCCGGCTCCACCAGCAGCAACGGCACCTTGCCGAGCGGCGACAGGGCCGTGAACCACTCAGGCTTGGCGGCAAGATCGATGACGCGCCGCTGGAACGGCGCTCCCTTCTCCATCATCGCGATCACTGCGCGCTGCACATAGGGGCAGAGATGATGGCTGACGAGCGTCAGCCTGGCGGGACGGAACTCGCTGCTCATGCCGCCACCCTCATGCCTTCTGCCTGCATGGCGGCCTGCACGGCCGGACGCGCGCCGACACGCGCCATGAAGGCACGAATCACCGGGAAGGGTGCAAGGTCCACCTTGGTGTAGGGCGACCAGCCGACGATGGTGAAGAGATAGGCGTCCGCAGCGGTGAAGGTCTCGCCCAGGAGAAATGGACTGCGCTCAGCCAGATGGCGCTCGACGGTGGCGAGGCGCTCGGCGATCTTGGTGCGGGCGACATCCTGGGCTTGCGTGCCATATTCGGGATGGAACAGCCACGGGCTATACATCTTGTGGAGTTCCGAGGCGATGAAGTTCAGCCAGGACTGCAGCCGGGTACGCTCGACCGTGCCGGCGGCCGGGGCCAGGCCGCTTTCGGGCTTGAGATCGGCGAGATATTGGCTGATCGCCGCGCCTTCGGTCAGGACCGAGCCATCATCGAGTTCGAGCGCGGGCACATAATGGTTGGGATTGACGCTGGTGTAATCCACCCCCCGTTCGGTGACATGCGGCGTCTTGCGCAGGTCGACGCGTTCGAGCTCGAGCCCGATGCCGGCCTCCTTCGCCACGATATGGGGAGAGAGCGAGCAGGTACCGGTGGCGTAATAGAGTTTCATGTTCCATTTCCCTTCAGTTTGACACGACCGCCCCGCCGGTATCCGGCAGGTCTGCGGTTTGTTCGACGCAAAGGTTAGGGCAATGCACGTACGCATGGCCAATTGGGATTGCACCAGTGGCGCTTGCGTGACTGCAAGCCGTCGCAATGCTATGAAGAAGCCATGGACGACTGGAACGAATTGCGTCTGGTGCTGGCAATCCAGCGCGCGGGCAGCCTCACGGCAGCGGCGAAGGCCCTGACGATCGATCACTCGACAGCCTTCCGGCGCCTCAACGCCCTGGAAGCACGTCTGGATCTGCGCCTGTTCGAGCGACTGCCCGGTGGCCTCTACCAGGCGACGGCCGCCGGCGAGCGCATGGCTGTCGCCGCCGAACGCATGGAGGACGAAGCGCTGGCGCTCGACCGCGACATCACCGGCCGCGACCATCGCCTCTCGGGCCGGCTGCGCGTCACGTCCTCCGAAACGCTTGCTTATAGCCGCCTGACACAGCACCTCGCCGCCTTCCGCAAGGTCCATCCGGGCATCGTGGTCGAGCTTGCCATCGACAACCGTGTGCTCAGCCTGTCGCGCCGCGAGGCGGACATCGCCTTCCGGCCGGTGCGACCGAGGGAAGGCGATCTATGGGGCAGGAAGCTCGCCGGCATGGCCTGGACCTTCTATGGTTCGCCCGCCATCGTTGCGACGAATGGCGGCCTGGCCATTGCCGCGGCCGATCTCGCCGGCCGGACCTTTGTCGGCTGGCAGGAAGGGACGGCAGGAATCCGTGCGGCCGATTGGCTGGCGCAACACCTGCCAACCGACGCCATTGCCTATCGCTCGAACAGCCTAGTCAACCAGGCCGTCGCTGCCAAGGCCGGGCTCGGTCTTGCTTTGCTGCCCTGCTATCTCGGTGACGGCGACCCCGGCCTCGCCCGTGCCCTTGCCGAACCAATGCCCGAACTAACGGGCGAATTGTGGATCGTCACCCATGGCGACCTCAAGAACACCGCCCGTATCCGCGCCTTCTTCGATCTGGTCGGCAACGGCCTCGCCGCGGAGAGGCGATTGTTCGAGGGGCATGGCGTCCCGGACGGGCAGGTACCGGTCAGGTCATGAAAAGATAAAAGCGCGTACGCAAACCTGTGCTGACCGAACCCGAAATGCAGCTCGTCCGATCTTGGGCCTCAAATGTCTTGCGCTAAAACGCGATCGGCATGGTCCTGTACCAGAAAATAATATATATTGGTATCGATTTGGAGATATGGACATGGCCCGCAATACCTCTGTCTCCCTAGGAGATCACTTCGCGGCCTTTATCGACGAACAGGTCGACACTGGGCGTTACGGGTCGGCGAGTGATGTCGTACGGGCAGGCCTTCGCCTGCTGGAAGAGCAGGAAGTGCGATTTCAGGCACTGCGCGATGCCCTGATCGCCGGCGAGGAGTCCGGGCCTCCCAAACCATTCGACGGTCAAGCCTTCCTCAAAAGGTTGCATGACAAGCATGCCGGAGAGAAGCAGCCGCTATCGTCTCACGCCACTCGCCGAAAGCGATCTTGAGGAAATCTGGCTTCTATACACTGCGAACATGGTCCCGCGAGCAAGCCGACAGCTATTTCCGTACACTCTTGGCAACCTTCGAAGGGCTCGCGGTCGGGACAAAACCGGCCGCCCGGTCGAGATCCGGGAAGGCTATCTCAAATATAATGTCGGCTCACACATCGTATTCTATCGCCGCGCGGGGCAAACCACCGACATTATCCGCATATTGCACCAGCGCATGGATATCGGCCGGCATCTCTAGAAGAATTCCGACATTCAACCCAGATCACTCATCCCATTCCGCTGCAAACGCAGGCGAAAGCAGGCACCAGGGCCCTCGTCGACATAATCGATGCTGGCACCGCTATTGGCGAGCAGGGAGCGGGCGATCGGCAGGCCGAGGCCGGTGCCGCCATTGGCGCGCTTGGTGGTGAAGAAAGGTTCGAACAGGCGGGTACGATCATGGGAGGGAATGCCCGGCCCATCATCGGCGACCCGAAGATCGAGATATCCATCTCCGGCCGTCTTGGCCGAAATCATCACCCTGGATGCCCCGGCCTGGCGACTGTTTTCGACCAGGGTGGTCAAAACCGCTTCCAGGACGTCGGCGGGGACACGCACGGTGGGTAGCCCGATATCGATGATGACCTCGACCTTGAAGTCGTCGTCGGAGCCGGCATCGGCGATGCGCCGCACGGGATCGGCCAGGGGCGTGGACACGGCCTCGCTCTCATCCGCCATGTCGGCACGGGCGAGCTCGAGCAACCGTGCCACCAGGCGCGACAAGCGCTCGGCGTCGTCCTCTGCATTGGCGATGAAGCGCCGGCGCTCCTCGGCGCTCATGGTGTCGCCATGTTCGTCGAGCAGCTCGAGCGCCCCGCGTATGCCGGTCAGCGGCGTCTTGAACTCGTGACTCATCGCGGCGGCGAAATCGCGCAGATAGCGCGAGCGCAGGTCGATGGCCACGGCCATGCGCCGGAAATTGTCGAAAAGCGCCCGGATCTCGATGGTAGCGGTTGCCGGCGTCGGGGGGACCTCGCTGCCGCCACGGCCGAGGTGGCGGCCGACCTCCGCACTCGCCAGCGTCAATTGTTCGATCGGCTTGGCGATGGCCCTGGACAGCAGGCCGGCCAGGCCGATGATCACGGCGAGGATGATGCCGAAACCAAGCGCAATCTTGCCGAGATCGTCATAAATCCCGCGGAACAGGGCGCGAGGCGAGCGGGACAGCAGGAGGACACCGACAGTGCGCTCCCCCAGCTTGATCGGCCGGGCATAATGCACGCGGATGGCCGAGGCACGGCTGAAGACCTCGAAGGCATAGCGCGGCACATAATCTCCGCGCCGCCGCAGGACCGATTGCGAGCGCCCCGCGATGGCCGACTGGACTTCCGGCAGGAAGGCATAGCTCTGGCCCTGAAGTGGCCCGTCGGAGAGCACCGTGCCCCTGGCGTCGAGGATCAGCGCACTCGCAAGCGTGGTGCGCCGGCTCTGCTCGATCAGCGGCGTGATTGCCTTGGCGGTGAGCAGCGCCTCCGCATCCGGCGCCTGCGACGCAGCGATGGGCTGGGGGCGCTGGGACAGGATCGGCATCGTGTTGAGATCGATCGTCAGCTGCTCCGGCGTGAAATAGGGCTCGGCTGACGGATCGTCCCGCCGATAGGAGTCGTTCGGATCGTTCTCCGTCGGGGGCGGTACCGGCAGCGGCTTTGGGCCGGGCCAGGCGAGATCGAAGGCTGCATCGTAGACCGCAGCCTGGGCGATCAGCTCCGCCTCGGTCTGGCGCACCAGGACGTTTTCGTAGACCCTGAGGAAGATGGCACCGATGCCCGGCATCAGGGCGGTGAACAGCAGCACCCCGATCAGGATCGAGCGCAGGCGCAGCGCCGGCCAGCGCGCCTTGATGGCGTCCTTCAGCCGGCTGAGCAGGATCACGCCGCCTTGCCCGCGCAGGCGCCGATGCGATAGCCGATGCCCGCCCGGGTCTCGATCACGTCCTCGGCCCCCACGACCGAGAATTTCTGGCGGATATGGCGAATATGGCTGTCGATGGTACGGTCGGTGATGGCAAAGCCCGGCCCGTGCAGGCGATCGATGATCTCGTCGCGGGAAAACACCTTGGACGGTGTCGCGGCCAGGATCTGCAGGAGCTGGAACTCCTTGGCCGTGAGACCGACCGGCTCCCCGGCCCATTGCGTCTGCCAGCCCTCGGGGTCGAGGTTGAGCAGGCCGCGCGCCAGCACCGATGCCGGTACGGCCTGGGCCGGCCTGGCGCCCACCCGCTTGAGGATGGCACCGACACGCGCCACCACTTCGCGCGGTGAAAAGGGTTTCACCACATAATCGTCAGCGCCCATTTCCAGGCCGAGCACCCGGTCGATCTCGTCATCCCGGGAAGACAGGAACAGCACCGGCAGTTCGCTCTGCGCCCGCAGCCGGCGGCAGACCTCGAGGCCATCCATGCGCGGCATGTTGATGTCGAGGATGGCAAGGTCCGGCTTGAGGGAGAGAGCCTTGGCCAGGCCCTCCTCCCCGTCACCGGCCTGGTGTGTGGTCATGCCGGCCTTGGCAAGGGCGAAGGCCAGCAATTCGCGGATATGCGGATCGTCATCGACGATGAGAATGGTGCGGGACATGAGCGATGAATGTCATTTCAAGGGGAAGGTGTCAAAGCGGGGTTCGGCGGCGCCGGATCGGGTAAGGGTCCCGCCTGCTGCAGCCGCCAGGCGCCGGCCAGCGTCCACCGGCGCCAGTCCACCTGCTGCGCCTCCAGCCTGGTCTGCACCACCTGCCTCAGTCCGCGCAGTTCGGCAAGATCGCGGCTCTGCGCCGTATCGGTTGCCATGCTGGCATCCTTGAGCGCCAGCAGCGTGCCCGTGCCGCCGAGGCTCCCCACATAAAATGTGTCTCTCCGCTCGAAGGTTTGCGGCGATCCCTGCCGTTCGAGATTCCAGCGGGCGATCACCCCCTCGAAATTGACGAAGCAGCAGACGCCGAGCACGCTGGCCAGGCACAAGGCGTTGGCATTGATTAGCCACACGCCATCGCGCCGGCGGGCGATACGCCATGAGATCAGCGCCAATCCCGTCAACACCAGGAAGAGGAAGATCAAGGCCGTGATACGCAGATAGGTCAGCGAATAGGCCTCGATATAGGCGACGATGCGCAGCATGGTGGAGGCCACCAGCAGCATGGTCTGGCCGATCCACAGATAGACCAGCAGGCGCACGCTCGCCTTGCCCGCCAATGGCGAGCCCGTACGCAGGCAGACCAGCACGAAGCCCGCCGCCAGGAAGGCCGCAAGAACCAGGGCTTGCGTGCCGCGATGGGCATATTGAGAAAAGGTCACGCCTTCGGGAAGCTTGGCGCCGCTCCACAGAAAGGCGATGTCCGAGGCATTCTGGAGGGCGAACACCAGGTTGAAGGCAGCAAGCGCGATCACCACCGGCGCCATCCCGGGCCAGGAAGGCAGGACCGGCAGCGGCGCGCGCGTGGAGGCACCGGCAAAGGGGCGCAGGCGCAGCGGCCTGAAGCTCGCCCATAGCGCAACCACGCTCGCCAGGACGAACAGACCATGCCAGAACAGGCCTGTACCTCCGCTCTGCAGGGCGAGCGCATCCCAAAAGGCAGCGAGACCAAGGCCGATCAGGGGATTGGCGTTGGAGAACAAGAGCAGGAAAAGAACCGAGCCGAGGCTGGCCACGAGCAGTCCCCCCGCGATCCCGCCAAGAGCGAAGCCTCCTCGCCACCGCATGATCCGAACCAGCCGGCCTGCATCGAGCAGGGCCGCCATCGGGCTGAGAACCCCATAAAGGGGCAGGCGCACGGCCCAGGCCAGCGCATTGCCGAACTCGCCATGGCGCGGCATCAACAGCGCCAGCGCCAATCCCGTCAGGAAGAGCAGGCCGGCCAGCAGGCTAGGCTCGACGATCAAGGCAAAACCCGCCAGGCTGGCGCCGATCACCGCGAAGCGACTGGCTCGGCTGCGGCGCATCAGGCTGTCGCAGGCCAGCAGCGCTCCAAGCCAGGCAAAAGCCAGGAAGCCGATGATGCTGCCCACCTGCGGCAGGGCTTGCCCGGCCGACAGGACGAAGTCGGCCAGGACGGCCAGCACCGTGATGGCCAGGACCTTGAGAACGAAGCTCGGTCGAAGGGGCGAGTGGTTGCGGGCCGGCAGGGTCTGGCCCGGCGAGACGGATGCGATCGGCATGGGTTCCTCCATGGCCTCCATCCTGCTGCGCCGGTGTTCAGCCGTCATACAGCATTCGTGGCGGCACGGTGGGCTCCTCGTGCAGAAATCGTGCAGGGACCCACTGCGCCCTTCCCGCGCTCACGCGGGCAAATGCTCCACCACGGCCTTGGCCACGGCAGCCAGGGCGGCATTGCGGCGGTCGGCCGCCGCAATCGTGCCGGTCAGATAGGCAGCAATGAGAAGGGGCGGACGACCGGGCGGCCAGGCAATGGCGACATCATTGGTCGAACCGCGCTCGCCGGTTCCTGTCTTGTCACCGAAGGCCCATCCTGCGGGCAACCCGACCCGCAGGCGGGTATCACCGGTTCGGCTGGCCTTCAGCCAGGCCGTGAGCTGGCTGCGCGAGGATGGCGACAGCGCCTCTCCGACCAGCAGGCGCTGGAGGTCCGCCAGCATGGCTGCGGGGCTGGTGGTATCGCGCAGATCACCCGGCAGCGATTCGTTGAGCTCCACCTCCCAGCGGTCGAGACGGCTGACCGGGTCACCGATCGAGCGCAGATAACGGGTCAATCCGGCCGGTCCATCGACGGCTTCCAGCAGGAGATTGCCGGCCAGGTTGTCGCTCACGGTGATCGCAGCCTCGCAGAGCTCCGCCAGGGTCAGATGGCCGCCGGCATGCCTGGCCGTTATCGGCGAATTGGGCAGCAGCCTCGCGGCCCCGATCGGGACCGGACGGGACAGTTGTTCATGCCCCTGGTCGACCCGAGCGAGCACCGCAGCGGCAACCAGCAGCTTGAAGGTGCTGCAGAGCGGGAAGAGCTCGTCCGGTCGATAAGCCAGCCTCATGCGCGATTTGAGATCGAGAGCGGCAACGCCCAGGCGTCCGCCCACCTCGCCTTCGATCCGCCTGATTGCCGCTGCGAAATCCGTCGAGGCTCGCGATTCGGCCACTGGAAACGCGACGCCGAATGGCAGCAAGAACAGGGCTGCACTTGCTCCAACCATGAAATTCCGTCTGGTCATACCAACTCCTTACACCGTTCGATGTCAGGGTGGCTGCGGTCTGAGCGGAGGGCAAACGATGATAAATCGCCTCAGACCTGAGAAAAATTTGGGGATCCATGATCCGTTCGCATCTGCCTCTCAATGCCCTGCGCGCCTTCGAGGCGGCGGCGCGTCATCTCAGCTTCACCGGCGCCGGGCTCGAATTGAGGGTGACCCAGACTGCCGTGAGCCACCAGGTGAAGAACCTGGAGGAGATCCTGGGCGTGCGCCTGTTCCGCCGCCTGCCGCGCGGCCTCGCCCTCACCGAGGAAGGCCAGGCGCTCGTCCCTGTCCTCAACGAAGCGTTCGGGCGCATCGGCGCCACGCTCGACCGCTTCGAGAAAGGCCATTTCCGCGACGTGGTGACGGTCGGCGTGGTCGGTACTTTCGCCGCCGGCTGGCTGCTGCCGCGCCTGCGGTCCTTTGGCGAGGCGCATCCTTTCATCGACCTGCGCATTCTGACCAACAACAACCGCATCAATCTGGCCGGCGACGGCCTCGACTATGCCATCCGCTTCGGTGACGGCTTGTGGCATGGCACCGAGGCGACGCTTCTGATGCCTGCCCCGCTCTCGCCCGTCTGTGCGCCGGCCACGGCCGAACGGTTGCGCCGGCCGGCGGATCTCGCCGGTGAAGTGCTTCTGCGATCCTATCGCGAGGATGAATGGCAATTGTGGTTCGCCGCAGTAGGATCCAGCGGCCCCGCCACCCATGCCGTCGTCTTCGATTCCTCGGTCACCATGGCCGAGGCCATCGCCCAAGGCATCGGCGTCGGCCTGTTGCCGACAGCGATGTTCTCGAGCGCCTTGGCCAGCGGCCGGCTGATACGCCCCTTCGAGACCGAGGTTCACGCCGGTTCATACTGGCTGACTCATCTCAAATCACGCCAGCCTTCGCCCGCGATGCTGGCGTTCCGAGCCTGGCTCCTGGCAGGCTGCCAGACGCAAACGACCTTGCCCGCGTGACTTCGAAAAAGCCCCCTCGCGCGCCCCTCCGCCTACGCCAGGGCATCGCGGATCGCCCGGACCGCAGCCAGGCTGGCGCGCGTCCGCGGTGCGTGCAGGAATTCCGGCCAGCTGGACAGCACCACGGCGGCAAACTCGCCGACGGGATCGATATAAATGAGCTGTCCGAACACACCCCGGGCCATATAGGCCCCGCGCTCGACATCCTCGATCCAGAACTGGTTGCGATAGGCGCCCCGAGGGAGAATGTCGCGATAGACGCCCTGGAAGAGATCGGGCCGCGCAGCGAAACGCGTGTCTTCCAGCCAGGAGGACGGAAGGAGGCGCCGGCCCCCGATCTCCCCACCGCCGAGATGCAGCAGGGCGAAACGGGCGTAGTCCCGCAAGGTGGCATTGAAACCACCGTCCGCCAGGCCATAGCCGGCGGAATCGACGGTGAAATAAGCATCTTCCTCGGCCCCCATCGGTGACCAGAGCTCTCGGCTCACCAATTCGGGGAGCAACAAGCCGGTGGCGCTCTGCAGCACGAAAGCCAGCACGTCGGTCTCGACGGAGCGGTAGTTGAAGATGGCGCCATGGACACTTTGGCTGGCCTGGAGTTGCAGGATCAGCTCGAAGACATGGGTCGGCCAGCTCGGATCCTTGCGGGCCTTCCAGCCACTGGCCACGTCCATCTTGGCGATATGCGAATCGAGCGCGGTATAGGTTTCGTCGAACACGACGCCGGTCGTCATGTCGAGCACTTGCTGCACGGTGGCGCCACGATAGGCGGTCGTCTCCAGCTCCGGCAGATAATAGGTGACCGGCGCGGCGGGATCGAGCACGCCGCGCCCGATCAGGATGCCGGCAACCGTACCCACCACCGATTTGGCGACCGATTGCGACAGATGCTGGCTGTGGCTCGTCATGCCGTTGAAATAGCGCTCCGCCACCACTCTGCCGCGATGCAGCACCAGAAATCCGTCGGCGTAATTCGCCTCGAAGAAGCTTCCGATCGTTGCCGGCTGGCCGTCGCTCTCAAAAGCGATCCCATCGATGTCCTGCAAGGCGACCGGCAGCGCCGTGGCCGGCCCCGGCCCACGCCAGACCTGCGCCGTCGGCACCAGTTCCCGCACATGCTGGAACGACCAGCGGTTCCACGGTGCCCGGTCCCAATCCTCGCGTGGGATGGAGGCGGCGCCGAGAACGGTCGGTTCCTGTGTCGATCCTTGGAGCTCCGGCGGGCTGTCATACATTCTCTGCGTCTTCCTTTCGGCTATCGAGGCAAATGAACGGAACGATCCGATCTATTCGATCAGCCGTCCTATTCGATGATCCTTGCCTCCTCGGGCAGCATGATAGGGAAACCATCCCGGATGGGATAGGCAAGCTTGGCGGCGCGCGAGATCAGCTCCTGTTTTTCCGCATCATATTCCAGCGTCGTCTTGGTGAGGGGGCACACCAGCAATTCCAGGAGCTTGGGATCGGTCAGCGGCGGTGGGCGATGCGGTGTCGGCGTGGGCATCGGCACTCATCCTCACTGCAACGGCGTATCGGAGCCGTCGCCGCTCTTGGCAAGTTCGATCTGCGTGATGGCGACCAGGATCTCGGCGCGCTCCCGCAGGCAGGAGGCCTCGAGCAGCGCCTGTTTCTCGCGCCGCCCGAACGGACTCATCATCGACAGCGCATTGACTAGCGCCTCGTTGGAGGCCTCGTGAATGTCGTTCCAGTCAACCTGGAAGCGATTGACGGCAAGATAGGCGCGCAGCGTATCGATCAGGCTCTTGCGGTCGACCTCCTCTTCACCGGCACGCGGGGTGAAATCGATGGCGAAGGGTTCGGCCGTGATACGGCATTGGCGGTAGGCCGTCGTGACGGTTTCCTCCGACAGGACCTTGAAACGCGAGATACCGGTGAGCTGGATGAGGTAGCGCCCATCGCCTGTCTCGGCGAATTGGGTGAGACGCCCGACGCAGCCGACCTGGAACAGGCGCGGCATCGTCTCGTTTTCCTCGTCCTCGGGCTGAATCATGCCGATCAGGCGCGGTCCCTTCAGCACGTCGTCGATCATGGCCAGGTAACGCGGCTCGAAGATGTTCAGCGGCAGTTGGCCACGCGGCAACAGCAGGGCGCCGGCCAGGGGAAAGACCGGAACGACAGGAGGCAGATCGGCCTCCGTCTTGAACAAGGGATGCATCGGCTGCCATTCCTCAAACGGGCCTGGAGGCTGTCATGGCCCAAGGACGGGGCATGACAGTTTCTCAAGGTCGCGACCGCGACCTCCGGGCGGCATCTTACGGCCTGCTGGCGGGCCGCGTCACTATTTATGAGAACAGGATCGACGACAGCCGGCGGCGACCATAGATGGTGTTTTCGTCCATCGGGCCCCAGGCCTCGAAGAACTGCACGAGCTGCTTGCGCGCGCCGTCCTCGTTCCATTTGCGGTCGCGCCGGGCGATGTCGAGCAGCTGGTCGACCGCCTCCTCGCGCCTATTGGCAGCGGCGAGAGCCAGGGCGTAGTCGAACTTGGCCTGGTAATCCTTTGGATCAGCCTCGACCTGGCGCGCCAGCCCTTGCAGATCACCGACATCGCTGGCCTGTTCGGCCAGTTCCAGTGCGGCCCGGGCGCTGGCGATGAGGGGATCATTCTCCTTGCCCTTTGGCGTAAGCGAAAGCGTGGCCTTGGCCTGATCGAGCTCTCCGGCGGCAAGCGCACAGCGCGCAAGGCCGGCGATCGCCTTCAGGTTCTCGGCGTCCTGCTCGAAAATCTGCGCGAAGAGCTGAGCCGCTGCCGCTCCATCGCCTTCGTTGAGCAAGGCTTCGGCCTCGGCCAGCAAGGCCTCCGTGTCCGGATCGCCGCCGGGACCGGCGATCCTGGTGATGAATTCCTTGATCTGGCTTTCGGGAATGGCCCCCATGAAGCCGTCGACAGGCTGACCCTTGGAGAAGGCGAAGACGGCGGGAATCGATTGAACCCCCAATTGCCCGGCGATCTGCGGATGCTTGTCGATATCCATCTTCACCAGCTTGACCTTGCCCTTGGCTGCAAGCACGGCCTTCTCCAGGATCAGCCCCAATTGCTTGCAAGGGCCACACCATTCGGCCCAGAAATCGACCAGCACCGGCTGCTTCATCGATTCCTGAATCACGTCGGCCATGAAGGTCTGGGTGGTGGTATCCTTGATCAGACCGTTGGTTCCGGCAGCGTCGTTGCTCATCATTCCTACCCGCTTGGAAAGCTTCGTCCGCGGTTAGATGGGGGCAAAACGCCTCGAAGGCAACCGTCAGATGCCATTGCCGTACGAAACAATAAATTTCATCTTGCTTGTTGCGAGAATGGAACAAATGAAACTTGGTACCTATTTTTCGCCAATAACCCCCAAAAGGGGTAACGGCGGTAGTCAACCACCAGCAAAACGGCCCCGCAACATATTGAAGAGCGCCACAGGCTGCCGCGTATAGAAAGAAAAGATTGTTGCCTATACACGGACGACTACCGGGATATTTTTGAAGATTAAAGTTTTTTAATCGTATTCGGAAACTTCACTCAAATCACGGCGAATTCACGCCACCCTTAATATAACCTGCATACACGAACCGGGAAGGCTGAAAATCGCCTTTTGCCTCAATATGATACCTTTTGGTGTTGACGATGGGGAAGGTCCCTTTCGGATTAATCCCAAAAGACTTTCGCGAATAGTCGTTTCTGTGAGATAAATGGCACATCGCGATAATCAATATTCTGGCATCCTATTATTCGTGAATCGTTTTACTTTTCGAGCCCCACGGCAAAGAATTTCGTGGCGGCCGATGAAGGTGGCTGCGTGCGACAACCGACCGTGCAGGTTGGCAACGCAGAACAGCCACACAAGTGTAATGGCTAACACCCTAACGACGTATTAGGGTGAAGGCCCAACCCACAAGAAGACTTGTAGAGGAAGTAACGCCAGAACTTTCAAGAGGCCAAATCATGAGTCACCACGTCACCTGCAATGACATGCTGGATTGCCATGATCATAGACAAACGGAGCCAGGCGCGTTGCCTGTTGTGGACCGCAAAGTCGTCTTGCTGATCGAGAGCCGTCCCCTGCTGGGCGAGATCTTTTCCCATGCCCTCAAGGAGGCGGCCGACGATATCGATGTCCGCATCATGGGCGCTCCCGGAGAAGGCGGCACACAAGCCTCGCTCGCCATACTGAGCCTGGTACAGCGCAGCACGGACCCGCTCTTCATCGCCTTCGTCATTCAGCAATTGCAAAACCGTATCGGCAAGCTGCCCCTGCTGGTGGTTACCGACAACAGCGATCCTGCAATCGGACGATTGATGGACGAGGCCGGCGTTCATAGCTGGATCACAGCTTCGATGGGCTTCAATGCCATGGTGAGTGCGATCCGGCAGGGCCTGTCGCTGCCACCACGTGAGGAAGCAGCTTCTCAGCCTATTTCCTATGCGAGCGCGCCTCCCCTGTTTACGGAACCGTCCTCGAGCGCGCCCAAACCGCGGCCCGAACGTCAATTGCGTTCCGACATCCATCTCAGCCTGACCGACCGCGAGATGGACGTCCTCAGCCTGCTCCAGAAGGGCAAGCAGAACAAGATCATCGCGCATGCCCTCAACATTTCCGAGAGCACCGCAAAAGTTCATATCCGCAACATCATGCGCAAATTCCATCTGCGCAACCGGACCGAAGTCGCCCTGATGTGCGGCAGCCAGATGCGCGCACCCGGCACCACCATGATGATCGGGCCCGATTGCGAAGACAGCCAAATGGCCGTTCCTGCCATCGCCTACTGACGACGGCCACAAAAGACGTCCGATGGACCGAGCTGGGTGTGTTGGGGAACTCTGATCCAGCCGTTCCACGCCTTGAAAATTTCCTCTCGAACAATCCGGGGCTTTTGAGCTGCATGGCGCGCATTTGCGTCGCTGCGCGGCAATATTTGGCATGCCCAAATCAATTTTTAGTATATCGCCCTTGATTTAATACCCCTTTGTACTAATTCCAATAGACAAGTTTCTCTACACTGAAAAATCAATAAGCTTAAAACTGTAATCACCGCGGGCTTAAAGCAAATGCTTCTGCTGATTACAGCCTTAAGCACCTCACAAGACAGACTGAGTGGAGAGACCATTATGAAATCGCTTCTCATCGCATCCGCCCTGATCCTGAGCGTTTCCAGCGCCGCGATGGCCTTCAGCGTCGGCAGTGGCAATGGCAACGGCAACGGCAATGTCGGCTTCGGCAACGGCAACGGCAACGGCAACGCCAATACCGGCGCCTTCAACGGCAACGGCAACGGCAACGGCAACTGGGGCGCCCTCAACGGCAACCTGAACGGCAACGGGAATGCCGGCGCCGTCAACGGAAACGGCAACGGCAACGGCAACGCCGGCATCGGAAACGGCAATGCCAACGGCAACGGCAACGTCGGCCTCGGCAACGGCAATGCCAACGGCAACCACAACTTCGGCTTCGGCAACGGCAACGTGAACGGCAATGCCAACTACGGCATCGGCAACGGCAACGTGAACGGCAACCACAACTGGGGCGCCTTCAGCGGCAACGGCAACGGCAACGCCAACCAGTAAGCTTTGCTTGCTCTCAGGGAGCTGGCCCGGCTTTCCTCCCAGCCACTGGTCAGCTCCCGCCTCCCCTGGCGTTCAGCGTTCGCTGCTCGAGCTCTGAAATCTGGATGCGGCACTCCTCCTCCCTCCCTGCTCCGGCGTAGCGTCCTGCGGACGGCCGACGGAAGAGGATCCCGCATCCAGGCCTTTCCGGCCCGGCATCAGGCGGCTCGATCCGACGGACGAACCGCTTCGAACGCTCCGTGCAGGTCCAGTCAGATTGCATCATGGACGGGCCGCGGCAGCGACAGACCGCACCGCCCGATCATTGAACACGCCTCCCGGCCTCCGGGGCCAGGCTGTTTTTCGAGTCGCAAGAAAGGACAGTATCATGCGCACCCTCCTCACGCGGCTGCTGCTGAGTGCGGCACTGGTCTGCACCCCGGTCCTCAGCGCCTATGCGGGATTCGGCAATGGCAACGGCAATGGCAATGGCAACAGCGGAACCGGCAATGGTAACGGCAACGGCAACGGCAATTCCGGTACCAACAACGGCAACGGCAACGGCAACAACAACACCGGAACGGAGTATGAACGGCAACGGCAATACCGGGACCGGCAACGGCAATATGAACGGCAACGGCAACACCGGTATCGGCAACGGCAACATGAACGGCAACGGCAACACCGGAACCGACAATGGCAACTATAACGGCAACGGCAACACCGGTATCGGCAACGGCAACCTGAATGGTAACTTCAATACCGGCACGTTGAACGGCAATTACAACGGCAATTTCAACACCGGCGTCGGCAACGGCAACATGAACGGCAACGGCAATTACGGCATGGGTGATCCCAATGACCCGGATCCGCCCGCCGGCGTGAAGGTCACTGCAACCAGCGCGTCGCCCAGAAATCAGGCCCTGCCCTCAAGCTGCAATATCCAGAACCTGGGTTGCACCTCGCGGTAAGCCGAAGGACGTGAGACGGCGCGCCTTCCTCGGCCTGAAGGCACGCCGGACGATCGCCCGAGGCACGTGATCCCGGCAAAGCCCCATCTTTAGTCCCCCGGCGCCCATCGCCGCGGGACGGGGTCGATCGCATGTCCACGCGCTCCCAGTTTTTCCGGAAATCCGACGACCACAATGGGAAGGCAATGCCTTTCCCGAACCCAGTCCAGGAAAGGTAGAACCATGAGAATCACCGTGTTCCATGCGGCCCTCTACGCCGCCCTCGCATGCACCTCGATCTCCACGGCCTATGCCGGCTTCGGTAACGGCAACGGCAATGGCAACGGCAATGTCGGCGTCGGCAATGGCAACGGCAACGGCAACATGAATTCCGGCATCGGCAACGGCAACGGCAACGGCAACGGCAACTGGGGCGGCTTCAGCGGCAATAGGAACGGCAACGCCAATAGCGGCCTCGCCAACGGCAACGGCAATGGCAACGGCAATTACGGGCTCGGCAACGGCAACTACAACGGCAATGCCAATACCGGCACCTTGAACGGCAACGCCAACGGCAACGGCGCGCCGGACGCCAACGGCAATATTGGCTACGGCAATGGCGGCACCGGCAATATCGGCGCCTATAACGGCCGCGGCAACTCCAGTTCCACCAGCGGCAACAACAATATCGGCGCGCTGAACGGCAACAACAATGGTGGCATGTTCAACGGCAACGGAAACGTCGGTTCGTTCAACGGCAACGGAAACGGCAACCCATAGGAGGCTGCCGAGGCAGCTTCGGCCGGATCGACTGCTGGGTCGGTCCGGCCTTTATGGTTTATACTGAACCACGCCGTCCCTGATCACAGGAATGCAACCATGATCGCAGACCTCGATATCGGCTGTTGGCAGACTCCCCCTACCCCCCAGGTTCCGGCGCTTTCCCGCTGCCATGTCCCAGGCCCGCAGCACGGGGCATCTCAAATCCGGATACTGCGGAGAGATGATGTTATCCTTGTTCAATACAGCGTTGGGCGAGGAAACAACAACGGCAACGGCAATACCGGCAACTTTAATGGAAATTTCAATCAAGGAAACAATAACGGCAATTTCAATTCTGGTAACGGAAACGGAAACTGCTTCACAAGTGACAATAACGAAAACCACAACGAGGCAACGTATAGCTGGGACTACAAGCGTCTCATGAAAGAACTTCAACGCTGCGGCATTACTCCCCGTCAGATTCCTTAGCGATAAAATATTGTATTCATTGCGAAAATCACATTTGTAGCGTAGCCTCCTGTACACCTCATAGACTTTCCAAAAGTTTGTGGGCGTGTTTGTGTTTGGGGGAACGCATATGAAATCGCTTGCGAAGGGTATTGTCTATTTCTTCACCATCGTCATCTTCCTTACCGCTGCCTCGCTGGCACAGGCCCAGAACGGAACTAACAACGGCAATAATTCCGGCGACGGATCCGGCAATGGCAACGGCAATGGCAACATCACCGGCAATGTCGGCGGCGCCACGCTGAACAATCGCGATCGACGCCAGGCTCCCGCGGCGTTTGCCCCGGGCCTCGCGGCGGCCGGCATCGAAGCCTGCCTCGGCAGTGTCAGCGTCGGCGGCTCGGGCGCCGGCTTCGGCTTCAGCTTCGGCACCACCAAGCTCGACCAGGGCTGCAATATCCGCCTCTACGCCCGCACCCTTCAGGCCATGGGCTATCGCAGGGCCGCTACCCAGATGCTGTGCTATGATGCCGATGTTGCCGGTGCCCTGGCAACGGAAGGCATTCGTTGCCAGGTCGGCCCCAGGGCGGCACCATCGGCTGGCGTAGCCGGCGTGCAGCAACCGGCCCAGCGCTATGCCCGCGGGACTACCGCGACCCAAACCGCCTACGCGCCTCGCCGCAAATGTATGAGATACGACATCTTCCGCGGCTGTCTCGACTGAACGGGATCATGCCCGTCGGCAACCCGACGGGCTTTCCACACCATGCGCCGGCACGGGATGTCGGGGCTTGTGCCCAGAGCCATGTTCAGTGGCTCTGGGTACCTTTGATTCTTGGTGCCTTCTGATAATTTTCGCCGAATCCTCGACAGGACGCCTGATGTCGCCAGGTGTTCGAGCCTCGGATGCGCCAGCATCTTCGAGACCCAGCATCTTCGAGACCTGGAATCAGAGCGAGGTGCGCATCGATGGAAGCGCGCTCGGCCTCAGGCGTCCGCCTGCTGAGGCTGCGAGACGGCAAGGATCCTGGGCTCGTGTCCGGTCGCGCGCAGGAAGGCAATGAGGTCTTCGCGGGCGATCGTGGTGGTCTGCGTATTGACCAGCGGATGATGGTTGAGCTTGTCATTCTCGAGCAACGCCTGATCGAGCACCACGGTCACCTGCGCTTCGGTATCGTTGATGGCGCCGAAGGGCGTGACCGCGCCCGGCAACACCCCCCAGACCTGCGTCAGCAGCTCGGCCGAACCGAAGGACACCTTGCCCTGAGCACCGATGATCTCGTGGATGCGCTTGAGGTCGACGCTGGCATCCTCCTCCAGCACCACCAGGAACAGCCGGCCCTTGCGATCCTTCAGGAAGAGATTCTTGGTGTGACCGCCGGCGATCTGCCCCCGCAGCGCCTTCGAATCCTCCACCGTGAACAGGGGCGGATGCTCGACGGTCGTCACTGCGATGCCGAGCTTGGCGAAGAAGGCGAACAGGTCGTCAGGCGTGGCCGGCATGGTTCGGGGTCTCCTGGAAAGGCCCCCTGACTAGAACGACGGGCCGGCTGGCGCAAGGCTGACCGGCCAAAGTAAAAGGGCCCCGCCATACGGGGCCCTCGAAGACAGGATAAATGCTGTCGCGACCGATCAGAACTTGTAGTTCACGCCGGCACGCACCGTGTGCACGGAAACGTCGGTCTTGGCGGTGATCTGGGCGATCTCGCTGTTGGCCTTGATCGTCTCGGCCTTGCCGAGATCGACATAGAGATATTCGGCCCGCACGGTCCAGTTCTGGGTCAGAGCATATTCGGCGCCCGCACCGAGAGCCCAGCCGAACTTGGTCTCCGATCCGGACAGATTGGTGCCGCCGGTGCTGACCTTGGTCTTCACCTGGCCATAGGCAAGACCGCCCGTGCCATAGATCAGGACATTGTCGAAGGCATAGCCGGCGCGCACGCGGGCCGTGCCGAACCAGTTGAGCTCATTCTTCACCGTGACCGGAATGTTCTGAGCACCGATGAAGGTCTTCTTGGTGTCCAGGCCGGCATATTGCAGGTCGGCCTCGGCGCCAATTACCCAATTGGGATCGATCTGATAATTGTAGCCGATCTGGCCGCCGGCGACGACGCCGTTGGCGCTACCCTTGACCTTTGCGGCCCCGCCGTTCAGCCCGAAACCGAGAGCCCTCTCAAGCGTCGGTGCCGCCGCAGTCGGCACCGCCTTCAGATCCGTGTCGAGATTGCCGCGGCCATAGCCCGCACTCAGACCGGCATAGAAGCCTGTCCAGGTGAAGGATGGCACGATTTCCGGTGCGACCGGCTCGACGGGCGGCGGCGCCAGGTCGGCGGCGAATGCCGCTGCCGGCGCGAGAATGACGACGCCCGCAAGCAGAGCATTCCTAAGAATTTGCATTTTAATACCCCAGCACTTGGCACTTGTTACGCTCGAACGCCTGATAGCACCGCCTTTACATGAAATCCTATGACATAAATGCAACACCGGCTTTTTTATTGAGCAATCCATAATAGATATACTTAACAATTATAGTTAACGCCTCAAATAGCACAAAATAATTACGTAGAGTAAGATAGGAACAAACATCGGCAGCGCCGCACCCGGCGGCTTTCGTTCGAACATCGGCGTTCCCCTCGCGGCCAAAATCGCGTAAAGGAGCGCCGTCGCAGAGACCTTGACCCTCTGATGGACGGAAGGATGCCATGTTGAACTCGCTCGACCTGCCGCGCCGGCCGCAGGACACCCGTGTCGTTGTTGCCATGTCGGGCGGCGTCGACTCTTCCGTTTGTGCCGCTCTTCTCAAGGAGCAGGGCTATGACGTGATCGGGGTGACGCTTCAGCTCTATGACCATGGCGCCGCGGTCCATCGCAAGGGCGCCTGCTGCGCCGGCCAGGACATTCACGATGCGCGCGAGGTCGCCGACCGCATCGGCATTCCCCATTACGTGCTCGACTATGAAAGCCGCTTCAAGGAGGCGGTGATCGACCGTTTCGCTGATTCCTATGTTGCCGGCGAGACGCCGATCCCCTGTGTCGAATGCAACCAGCGCGTCAAGTTCCGCGATCTGCTCGGCACGGCACGTGACCTCGGCGCCGACGTGCTGGCGACTGGCCATTATGTTGCCAGCCGTGCGGTGCCCGGAGGGCGCGGCCTGTTCCGCCCGCGCGACGCCGAGCGCGACCAGAGCTATTTCATGTTCGCCACCACCAAGGAGCAGCTCGACATCCTGCGCTTCCCGCTCGGCGAGATGACCAAGCCGGAAACCCGCCAGGCCGCCGAGCGTTTCGGCCTGTCGGTAGCGGCCAAGCCCGACAGCCAGGACATCTGCTTCGTGCCGTCGGGCCGCTACGCCCAGGTGATCGAGAAGCTCAAGCCCGGTGCCGCCGTTCCCGGCGAAATCGTGCATCTGGACGGCCGCGTGCTCGGCCAGCACCAGGGCGTCATCCACTACACCATCGGCCAGCGCAAGGGCCTTGGCATCGCCACCGGCGAACCGCTGCACGTCATCCGTCTCGATGCCGAGGCGGCACGGGTGATCGTCGGCCCGCGCGAAGCACTAGCGACGCGCCATGTCGCCCTGCGCGATGTGAACTGGATCGGCGACGGCGCGCTTGAAGACCTGCCTTCCGAAGGCCTGGAGATCGCGGTGCGCGTGCGCTCCACCCGCGCGCCCAAGCCGGCCTTGCTGCATTTCGGTCCGGAAGGCCCGACGATCGAGCTTGCCGAAGCCGAGGACGGTGTTTCACCCGGACAGGCCGCCGTGTTCTACGACCACGCCGATGGCCAGGCCCGCGTGCTCGGTGGCGGCTTCATTCGGGGCGCACGGCCGCAGACCGTCTTCGCCTATGGCGGCCAGACCGCTGCAGCCTGATCCGGCCCGGCGCGCCATTGAGCGCGTGCTTTCGGTCCTTGCATTGCGTTAAGCTCTGGCCGAAAAGGAGAGCCCTCCTGTCGAGGGTTCGCGTGTGGATTGTTGAAACGGCGTGGTGCGATGGCCAGAGACCTTGATCCCTACAAGCTGTCTTCCCCCCGGATCTTCTTCATCCGCATGCTGATCTTTCTGGTGCTGGCAGCCTGCGTCACCGCCGTGCTCTATCGCCAGCTGTATATCGCCTTCATGGCCAATCCCGGCCTCAACGGCCTGATCATCTTCACGCTGCTGCTCGGCATCGTCTTCGGCTTCCGCCAGGTGATCCGCCTGTTGCCGGAAGTGCGCTGGGTCAATGCCTATCGCCTGCGCGATCCCGGCCTGGAGCTTCGGGACCAGCCGGTGATGCTGGCACCGATGGCGACATTGCTGGGCGACAAGGTCGGCCGGCGCTCGATCTCGCTCTCCACCCTGCGCTCCATCCTCGAATCGATCGGCATGCGCCTCGACGAGCAGCGCGAGGTCTCGCGCTATCTCACGGGTCTCCTGGTCTTCCTCGGCCTGCTCGGCACGTTCTGGGGCCTGATCGAGACCGTGGGTTCGGTCGGCAACGTCATCAATTCCATGTCGGTGGGCGGCGGCGACGCCAGCACCGTGTTCGAAAGCCTGAAAAGCGGCCTCGCCGCCCCGCTCAAGGGCATGGGCGTGTCATTCTCGTCCTCGCTGTTCGGCCTTGCCGGCTCGCTGATCCTCGGCTTCCTCGACCTGCAGGCCGGGCAGGCCCAGAACCGCTTCTATACCGAGCTCGAGGACTGGCTCGCCGCCACCGTGACGGACATCGAGGCCGAAGGCCTGGCCCGCGGCGGCTCGGACGGCGAGATGGCAGCCATCAAATCGGCGATCGAGCGCATGGCCGACGGCTCGCGCGAGGCCGGTTCCGGCCGCAATGCCACCGCCGCCATGGCCCAGCTCGCCGAGGGCATCCAGGGCCTGGTGCAGCATATGCGCTCCGAGCAGCAGATGATCCGCGACTGGGTCGAAAGCCAGGCCGAACAGCAGCGCGACATCAAGAGCGTGCTCGAGCGCCTGACGCAAGAGCGCGAGAAGAACTGATGCCGGAGTCAGAGTAATGCCGCTTGGGCGCAGCCGCCGTCGCGGCGAGGGCATCAATTACTGGCCGGGCTTCGTCGACGCCCTGTCGACCCTGCTCCTGTCCATCATCATGATTCTGTCGATCTTCGTGCTCGGCCAGTTCTTCCTGTCCCAGGAAGTCACCGGCAAGGACGAGGCGCTCAACCGGCTCAATGCCCAGATCGCGGAATTGTCGCAGCTGCTTGCGCTGGAACGCACCAATGGCCGCAACGCCCAGGAACAGCTGTCGGTACTCACCAGCGGCCTCGACAAGGCCAATGCCGACAAGACGCGCTTGCAGGGCCTGCTCGACGACGCCCAGAAGGATGCCGCAGCCGCCAGCGCCCAGGGCGGACAGGTCGCGCAAATCCAGGGTGAGCTCGACAGCCAGAAGCGCATTTCCGACCAGGCGATGGCGCAGGTCGAACTGCTCAATCAGCAAATCTCGGCCCTGCGCCGCCAGATCGCCGCGCTGGAACAGGCCCTCGACGCCTCCGAATCCAAGGACCGCGAGAGCCAGACCAAGATTGCCGATCTCGGCTCGCGCCTGAATGCGGCGCTCGCCCAGCGCGTGCAGGAACTCTCCCGCTTCCGTTCCGACTTCTTCGGGCGCCTGCGCGAAGTGCTCGGCAACCGTCCGGATGTCCGCATCGTCGGTGACCGTTTCGTCTTCCAGTCGGAGGTGTTCTTCCAGGCGGGGCAGGCCACGCTGCAGCCCGAGGGCAAGGCCGAGATGGACAAGCTCGCAGCCGCCCTCCTCGACCTGCAGGACAAGATTCCCACCGATATTCCCTGGGTGCTGCGCGTCGACGGCCACACCGACGACCGGCCGATCAACTCGCCGCAATTTCCGAGCAACTGGGAATTGTCATCCAGCCGCGCCATCTCCGTTGTGCAATATCTGATGTCGAAGGGGATCCCGGCACAGCGCCTCGTCGCAGCCGGTTTTGCCGAATTCCAGCCGATCGATACCGCCGGTACCGACGAGGCGCGCAAGAAGAACCGCCGCATCGAGCTGAAGCTGACCGAGCGATGAGCATGACCGCCGTCACGCTGCGCCGGGCCGGCGCAGCCGATCAACCCGCTCTATGCTCGCTGTGGTGCACAGCCTGGCAGGAAACCTATCCCGCCTTCGACTACCAGGCGCGCTGGCCTGGAATGTGGGCCCATTGGCAGGGATCTCAGGCTGAGATCTTCGTGGCGTCACGCGAGGACGCCGGGGCGAGCCCGATCATCGGCATGCTGGTGCTGATCCAGAAGGCAGGCGACGTGCTGGAACTGGAACAGATCGCTTTGCCATCCAGCGAACGGGGCAGCGGCACCGCTCACCTGCTGATGCTGTTTGCCAAGCAGCAGGCTCGCTCCGTCCTGCGCCTCACCGTCAATGCCTTCAACGACAGGGCGATCCGCTTCTATGAGCGCGAGGACTTCGAGCGCATCGGCAGCGGCGTCAACCCCGCCTCCGGCCTGCCGACCTTCGACTATGAATGGCGGCGCTGAAAAGGCAGCGGGCTGTTACGGTTGAAAACATTTTTTGAAGCAAATTTCCGCATGATTTCGGGCATAATCGTGCCGGAAAATCTTGGGGTTGTCGCATGAGTCGCAAATATTTCGGCACCGATGGCATTCGCGGTCGGGCCAACAGTGTCATTACGCCGGAACTGGCGATGAAGGTCGGCATGGCGGCCGGCCTCGCCTTCCAGCGCGGCGAGCACCGTCATCGCGTGGTGATCGGCAAGGATACCCGCCTGTCGGGCTACATGATCGAGAATGCGCTGGTGGCGGGCTTTACTGCCGTCGGCGTCGACGTGATGCTGCTGGGCCCGATGCCCACCCCGGCTGTCGCCATGCTCACCAATTCGCTGCGCTGCGACATCGGCGTGATGATCTCCGCCTCGCACAACCCCTATGACGACAATGGCATCAAGCTGTTCGGTCCCGACGGCTTCAAGCTCTCCGACGAGACCGAGCGCTCCATCGAGGCGCTGATCGACACCAACCTGTCCTCGCGCCTGGCCGGCTCGCGCGATCTCGGCCGGGCCCGCCGCATCGACGACGTGCGTGCCCGCTATATCGAATTCGCCAAGCGCACCCTGCCGCGCCAGCTCCGCCTCGATGGCCTCAGAGTGGTGGTCGACTGTGCCAATGGCGCCGCCTACAAGGTCGCCCCGGAAGCGTTGTGGGAACTCGGGGCGGACGTCATTCCGATCGGCGTCGAGCCTGATGGCTACAACATCAACAAGGATGTCGGTTCCACTGCACCCGATGCCCTGGCCCGCAAGGTCCGCGAATTACGTGCCGATATCGGCATCGCCCTCGACGGCGACGCCGACCGCGTGGTGATCGTCGACGAGAAGGGGCATGTCATCGACGGCGACCAGCTGATGGCGGTGGTGGCCTCGGACTGGAAGGACGAGGGCAAGCTCACCCAGCCCGGCATCGTCGCCACGGTGATGTCCAATCTCGGCCTGGAGCGCTATCTCGGCGGGCTCGGCCTGCAGCTCGAGCGCACGGCGGTCGGCGACCGCTACGTGCTCGAACGCATGCGGGCGCAGGGCTACAATGTCGGCGGCGAGCAGTCGGGCCACATCATCCTGTCCGATTTCGCCACCACCGGCGACGGCCTGGTCGCCGCCTTGCAGGTGCTGGCGGTGCTCAAGAAGGCCGATCGCCCGGTCAGCGAAGTCTGCCACCGTTTCGACCCGCTGCCGCAGATCCTCAAGAATGTGCGCACGGGTGGCGGCAAGGTGCTTGATGATCCCAAGGTCGCCAAGGCAATCGAGGGCGCGCGCAAGCAGCTCGGAGACAGCGGCCGCCTGGTCATCCGTCCTTCCGGCACCGAGCCTGTCATCCGCGTCATGGCCGAAGGCGATGACCGCGTCAGCGTCGAGACTGCCGTGGACGAGGTGATCGAGGCCATTACCAAGGCAGCGTGAGTCGGGGAGCGGGTCTTCCGACCCGCTCGAAACATCGCGTTCACCGGAAAGGCGGGTCAGAAGACCCGCCCCCCAAAGCGCCTTCAAGACCGGACCTGCTCCTCTTCGATGGGCAGGAACAGGCTCGACAGCAGAGTAAGCCCGGCGATCACCATGAAGAGCAGCGACAGCGGCAGCCACTGCACGCCATAGGTCTTGACCAGCCAGACCCCGACGACGGGCGTCAGGCCGCTGAAGATGGCACCGCTCAGCGACGAACTCAGGGAAATGCCGGTATAGCGCAGATGCACCGGGAAGGCGCGTGTCAGGAAAGGCGCCATCACGGCATAATGGGCGGCGACGAAGAAGGTGCCGACCAGGATGCCGATGCGAATATTGCCGAGATCGCCGGTGACGATCAGCATCATCATCGGGATGGCGAAGACGAAGGCAGCGGCCGACATCGCCACCAGCAAAAAGCGTTCGTTGAACCGGGTGGCGATCCAGGAGCCGAACGGAAAGGCGATGAGCTCGAGCACGCCGACCCAGAAGATCACGTTCAGGATGTCGGATTTGGAGATGCCGAGCGACTCGGTGGTGAAGGTCGTCATCAGCGTGGTCAGGAAGTAGAAGCCGGCGACCCCGAGCAGGCACAGGCCCATGCCGAGCAGGAGCGTATAACCGCGCGTGCGGAAGATCTCCTTGGCCGGCACGATGTCGTCCTGCGGTGCTTCCTGCAGCCGCTTGATCAGTTCCGGGCTCTCCTTGATGCCGGCGCGGATGGCGAAGGCCACGATGATCAGCACGGCGCTGGCCAGGAAGGGAATGCGCCAGCCCCAGGCGAGAAAATCCTCGCGCGGCAGATCCGAGACCGTGCGAAAGGCGAGCGCGGCCAGCATCAGGCCGATCGGGCTGCCATATTGCGGGGCCGAGGCCAGGAAAGTCTTCCACTTCGGCGGGGCATGCTCGGCGGCGATCAGCACCGCACCGCCCCATTCGCCGCCGACCGCAACGCCCTGGATCAGGCGCAGCGCGATGAGCAGGATGGCGGCGCTGATGCCGATCGAATTATAGCCCGGCAAGAGGCCGATCAGCACGGTTGCCCCGCCCATGAGCAGGAGCGTGATGATCAGCGAGTTCTTGCGCCCGACCTTGTCGCCGAAATGGCCGAACAGCAGGGCGCCGACAGGACGGGCCACGAAGCCGATGGCGAAGGTGCCGAGCGAGGCGATGATGCCCATGAAGCGATCTTCGGACTTGAAGAAGACATCGCCGAAGACCAGCGCCGCCGCCGTGCCGTAGACGTAGAAATCGTACCATTCGATCATGGTGCCGACGAAGGCGCCGAGTGCGGCACGGATCGGCTGGCGCTCGGGCGCCTGTTGGGCGCCGGCTGTCACAGTCTGTGTCATGATGGTCCTCGTCTCGATTTCTGGATCAGCGTGACGGCCGGGCCGTGCGGAATGCCGAGACGAAGCGCGGCGCAGCTTCCGACACCGCGCTGAGCGAATAGCCGCCCTCCTGTACGATCACGACGGGAAGGGGCAGCGCACCCCAGACGGAACCGATCGCCTCATAGGCGGCGGTGGTCACGGCCAGCTTGGACAGCGGATCCTCGCGATGGGCATCCCAGCCGGCGGACACCACCAGCGCCTCGGCCCCGAACGCCGTCACGGCAGCAGCCAGCGCCCGGTTGGCTTCGACGAAGGCCTCGTCGCCGCTGCCTTCGGCCAAGGGCAGGTTGAGGTTGGTTCCCACGCCCGCGCCCTCGCCCGTCTCGTCGGCATAGCCGGTGTAATGGGGGTAGTAGCTGGATGGGTCCGTATGGGTCGAGCCGAAGAAGACGTCGCCGCGGCTGTAGAAGATCGCCTGCGTGCCATCGCCATGATGGGTATCGAAATCGATGACGGCCACGCGCTGATAGCGGGCGCGCAGCCGCTCGGCGACGATGGCGGCATTGTTGAAGAAACAGAATCCAGCCGCGCGATCGACGTAGGCGTGATGCCCCGGCGGGCGGCAAAGCGCGAAGCTGTCGAAGGCGCCGGCGATGAGATCGTCGGCGGCCGCCACGGCGCTCTGGGCCGACAGATAGGCGGAGGAGAAGGTGTGCTCCGTCATCGCATTGGACAGGCCGTTGATGTACCAGCCCGTCCGCCCGAGAATGCCCTTCGGGCGCGGGGCAGGACGCGGGCGGAAGGCCGCGTCGGCGCCCTGATAGGGGCTGACGGCCGGCAGGACTTCGGGCCCGGCATTGGGCAGTTCCTGGAAGCGCCGATAGGCCGTCTCCAGGAAGTCGACATAATGGCCGGCATGTACGGCCTCGATCGGCGCCCGACCCGCATCTTTCGGCTCCTCGAGCGTCAGACCGAGCGCCGTGAGAGACCCGACCAGGGTTTGCGCGCGCTCGGGATTTTCAAGGGCGCTGCCGATACGACCATTGATCATGTATTGGGTCGGCCGATGGGCCATCTGCCTGTCGGAAAAGAACAATTTCATCGAGCAACACTCCGGGCAACGAATGCGAGGCCCCAAAGCATTTTCCAGAAAAGCCGGCCGATCTTTCGGCTGAGAAAATGCGTCAGAACAATAAGTCAGAGGAAAAATGCGATTCGGATGAATCGAACTTTGCCCCAATCTTGCAGAAGCTGGCGAGAATGCCACCCATCCGGCTGCCGGTCCTGTGAATTGGACTGATGAAAGGAATATGCCGGAATTGCAGTCGGTGGTTCCACATTCACCGACGCCCTCGTGAATGCTGCGTGAGGGGAGCGCTTTTCTGCAGGACCTTCAATTTGCAACATTGGCGTGGTTAGCTGGCGGCGTCACAGGCAGCGGGGAACGACGATGGCCGAGATTCTGCTGTTTCACCATGCCCAGGGCCTGACCGCTGGCGTGCGGGCATTCGCCGACGCATTGCGTGCCGCCGGCCATCGCGTGCATGCACCGGACCTGTTCGGCGGGCGCATCTTCGCCAGCATCGAGGAAGGCCTCGCTCATATCAATGAGGTCGGCTTCGACGCCATGCGGGTTCGTGCCGAGCATTGCGCCGACGGCCTGCCTTCGGACCTGGTCTATGCCGGCTTTTCCTTCGGCGTGGTGCCGGCCCAGAAGCTCGCGCAGACGCGCCCGGGCGCCCGCGGCGCCCTGTTCTTCTATTCCTGCCTGCCGATCAGCGGCGAATGGGCGTTCGGCCCCTGGCCGCAGGGCGTTCCGGTACAGATCCACGGCATGGACCGGGATCCCATCTTCGTCGGCGAAGGCGACATCCAGGCGGCGCGCGAGATCGTCGGGAAAGCCGAGGATGCGGAACTGTTCCTCTATGCGGGGGACCAGCATTACTTCGCCGACAATTCGCTGCCATCCTTCGACGCGGATGCAACGCGGCTGCTCACTCGGCGGGTGCTCGATTTCCTCGACCGCATCTAGAGCAAGGCGCGCCAATGGGAACGCGCCCTGCTCCAGAACCGGCCAAACCGCATCTCAGCGGGTCAGCAGTTGCTCGCTTTCCGTGATGGCCTCGCCGACATTGGGGCGACCCGCGCCGGTGGCAATCAGGTCCCGCAGGCTGCCACTGACATAAGTGTGCCAGCCGTCCGAACAGGCGTCATAGCATTCATAGTCGGGCACGAGCCCCAGATGAGTGAAGGTGACCTCGGTCTGCTCGCCCTTCCTGGCGATCTCGAAAAGGATGTCGGTGCCTTTCCACTCGGACCTGTCCTGCGTGAAGCTGAAATAATTGTCGAGGACGTGCCAGACGACCCTGCGGTTCGGGATCAACTCTCGTATCTGGATCTCGCAGCGATGCAGATCCTCGTAGCGGTACTTGAATTTCTCGCCGATCCGGCTGGTCTCGCCTTCGATGGTCTCCGACCACCAGCCGCGCACATTGCTGATGGCGGCGAATGTCTGCGCCGGCGTCTGGTCGACCGTGAAACTGGTGGTGTAGCTGCGATCCGTCATGGCTGTCTCCCGTTGCTTGGTTCGATGACGGGATTGTAGGAAGGCCCGGCGAACGGCGTGAGTTACAAGCATGGCGGGATTCGGCGCGTTTCAGCCCACACCCCTTCCAACGCCATGCCCGCCATTCAGGATCGGCCTGTGAAGCCCGGGTCAATCCTGGACGGCCAGCGGACAAGATGTATCGAACCGTGCGGTCATCCGATCCTAGCTATCCCACAGTGAATGGTGTACAACTCCAAAAATTGGAGCGGAGCCAGTGCGTGAGATGCTGGCCTGATTGAGACACGCTCCACGATCGGCGGATTGACCGAAGCTCTTGCAGCATCCTGCCTGCAGGCTGCGATTTTTCCAGGAAACTGCAACTCTTCTCCCGGCCCCGCCGTAGCGCGCCGTGGGATGGGTAAGTCCGTGGCTGGCAATAGGGAAAGGTGCCCGCCGCCTTCAGTCCCGACCGATCAGAACGGTTGATTGGTGCAAGACGGTTACGATTCATCTTTGGGCCGGCGATGCGTTCGGCCCTTTTGTTTTTGGTATTTGGAGTTCGTATGCTGATACTCGTTCGTGAGAACAATATTGAACAGGCGCTCAAGGCCCTGAAGCGTAAGCTGGCGCGCGAAGGCGTCCTTCGTGAGCTGAAGCTGCGCAGGGCTTATGAAAAGCCGTCCGAGCGCAAGGTGCGCGAGAAGGCGGAGGCAGTCCGCCGCGCGCGCAAGCTCGCGCGCAAGCAAGCCCAGCGCGAGGGCCTTCTGCCAGCCCCCAAGCCCAGGGCTCAGTCGCGAGGACGGGGAGGCCCACCCAGGAGTGCACCCCCGACCGTCACCAGGACCTGATTGTCGCCGGCTCGACGCGTCGCGGATCGCGATATTGGCGGCACGGCGAGCGCCTCCCGACACCTCCAGAACATCCAAGGAGGAGTGAGTGATGAAGCATGCGTTTGAGGTCGGCGATATCGTCACCCTTCATTCGTCCATCTCAAGGCACGAGGAAGGCCCCTATCAAGTAACCCGGCAAATGCCCGCAGACGGCCCCGAGCCCGCTTACAGGCTCAAGGGCGTGGCGGATTCCCGCGAAAGAGTGGCTCGGGAACATGAACTGCGGGCTTCCAGGCAAGGCGCGGGTGCGATGGCGGAGCCGGGTCAAAGTTCCTTGAGGCCCACGCGGACGAGGCCGACACGGCGATCGCCATGAGGTAGGCTGGGACGGGTGCAAATCTCGGATGGTCCTCCGGGTGGAGGGCTGGCCGTCTGTGGTCTGGGCGCCGGGTCCGCGCCGAGTCCCCGAAAGAACAGGCATCGGGCGCAGATGCCGGTATAGGCAAGGTTGGTGGCCTCACAATCCTCCACAGCCGAGATTCGGGCCCACGACCTTGATGCATCGCCGCGACATTCGGTCGAACCGGCGATATCGGTTACGATGATGGTAAATTTGTCAGATATATCCAACGTGATCCCGTCGGAAACAGGGCGCAGCTGGCGCAACACCAAGCACGCCGCCGAATATATCCTGCTGCGCGGCCTTGTGGGCCTGCTTCACCTCTTGCCACTCGATTTCGGTTCCTGGGCCATGGGGTCCCTATGGCGCCTGGTCGCGCCGCGACTGCGCCGCCACGAGCGCGCCTTGCAGCACCTCGCCGCGGCGTATCCGGCAAAGAGCGCCGCCGAGATCGACGCATTGGCGCGTGCCATGTGGATGGATCTGGGACGAACATTCGCCGAAAGCCTGATGGTGGATCGCATCGTCAAGGCCGGACGGGTCGAGGATGCGAGCGGCCCGTTGATCGAGGCGGTGAAGGCCAGCGGCAAGGGCGTGGTTTTCGTCTCGCTCCATACCGGCAATTGGGAACTCGTGGTCATCCCGACGGTGACGAATGGCATCAAGGTCGCCGGCGTCTATCAGCGCATGAAAAATCCGAAAGTCGACGATTATGTCGCGCTGGTGCGCCGCGACCGCTATCCGCGCGGGCTTTTCGTCAAGGGCGCGGATACCGGCAAGAAGCTGCTGCGCATCGTGCGTGGCGGGGGTGCCATCGCATTGCTGGCCGATCTGCGCGACCGCAATGGGCTCTCCGTGCCATTCTTCGATCGGCCCGCCCCTTCGACCACCTTTCCGGCCTTGCTTGCCAGGGGAAGCGATGCGCTGCTCGTCGCGGCCCGCGTCATCCGCACGCGCGGCGTGCGCTTTCGGATCGAGGCCGAGATTCTCGACATGCCCCGCACCGCCGATCGGAATGCCGATATCGACGCGGCAACGCACCAGATTCATCGGCTCTTCGAAAAATGGGTGCGTGAATATCCCGAGCAATGGATGTGGGCGCACCGCCGCTGGGGCTAGACACCTGGCGCTCCTTCATCGAGGGCGGTCGCAATTGGTAGGATGGTGCAGACGCTCAATATTTCAAAGAAACCGTAAATTTATCCCGCCGCCATTCTATCTTAATTTTAGATATATAATGACAAATCTGGAATTTAGTGATAGTTTGCCATATGTCAAAATTGGATTTTTGCATTCCTTCTGAGCTTTTTGTAAAATCAAAGTCCGCTGGATGGACTCGAAATTCTGTAAAATATCGCCGGTTTGACAGCCTCGCCTCTGCCGTAAAATTTGCCGTGGACGAGTATGGGGCCAATCTTAACGGGGTCTCTATTCACACAGACACGAGCGAATACACAGGCTCCGCCATTCGCTCTCTCTATGACGATGAACACTATCCTCTGAAGGGAAAGCATGCCGTTCAAGCCGGTGCCAAAAACACCTCGCGTTCGGCTAGTGGGGAGCCCGGCCCGACATGTCACAAATTCGGGATCGGTGACACCGTCGTCTATTTGCGTCCCGGCCTGGTGGGGCAGAGTGGGTATTACGAGATCGTCAATATCCTTCCCGTTGAAAATGCCGAGCCGGCCTATCGCATCAGGAGCAAGAGTGAGCGGCATCTGCGCGCAGTCAAAGAGCATGAGATAGCGCGCGCCTGACGGCTTGATTCTGAACGGCCAAATCCGATCGACACAACACCGAATAGATCGAGCTTTTGGAGCAATGAACGATGTTCGAGATTGCTCCCATGTCTACCCAACCAAAAAGGAGATGACTCATTGCAGGTGCTGGTGCGGGACAACAACGTCGAACAGGCCTTACGCGTACTCAAAAAGAAGCTGCAGCGAGAGGGCCTCTTTCGCGAGATGAAGCGCCGCCGGGCCTATGAGAAACCGTCCGAAAGGAAGACTCGGGAAAAGGCCGAAGCGGTGCGCCGGGCTCGCAAGCTCGCGCGCAAACAAGCTCAGCGCGAGGGGCTTCTCCCGCCTCCGAAACCGCGTGAAAATGCGGCTAAGCGCAGCGGTCCAGCGAGAGCCCCTTCACCGGCGAAGCCCGCTCAGGTTTCCTGACATCTTTCAGTTTCCCCCTTGCGATGAACCGCGCTGTCATTGCAAGGGAATGTTTCGCAACGATTATATCGCTTTGGGCAAGTGGATCGCAGATGGCTGTTCCACTTCCCAATTCAGGCAACGCCCAGGGAAAGGCGACGGCGAGGCCTGTTACCCCCTGTCGCGTGTATTGGCCATGCCCGCCGCTATCGTGCCAACTGGAAGACTGGTCCTTTGATGGCAGCCTGATCCGGGAATCCTATCGGAGCGAAGCGATGGTGATCTTATGGGCTCTCGAGGAGAGAGACTGGCCGCCGGTCGGGCTCGTGGTGAGGAACGATGATCGCTACTCGATCCAATGCCCTTGCACGGGCAATGAAGCGAGCATGCACTTGGCCAAGCTCAAAGTACCCGTGACGACCGACATTCTGCTTGGCGTGGCTTATGACCAAACCAATGATGCTACCGGATGGCGGATGAGGCGCCGAGGGAGTTGATGGTCATTTTACTGGCCGATGCAAAAAAGGCCGGGTGTGAACCCGGCCTCTTCAGAGCGCCTCAACAGACCATGCCGGTACATCCGTGGTCAAAAGACTGCAGACGCTGGTTCTACACGGTCTGCAGGTTGTCTGCAGAGGCCTTGCCGCTGCGGCTGTCCGTGACGACGTCGAAACTGACTTTCTGGCCTTCGCGAAGGTCCGACATGCCAGCCCGCTCGACGGCGCTGATATGGACGAAAATGTCCCGGCTGCCATCTTCAGGAGCGATGAAGCCATATCCCTTCTGGGAGTTGAACCATTTGACAGTACCCGTGCTCACGACGATTTCCTTTCAATTGACATAGATAAACCTGCCGCGTTGATGCAGCAGACGCTAAATTTCTACCGAAATTGTCGGAGGGAATCGTCAAAGGCAATTTGAAATTGCCTGGGAATTCATCAGCAAGATCGATAATTCTCTATATATATTGTAAATTTTCAAAAAAATATAGGCGTAAATTTATTTTTTTATTGAAAGGCCGCATGAAGGAATTATCTTGCTTTTTCGGCATGATCATCTGATTGCGGTGATCGGGCGCCCTCGCGCTATTCACCTGCCCTGCGGAAGGCAGCAAAGGCCGGCAGCCCTGCGATGTCCTTGCCAGGATTACCGCGCATGTTCGCGATAAAGCCCCAAGCACTTTTGGCATTGAAACTGGAAGGCCGATACAGGGAATGACCGCCATACAAGGGTAGCTCCGGCCAGAGGCTCAGTGGTTCGCATCCCCCTGGCCGGCTCCCACCGGGAGAGAGCGAATCCCTGCGACCAGTCCGAGTACATCCATCGGATATGCGGCAGCGCGTCCGATAAATCGAGGGATTCGCTGAATGGCATTGAAATGCCCCCAGCCGGTCTATTTGGCGCGGCTGGCCCAATGGATCAGGGGGACGGCAATACGCTGAGTCGATTGACGATCTTCATGGCGCTCAATTCGGACTCCCGGACCCTCCGCTCAAAAGGCTCCCCTATGCTCTTGATCCTGTAGATGGGCTCCGATCCATCAGCTGGTAACAGCCGGATAATTTCATAAGCCTTGTCTTGCTGACGGATGGGAGCAAGCTTCAAGATAACAAGATCGCCAATTCCGAAAGTGTGTATACCCATCCCCTGTCCTTTGTTTCGGTCGTGTTCTGGAATGGATTCGACGCTGACGCCCCATCTTCTCTTGAATCGGATTTCGGCGTGCGACGAAGTAGGTCAGGAAAGTGGAATGCCTTGAGTTTTGGGGTAGAAAGACTTGCGGACGAGCTTAAGGCCCGCCGCATCATGTCTGCCTCTATTTTGATACTTTCATGCGGCCGACATTCCTCGTCGCCAATGACGATGAGCAAGAATTCTCACTTGGGATGCTAGGCCTGATGAGCAATTGTCGAAGGCAATGTCATCAAGCACCCGCAGCAACCTACCGGGTTCAGCCTACCCTGAGGTCGCCGGCCGAAGATTTTCCCGTCTTGCGGTCACGAACCAACTCGAAGCTAATCTTTTGGCCTTCCGCCAATTCCCGCAAACCCGCACGCTCCACAGCGCTCACATGTACGAAAACGTCTGGTGTTCCGTCGTCCGGCTGGATAAATCCATATCCCTTGGTGGAATTGAACCACTTCACAGTACCTGTGCTCATATCGTGCCCTTCTTAACTTCCTTCGCACCTTCCAGGTGGAAGACCATGCCAAATCACGTCGGTGAAAGGCTGGCTGATTCAAGGGCTTATTGGCCGCTGAAGATCGAGGTCACCGGCCATAATCGACTTCATCAGTGTGCGCCGCACGTCGGAGCCCGTCAAGCCGCAAGTGACAATGGCTTCTCACCGCGCCTGAACCTGCGGCATCCATGCCCCCTTTGATCAAGAGCCTGGAAAAGGCAAGATGGCCGCCCTGCTGCCGTCGTCGCCCCGACGGCCGTGACACCCGGGAGTTTGCCATGCCCAAGGTCGACCTTGCCACCGTCCCCAAGCACCAAGGCTCAGGCTATCCGTCGCCCTTCGATGCTCCCTGCGCGGAACGGGTCCGCCAACGCCTCGGCAATGCCGGCGGTCTCCAGGACTTCGGCATCAACCTCATGCAGCTGCCGCCGGGCAACTGGTCGAGCCAGCGCCACTGGCACACGGCCGAGGACGAATTCGTCTATGTGCTGCAAGGCGAGTTGACTCTCGTCGAGGATGGCGGCGAGACGATCCTGCGTGCCGGCGATTGCGCCGCCTTTCCCAAGGACTCGGGCAATGGCCATCACATGATCAACAGATCCGGTGCCATGGCGCACTATCTCGAAATCGGCTCCCGCTCGCCCGCCGACGTGATCCATTGCTCCGACATCGACATGACGAGCCCCAGTTCGGACGGTCGCTTCCTGCACAAGGACGGCACGCCCTATGCTGAGACCTGAAAGCAATCCCAGCCGCCGGTATCGATCAACGCCCTGTGGCGGGCGCCTCATCCGCCTGACGCAAGGCGATATGCTCGGCAAATTCGGCGATCAGGGGTTGGTACATCTCGGGCGCCGGATAGTGCTCGAAACTATGACGGGCCGGCGTCGAGGCCCAGGACAGCTTCTCCGCAGTGAAGGTTTCGATGAACGGCTCCGTCCATACCGCTTCGGCCAGCATGGTCGGGCGGACATTGACGAAGAAATCCATGCCCTCGGGCCTGGTGAACAACCAGCTCTTGCAGTGGCCGCAGTAGAAATGCCTCGTCGGTCCATGCAGGGCGCCGATCACGGGCTCGCCGCGGGTGACCCGAAAGCCTTCAGAAGGAATTGCCGCGCTGAGGGAATAGGCGCTCCCGGTCATCTTCTGGCAGCCGCGGCAATGGCAGGCCATGGTCATCAAAGGCGCAGCAGCAACCTCGAACTCGACCTGCCCGCAGCGGCAGCTTCCCGTCATCGGTGTCGGTTGATTCGGCATGCTTGCACCTTCCCGGCCGTGGCTGTGATCGTTACGCCCCTGCTACTGCGCCGCCGTTGGAATGTCGAGCCGGGGTATCGGTCTCACCCAGCCAGCCCTCGAACAGCGTAACGACGGAATTATGATAGGTGACGTCCGGGCCGGCCTCGAGACCGAGCTTTTGGGCGATCCGGATCGAAGCAGTGTTCTCAGGCGCAATGATCGCCGTGACCCTGCGGCCGGGATGCATGCCGCGCGCCCAGTCGAAGGCGGCCTGGCCTGCCTCGAAAGCGATGCCCCGGCCATGGGCGTGGGAGGCGAACACCCAGCCCGCCTCCAGCGAGCCTACCAGGCTTGGCTCGATGTCGCGCATGGCATCCTGGAAGCCGGTCATGCCGAGATAGCGCCCGCTCGCCTTCTCGATCACCGAGAAATAGCCGAAGCCGAAGAAATGCCAGGTGCCATGGGCCTGGAGAAAACGCTGCCACATGTCCTCGCGGCTGCGCCTACTGCCCGAGATGTGCCTGTAGACTTCCGGCTCCGCCCACATCGCGGCATGGGGCTCGAAATCGTCGAGAATGGGTTTGCGCAGGAGAAGGCGCGGTGTTTCGATCATTATTTCAAATCTCGCTTTGCCATGAAATCGCCGCCCGCTGCGAGACGGCTCCTGGAAGCTTCGCTTACACCTTGATCCGCCAACCCGTGCGGAAGATCAGCGCGATCACGGCCAGGCACAGCAGCATGAAGACCAGCGTCATGCCCAGGCTCTGCCCGAAATCGACATCGGAAGCGGAGGCCCCATAGAAGGCCCAGCGAAAGCCGCTCACCAGATAGAGAACCGGGTTGACGTAGCTGACGCCCTGCCAGAAGTCGGGCAGCATCTTGATCGAATAGAAGCTGCCGCCCAGGAAGGTCAGCGGCGTGATGATCAGGGTCGGCACGATCTGCAGTTTTTCCCAGCCATCGGCCCAGATGCCGATCAGAAACCCGAACAGGCTGAAGGTCACCGAAGTGAGTACCAGGAAAGCCAGCATCCAGAACGGATGCTCGATGGAATAATGCGAAAAGGGCCAGGCGGTGATGAGGATGATGAACCCGAGCAATATGGATTTGGAGGCGGCCGCGCCGACATAGCCGATGACGATCTCCACCACCGAGACCGGAGCCGACAGCACTTCGTAGATGGTGCCGATGAATTTCGGCATGTAGATGCCGAAGGAGGCATTGGAAATGCTCTCGGTCAGGATCGCCAGCATGACCAGGCCGGGCACGATGAAGGCGCCGTAGTTCACGCCGCCGACCGTGGGCATGTGGTTGCCGATGGCCGAGCCGAACACGATGAAATAGAGCGAGGTCGAGATCACCGGCGAGGCGATCGACTGCAGGAGCGTGCGGAAGGTCCGCGACATCTCGAAGACGTAGATCGCGCGAATGGCGTGGATGTTCATCAATGCGCCCCTACCAGGCTGACGAAGATGTCCTCGAGCGAGGATTGGCTGGTCTGCAGGTCCTTGAAGCCGATACCGGCTTCGCCGACATCGTGGAGCAGGCGCGAGAGCACTTCCGGATCGTCCTTGGCATCGAAGGTGTAGACGAGCTGGTTGCCGTTGTCGGCGATATCCAGCCGATAAGCGGCAAGCGCCGTCGGCACCGCTTCGAGGGGCTGCTGCAGGCTGAGCGTGAGCTGCTTCTTGCCGAGCTTGCGCATCAGCTCGGTCTTGTCCTCGACCAGGATGATCTCACCCTTGTTGATCACGCCGATGCGGTCGGCCATCTCCTCGGCTTCCTCGATATAGTGGGTGGTGAGGATAATGGTCACGCCGTTCTCGCGCAGCCCGCGCACCATCTCCCACATGTCGCGACGCAATTCGACGTCGACGCCCGCCGTCGGCTCGTCGAGGAAGAGAATGGTCGGCTCGTGCGACAAGGCCTTGGCGATCATCACGCGGCGCTTCATGCCGCCCGACAGCGCCATGATCTTCGAGTCCCGCTTCTCCCAAAGCGAGAGGTCGCGCAGGATCTTTTCGAGAAAGGCCGGATTGGGCGGCTTGCCGAACAGGCCGCGCGAGAAATTCACCGTCGCCCATACCGTCTCGAAGGCATCGGTCGACAATTCCTGCGGCACCAGCCCGATCTTGGTGCGGGCGGCCCGGTAATCCCTGACGATGTCGGAGCCGTCGGCACGGATCGTACCGCTGGAGGGATTGACGATGCCGCAGATGATCGAGATCAGCGTGGTCTTGCCGGCCCCGTTCGGCCCGAGCAAAGCGAAGATCTCGCCGCGACGCAGGGTGAGATCGATCTGTTTCAGGGCCTGGAAGCCCGTCTTGTAGGTCTTGCTGACGCCGGACACCGCGACGATGACGTCCTCGGCGGACGGTGAATTGTTGGCTTTCATGCGTGCCTCCCTGCGGGGAAATGGCGTCTTTCCAAACCAAGTGCAACCATGTTTCTTCAAAGACGCTGGAGACCGGGAGGGGTCTTAGGGGGAATGAAGATGATTAGCCACAGCCTGAAGGCAGGCTTGTTCTGTATGGCCTTCACCGCAATCTCGGCACTCGGTTCAGCCGGCACCAATGCCCAGGAGAGCGGACCTGCCGATACGGTTTACCTCAACGGCCCGATCTATACGGCCGACAGCAAGGACAGCATGGCCGAAGCCCTGGCCGTGCGCGAAGGACGGATCGTCTTCGTCGGTACGGGCGCGGATGCCAAGTCCCATATCGGCCCCAAGACCAAGGTGGTCGATCTCGGCGGCCGCATGGCCATGCCCGGCCTCATCGACGGCCATATGCACCCCCTCGGCGGCGGCAAGAGCCTGACGGGATGCAATCTCAACTATGCGGCCCTGACCCTCGACCAAACCCTGGCCGCCATCCAGGCCTGTCTCGACGCGGAGCCGAACGCCTCCGCCGACGCCTTCCTGATCGTGAACAACTGGTTCCGCCAGAAGATGCTGCCGGCGGGCACCGACATGGCCCGCGGCGAGCTCGACAAGCTCAAGACCAAGCGCCCCATCCTGGTGATCAATTTCGACTACCACTCCAAGCTCGCCAACAGCCGGGCCCTGGCACTCGCGGGTGTCACCAGGGACACGTCCGATCCCAAGGACGGCAAGATCGTGCGCGACACCGCTGGCGAGCCGACCGGCATGCTGGAGGATGGCGGTGACGCACTGGTGATGGCGGCGATGCCCAAGCTCTCGCCCGAACAGGAGGCCGAGCAGAACCTCACCTTCGGGCGCACTGCGCTGGAGGCGCTGCGCAAGGGCGGCATCACCAGCTTCCTCGAAGCGGCCGCCGACGAGGGCGAGATGACCGCCTGGGCGACCCTGCAAAAGCGAGGCGAGTTGACGGCGCGTGCCCATCTGGCGCCGAAGCTGGCCACCGACACCGACCAGAGTGCCGACGCCCACGTCCAGCGGGTCCGTACGCTCGCCGCCCGCTTCGATCAGGGGCCGCTGCGGGCCGAACCCGGCATCACGCTGCGCAACGCCAAGATCTTCATGGACGGCGTCATCCAGGCGCCGGCGCAGACCGGCTATACGCTGGCTCCCTATTTCGTCAACAAGGGCAGTGTCGACAAGCCGGACTGGCAGCCGGGCACGGAGCGCGGCGCGCTCTACGTCCAGCCCGACCGCCTCGCCCCGCTGCTGATCGGGCTCGCCGAGGCGGGCATCGATCCCCATCTGCACACGGATGGCGACGGTGCCGTCCATGTCACGCTCGATGCGATCGAGGCCATGCGCTCAAAGGTACCGGGCAAGGACATCCGGCCCGCGCTGGCGCATAACGAGATGGTGGATCCGGCCGACCTGCCGCGCTTCGCCAAGCTTGGCGCCATTCCCGTGCTCTCCTTCCAATGGGGCGCGGCCTCGCCCGACCAGGTGGCGGCCATCAAGGAGCAGGCCGGACCGAAGCGCCTGCCCTTCGTCGAGCCCTATGGCCAGATCTTCAAGGCTGGCGCGCGAGTGGCTTTCGGCAGCGACTGGCCGGTGGATCCGCTCAACGAATGGTATGCCTTCCAGATCGCCGTCACCCGCAGCGACCCGAGCAATCCGGGCAAGCTCAACGCCGATCCCGGCCTGACCATCAGCCAGGCGCTCAGGGCCGCCACAATCGACGCCGCCTATGAGCTGCATCAGGACGAGGTCACCGGTTCGCTGGAGCCCGGCAAATTCGCCGATCTGATCGTGCTGGACCGCAACCCGCTCAAGATCCCCGTGGAGGAGGTTTCCAAGACCGAGGTGCTGCTGACGGTGGTGGGCGGCAAGGAGGTCTACCGCGCCGAAGGGTTCAAATAGGAGAAGTCATCCCGCACGCATTGCAGCGCGAAGCGATGTGATGCAGATGCGGGACCGCCCTCAAGAGAAGGCGCCTTTCTCCTCTCGCGGTCCCGTGTCTGCGCCGCACCGCTTCGCTCTGCAGCGCGCACGGGATGACCATAGCCCTACCCTTGCCGAACAGCGAAGCATTCGGCTACCAATCCTCGTCCGACAAATCCAGTCAGAGGGAACCTCGCCGCATGGCCTCAGTCGATGTCGTCGACGTCAAGAAATCCTATGGCGCCCAGAAGGTGATTCATGGCGTGTCGATCAATATCGAGGATGGCGAGTTCGTCACGCTGGTCGGGCCTTCGGGCTGCGGCAAGTCCACACTGCTACGCATGATCGCCGGTCTGGAACCGATCACCGAGGGAACCCTCAAGATCGGCGACCGCCTCGTCAACGACCTGCCGCCGCGCGATCGCGACATCGCCATGGTGTTCCAGAGCTACGCGCTCTATCCGCACAAGACCGTGGCCGAGAACATGGGCTTCGCGCTCAAGATCCGGAAGACGCCGAAGGCCGAGATCGACGAGCGGGTAAAGCGGGCGGCCGAGATCCTCGACCTCGGCCCCTATCTGGCGCGCTATCCCCGCCAGCTTTCCGGTGGCCAGCGCCAGCGCGTCGCCATGGGCCGGGCCATCGTGCGGGCGCCGCAGGTGTTCCTGTTCGACGAACCGCTCTCCAATCTCGACGCCAAGCTGCGCGTGCAGATGCGTGCCGAGATCAAGGAACTGCATCAGCGCCTGAAGACCACCACCATCTATGTCACCCACGACCAGATCGAGGCCATGACCATGGCCGATCGCATCGTGGTGCTGCATGACGGCATCATCGAGCAGATCGGCTCGCCGCTGCAGCTCTACGACCGCCCGGCCAATCTGTTCGTCGCGGGCTTCATCGGTTCGCCGGCCATGAATTTCATCAAGGGCCGGCTGGAAACCAGCCCCGCGCCGCGTTTCGTCACCGATGACGGCGTGGAATTGCCTGTCCCTTCAGCGCCGGCCGGCAGCGAGGGCCGGCGCGTCGTCTACGGTATCCGCCCCGAGCACTTTTCCCTCGGCGGCAACCTGCAGGCCAGGATCACCGTGGTGGAACCCACCGGGGCCGAAACCCAGGTCTTCGCCCAGCTCGGCGAGCAGAGGGTGCTGGGCGTCTTCCGCGAGCGGGTTACCGCCGGCTCGGGCGAGACCCTGGCGCTTCAGCCCGATCTTGCCGCCGTGCATCTTTTCGATGCCGAGACGGGTTTGCGGTTGAACTGAGATTTCCGGATGCACGGACGTCCCGTTCGTTCTTGGAATCATCGCGCGCGTTGCAAAAAGAACCGCCAGGATGCCCGTGCACCGGAATGGTCTGACCTTTTTGTTGACGGGAAAACAAGGCCTTCCTAGCATCCTGCCGCTCCGCCACAACCACGCGTTGTCGGAGCGGTTCGAAGAAACATCCCTGCTGCCAGACAGCCAAGAACAAGACGAGCCATCCAGACCGGGAGAATCGACGTGAAAACGGAAGACTACAACCATCTTCTCGCCCTGCAGGCGAGCCGCCGCGGGCTGCTCAAGAGCGCCGCAAGCGTCGGTGCATTGGCCGCGATGGGCAGCCTGGGCGTCACCGCCACCATCGAGCCGGCCATGGCGGACGAAGCCAGCGACCTCAGGGCCAAAATCCTGCAGATCCCCGGCGTCGGCAAGGGTTCGCCCACCGATGCGGACTGGCAGAAGGTCGGCGAACTCTGCCTCGGCGCCACCAAGGCCTCCATCAAGGAAGGCGAGTTCAAGGGCGTCGAACTCTCCTTCATGGGGCTCAACAACCAGAACCTGCACAACCTGCTGTTCCGCGGCTTCCTCAAACCCTGGGAGGCCTATACCGGCGCCAAGATCAACTGGATCGATCTCGCCCAGGCCGACTACAATCCCCGCCTGCAGCAAGCCATCGCCACCGGCACGGTCGATTTCGACCTGCTCGAGATGGGCGCCCCCTTCGAGGGCGACGTCTGCGGCAAGGGTCTGGCGTCGGAAATGCCGGACTGGGTCAAGAAGCAGATCGACATGGACGATCTGGTCTCCTACCTCAAGCCGCCCGTCGGCACCTGGGACGGCAAGCAGTATCGCGTCACCATCGACGGCGACACCCACAATTTCAACTACCGCACCGACTATTTCAAGGACGAGGTCCTGGCCAAAGCCTGGAAGGAAGCCGGCAACAGCACCGAATGGGCGGTGCCGCGCACCTGGCAGCAGGTGCAGGCGGTGACCAAATTCCTCAAGGGCAAGCAGGTCGACGGCCAGGACGCCTATGGCTATCTCGACGCCTGCAAGGCCTGGGGCGGTTTCGGCTTCTACTTCCTCGGCAGCCGCGCCACCGCCTATGCCAAGCATCCCGACGACAAGGCCTGGCTGTTCGACGTCGACACCATGAAGCCGCGCATCAACAACCCGGCCTGGGTGCGCGCCATCCAGGACGTGCTCGACGCCCTGCCCTCCGAGCCCGCCGACCAGCTCAACGCCGACCCCAACACCACCGGCTTCCAGCAATTCCTCGGCGGCACCGGCTCGATGTGCGTGTGGTGGGGCGACATCGGTTCCAACGCCAAGACCAACGACTCCTCGGTCATCGGCGACAAATGCGGCTTCGACATCCTGCCCGGCTCCGACGACGTCTACAATTCGAAGACCGGCAAGTGGGACAAGCTCGCCAGCGGCCCGAACTTCGCGCCGAATCTGGCCTATCTCGGCTGGGGCGTCTATGTGATGGCCCGCGTCGACAAGGACGAGAAGAAACACAAAGCCGCCTGGAGTGCCGCCGCCCATCTCGGTGGCAAGGACCTGGCGCTGTGGACGGCGGTCTATCCCTCAGGCTTCCAGTGCTATCGCAACAGCCAGCACAATATCGACGAGTGGGTGGCGGCCGGCTACGACAAGGCCTTCATCTCCAACTATCTCGACTCGCAGTTCAACTCCTACAACCACCCCAACGGAGCGATCGAGCCGCGTATCCCCGGCATCTTCCAATATTACAGCCTGGCCGAGGACATCCTCGCCAAGATCTATGCGGGCCAGCTCAAGGCCCAGGAAGGCGCCGACCAGATCGCCGCCGCCTGGGAGAAGCTGACCGACCAGATCGGCCGCGAGAAGCAGATCAAGCTCTACAAGGCCTCGCTGGGGCTGTAGTCTAGTCCAGTCGAAAACACGTTCCCTTGCTAGGAGAATCTCCTTCTCCCCTTGCGGGAGAAGGTCCCGGCAGGGGGATGAGGGGTCTTGCGACCTATCCTGAGTCTGCCGCAGCCACCCCTCATCCGGCGCTTCGCGCCACCTTCTCCCACAAGGGGAGAAGGCGGGCGCCGCGCTTTTCAATCCTGTTTCGCGTCCTGGGGACCAGATGCCGCCGACCTCGTCTGCAACCGCTACACACATCCCAAGCTCCGTCCCGAGCGGCCGCATCCTCCTGGGCCGCGTCCTGATCGGCCTGGCCTCCGTACTCCTCGTCGTTGCCGCCCTGGTGCAGTTCCTGCACGAGAACCAGGGCCTGGCCCTCGGCTTCGACAATTGGCGTCCCGTGCTCTACGCCTTCGTGCTGTGGTCGGTGGCGCTCGGCGTCGGGCAGGTGCTGATGCGCGGGGAAGCGGGCGAGCGGGCGCTGTTCATCCTGCCGGCCGTGCTGTTCACCGTGGCGATGGTGATCTTCCCCACCATTTTCGGCTTCTATATCGCCCTGACCGACTGGAATCTCTCCTCCTTCGCCGGCCAGCGCTTCAACGGGCTCGACAACCTCGTCGCGCTCTTCCACGACCCCGATTTCTGGAACGCCCTCGCCAACATGGTGTTCTACGTGCTGATGGTGCTGGTGGAATACGCCATCGCCTTCGGCCTCGCCCTCCTGCTCAACGCCGAGATCAGGGCCCGCAAATTCTTCCGCGTCGCCTTCCTCCTGCCCTTCATGCTCAGCCCCGTGGCGGTGAGCTGGATGGTCGGCAAATCGATGATGGAATATCGCTACGGGCCGGTGGCGCGGCTGATGCGGGAGCTGGGCTGGTCGCAGCCGACCTTCTTTACCCAGCCCTGGATCGCCCGCCTCTCGATCGAAGCGATGGATGCCTGGGTCTCGATCCCCTTCCTGATGATCCTGCTGCTCGCCGGCCTGCAAGCTTTGCCCAAGGAGGTGATGGAAGCCTCCAAGATCGACGGCGCCTCGGGCTGGCAGCAGTTCAAGGAGATGATCTTCCCCCTGATGCTGCCCGTCTCGATCACGGCGATCGTGCTGCGCATCATCTTCAAGCTCAAGCTCGCAGACATCGTGATCAACACCACCTCCGGCGGCCCGGGCGGGGCGACGGACACCGTGTCGAGCTTCATCTATCGCGAGTATAGGGACCGCTCGAATGTCGGCTACGGCACCATGCTGGCGATGTTCTATCTGGTGGCGATCATCGTCTTCGTCACAGTGCTCCTGAACATCGCCAACCGCTTCATGCAGCGCAGCAGCTGATCGGGAAGGGATCGACATGACGACGACAACCATCCCGACCGCCGTGCCCCGCGACACCGCCTTTCGCCTGACCACCGTGCTGAGCCGCGTGCTGATCTATGGCGCGCTGGTCGCCTGGGCCTTCATCTGCCTGTTTCCGATCTACTGGACACTGACCACCTCGATGAAATCGGCGGTCGACGTCACCCAGGGCCATCTCATTCCGTGGCTCGACTTCCAGCCCGACTGGAAGGGCTGGCGCTCGCTCGGCCTGTCGCCCGATACGCTCGGCTCGACCTCGACGGTGCGCTCGGAATTCCTGTCGCGCTTCCTGAACAGCGTGATCACCTCGCTCGGTTCCTCGCTGCTCGCCGTGGTGATCGGCTCGCTCGCCGCCTATGGCCTCAGCCGCTTCCAGTACAAATTCGGCTGGATGCGCAACCGCGACATCTCCTTCTTCTTCCTGTCGCAGTTGATCCTGCCACCGGTGGTGCTGGCTTTGCCCTTCCTGGTGCTCTACCGCGAGCTCGCTTTGCTCGACACCCGCATCGGCCTGATCCTACTCTACACCCTCACCGTGCTGCCGATCGTGATCTGGATCATGCGCGACCAGTTCGACACCATCCCCACCGAGCTCGACGAGGCCGCTTTGGTCGACGGATTGTCACTCTGGGGCGCCTTCTGGCACATCATCCTGCCGATCGCCCTGCCCGGCATGGTCGCGGCCTTCATCCTGGCGCTGGTGCTGACCTGGAACGAATATTTCTTCGCTGCCCTGCTGACCTCCTCGGATGCCAAGACGTTGCCGGTGATGGTGGCCAGCCAGACCGGCTCGCAGGGCATCAACTGGTGGTCGATGGCGGCGCTCGCCACCACGGCGATCGCCCCGCTCGCTCTGATCGGCATCTTCCTGGAGCGCTACATCGTCAAGGGCCTGACGGCCGGCTCGGTGAAGTGACGGGGAGTACCAGGGTGGCCGTGGCGTTTCTGCCACGGCCGCGCGATCGAAAGGCTTACGCCAAAGTTTCCTCTATCCGACCATCAAAAGTCTCTTGACGCCATCCCCGCCGCAGCGCATACGGGCTGCGGGACATTCCTCCCCAACGAGGAACGCCCATCTGCGAGGATGGAGACATCGCGATGACACTGCCAATGCCAGCGGCCAAGCCCGCTGTTGTCAACTTTTCGTCCGGCCCCTGCGCCAAGCGCCCCGGATGGACCCCCGAAGCCCTGAAATCCGCCGCCCTCGGCCGCTCGCATCGTGCGAAGCTTGGCAAGACCAAGCTTGAGCAGGCAATCGAGCTGACCCGTGACGTGCTGGGCGTGCCGGCGGACTACCGCATCGGCATCGTGCCGGCTTCCGACACGGGCGCCGTCGAGATGGCGCTGTGGTCGCTGCTCGGCGCCCGCGGCGTCGACGTGCTGGCCTGGGAATCCTTCGGCGCCGAATGGGTCACCGACGTCGTCAAGCAGCTGAAGCTCACCGATGCCCGCATCTTCAAGGCCGGCTATGGCGACATCGTCGATATCAGCGAGATCGACGCCAAGAACCGCGACATCGTCTTCACCTGGAACGGCACCACTTCCGGCGTGCGCGTGCCCAACGCCGACTGGATCCCGGCCGATCGCGAAGGCCTGACCATCTGCGATGCCACCTCGGCCGCCTTCGCCCAGCGTCTCGACTGGGCCAAGCTCGACGTCACGACCTTCTCCTGGCAGAAGGCCCTCGGCGGCGAAGCGGCCCATGGCATGCTCGTCCTTTCCCCTCGCGCCGTCGCCCGGCTGGAAAGCTATACGCCGGCCTGGCCGTTGCCCAAGATCTTCCGTCTGACCAAGGGCGGCAAGCTGATCGAAGGCATCTTCAAGGGCGAGACCATCAACACGCCGTCGATGCTCTGCGTGGAGGACTATCTCGACGCGCTGAACTGGGCCAAGGCCACGGGCAGCCTCGACGGGCTGATCGCCCGCGCCGACGCCAATCTCGCCGCCATCGAGCGCTTCGTCGAGAAGACGCCCTGGATCGACTTCCTGGCCAAGGATCCGGCGACCCGCTCCAACACCTCGGTCTGCCTGAAGGTGGTGGACGAGAGGGTGGCGGCCCTTGCTCCCGACGGGCAGGCTGCCTTCGCCAAGGCGCTCTCCTCCGCCATCGAGGCTGAGAAGGCGGGGCTCGACATCGGTTCCTATCGCGATGCCCCTCCGGGCCTGCGCATCTGGTGCGGCGCCACGGTGGAGACCGCCGATGTCGAGGCCCTGATGCCCTGGCTCGACTGGTCGTTCCACAAGGCGATCGCCACGCTCGGCTGAATTCTTCCCTGGGACCGCCGGCATCCTGCCGGCTCTTCGGAAACACGACGTTTCCGGAATGAGGCCGACAAGAGATCGGCGGCCCCAGCAGCATCATCTTCTGCAAAGAATCCCGTTTCCATAAGCGGGCAGATGCCCGCGCTCCAGGAGAGCTTCCATGACTGCTCCCAAAGTCCTGATTTCCGACGCCCTCTCCCCCGCCGCCGTCCAGATCTTCAAGGATCGCGGCATCGAGGTCGATTTCCAGCCTGCCCTCGGCAAGGACAAGGACAAGCTCGCCGAGATCATCGGCAATTATGACGGCCTTGCCATCCGCTCGGCCACCAAAGTCACCTCTGCCATCCTCGCCAAGGCCACCAACCTCAAGGTGATCGGCCGTGCCGGCATCGGCGTCGACAATGTCGACATCCCGGCCGCCACCGCCCGCGGCGTGATCGTGATGAACACGCCCTTCGGCAATTCCATCACCACGGCCGAGCACGCCATCGCCATGATGTTCGCGCTGGCCCGCGAGATCCCCGCCGCCGACGCCTCCACCCAGGCCGGCAAGTGGGAGAAGAACCGCTTCATGGGCGTCGAGATCACCGGCAAGGTGCTCGGCATCATCGGCTGCGGCAATATCGGCTCGATCGTCGCCGACCGCGCGGTGGGGCTGAAGATGCGCGTCATCGCCTTCGACCCGTTCCTGAGCGCCGAACGCGCGCTGGAACTCGGCGTCGAGAAGGTCGAACTCGACGATTTGCTCGCCCGGGCCGAGATCATCACCCTGCACACGCCGATGACGCCGCAGACCCGCAACATCCTGTCGCGCGAGGCGCTGGCCAAGACGCGCCCGGGCGTGCGCATCATCAACTGCGCCCGCGGCGGCCTGGTCGACGAGGAAGCCCTCGCCGAGCTCCTGAGATCCGGACATGTCGCCGGCGCCGCCCTCGATGTCTTCGTCGAGGAGCCGGCGACGGCGAACCCGCTATTCGGCCTGCCCAATGTCGTCTGCACGCCGCATCTGGGTGCCTCGACCACGGAAGCCCAGGAGAACGTCGCCCTGCAGGTCGCCGAGCAGATGTCGGACTACCTCCTGCGCGGCGCCATCTCCAATGCCGTCAACTTCCCCTCGATCACGGCGGAAGAGGCCCCGCGCCTCAAGCCCTATATCTCGCTTGCCGAGAAGCTCGGCTCCTTTGCCGGCCAGCTCACCGAGACCGACATCAAGACCATCCGCATCGTCTATGAGGGCGATGTCGCCCACATGAAGATCAAGGCACTGACGTCGGCCGCGGTGGCGGGCCTGCTGCGCCCGGCCCTGGCCGACATCAACATCGTGGCCGCCCCCAGCGTCGCGCGCGAGCGCGGCATCGTCATCGAGGAGACCACGCGCGAGAAGACGGGCGACCACGACAGCCTGATCACGCTGGAGGTCGAGACCGAGAACCTGACCCGGGCCGTGGCCGGCACCATCATCGCCGGCACCAAGCCGCGTATCGTGCAGATCAAGGGCATCAATGTGGAGGCGGACCTGCTGCCACGCATGCTCTACATCACCAACCACGATCGCCCCGGCTTCATCGGCCGCATCGGCACGCTGCTCGGCGAGAACGGCATCAACATCGCCCATATGCAGTTCGGCCGCGATTTCGAAGGCGGCAATGCCATCGCCCTGGTCGGCATCGACCAGGTGGTGGGCGAAACCCTGCTCAAGGAAATCAACACCATCCCGAACGTGGTGCAGGTGAAGGCGCTGACTTTCTGAGACAGCGATCATCATTGACAAGGCGCCGGTGCCTGCTGTCGTCGACAGGGCGCCGGCAAAGGGAGGATGTGATATGGACGGCGTAACACTCTGGCGTCCAGTCGGTCCGGCGGAGTTGGCGCTGATCCAAGCGAGCGGAATGAAGGCGTTTCCGCCACGCCTGCCGGACCAGCCCATCTTCTACCCCGTCACGACGCACGCTTACGCGGTGAAGATTGCGCGAGACTGGAATGTACCGGCCAGCGGCTCCGGTTTCGTGACCCGTTTTGACGTCGATCAGGCCTTCCTTGAGCGCTATGCGGTCCAGGATGCCGGTGGCAAGGATCACCAGGAATACTGGATCCCGGCCGAAGATCTTCCCGCCTTCAATGCCGCGATCATCGGCGAGATAAAGATCGTCGATTCATTTCCCTGAGCGGAACCTTGCTCCGGCGGGTTTGCGCCGAAAAATCTCCCAAGGGCGCATACCAAACGCTTCATTTTGCCGCCCCGGCCCCCATCTTGTACGGATCGTTACTCTTCACCCTTTCCCGCCGGCTCGCGGACTGCTAAACCCGGTCGCGGCAAAATGTGATCACAGGTGAGCAATGCGTCTCCTCGTCGTCGAAGGCAATGTCCGTGCAGCGCGTGAACGTCACCGCGCGACCTACGGCCTCACGCCGTCGGAATCCTATGCGGCGGTACTGAAGAGCCTGGCGCCGGATGCGATCTGCGACATCGCCCTGCCCGCCGACGAAGGTGCCAACCTGCCGGATGCCGCCGGCCTCGAAAGCTATGACGGTGTCGTCATCACCGGCTCCGGCCTCAACATCTGGAAGGCCGAGCCCGAATCGATGCGCCAGGTCGAGCTGGCCCGCGAGGTCTACAAGTCCGGCACGCCCTTCTTCGGTTCCTGCTGGGGCCTGCAGGTGGCGACCGTGGCCGCCGGCGGCTCGGTACGATCAAATCCCAAGGGCCGCGAAGTTGGCATCGCGCGCGACATCACGCTGACGGCCGAGGGACGCGACCACCCGCTCTACGCTGGCAAGGCGCCCATCTTCACCAGCCCTTGCGTGCATGGCGACGAGGTCGAGGCGCTGCCGGAAGGTGCCATCGTGCTTGCCAGCAACACGGTGAGCGACGTACAGGCGGTCGATATCAGCCATGATGGCGGACGTTTCTGGGGCATCCAGTACCATCCCGAATTCTCGCTCAACGAGTTGACGGTGATCATGCGGCGCTACAAGCCGACCTTGCTCGCCGAAGGCTTCTTCCGCGAAGAAAGGGCTGCCGATGGCTGGATTGCCGACCTCGAGGCGCTGGTCGCCGACGTCAGGCGCACCGACATCTCCTGGCGCTACGGCATCGGTCCCGACATCCTCGACGCCCGCCGCCGGCTGAGGGAAATCGAGAATTTCATCGAGCTGCGCGTGAAGCCGGTGATTTCCGAACGCGGGCGCGGCTGATCCCAAATTGCCCCATGCGATCGGCGCCACCCCGCCGGTCGCAATGCGGTTTTGACGTGCCGATCTTCCGGCCCCCTCGCCGGCAAGGCCGGCGCTCTCTGTTCCCCCCGATACAGCTCGAGGTTGCGGTCGCCATCACGCCGCAATCCTGCCTTCCCATGGCGGTCCCGCAACGGAGATCCGTCATGTCCCCCGTCCCTCGCCTCGCTCTTACTGCCTTTCTGCTCCTGGGTACCACGCCGGTCTTTGCAGCGGATCTGGGGGTGCAGTCGAAGATCGATGCCGTTTCTGTCTATCCCGACGGCGCCACGGTCACCCGGGTGATCGAATTCGACATACCGGCGGGCGAGAATGTGCTGGTCGCCAAGGATCTGCCCGCAGGTCTCGACGCAGCCTCGATCCGGGTCGACATGCGTGAGGCCTCTGGCGTCTCCCTGGCGGGAACCGACATCGCCAATGCCCTGAGCGACGGCCCCGTACCCGATGCTGCGGCGAACAAGACCCTGCAGGATCTCAAGGATCAGCGCGACGGCCTGGCCGGGATCGGCAAGGCCCTGCTCGCCAAGCGCGGTCTGATCGAACGCTTCGCCAATGGCGCCACCTTCAACGCGGCCAAGGAGGGCAGCAACGTCGCCGCCCTGCGCGGCGCCTGGAACGCCGTCGGCGACGACATGGCAGAGGTCAATGAGGCACTGCGCCAGAATGCGCTCAAGATTCGCGATCTCGACGAGGACATCGCCAGGCTGCAGAGCCAGCGCGATGGTCGGCCCGAGGGCCAGAAGCGCACGCAGCTCCGCCTCTCCGTCAATGCCGAGCAGGCCGTGAAAGGCCGCATCGCCGTCTCCTACCTGATCGGCAATGCCGGCTGGTCACCGCTCTACGATGCCCGCCTCGACAGCGAGAAGGGTGAACTCGAACTCGTACGGCGGGCCAAGATCACGCAAGCGACCGGCGAGGACTGGAGCGACGTCGCCCTCACCATCTCGACCGCCCGCGCCACCACGGGCGCCGCGCCTCCCAAGCTTGCCAGCTATGTCCTCAATTTCCAGCCCGACTATGACGTGCTGCCGGCCGATGCTCTGGCGCGCAGCCGTGCCGAAGAGAGCGCAGCGCCCCCGGCACCGAAAGCTTCCGCAGCGGCGCAGGCCCAGCCAAGGCCGGGGCGAGAGACCGAGGCAAAGCTCAACACGGCCGGCTACCAGAGCGTGTGGGCCCTTCCGGCCCGCGCCAGCGTGCCCTCGGGGCCGGGTTCCAAGGCATTGCGCCTCGCCTCGGCCACGCTCACGCCGGAAATCGTGGCGCGTGCCGTCCCCTCCCTGCAGCAGACGGCCTTCCTCGAGGCCAGCTTCAGCAATGGCGGGGATACGCCGCTTTTTCCGGGTTCCGTCTCGATCTATCGTGACGGCCTCTATGCCGGCCAGACCGCCATGCCGCTCGCCACCAGGGGAGAACCCGTGCGCCTCGGCTTCGGCGCCGATGATCGCATCAAGGTGGAACGGGCAGTGACGCGCAAGCTGGAAAGCAACACCGGCATCGCTCGCCCCACCACCAGCGAAAGGCGCGACTACAAGATCAGCCTGCGCAATGGCCGCGCCAATGCCATCAAGCTGTCGATCGAGGAAGCCCTGCCGGTCGCCGAGAACAAGGACATCAAAGTGGAATCCTCCGCCCAGATGACCCCACCGACCCAGCGCGACGCCGACAATCGCCGTGGCGTGCTGGTCTGGACGGTGGATCTCGCCCCCGGCGCCAGCAAGGACATCAATTTCGGCTACAAGGTCACCTGGCCGGGCGCCGAGACGATCAACCTGGATTGAGGCTTGTCAGGATGGAGGGCGACGGCCTTCTCCCTTGCGGTGCCACGCGCCTGAGCTAGAGTTGGGAACCGGTGGTTGGTCGAAAGGGTCGCCAGTGGGATGGGAGGCACTCAGCCAGTGGGGTGCGGACGTCGCTCGCATCGAACCGCTTTCCGGCGGCGTTGCCAATGATGTGTGGAGCGTACGTGTCCGCGGGCACCTTGCAGTCGGTCGTTTGGGTACCAGGAGCGATGCCGATCTGGCTTGGGAGACCGAACTCCTCTGCTACCTCGACCGTGAAGGTCTGACCGTGCCGGTGCCGATTCCCACGACAGACGGCCGTCTGTTCGCAGATGGTCTGGTGGTGATGACCCATGTGGAAGGCGGACCGCCGGAGACGCAGGCCGAGTGGCGTCGCGTCGCCGACGTGCTTCGCCGGTTGCATCGGGTGACACAGGGGTGGCCGCAGCGTCCAGGCTGGCGATCGTCGATCGACCTCCTGAGCGCCGAGACCGGGACGAGGATCGATCTCACCGCGATGCCGTCGGAGGGCGTTGCCCGATGCCGGGCTGCATGGGCACGGCTGATCGGGTGTGGGACCTGCGTCGTCCATGGTGATCCCAATCCGCGCAACATCCGCATGACCGCGGATCGGGTCGCGCTGATCGACTGGGACGAGTCGCATGTCGACGTCCCCGACCTCGACCTGGCTCTGCCTCACAACGCCGCCGGCCTCGACGGCAACGCCTATGACATCGCTGCGCAGGCGTCCGCCGCATGGGAAGCCGCCGTCTGCTGGGATGACGAGCATGCCGTCAGGCGGCTTACCGAAGTTCGGGCAGTCTGAGCAACGGCCATGAAACGGGAGGCCGATCGAATGCCGGATTCTCCGGCGCTACTACTCCATCGGCTCATGCCGCCCGCAAGGTGACCTCCCCCCGAGGGGAAGGGAGCGCGCTGCACCCCCGCTCCTCACGCCGTCTCGACCAGCAGCGCCGCCAGGGTCTGGCCCGCCGAGGTCGCCTGGATGGAGGCGACATAGCCGGCATAGAACTTGGCGAATTCCATATGCTCGGCGAGGCCGAGCTTGGCGAAGGGGCTGGTGCGCAGCAGGTCGAGTGGATTGCCGCCGCGGACGAGCTCCCAGTCTTGCTCGCTGAGGCGCGGCTCGACCACATCGAACGCCTCGCCCCTGTCGTCCTTGCCGGTCAGATAGGCGCCGAAACAGGCGAGGAAGAAGGCCTCGCGCCGAAGATCCCCACCGTCCGCCAGCAGCATTTCCAGGGTCTTGGAGTGGAAGACCGGGATCTTGGCCGTGGTGTCGAAGGCGATGCGCAGCAGCTGGTCGTTGATGGCCGGGTTCGAGAAGCGCTCGAGCACCGCGTTCTTGTACTCTTCCAGCGAAACACCCTTCGGCCCCTCGATGCGCGGAATGGCGTCGCGGTCGAGAAAGGTTTCCAGGAGCCGATGCAGGCGGGTGTCGGCGAGCGCCTCGTGCACGATGCGGTAGCCCATGAGAATACCGGGCATGGCCAGCAGGATGTGGGAGGCATTGAGCATGCGCCCCTTCATGAACTCGAAGGCCGGCACGTCGTCGCGCATCTCGACCCCGACCTCTTCGAAGGGCGGGCGCCCGGTCCGGAAATCGTCCTCCAGCACCCATTGGCTGAAGGTTTCGCCCAAAGCGGGCACGGCGTCATCGACGTCGCTGCGCTTGTTGAGGCGCTCCTTCACCTCGGGCGGAATCTGCGGCGCGATGCGGTCGACCATTGAATTGGGGAAATCGACCTCGGCTTCGATCCAGGCCGCAAGCCCCGCGTCGCGGGCGCGGGCAAAGGAGACGATGGCCTTGCGCGCCGTGCCGCCATTGTGACGGAGATTGTCGCAGGACATCACCGTGAACGGTTTCGTGCCCTGTTCGCGTCGGCGCCGCAGCGCCTCGACGATGTAGCCGAAGGCCGTGCGCGGCGGACCGCCGGCCAGATCGAGCGCCACCTCCGGCGTATCGAGCTTGAACACGCCAGTGGTCTCGTCGAGATTGTAGCCGCCTTCGGTGATCGTCAGGGAGACGATGCGGGTATCGGCGTGGCTGAGGCGGGCCAGCACGGCTTCCGGATCGTCGGGCGCATGCAGATAATCCACCATGGCGCCGATCACCCGCGTGCTGGCCGCACCATCCGGCGCATATTCGGTGACGGTGTAGAGGCAATCCTGGGCGCGGTAGGCCTGGGCCTTGGCCCGGGTGGCGGGGACGTCGATCAGTTCGACGCCGCAGATGCCCCAGCCTTCGTTACCGGGCTTGTGCAGGCAGCGATCGACATAGACGGCCTGGTGAACGCGATGGAAATTGCCGAGGCCGAAATGCACGATGCCAGGGCGCACGGCGGAACGATCATACCCGGGAACGGCGATGGCAGCGCCGAGGCTTCCGAGGGTCTTCGAGGAAAGCTTCTTCAAGATCGTCTCCATGATGGTAGCGGCAGCGGCGATCCGGCGCCGTCGGTCGCGAAAGCGTTTTGCAATCTGACGCATCATCAAGAATCGCAAAGACGCGTCAAAACAAGGAGTTAGAGCAATCGAGCGTTTACGTTCAAACGCGTTTTGCTCTAGCTCGAGCCGGCAGAACGGGCCTGCCCGAGCCTCCATGCCTGGGTGATGGATGCCGGACCGGGAACGGGGCTGCCCCTCCTGTTCTCGTCCGGCTGAAAGCGGCGACGCCTGACCGCAATTCGAAGGCGTGCCTGCAATAGCTGCATACTTGGCCCTGCTTCCGACATTTTGGCAAGGACTTGTTGCAGAGGGTCATTTTTTGGCAGGCAAAATTCGTTTGCACACTAACGAATTTTGCCTAAAATCAGGACGTCCACCGTGGATCGGTTCTAATTCACGCAATTCCTTGTTTATTTATTTGATTGCCAGATTATTTGCGGATATCTCCTCGGTGAGAATGAGTGACGACCTGAACGGAGTGTCCTGGCGAGGCTCATGGACGAGCCTCGCCAGGACACTCTGGAAAGTTTGATATCCTGCAGGTTCCTCCTGATCGGACCGCGGCCCGATCAGGAGGAACCTGCCTAGTGGCAAGGCGGCCAGCATGAGCAATTTCAACGAGGAACGGGTTCTGAGCGTCCATCATTGGACCGACAGGCTGTTCAGTTTCACCACCACGCGTGATCCGGGCTTCCGCTTCGAGAACGGCCAGTTCACCATGATCGGCCTGCCGGTCAATGGCCGCCCCCTGCTGCGTGCCTACAGCCTAGTCAGCGCCAATCACGAAGAGACGCTCGAATTCTTCTCCATCAAGGTGCAGGATGGGCCGCTGACCTCGCGGCTGCAGCATCTGAAGGAAGGCGATGCCATCATCGTCGGGCGCAAGGCCACCGGCACGCTGCTGCTCGACAACCTCAAGCCCGGCCGCTACCTCTACCTGGTCGGTACCGGTACGGGCCTGGCTCCCTTCCTCAGCCTGATCAAGGATCCGGAGACCTATGCCCGCTTCGAGAAGATCGTGCTGATCCATGGTTGCCGCCAGGTCCAGGAACTGGCCTATGGCGAGCGCATCACCCACGAGCTTCCCGCCCATGAATTCCTGGGCGAGGCCGTGCGCGAGCAGCTCATCTATTATCCGACGGTGACGCGCGAGGCCTTCCGCAACACCGGCCGCATCACTGACCTGATCAAGTCCGAGAAGCTGTTCGAGGATATCGGCCTGCCGCCGCTCGACATCGAGCAGGATCGCGTGATGATCTGCGGCAGCCCCGAAATGCTGCGCGACCTCAAGGCCCTTTTGGAGGAACGTGGGGCCGTCGAGGGCAATCATGGTGAGCCGGGCGATTTCGTGATCGAAAAGGCCTTCGTGGACAAGTAGGCTCGGCGTCCACGTCTCGATTCGCCTCCAGGCAGATTCCTCCCGATCGAACCACGGGCTCGATCGGGAGGAATCTGCAGAATTTCAAACGCTTGCAGAATTTCTCGATATCGCCCATTCGTGGGCAATATCGAGAAATCCTGCTTGGAATGCCATGACCGATTACAGACTGGACGATCAGATTGGCTTCATTCTGAGGCAGGTCTATCAGCGGCATGCCGTCCTGTTCTCCGACGGGCTCGGCGAGGACCTGACGCCGATGCAATGGGCGGTGCTGGCCAAGCTTGCCGAACTCGGCACCTCCTCCCAGAATCTCTTGGGCCGGCTCACGGCCATGGACGTCGCCACCGTCAAGGGCGTGGTCGAGCGGCTGTCGCGCCGCGGCCTGATCGAAACCCGGCCCGATGCCGAGGATCGTCGCCGCCTCGTCGTCTCCCTCTCCGCCTCGGGCGAAGCGCTTTACGTCCAATTGGTGGCCAAGGCTTCCGCCGTCACGGACCTGACCCTGGCGCCGCTGAGCGAGACAGAGCGCGGCACGCTGCGGGCGCTGCTGGACAAGCTGCGCTGACGCCGTCCTGACAACAATGCCGGAATTGTCCCCAACGAGGCCTGTCCCGAGCGCCGCAAGACTAAAATCGTACCGTCGCTCGATGCTGAGGCTTGCGCCGCTACCCGATGAATGCATTCTAGGTTATAAAACTGGGCGTTCGCAACCAGCCTGGGCAAATACTCAGAGGGATGGGATATCATGAGCGACCTCGCAGACCTGCAGAACCGCAAGCTCGATCTCGCCACCCGCGCCGCCTGGCTCTACTACATCGACGGGGCGACCCAGGATGAGATCGCCGCCCAGTTCGATATTTCGCGCCAGAGCGTGCAGCGCCTGGTCGCTCTGGCCGTCTCGGAACGCGTGATCGAGTTCCGCATCCAGAGCCCCATCGCCGAATGCACGGCCCTGGCCAAGCAATTGCGCGACAGCTACGGCCTGACCATCTGCGAAGTCGTACCGAACGGCCTGCACGACCCGCTCGCAGCCGTGGGACTGGCCGCCGCGCAGATCCTCGAGACCCAGTTCGGCCAGCGTGGCTCGGGCGTGTTCGGCTTTTCGACCGGACGCACCCTGCTGCGCATGGTCCGCGAGATCTCGGCCAAGCCGCGCCCCGACCTCAAGATGGTCTCGATCGTCGGCAATGCCGCACGCGACGGCTGCGTCAGCCCCTTCGAGATCGCGATGCGCCTGGCCGACAAGCTCGACGCCAAATGCTACCCGCTGCAAATGCCGGTGCTCGCCGACACCGTCGAGCATTGCCAGGCTCTGAGAAGCCAGCCGGTACACACTTTGCTGCAGGATCTGGTGGAGACGGCACGGGCCGTCTATGTCGGCGTCAGCGACGTCAGCTACGGCTCTCCGATCCACCAGGACGGCTTCGTGCTGGAGCAGGAAATGCATTATCTCATCGAGAATGGCGCCATCGGCGAGATCGCCGCCTGGCCCTTCGACCGCAACGGCCGCATCCTGCAGAACGATTATACCGAGCGCCTGCCCGGCTTCCGCCCGGACCGGCTGGCGCGTCTCGTGCCTGTGGTCGGCGTCGCCGCCGGCCAGCGCAAGATCGCCCCGATCCGCGCCGCCCTGAAGGGCGACCTGCTTTCCGGTCTGATCACCGACGAACAGACGGCCATCGCTCTGCTCGAATAGACCCACCCCTGCCCAGAACCGAAAATCGCCCGACGCGCGGCCCCTCTTCCGCGCGCGCTGGTGCTTGCCTGCCCAGCAGGCGCAATCCCGGCGCATGACTCAGCTTGACATTAAGCCGCGCCGCTGAGAATATGCTCTCGTATTGGGCGTCTGCCCACGCCCACAAGCCGTGACAAGCGGTGCGCATTTTTGACGGGAGGTTCTGGTGCAAACGGCAAAATCACTGATTTCGCTTGCAGGCGCGCTTGCCTGCGGCGTTTCCCTCGCCTGGTCTACGGTGGCCGGAGCCGCCGAGACACTGACGATCGCCACGGTGAACAATGGCGACATGGTCCGGATGCAGAAGCTTTCGGAGGATTTCACCAAGGCCAATCCGGACATCACGCTGAACTGGGTCACCCTCGAGGAGAATGCCCTGCGCGAGAAGGTGACGACCGACATCGCCACCAAGGCCGGCCAGTTCGACATCCTCACCATCGGTACCTATGAAGTGCCGATCTGGGCCAAGAAGGGTTGGCTGGTCTCGCTCGACAAGCTCGGCGACAACTATGACACCAATGACCTGATCAAGCCGATCCGCGACGGCCTGACCTATGAAGGCAAGCTCTACGCCGCTCCGTTCTACGGCGAGTCCTCGATGATCATGTATCGCAAGGACCTGTTCGAGAAGGCCGGGCTGAAGATGCCCGACAGCCCGACCTGGGACTTCGTGGCGGATGCCGCCAAGAAGCTGAAGACCGCCGACACCTATGGCATCTGCCTGCGCGGCAAGGCCGGCTGGGGCGAGAACATGGCCTTCCTCACCGCCATGTCGAACTCGTTCGGCGCCCGCTGGTTCGACGAAAGCTGGAAGCCCCAGTTCGACCAGCCCGAATGGAAGGCCACGCTCACCTTCTATGTGAACCTGCTCAAGGAAGCCGGCCCGCCGGATGCTTCCTCCAACGGCTTCAACGAGAACCTCACCCTGTTCAACCAGGGCAAATGCGCCATGTGGATCGACGCTACGGTAGCGGCCGGCTTCGTGACCGACCCCAAGCAGTCGACTGTGTCCGACAAGGTCGGCTTCGCCCTCGCCCCCAATACCGGCCAGGGCAAGAACGCCAACTGGCTGTGGGCCTGGTCGCTCGCGGTCCCCGCCGGCTCGCAGAAGGTGGAAGCCGCCGAGAAGTTCATCGCCTGGGCCACCAGCAAGGACTATTCGGCCCTGGTGGCCAAGACCGAGGGCAACTGGGCTGCGGCACCTCCCGGGACCCGCACCTCGCTCTACAACAATCCCGACTACCAGAAGGCTGCGCCCTTCGCCAAGCTGACGCTGGATTCGATCATGTCAGCTGATCCGACCCATCCCACCGTCAAGCCGGTGCCCTATGTCGGCGTGCAGTTCGTCGCCATTCCCGAGTTCCAGGGCATGGGCACCTCGGTGGGCCAGCAATTCTCCTCGGCCCTGGCCGGCTCGGCTTCGATCGACGATGCCCTGGCCGCATCGCAGAAGCTGGTGACCCGCACCATGACCAAGGCCGGCTACATCAAGTGACCCCTTCCTCCCGGGACGGGGCTCATCGCCCCTCCTGAAACTTGGCTGTCCCGGCTCTTCATCACCGGGGCAGCCCCCTTTCGAAGACTTGAACGAACGCTTTTTGGGGATTCGAAGGGGTCGTCAAAGAAGCCAAGACGCGTCGAAGCAAAGATTGGGCTCACATACGGGGTTCGAGCCTGAACGCGCTTTGCTCGGAAACATTCAAGATTTGGTCTGTGGGGAGGACCTCAAGATGGCAACGCAGCAGACGCGTGTGCTCGCCAGGGTGGCCGTCGCGCCCTCGGTCATCATGCTCTTCATCTGGATGATCGTTCCGCTCGTTCTGACGATCTATTATTCGTTGAACAACTATACGCTCGACGATCCGACGAATTTCTACTGGAACAGCTTCGGGAACTATACCTACTTTCTGACGGACCCCACCTTCTTCAAGTCGCTGGGCGTCTCGCTGCTGATCGTGGGCTCCGTGCTTGCCATCACCATCGTCGGGGGCATCCTGATCGCCCTGCTGATGGATCAGCCCTTCGCCGGCCAGGGCATCGTGCGCCTGATGGTGTTGGCGCCGTTCTTCGTGATGCCGACAGTGGCCGCGCTGATCTGGAAGAACCTGTTCATGAATGCCGACGGCGGCATGCTGACCTGGGTCTCGCAGGTGCTCCACCTGCCGGTGGTCGTCTGGTTCACCAACTGGCCGCTGCTGTCGATCATCATCATCGTAGCCTGGCAATGGCTGCCCTTCGCCACCCTGATCCTGCTCACCGCCATCCAGTCGCTGGACGAGGAACAGAAGGAAGCCTCCCAGCTCGACGGCGCCAAGCCGATCTCCTACTTCTTCTACATCGTGCTGCCGCATCTCTCGCGCGCCATCACGGTGGTGATCCTGATCGAGACCATCTTCCTCCTCAACATCTTCGCCGAGATCAAGGTCACGACCAATGGCAGCTTGAACACGGCCAATCTGCCCTTCCTGGTCTATCTCACCGAAGCGGGCGACCACGATATCGGAGCGGCCTCGGCCGGCGCGCTGGTCGCCGTGGTGCTGGCCAATATCGTCGCCTTCTTCCTCGTCCGCATGATCGGCAAGAATCTGGAGGCCTGAGCCATGGCACGCGCAGTTTCCACCCGGCGCAAGGTCGTCGTGACAGCCGCCGCCTGGATCGTCGGCTTCCTGATCTTCTTCCCGATCCTCTGGATGGTGATCACCAGCTTCAAGACGGAAGGCGAGGCAGGCATCCTGCCGCCAAAATTCGTCTTCTTCGAATGGACGCTGGAGAACTATCGCAACATCTTTACGGAATCCAACTATGGCAGGGCCGCGCTCAACTCGATCTTCCTGTCGGTCGGCTCCACCCTGCTCGGCCTGATCTTCGCGGTTCCGGCCGCCTGGGCCATGGCCTTCGCGCCCGGCAAGCGCACCAAGGATCTCTTGATGTGGATGCTCTCCACCAAGATGATGCCGGCGGTGGGCGCCCTGATGCCGATCTTCCTGCTCTTCAACCGCTGGGGCCTGCTCGACAGCCGCTGGAGCGTGATGGTCGTCCTGTTCCTACTGAACCTGCCGATCGTGGTGTGGATGCTCTACACCTATTTCAAGGAGATCCCCGGCGAGATCCTGGAAGCGGCCCGCATGGACGGCGCCTCGCTCTGGCGCGAGATCGTCTATGTGCTGACGCCGATGGCCGTCCCCGGCATCGCCTCCACGCTTTTGCTCAACACGATCCTGGCCTGGAACGAGGCGTTCTGGACCCTGAACCTGACCACTTTCGACGCCGCGCCGCTGCCGCAGTTCATCGCGGGCTACTCGGCCAAGATGGGGTTGTTCTGGGCCACGTTGTCGGCCGCCTCGACCCTCGCCATCCTGCCGATCGTGGTGCTCGGCTGGTTCTCGCAAAAACAACTCGTCCGCGGCCTGACCTTCGGCGCCGTGAAATGACGAACAACAACATGTCAGAATGGGGAGCTGCGTAAATGGGCCGCTTCAATCTTCGCAATGTGCGCAAGGCCTTCGGTGAAGTCGTGATCATTCCCGATCTCGACCTCGACATCGAGGATGGCGAGTTCGTGGTCTTCGTCGGTCCGTCGGGCTGCGGCAAGTCCACTTTGCTGCGCCTGATCGCCGGCCTGGAGGACACCACCTCGGGCGAGATCAAGATCGACGGCGTCGACATGGCACAGGCCCCGCCGTCCAAGCGAGGGCTGGCCATGGTGTTCCAGTCCTACGCGCTCTACCCGCATATGAGCGTGCGCAACAACATCGCCTTCGCCTTGAAGATGGCGGGCGAGAGCAAGGACGTCATCGACCAGAAGGTCGCCAAGGCCGCCGCCTCGCTCAACCTCACCAATTATCTCGACCGCAAGCCGCGCCAGCTCTCGGGCGGCCAGCGCCAGCGCGTCGCCATCGGCCGCGCCATCGTGCGTTCGCCCAAGGCCTTCCTGTTCGACGAGCCCTTGTCGAACCTCGACGCGGCGCTGCGCGTCAACATGCGCATCGAGATCTCGCAGCTCCACAAGGATCTGAAGACCACGATGATCTACGTCACCCACGACCAGGTCGAGGCCATGACCATGGCCGACAAGATCGTGGTGCTCAATGCCGGCAATGTCGAGCAGGTCGGCTCGCCGCTCCAGCTCTACAACAAGCCCAGGAACCTGTTCGTCGCCGGCTTCATCGGTTCGCCCAAGATGAACTTCCTCAAGGATGGCGCGGCGGCAAACTACAACGCCACCACCATCGGCATCCGTCCCGAGCATCTCAACCTGTCCCCGAGCGAGGGGCAATGGAAGGGCAAGATCTCGATCTCCGAGCATCTGGGCTCGGACACCTTCTTCTATGTCGATCTCGACGAGGGCACCCGCGTCACCGCGCGAGCACCCGGCGAGTTCAGCCTCACCACCGGCGATACCATCTATCTCACGCCGCAGCCCGACCGCCTGCATCGCTTCGACGACAAGGGCCTGTCCCTCGCCTGATTCTGGAGGGCAGGTCTCCAGAGACGGACTCAAAATTCGCGACGGAACCGGAAAGGGCTCCAACTTTTGTCATGCCCGGGGCTTGTCCCGGGCATCCGGCTTGGCGCAACCCGTCGAGATTGTGGCCCCTGGATCTACACCGGACACCTCGTCCGGTGGAGGACGAGATGTCCGGTGATGACGAAGGTCGAGCTTCCTGTGACGTTCGATTCGGCTTTGAAGACAGCCCACGAAATGCCCGTCCAATTGTAGGGCCAATGCAGGATTGACTTCGTCGAATCGGCATGCCGCATTAGATTGATCCGTAGCTGCACGGGCTTTTGTCCCGTTTGCAAAATCGATGCAGCAAACGGGAGCGACGCATGGAAAGGATCCGCGATGTATAAGAAGAAACTCGATCTCACTGGCCGGCATGCCCTCGTCACGGGCGGCGGGCGTGGCATAGGCCTGGCCTGCGCCGAAGCCCTGGCCGAGTTCGGGGCCGAAGTGGTCATCGCCGATTTCGACATGAAGGTCGCGGCAGAGGGGCAGGCCGCCCTCGCAGCCAAGGGCTACAAGGCCGAGACGGTGAAGATGGACGTCACCAATTCGGCGGAAGTGACCGCCGTGGCCGACGACCTCGCCGCCAAGGGCCGCACCGTCGAGATCCTGGTCAACAATGCCGGCATCGCCCGCTCGATGACCCCGGCCGAGGACGTCGCCGACGAGCATTGGCTCAACGTGCTCGACGTCAATCTGAATGGCGTGTTCTGGTGCTGCCGCGCCTTCGGCAAGCACATGCTGGCCGCCAGAAAGGGCTCGATCATCAATATCGGCTCGATGTCCGGCATCATCGTCAACAAACCGCAGGAGCAGTCCTACTACAACGCCTCCAAGGCCGGTGTGCATCACCTCACCAAGTCCCTGGCGGCGGAATGGGGCCTGCGCGGCGTACGCGTCAACTCGGTGGCGCCGACCTATATCAACACGCCGCTGACTGCCTATGCCGCGACGGACCCGGCCAATGCGGCAATGTTCAAGACCTGGTTGGAGATGACACCGCAGGGGCGGATGGGCGAGCCGGAGGAAATCGCCTCCGCCGTGCAGTTCCTGGCTTCCGATGCCGCCAGCCTGATGACCGGCTCGATCGTCACCGTCGATGGCGGCTACACCTGCTGGTAGGGGCAGCACGCAAAGGCGCTACCCTAACCTTCTCCCCTTGCGGGAGAAGGTGTCCCGAAGGGACGGATGAGGGGTTTTGCGACCCATCTAGGTCACCTCCGGAGAGGTCACCAAGAATTGTTAGGTTCCATCAACCCCTCATCCGGCGCTGCGCGCCACCTTCTCCCACAAGGGGAGAAGGTTTATTGGCGCCTCAGGACGCGGCGCGATTGTAGATGTCCTCGATGCGGATGATGTCGTCCTCGCCGAGATAGGAACCGGTCTGCACTTCGATCAGTTCGAGCTCGATCTTGCCGGGATTCTCCAGCCGATGGGTCGAGCCGATCGGGATATAGATCGACTCGTTCTCATGCAGCGTCTTGATCTGGCCGTTGATGCTGACATTGGCGACGCCGCGCACCACGATCCAGTGCTCGGAACGGTGATGGTGCTTCTGCAGGGAGAGCTGGCCGCCGGGCTTGACCACGATGCGCTTGACCTGGTGGCGCGCACCGAGATCGAGCGACTTGTAGTGCCCCCACGGACGGTAGGACTGCAGATGGTCCTGGGTCAGGCCGTTATGGCTCTGCTTGAGCTTCTCGACCAGCGCCTTGATGCCGGCGGCATCGTCGCGGCGGGCCACCAGCACGGCATCGCCGGTGGTGATGACGGCAAGGTCGTCCAGGCCGACGACGCAGACGAGCTGGCGCTCCGAAGACACCAGATTGTTGCGGGCATTGACGAACAGCGCTTCGCCCAGCTTGGCGTTGCCGGCCTCGTCCTGCGGCGAGAGCTCGCGCACCGCCCCCCAGGAGCCGACATCCGACCAGTCGAAGCTCGCCGGCACCACGGCGGCGGCCTGGGTCTTCTCCATCACGGCATAGTCGACCGAGCGCTTGCCGCAACGGGCAAAGGCCTCGGCATCGAGGCGCAGGAAGCCGAGGTCGAGCTTGGCCTTGGCGACCGCCTCGTTCACCGCCTCGATGGTATCGGGCTCGCAGCGGGCATATTCAGAGAGGAAGAAACCGGCCTCGAACAGGAAATTGCCGGAGTTCCACAGATAGCCTTCGCGCACATAGCGCGTGGCGGTCTCGGCATCGGGCTTTTCGACGAAGCGGCGCACCTTCATGACGCCGTCGACCAGGGGCTCGCCGGCCTCGATATAGCCATAGCCGGTGGCGGGCTGGTTGGGCACCACGCCGAAAGTGACGATGCTCTTCTTGGCAGCACCACGACGCGCCGCCACGCAGGCGGCGCGGAAGCCTTCGATATCGCGCACGCGGTGGTCGGCGGCCAGCGTCAGAACCGGGGTCTTGGCGCCGTCGCGCGCAGCGATGAAAGCCGCGCCGGCAGCAATGGCCGGGCCGGAATCGCGCGCCTCGGGCTCGAGCACGATATCGGCCTCGACGCCGATGGACAGCAACTGGTCGGCCACCAGGAAGCGGTGGTCCTGGTTGGTGACGATGACGGGCCGGCCGAACAGCTCGGCGCCGCTTACACGCCGCATCGTTTCCTGGAAGGTCGAGAGATCACCGAATAAAGGCAGGAACTGCTTGGGTCGGCTGGCCCGCGAGGCCGGCCACAACCGCGTTCCGGAGCCGCCGCAAACGATCAGGGGAACGATCTGGGTAGACATCATCCGCTCATATTTGAATTGGAGGAGCCATCAACCGATTAGCTCTATGCCACGATTATATCGACAGAGTCAGATGAATTTCAGGCCTGCTTTGGTTTATTACGCTCATCCTAGGGGGCTTTTGGTCATCGCCACACTAATGCTTCCGGATAGTACGAGGTCTCCTGCGGCTGATGCAGGAGCCGTCGTCACTCGGCGGCGGCTAGGCCATCCCTGTCGAGCGCAGGGCCATTGGGATCGCCGGGCGCAGTCTCCCAGCCAAGATCGGGAATCACGGCGATGCGCGCGCCACGCATGTCGACGCGAGTCATCACGAAGTCCGCATTCTGCAGATGGCGGATCTGGCTGCGGGCACGGCCCGCCGAATGGCTGCCGCAGCGCCTGGCGATTTCGGCGTCCGGAGGGCATGGCAGCCCCGTCATCGCCGCCGCCGCGAGAATCAGGAACACGGCCTGGAGGTCAGCCGGCACAAGGCGGGCGTGATCGAGCGCACGCTGCCATTGCTCCTGGTCGATACCGTCGGGATCGAGACCGGCGCGGGCTGCGCTGAGCAGGAATTTGAACTCGGCCATGGCGGGCGGCGAGCCGCCAAGCCGCTCGATGCGGCAGCGCACGATGAAATCCTGATAGAGCACGGCATCGGTGCGGAAACTCGCATCCGGCTCCTGCATGATCGCAAAGGCGATGCGGGCATGGGCCTGCTGCAGCTCGGCAGGCAGCATGGCAGGCAAGGCTTCCTCGCCGATGGCTTCCGCAGGCCTCTCGCGCACGAGCTGCTCGAGGATCTCGGTGGTCGACATCGGCGGCGGTGTCACCACGCGGCGCTCGGGGCGCGGACGCGGCGCCGCCATCGGCACGGGCGCCAGGATGAGATCGCGCGCCGCCTCGCCCCCTTCCGGCAGCGGCGTCAGCTTGGGCGTCGCCACCTTGGGGCGCGTCTCCACCGGGCCGACCTTGATGGGAAGCGGACGGCGTGACAAGGCCGGGCCGAGCGCCACGAACTGGCCGCGCTGCAGTTCCCGGAAAGTCTCGGCCTGGCGCCGATCGAGGCCGAGCAGGTCGGCGGCGCGCGCCATGTCGATGTCGAGAAAGGTGCGCCCCATCAGGAAGTTGGACGCCTCGGCGGCGACGTTCTTGGCCAGCTTGGCTAGGCGCTGGGTGGCGATGATGCCGGCAAGGCCGCGCTTGCGGCCGCGGCACATCAGGTTGGTCATGGCGCCGAGCGAGACCTTGCGCGCCTCCTCCCCGACATCGCCGGAAGCGGCGGGCGCAAAAAGCTGGGCCTCGTCGACGACCACCAGCATCGGGAACCAGAAGTCGCGCTCGGCGTCGAACAGGGCGTTGAGGAAGGCGGCGGCCGCCTTCATCTGCATCTCGGCGTCGAGGCTCTCCAAGACCAGCACCGCCGAGACCCGGTGCTGGCGCACGCGCTGGGCGATGTGCTCGAGTTCGGCCAGGCTGCGTTCGCCGTCGATGACGACATGGCCGTAGCGATCCGACAGGCTGGCGAACTCGCCCTCGGGGTCGATGATGACCTGCTGGACATGCGGAGCGCTCTGCTCGAGCAGCCGGCGCAGGAGATGCGATTTGCCGGAACCCGAATTGCCCTGCACGAGCAGGCGCGTGGCCAGCAATTCCTCGATGTCGAGCATTGCAGGCGCACTGCCGGCGGCAGACGCGACGCCCATCTCGATTTCGATCTTCATCTCAAGCAGTGATTCCGGTTTCGTCCTAGAGCAAAGCGCGTTTACACGTAACCGCCGCTTTACTCTAACTCATTGTTTTGACGCGTCTTTGCGATTCTTGGTGATTCCGTCAAATCGCAAAACGCCATAGCCATAGCGCCCCTGAGGGGCTGCTCACAACCCCCGGCCGCCTTCGTCCGCCGGTTTCCACATCTCCCTTATTCACCGATGCGGTATTCGGCGAGCTTGCGCTTCATCGCCTGGAAGCGCCGGACATGGGCCTCGTCGCGGCGTAGTGCCACCGCGGTCGACAGCACGTCGATCACCACCAGGGCGGCGATGCGCGAGGTGGTGGGGGTGTAGATGTTCGTGTTGTCGAGCGTCTCCACCAGCAAGGCCACGTCGCAATGGCTGGCGAGCGAGGTCTCGAACCCGGTCAGGCCGATGACCTTGGCCCCGTTCTCGCGCGCAGTGCGGGCTACCTCGATGATCGAGCGCGAACGCCCGGTGTGGGAGATCACCACCGCCACATCGCCCGGCTTCATCATCGAGGCGACCATGATCTGCTGGTGGGTATCGTGCTGGGCCCCGCAGGGCACACCGAACAGCGGGAATTTCTGCTGGGCATCGCGCGCCACCACGCCCGAAGCGCCCAGGCCGAAGAATTCGATGGCCGTCGCCTTCTCCAGGATGTCGATCGCCCGGGCCAAAGCCGCCTTGTCGAGATGATGGCGCGCCCAATCCAGGCTGGTGATGGTGTAGTCGAAGATCTTCTCGACCACGGTTTCCGGCGTATCGGTGCCGAGCAGCACCGAATGGGTGGCCGGCGTGCCCAACGCCAGGCTCTGGGCCAGGCGCAGCTTGAAATCCTGGAAGCCGTTGCAGCCGATGGCGGCACAGAAACGGATGACCGTGGGCTCGCTCACCCCGGCGGCGAGCGCCGTCTCCGCCACCGTGGCGTTGAGGATGCGCTGGGGATCGGCCAGGATGAGGTCGGCGACCTTGCGGTCGGACTTGCGCAGTTCGCCCAAGGTCAGCCGGATCACCTCCAGCACGTTCTGGATCGTGGTCCGGGGTCCGGGCTGCGATGAGGTCTGATCCGGCAAGGTCATGAACGGCTTCCCTTTCTGGCTCCCTCTTCGGATCGGAGGGCTCAATCCGTCGTCTCGGACGGAGCTGTCAGCCTATACTCGATTCCAATCCCGGCTCGAAGCAGCCGGGGCGGCCCCGTCATCGCGGCGGCCTTCGCGTCGATCCGCTCTGGCGCAAGCGTATTGAAGGCAAAGAGGCCGTAATGATGGGCGAGCACGGCCCCGATGCCTCCGGACGAGGCCAGTTCGACCGCCTCATCCAGGGTAAGATTGCCGGCGATGCCGGCAGCGGCAAGCTCCGGTGAGCGGCCGTTCACCGGCAGCAGCGCCAGGTCGGGCGCCAGGGCCCTCACCTCATCCACCTGCCCGGCAAAGGGGATCGTATCGCCGGAATGGAAGACACACACACCGTTCAGCGCGAGGCCATAGCCCAGAAACAGGTGATGGCCCTGCTCGTCCCGCTGCAGCGCTTCATGGGCAGCCCGCACCGCGCGCACCTCGATGTCCTGGTCGAGCATGAGGGTTTCGCCGGCATCCAGGCCGATGAAGCGCTCCGCATCGAGCCCGGTTCTCTCCTGCGCCAGTTTCAGCGAGGCCTTGGGCACCACCAGGCGCAGCCGCGGAAAGCGCCGGGCGAGCGGGGTCAATGTCGCCGCATCGAGGTGATCGGTGTGGTGGTGAGTGCAGAGGATGAAATCGAGCGGCGGCATGTCCTCGATCTCGATCGGTGCCGGCATCATGCGTTCATGCGAGGGGCCGCGATCGCGATATTTCTGCGCCAGCGAATCCGAGAGATAGGGGTCGATCAGCAGGCGGCGCCGGCCGCTGTCGAGAAGGAAACCGGCCTGCCCGAGCCAGTAGAGCGAGAGGCCGGCCTGCGGACGGTTCGCGAGCTGTCCGGCCAGCGGGCCGGCAAAGGGCAGGACTTCCAGCATTCCCTCACGCCCTCCCCTGCAGCGCATCCATCAGATTGGCGATGGCGACCTCGGTGGCCCTGTCGACGCTCTCCTGGGTGAAGCCGCCGATATGGCTGGTGGCGATCACTCCGGCGTGGCCGGCGAGAGCGAGGCTCGCCGGCGGCTCCTCTTCGAAAACATCGGTGGCGTAACAGCCGAGACGCCCGTCTTCGAGGGCCTCCAGCAGAGCCGCTTCATCGACCAGCGACGACCGCGCCGTGTTGATCACCACCGCGCCACGCCGCATGGCCGCGAATTCGGTCGCGCCCAGCAGGGGACGACCATCGGCCGGCGCCGGACAATGAAGCGTGACGACATCGGCTTCCGCCAGCATGCCTGAAATCTCCACCCAGCGCAGGCTGCTTGCCTCGACATTGACGGCAGGACGTTGCGGATCATAGGCGAGAATCTCGGCCCCGAGCGCGGCAGCCAGGCGCGCGACCTCGGCGCCAATGGCGCCACAGCCGACCACGCCGACCTTGCGGCCCCGGATCTCGGCACCGATCCGGCGCGGCCAGCTCCCCTGCTTGATGCCGGCATCACAAAGGGGAATCTGGCGGAGCGCCGCGAAGATCAGGCCGATGGCAAGCTCCGCCACACCCGCCGCATTAGCGCCTGCGGCGATGCGCACGGCGATCTTGCGCGCGAGCAGCGTATCGACCGGCAGATTGTCGGTCCCGGTGCCGTTGCGGCTGATCGCCCGCAGCGAGCTCGCCGCGGCGATGACACGCGGCGAGATCTTCTCCACCCCCGCCAGCCAGCCGGTCACGCCCGGCACGAGTGCGAGCAGGTCCGCCTCATCCGGCAATTTGCCGGGCGCCGGCATGACGATCTCGTGGCCCTCGGCCCGGAGGCGTTCGACCAGGGGATGGGTCGCCGATGTCAGCGAGCGCGGCGTGACCAGGATACGTTCCACGGCATCACCCCTTGGAAGCGGCGATGGCGATCTCGCCCAGCCGCTCGAAGGAGGGGCCGGCGGTTGGGATCTCGATGTCGAAGACCTCGGCGATCACCTGAGTCCAGCCATGCAGGAAATAGGTCCAGCCATCCTCGATCTGCAGATGACGTGCCGCCTGCTGGCGCCGGGCCTGGTCGAGGAAGACGAGGTCGCCGCGATAGTTGAGATCCCACACGATCGCCTGTTCCGGAAAGACCACCGCATCGGTGAGCGGCGAACCGGGCGCATCCTTGCCGAGCCCGGTGGCATTGATCACCACAGAACCTGGCTTCAGGGCAGCGGTGACCGCGTCATTGTCCGTCGGGTGGGGTGCGAGCACGTAATCGACCGGCACCGGCATGCCGATCTCTTCGTGAATGCGCCGGATCTCGTCGAGGCGGGGCTGGCTGCGATTGGAGACCACGATGCGCGACGGCCGGTCGGCGCCGCGTGCCTCTCGCACCATGTGCCAGGTCAGGGCAATGGTGGAACCGCCTGCCCCCATCGAAAAGAGCTCGGCGCCGGTCCGTTCGAAATGGCCCCTGGGAATGAAATTGTCGAGGGCGAGCCCGGAGGAGATCGGGTCCTTGGCGTGGCAGATCAGGCGTCCGTCCCGCTTGGACAGGCAGCTGGTCTCCTCCATGCGCAGGGCGAAATCGTCGACCTCGTCGAACAGGTCCCGGCAGGCCTTGTAGAGGTCGATCTTGTGGGTGGTGACCAGTGCCCCCAACGAGAGGGGATCGGCCTTGATGAAGGCGACCGCCTCGCGATAGGCGGCCGGATCGGCATGGAGAGGAAAGTCGATGCCCTTGATCACCGCATCCTTCAGGCCCAGATGTTCGGCCCAGGCTGGGAAGACCCGCATGATCGAGCTTTTGGTGGTGGTCACACCGATGAAATAGAGAGTCGGCCGGGTCGCCGGCTGATAGTTGCTCATGCCGCGCCCGCCCGGATCGCCTTGACACGCTCGACGGCGGCCTTTGCCTTGGCGGTGATCTCGGCGAACTTGCCGCCGCTGATATCTTCGGGCTTGGCGATCCAGGTGCCGCCGACAGCCGCGACGAAGCGATGCTTGAGCCAGTCGCCCATCGTCTCCAGCGTGACGCCACCGGTCGGGATGAAGCGAACGCCCAGGTGATTGAAGGGCGCGGCGATGCCTTCCAGGGCCTTCGGCCCACCGGCGACACCGGCCGGGAAGAACTTGCACAGGCGCAGGCCGGCGCGCGTGGCCGCGGTAAGGTCCGTCGGCGTCATGATGCCCGGCGCGAAGGGCAGTCCGATCGCCTTGGCGGCAGCGACGATCTCCGCATCGAAACCGGGGGAGAGGGCGAAGCTCGCGCCATTGTCCTTGCAGGCCTGCACCGATTCCAGATCCAGTACCGTTCCGGCACCGGCCAGGAACTCCGGCCTCTGGTCGTGCAGGATGGCCAGGACTTCGGCGGCCGCCTTGGTGCGGAAGGTGATCTCGGCGATCGGCAGGCCGCCGGCCGTCAAGGCATCGGCCAACGCGACTGCGTCCGCGGGATTGTCGATCGCGATGACCGGCACCACGCCAATCGCCTCGATCCGCTCAATGGGGTTGATGGCCATGTCTGCGCTCTCCTCAGGGCTTGCCGATGATATCGGCCTGGGCGTCAATTTTGTAGCAATGCTACATATTCCATGTCGCCCCGGCAAGATAGTTCGGTGATTTTATTGCGATGCAGCATGAATATGTCGGAATTTTCAGTTGACCGCCTGGAAAACGTGTAGCATCACTCCCAAAAATGCAGAGGCAATGGCTGCACGCCCATTCTTCAAAGAGCGAGCCGAGGACACACCCATGACGCAGGATCTCATCCTGGCCATCGATGTCGGAACCGGCAGCGCCCGGGCAGCCCTGGTCGAGGCCGGCAAAGGCGCCATTCTGGAGATTGCCGCCAGCGAATATGACCAGATCGTACCTGCTTTCGGCTGGGCCGAACAGCGCCCGAGCGACTGGTGGTCCGGCACCGTGGCGGCCATCCGCACCGTGCTCGCCCGGCAGGAGAATGCCGCCGCCCGGATCCAGGCCGTCGCCGCCTGCGGCCAGATGCACGGCACCGTGCTGGTCGATGGTCACGGCAATCCCACCCGCGATACCGCCCCCCTGTGGAACGATAAGCGCACGGCGGGCCTGGTGGCGGCCTTCGAGCGCGACAACCCGCCTGGCTCCTACCTTTCCGAGAGCGGCAACCCGCCGACGCCCGCCTGGCCCGGCTTCAAGCTCGCCTGGCTGCGTGACAACGACCCCGAGGCCTATCGAGCCGCCAGCACGGTGCTGATGCCGAAGGACTACATCAACCTGCGGCTGACCGGCGAGATCGCCATGGACGAGGGCGATGCCTCCTGCAGCTTCCTGATGAATCCGGCGAGCGGAACCTGGTCTACCGCGATGATCGATCGTCTCGGCCTCGATGCCGCCAAACTGCCGCCGATCCGCTCGCCGCTCGACATTCTCGGCTATGTCACCGCAGGCGCCGCCCTGGAGACCGGCCTTGCCCAGGGCACGCCCGTCCTGGTGGGCGGAGCCGACTATCCGGTGGCGGTGCTCGGATCGGGCGTCGTCCACCCCGGGACGGCCTCGGATGTGATGGGCACCTCCTCCATCATCACCCTGGTGACGAACGAACCGCTGCTCGATCCCGAGATCTGCAACGTGCGCACCGTCGAGGGGCACTGGGGCCCGTTCACCCTGCTGGAAACCGGGGGCGACGCCATGCGCTGGGCCCGCCGCGCCTTCCATGAGAAGGCGCTCTCCTATGGCGACATCGTCGCCAAGGCCGCCGAGGCCCCGGCCGGCGCCGAAGGCCTGTTCTTCCTGCCCTTCCTGGCCGGCGAGCGGCTCGGCGCCCATCGCAATGCCCGCGCCCAGTTCTTCGGCATCGGCGCCAAGCATGGCCTCGCCCATCTCCATCGCGCCACGCTGGAAGGGGTGGCCTTCGCGGTCAACCGCCATATCCGCGTGATGGAAGCCTCCACCGGCCAGAAGCTCGAGCGTGTGGTCGCCTCCGGCGGCGGCGCCAAGACCGAGCTCTGGCTCAAGATCAAGGCCAGCGCCTACAACGTGCCCATCCTGGTGCCCGAGGAGACCGAATGCGGCCTTGTCGGCTGCGCCGCGATGGCGGCAACGGCCCTGGGGCGTTTCGGCAAGGTCGAGGATGCCGTCCGCCATTTCGTGCGCTATGGCGCCGAGATCCTGCCCGACTCGGCCTGGGCCGAGACCTATGCCCGCATGCAGCCGGTGTTCGACCGGCTCTACCGCCATTCCCAGGCGCTCTACGACGATCTCGACCGGCTGCAGCAAGGCTGAACCGCCGTCTGGTCCTCTCTCATCCAATCGAAGGAAATCTCCATGCAGGACGTCCTATCCGCCTTTCGCCCCGGCCTGTTCGAAGGCAAGACCGTCGTGGTCTCCGGCGGTTCCAGCGGCATCGGCCTCGCCATCGCCCAGGGTTTTGCCGATCTCGGCGCCGATGTCATCGCAACGGGCTCCACCGAAGCGCGCCTGGCCGCAGCCAAGGCCGCCAATGGTGGCCGGTCCATCCGTTTCGAGCAGCTCGACGTTCGCGACAAGGCAGCAGTCGAGCGCTTCTTTGCGGCCTTGCCGGCCCTCGACGTGCTGGTCAACGCCCAGGGCATCGCCCGGCCCGATGCCGAATGGACCGAGGAAACCTATCTCGAAGTCGTCGACGTCAACATGAACAGCGCCATGCGCCTTGCCATGGCGGCCCACCCCCTGCTGGTGAAATCGCAAGGGTCCATCATCAACTTCGCCTCGATGTTGAGCTATCTCGCCGATGACAGCGTGCCGGCCTATTGCGCCAGCAAAACCGGCATCATGGGGCTCACCCGGGCCCTTGCCCACAAATTCGGGCCCGAGGGAATCCGCGTCAACGCGATCGCGCCCGGCTATCACCGCACCGACATGACCAAGCCCCTGTGGTCGGATCCGGTACCGGCCGGCAAGATCGCCAACAAGGCGGCGCTCAAGCGCTGGGGCAGCGTCGATGATCTCGTCGGCACCGCCCTGTTCTTCGCTTCGCCCGCCTCGATCTTCGTGACCGCCACCACGCTGCCCGTCGATGGCGGCTATGTCGTCAGCGGCTTCTGACCCGAAAAACTCCGGTAGAAGGCCTGAAGCAACACCGCCCGGCAAGCCGGGCGGTGTTTTCGTCACGTCTCATTCACAAGGCGGTGCGCCCTGGCCGCCACAGCGGCGCTGACGTCCGCCACCACCCGCGGCCGGACCACCCTCTTGCGCCGGCGGCCGCAGGCGTTGCATCGGCCGGGACGCCCCACCCTCGAGCTCTGGCTGCGCGCGCGGCTGCCGATTCTGACGCGGTGCATTCACGGCCGGTTCCATGTCCGGCGCGGGGGCCTGGTTCAAACGCTTCTGGCGCGGCGGGGGTGCCCCACCCTCGTCAGATCCACCACCCGGCTGGCCCTGCTGGACGCGCGGCCGGCGAGCGGACGGCTGGGCCGGCTCGTCCGGCTGAGCAAAACCGGCATCGGGCTGGCGCGGGCGACGACGGCCCGGCTGGGGCTGCGGCTGCCCGCTGCCGTCCGGAAGAGCTCGCCCGGCTGGTGGCAAGGGTTCGCCAAGGCCTTGCCCGTCCTGGGCCGGGCGACGCTTGCGGCCTGCCGGCTGCGACGGTGCTCCGGCATCAGGCAAGGCCTGTTCCTCAGGGGTAGCGCCAGGCCGCGGAGCCTGGATACCACCATCCTGGGGCTGACGGCCCTTTGGCCGTTTGCGGCCGGGAAGCGGCTGCGCCTCGTCGGCTCCCGGCAATGGCTTGCCGAGCTGCTGGCCGTTCTCGGCCGGAGGCTGAGTGGTGCCGTCCGGCTGCGGCTGCCCCGGCCTCAGGCGACCTTGGCCCTTCTGCCCCGGAAGGGGTTTTTGAGGCTGGGTCTGATCCGGCTGCCCCTCAGGCTGTGCTCCTGGCAGTGGCTGGCCGAGCTGACCCGGCTTGGCGGCTTTGCCACCAGGCTGCTTGCGTCCGGGAAGCGGGGTGTCACCCAATGGCGGCTTGCCGTTATCGAGCGGCAGAGCCTCGCCATTCATGCCCGGCAAGGCCTTGCCCGGCTGGCCTTGACCGGGCTTCAGGCCGGGTTGGCGCTGTCCCGGCTTGGCTTCATCAGGCTGGGCCGCCTGGCCCGGCGGGAGTTGTCCGGGCTGGGCTCGTCCCGGCTTGGTTTCATCCGGCTGGGCGGCCTGGCCTGGCTGGACCCGTCCCGGCAGCAGCCGACCGGGCTGACCCGGCTGAGCCTGCCCCGGTTTCAGCGTACCGGGCTGCACGGCCTGTCCTGGTTGACCTTCCTGCCCCGGCAGCAATCGGCCGGGCTGGCCTTCCTGACCGGGAAGAGCCTGGCCAGGAACAGCCTGTCCTGGCAGAAGGCGCCCCGGCTTTTGTGGTGCGCCGGGAGCCGGAGCCAGACCGGGCTCACCCGGCTGCGGCGCCACAGCCGGCTGCGTCATGCCGGGTTGGCCACCGCGCCCGCCGCGATTGCGCAGGAAGGGCGGCAAGGCGACGCGAGCGGCTGCAGCCGCCGCACCAACGGCAATCGCCGCACCGGCCGCCTTCTCTCCGGTCGTCAGGCCGCCCTCGCCTTCCTGGCGCGGCATGCGCTCGGGCGGGGCTTCCAGCGTCTCGTTGATGACGGTGGCGTTGTGGATGTTGTTGAAGATGAAGTTCTGCGGCGGCGGCTCGACGTAACGCGGCGGCCGCACCCATTCGGGCATCGCCACATAGCGCGGCGACGGCAGCACATACTCATCGACCGGCGGCGGCGGCGGCGGAAGTTCCACGAATTCCCGCGGCGGCGGCGGCAGGAAGATCACCGGCGGCGGCGGCGGCGGCGGCAGGTCGAATTCGGGATCGGAGAAGACGATTACCGGACGTTCGACATAGACGACCTCGACTTCCGGTGGCGGCGGCACGTCATATTCGATCACGTCGAAACGCGCCGGCGGCTCGATCTCGGCCGACAGATATCTCAGGCGGCGGCGGGCGTCCCAGGCATGGGGACCGCGCGGATAGCGCTTGAGATAGGACCAGTAGGCATTGGGCGTATCGCGCTTCCAGGTCTCGTGCCAGGTGATGGCCTCGCGCCGGGCAGCCACGATAGCGCGCACGCGCTTGGCCATGGGATCGCGCGGAAAGGCAGTCAGGAAGTCCTGATAGCCCTGCATGGTGTCCCGATCCACGGCGGCGACATAGGCATCACGCGCGTCGAAATCGGCGATGCGCTTGGATTGCATCGCCTTGTCTTCTTCCAGGGAAACCTGCGGAGCGGGCGCATCGGCGGCACGGTCGAAGAAGGCGAAGGGCTCGCCGAGCTTCGATGCGCTCCAGGGCAGCACCGCGCCATTGGTCCTCTCGCTCACCCGCAACCGGGTACGGTCGAACACATCGGCGATCGGCAACCCGCCCGTCCGCATCATTTCGGCGAGGGCCTGGGCATAGGCGCCATAAGGCCCCTGCTCGGCCGGCCCCACCGTACCGGGTGCCGCGTTGAAGGCGATCAGGGAGTTGGGCTCGGCATCGACGAGTGCCAGGCCGCCGGCGAGGGGCTGGTCGCCGCGGGCGAACTGGTTGGCGCGCGCGCCGTCGATCACCACGATGCTGGCCTTCAACTGCAAGGCGCCGAGCGGCCGAATGAAATCGGAGAGCCGTATCGCCTCTGCCGGCACGGCGGCTGGCGTCTGAATGGCGGCGTCGACGGGCACGAAGTAATTCTGCCCTTCCGATTGCAGGCCATAACCGGCCAGATAGACGAAAGCCACCGTGTCGGGTCCCGATGCGGAGGCCTTGTCGAGGAATTCACGGAACGCCTTGCGCAGCGAATCCTGATCCAGGTCGCGAGCGCCGGTGACGTCGAAACCGGCAGCCTGCAGGGTCTGGGCGATAAGGCCCGCATCATTGGCGCTGGTCGCCAATGGTCCGGCCTTGTAGTCGGCATTGCCGATGACGAGGGCAATGCGCTTTTCGCCCTGGCTCTGTGCCCGAGCTGGTTGCAGCGGCAAACTCGCCGCGATGAGGATGAACAAAAGCGCAAACGCGCTGCGAAAGGTCGCGGACATTGATCTGGCCCTCTTGGTTTCCACCCGGGGTGGGCCGAGCTCGAACGGCTCATGGCCTGTGAGTACAACCTAAGCGATAGCTTGGCCGACTTGTATGGCGTGTGAACCAAAAGGGGCTGTTTTGGGGCGTTGTAGCGGCAATAGAGAGGCTGGCCGCCGAAAGCGGACCGTGACGGTCATCCCGAGCTTCATCGAAAACGACTCCTGGCTCCGTCCGACGATACTCGCCAAACCCTTGATTTGGTGTCGAAAATCGTTGGGTTTTGAAGCCCCGGATGCGAGACTGGTCTTAATTCTGGTCCTGGCAGAGGATGATCGGTGACGCCAGGGCGGCGACATAGCCGGCCCCCTGATAGACCTGGGCGTTGTTGGCGCCCGGCGGCAGCAGGAAGGAACCGCTCACCACCTGCGGGACGTTACCGACCTGCAAGAGGCTCCAGCTGAAATTGCACAGCTGCGCCGGCTTGGTCGGTGCTAGGTGGGAGCAATTGAGCAGTGCAGCCCCCAGCATGGCGGCGCCGCCGCAACTGACGAAGCGCGGCGCGGCGACCGCAGGTTGCGTGCCAAGCGCCAGCCCGAACCAGGCCGCACACAGCAAGCCGGCCCCCGTCAGGACCGAACCCCGATCAAATCTCGCGTGATCAGCAGCCATTTTGCGGTCCGCACCATCTGGGCGATTGCATTTGAGGCATCCTTGTTATAATCATGGATAAAGATAAGCAAGCTTATAATTAGAACGGCATGTTCTAGATATGCTCAACCAGCCCACTCTCGGCTTCATCCTGCATGACGTCGCCCGCCTGATGCGGAAGCGCTTCGAGCAGCGCGCCGGTGATATCGGCTTGACGCGTTCGCAATGGCAGGCGCTCGCCTTCCTCTCGCGCAGCGAGGGGATCCATCAGAGCGGGCTGGCCGAACTGCTCGAAATCGAACCGATCACCCTGGTGCGCATTCTCGACAAGCTCGAAGCGCGCGGGCTGATCGAACGGCGCCAGCATGCGAGCGACCGTCGGGTCTGGCTGCTCTTCCTGACGCCGGCCGCCCATCCCATTCTCGCCGAGATGCGCGTTCTCGGCGACCGGACGCGGGCGGAGGCCCTGGCATCCATCCCGGACGAAGACCGCGTGAAACTACTCGACACCCTGACGCAGATGAAGGCCAACCTTCTCGAAGCCTGCCGCCAGCCGGTCGACGACAAGGAGGCAAAACATGGCTGATGGCAGCAACCAGGCCCAGAAACTCGAAAACCCCATCGAGATCGAGCGGCTTTCCGACGACAAGGCCGGTCAGGACGCGGTCACGCCGCAGCCGGCCAGGATGCGCAAGCGCTCGCTGACCCGCCCCCTGCTCTTTGCCCTGCTCCCCGTCGCCCTCGTTGCCGGCGGCTATTTCTATGTCACCGGCGGGCAGGTGATGGAGACGGACAACGCCTATGTGCAGGCGGCGATGGTCGGCATATCCACCGATGTCGCCGGCACGGTGGTGGAAATCGACGTCGTCGAGAACCAGACCGTCAAGAAGGGAGACGTGCTCTATCGCATCCGTCCCGGCAGCTACCGCACGGCCCTTGAAGGGGCGGAAGCGCAGCTCGGCACCGTGCGCAACCAGGTTCTGACCCTGCAGGCGAGTTACGCCCAGGCCGAAGCCCAGATCGAACAGGCCAAGGCGGACATTCCCTATTACGAGGCCCAGTTCAAGCGCCAGCAGGACCTGCAATCCTCCAGCGCCGCCTCCAAGCAGAGCTTCGACCAGGCCAAGCATGATCTCGATGCGGCGCGCCAGAAGGTCATCGTGGCCCAGGCCAATGCCCAGGCCATGCTGGCCCAGCTCGGCGGCGACGCCTCCCTGCCGGTGGAAAAGAACCCCTTCTACCTCCAGGCCCAATCGGCCGTCGACAATGCCAAGCGCGACCTCGGCGACACCGTGGTGCGGGCGCCCTTCGACGGCATCGTCACCAATGTCGATACCCTGCAGCGCGGCGCCTATCTCAACGCCTCCCAGCGCGCTTTCAACCTGGTCTCCACCACCAATATCTGGGTGGACGCGACCCCGAAGGAAACCGAGCTCACCTATGTCAAACCCGGCCAGCCGGTTGAGATTTCGGTCGACACCTATCCGGGCGTGACCTGGACCGGCAAGGTCGAGACCATCAGCCCGGCCTCCGCCTCGAGCTTCTCCCTGCTTCCGGCGCAGAACAGCTCGGGCAATTGGGTGAAGGTGGTCCAGCGCATTCCCATGCGCATCAGCATCGATCCCGCGCCCGACAAGCCGAACCTGCGGGTCGGCATGAGCGCGGTGGTCGGTGTCGATACCGGCCATGCCCGCGGCCTGCCCAGCTTCGTGACGAGCTGGTTCGGACAAGACAAGCCCCAAGGCAACCACCAGGCCGGCTGACGCCGTCGCCGTCGCGCTCCCGTGCGCCGGCCCGCTTTTTGAGCACCTGATTATTTCATCACCTATAGTCCCAGATCGTTGCGAACGAGGCCTGCCATGAGCGCATCCGCCACCGCGAGCGCCGGCCAAATCTCCAGCCCCGCCCTGCCCGCCCCCAAGGTCGCCAATCGCGGCGCCATCACCGCCTGCGTCATCCTGGCGGTGATCATGCAGGCGCTGGACACCACCATCGCCAATATCGCGCTGCCCCATATCCAGGGCAGCGTCGCCGCCAGCCAGGACCAGATCAACTGGGTGCTGACCTCCTATATCGTGGCGGCGGCGATCATGACCCCGCCTTCGGGCTTCCTGGCCGCGCGTTTCGGCCGCAAGCGCCTGCTGCTGGTCTCCATCATCGGCTTCGTGGTCGCCTCCATGCTGTGCGGCATGGCGCAATCCCTGGTGCAGATCGTCGGCTTTCGCCTGATGCAGGGCGTGTTCGGTGCCGCCTTGGTGCCGCTGGCCCAGGCGATCATGCTCGACATCTACACGCCCGAGGAACGCGGCGGGGCCATGGCCGTATTCGGGGTCGCCGTGATGGTCGGGCCGGTGCTTGGTCCCGTCATCGGCGGCTGGCTCACCGACCACATTTCCTGGCGCTGGATCTTCTACATCAACCTGCCGATCGGCCTCGTCGCCATGCTCGGCGTGATGGCCTTCGTCACCGAGACCCGCAGCAGCACGGCCGTGAAGCTCGACTGGCTTGGTTTCGGCATGCTCTCCATCGCCATCGGCGCGCTGCAGGTCTTCCTCGACCGGGGCGAGCAGCTCGACTGGTTCTCCTCCGGCGAGATCCAGCTCGAGGCGCTGATCTGCGCCGCCGCCTTCTACATCTTCCTGGTCCATACCTTCACGGGCAAGGATACCTTCGTGAAGCCGCGCCTGTTCGTGGACCGCAACTTCGCCGTCGGCGTGGTGCTGATATCAGCAGTCGGCCTGACCTATTACGCTGCTATGGCGCTGATGACGCCCTATCTGCAATCGCTGATGGGCTATCCGGTGGTGACCGCCGGCCTGGTAATGGGGCCGCGCGGCATCGGCACCATGGTCTGCATGTTCATCGTCGGCCGCATGGTCGGAAAGCTCGACACCCGCCTGCTCCTGCTGATCGGCTTCGGCCTGACGGCCTGGTCGCTCTACGACATGACCGGCTGGACCCCCGACATCTCGCAATGGCAGATCATCGTCACCGGCTTCGTGCAGGGGGCGGGCCTCGGCTTCCTGTTCGTGCCGCTGACCACGGTGACCTTCCAGACCCTCGATGCCAGCCTGCGCGGCGACGGCACCGGCCTCTACAACCTGTCGCGCAACATCGGCTCCAGCGTCGGCATCTCCATGACCTCGGCCCTGCTGATCGAGAGCACCCAGGCCAACCACGCCGATCTCGTCACCCACATCACGCCCTACAACCAGGCCCTGCAGGACATGACCCGGGCCAAGCTCATCGACCCGCTGAGCGCAGCGGGCCAGACCATGCTCGACGGCATGGTCGGCCAGCAGGCGACCATCATCGCCTATATCAATGATTTCAAGCTGATGATGCTGCTGACACTCGCTGCGATGCCGCTGGTCTTCTTCCTGCGAAAGGCCGCCAAGCCCCCGGAAATGGACCACAGCATGGCGATGGAGTGAGGGTCTGGCGGTTCGTTTGAGGGTGAAAGCACCGATTTGAGCCTCCCGGACTTTATGCCATGTTGTTCGAAAGCGGTGTCTGCCGCGCTCGAACAACATGCGATGGCCGTCCCATGGAACCAGGGCTCCCTTTGTCCCGCTTTGCGCAGTGGAATCGCGGCCTTGCCGAGGCGTTCGCCGCAACGTCCCCGGCGCAACTGGCGGAACGCTTTGCACCGAGCGCCCGCAACCTCCTGGCAGCGGACAGCTGCCATGTCGGCCTCTATCTGCGGGAAGGCGCCTGCGTCACCATCGACGGCGGGCGGCCCGATCGCTGGAACCGCCAATATGACGGGGGCCTCTTTCGCCAGGATCCCTTCTTCCAGAAATTCGCCGCCACGCGGCAGGATTTCCTGCTGCCCCTGTCCAGCTTCGACACCTTCCATTTCGAGAAGACGCCCTATTATCGGGACTTCTACCAGCCGTCGCAGACCATCGACGAAATCACCGGCGTGTTCAATCTTTCACCCGGCACCGCCGGCTACGTGACCTTCTTCCGCCATCGGGGAAGCCCCGGCTTCATCCATGCCGACCTCGTCCTCGCCGAAGGGGCCGGCGACGCCATCCGGCTGGTGCTGGAACGGCTGTGGCGACTGTGGCAGACGGGCCGCCAGGCTGGCCGTATCGGCGGCAAGACCGGGCTGAGCGCCCGGGAACGGCAGATCCTGGACCTCATGCTGGAGGGTGGCTGCGCCAAATCCATCGCCCGCAGGCTCGCCATATCGCCCGGCACCGTGCGCAACCACATCAAGAGCATCTATGCCAAGCTGGGCGTGCACTCCCAGGTCGAATTGCTCGCCGGCGGACGCGACGGGCGCTCGCTCTGAGGCGTCTTCTCACGGCAGGCTCACTGCCCCGTCAGGATCCGCGTCCAGGCCCTGGTCTGGCGGCGGAGGACCGCCACGTCGGAATTGGTCACCACGAACAGCCGTGCCTTCACGTCGTCCGGCGGATAGATGCCGGGGTCCTTGGCAATCGCCTCGGTGAGCAAAGGCCGCGCCGCCGGCACCGCATTGGCATAGGATATGAAATTGGAATTGGCCGCCGCGATGTCCGGCCGCAGATTGAAGTCGATCCAGCGCATGGCATTGTCGGGATGCGGCGCGTCCTTGGGCACGGCCATGGTGTCGAAATTCACCAGCGTGCCCTCCCGCGGGATGGCGTAGGCCACCTCGACCGGCTTGGCTGCCGCCGCTCCACGCGTCTTGGCCTGGAGGATGTCGCCCGACCAGCCCAGCGCCAGGCAGATGTCGCCATTGGCCAGATCGTTGATGTAGCGCGAGGAATGGAAATAGCGAATGGAGGGCCGCACCTTCTTCAGCAGGGCTTCGGCCTTGGCGAGATCGCCTGGGGCGGTCGAATGCGGATCGAGCTTGAGATAGGCCAGCGCCATGGGGATCACCTCGGTCGGCGCATCGATCATCGCAACGCCGCAATCGGCGAAGCGTTGGACGATCACCGGATCGAAGATCATGGCGAAGGAATCGACGGGCGCATCCGGCATGCGGCGCTTGATGGCCTCGACATTGTAACCGATGCCATCGGTCACGCCCATGTAAGGCATGGCGTGCTGGTTGCCGGGGTCTGCCTGAGCAATCAGGGCCAGCACCTGAGGGTCGACCTTGGCGGCATTGGGCATGGCATCGCGCCGCAAGGGCTGCAGGGTCTCGGCCTTGACCTGGTTCCTGAGGAAGGGAAAGGCGGAAGGATACACCACGTCGTAGCCGGAGCGGCCCGCCAGCAGCTTGGTCTCCAGCATCTCGTTGCCGTCGTAATTGTCGTAGACGACCTTGATTCCGGTCTCCTTCTGGAATTTCTCCACCGTGTCGGGCGCGATGTAGTCCGTCCAATTGTAGACATTGACGGTCTTCTCGTCCTCGGCCCGGACTGGAGCCAGGCCGATAAGGGCGAGACATATGACAAGGACGACCGAACGAAGCAGGGAGCGCATGCGAACCTCCTTTGCAGCCGATGGAGCGTTTCCGGTCCGCTCAGACCAGGAAGGTCCCATCTCGTTGAGATCATGAGGAGAATTATCCAAGCAGACCGAAGCCCGCTCTAACCGCGACGCCCGGCATAGACGGGCAGCGTGATGCAGGCGACATTGCCGCCGCCGAGCAGGATCTCGCGGGAATTCTCTATGCCGACGATGGCATGGCCGGGGAAAAGCCCGGCCAGGACGGCTTTGGCGGGACGATCCAGGGCACAGCCGAATTCGGGCACCACCACCACGCTGTTGCCGGGATAGTAGTTGATGTAGCTCGCCGCGATGCGGTTGCCCACCGGCCGCGCCCAGGTCAATTCGACCTGGTCCACCCCCTCGCTTTCCTCGGCCGTGGTCTCGATCGGCAGGGGATGGGGCAGCTTGTGCACTTTCAGCGCCCTGCCTTGGGCATCGCGCGCCGAGCGCAGCACGTCCTCGGCCTCGCGCACGATCTCATATTGCGGATCGTCCTTCTCGTCGGTCCAGCTCAACACCACCTCGCCCGGGCGCACGAAGCAGCAGATGTCGTCGACATGACCATCGGTCTCGTCGAAGGCGAAGCCCCGAGGCAACCAGACGATGGTGTCGATGCCGAGATAGTCGGCGAGTTGCTGCTCAACCGCTGCAAGGCCGAGATGGCCATTGCGGTTGGCATTGAGCAGGCATTGCGCGGTGGTGATCAGCGTGCCCTGCCCGTCGCATTGCAGGCCGCCACCCTCGGCGATCAGGGTGGAGCGATAGCGGTGCATCCCCTCCATTTCGAGGATCTTGTGGGCAAGCTGGTCGTCGAGGTCCCAGGGAAAATACAGCCCGCCATTCAGCCCGCCATAGGCGTTGAAGGTCCAGTCGACACCGCGCACCTCGCCGTGGTCGTTGACGACGAAATTGGGGCCGCTGTCGCGCAACCAGGAATCATTGCTCGACATTTCGACGAGCCGCACCGTGTCGGGCAGGCAGGCCCGGGCATGACGCCACTGCCGCGCCGAGACGATCACCGTGACCGGCTCGCTGGCGGCGATCGCGGTGGCGACGCGGGCGAACAGCTTCTGCGCAGGCTTGGCCCCCAGCCGCCAGGTGTCGGGCCGTTCGGGCCAGATCAACCAGCAACCGGCTTTCGGCTCGAACTCGCCGGGCGCGCGGAAACCATCCTGCCGCGGCGTGGTGGTGAGCGTCTTCGACAAGGCCTTCCCCTCTGATCCGGTACCGCCTCAGCGGCTTGCCGGCCATCGTAGGAGCCTTGTCGGCGCCGACGCCATGTCCCATTTGGGATAGAGCGTTTCGCAGGGAAGTCGCCGAAATCGTGCTTATGCCGGGCGGCTTACCCCGCCTTTCGCCGCGCCTCCACCGCCGTGATGAAACCGGCATAGCTCCAGGCCAGATGCTTGGCCGAGGTGTGTTCGCCGGTCGCCTGGTCGAACTGCTCGGACATTTCGCCGTCATCGGGCGTGAAGGCACGGATGGTCTCGAGATAGGCGTCGCCCCGCGCCTTGAGGCGATCGGCAGCGGCAGGGTCCGCCGCACGCAGGGCCGCCGCGCGCAGATAGCAGAATTCTGCCGCCGCCTGCGTCGAGAAGTAATAGGCCCCGCCGGAGTAATATTCGTCGCCCCGGTAGCGGCCAAGCGCAATGCCGCGTCCCTCGGGCCGGCCCCGGTTGATCGCATAGTCCTCTTCGAAGATCTCATCGAGGCGATCCAGCGTCGCTTCCATCCTGATATCGTGCGGCGAATGGGTGGGCAGGGCGCCGGCGGCATGGATCGCGGCGAGGATGACGGCGATGTCGAGATCCTTCGGCGTTGGCTTGCCGTCCTCGGTCAGGCGGGAGCGGTAGAACTCCTCCTCCGGCTGCCAGAAATGATGGAGGCGGCCCTGGATCTCCGCGGCATCCGCCCGGGCGCGCTGGGCGGTCGCGGCATCGCCCTGCGCCGCCAACCAGGAGGCCCCTTCCTCCAGCGCCGCCGCCTCGATGCGCAGCGTATAGTAGTGATGCGCCTTTTCCTCCTCCCAGATGTCGTAGCTCGGCTCGCGCCAATGGGCGAGGACGAAACGGATGTCCTGGTCCAGCAGGGTCGCGACGGCATCGTCGTGCCTGACACCGAAGGATCGGCCGGAGGCCCAGCGCAGCACGGTCAGCACACGGGCCGCGATGCCGTCATATTGCGGCCGGTTCCAGCGCGAGATGTCGAGGGATCCATCCGGGTTGACCCGCGTTTCTCCACGCACCACCGCGCTGGCCAGATCCGCATCCTCGCGCACGAATTGCCGATAGTCCTCGGCGACCTTGACGCGCCAACCCGGCTCCGCGACCAGATCGGCGCCCCTGAGAGCGTTGAGCGACAGGCTGAAATCGACGAAATCGCAGAAATGCGCCGCTGCCATATCGCCGTCCAGCCAGCGGGGATCGATCTGCCGGAGGGCATCGATCACCACGGCCGAGTCGCGGTACCAGTGAAAGAAATAGTCGGGGTCCGGATCGTAGGAGGCCGGTACGGGCGATGCCACCACCGAACCTCTTTTCGGCGTGATGGTCTGGCCGAAACCCGGCCGCTCCTTCACCGTGGCCGTGGCGGAGATCGCAAGCTGCATGTTCCTGACGGCAATGGGATATTGCTGTTCGATCCAGCGATCCAGATCCGTGATCACGCTCATCTGCCCTCTCCGATTCCCAGAGCAAAACACGTTAGCGGGAAACGTCGTTCTTGCTCTAACTCTTTGTTCCCGGCCAATTCAACGGATTGGCCACAGCGCCCTTGCGGTTCCTGGCGATTCCGCCAAACCGCACGATGTTCCGGCGATGCTAACCAAGGCGGGGGTTGAACAGAAGCCGCGAGGCGTTAAGCAAGGAAGAGAGGCTGATTTGCACATCGGCCCCGCCGATCCGGCGATCGGCGAAAGCCTGCCGAACGAGGAGTTATGATGAGCCGCATCGAGACCCTGTTGTCCAAGATGACGCTGCGAGAAAAACTCGGCCAGCTCAATATGGTTGCCTCGGGCTATGCGGTGACCGGCCCCCTGCTCGGCGGGGACTCGCCCGACGCCATCCGCTCCGGCGATATCGGCAATCTGCTCAACATGGTCGGCGTCGATCACGTCAACGAGGTCCAGCGCATCGCCGTGGAGGAATCGCGCCTCGGCATTCCGCTGCTGCTCGGCTTCGACGTCATCCACGGCCACAAGACGGCCTTCCCGGTGCCGCTGGCGGAAGCCGCCATGTTCGATCGGGCTGCCTGGGCCCGCACGGCGCGCATCGCGGCCGTGGAAGCCTGGAACGACGGCCTTGCCTTGACCTTCGCGCCGATGATCGATGTCTCCAGGGACCTGCGCTGGGGCCGCATCGTCGAAAGCGCGGGCGAGGATTCCTGGCTCAACGCCGAAATGGCGATTGCCAAGGTCAAGGGGTTCCAGGGCTCGGATCTGTCGGCCATTGGCTCGATCGCCGCCACCGCCAAGCATTTCTGTGCCTATGGCGCGCCGGTCGCCGGGCGTGAATATGCCTCGGTCGATATTTCGGATCGGGCTCTGCACGAGATCTATCTGCCGCCCTTCGAGGCTGCCGTCAAAGCCGGGGTGGCCGCGATCATGCCCGCCTTCAACAGCCTGGCCGGCATGCCGATGACGGCGCATGAGCCGCTGCTCAAGGGCTGGCTGCGCGACAAGCTCGGCTTCGACGGCGTCATCATCAGCGACTACAATGCGGTGGCCGAGCTGCTGAACCATGGTGTCGCGGGCGACCTCGCCGAGGCGGCAGCCCTCTCCCTGCGGGCCGGCGTCGACATCGACATGGTGTCCAACGCCTATCGCAAACATCTGCCGGAGGCCCTGTCGCGTGGCCTCGTCACCATGGCGGAGATCGACGCCTGCGTCAGGCGCGTCCTCGCCCTCAAGGAACGGCTCGGCCTGTTCGACCAGCCCTATCGGCGCGGTACGGCGCCCCTGGCCGCCATGGCCGGCAACATCGACCATCATGAGGTCGCGCGCGACGCGGCGCGCAAATCCTGCGTCCTGCTCACCAATTACAACGAGGCCCTGCCGCTCACGCGTACCGAGCGAATCGCTCTGATCGGTCCGCTCGCCGACGCCCAGGCCGACATGCGCGGTCCCTGGGGCGGCGCCTCGGTGGCCGAGGACAGCGTCACGCTGCGTACCAGCCTCGGCAAGGTCGCTACCGTCGTGGCACAGGCCGAGGGCGTGAAGATCAACTCGGACGACACCTCCGGCATCGCCACTGCGGTGGAAGCGGCGCGCGTTGCCGACACCGTGGTGCTCTGCCTGGGCGAGACGGCACCGATGAGCGGGGAAGCCGCCAGCCGCGCCCATCCGGAATTGCCGGGCAAGCAGCGCGAGCTCGCCGAGGCGATCCTGGCGCTCGGCAAGAAGGTGGTCGTCGTGCTCTTCGCCGGCCGGCCGCTGACCTTGCCCTGGCTGTTCCACAAGGCATCGGCCGTGCTGATGGCCTGGTGGCCCGGCGAACAGGCCGGCCCCGCCATCGGCGATCTCCTGATGGGGCAGGAATCGCCTTCCGGCCGCCTGCCGGTGAGCTGGCCCGATGCAGTCGGGCAGGCCCCCCTCTACTACGAGCAATATCCGACGGGCCGCCCCTTCAACCCGAACGACCACTACACCTCCAAATATATCGACGCCCCCAATGCGCCGGCCTTCCCTTTCGGCCATGGCCTCACCTATGGCGCCTTCAGCCTGTCGGGCCTGAAGGTGAGCAAGGCCGTGTTCGGCCCCGACGACACCATCGAGATCAGCGCCACTGTAACCAACACCGGCAAGCGCGCGGCCCAGGAAACCGTGTTCCTGTTCACGCATGATCTGGTGGCGAGCCTGTCCCGGCCCCTGCTGGAACTGAGGGGCTTTGCCAGGATCAGCCTCGATCCCGGCCAGAGCGGCACCGTCACCATCGCGCTGGCGGCGAGGGATCTCGCCTTCCCCGGCAGGGACCTGCAGCCGGTGTTGGAAGCTGGCGACTTCGAGATCAAGCTGGGTTCGAGCGCCAGGCGCAGTCAGCTCCTCAACACCAGGGTGACGCTCAAGCTGTGAGACGCCCCATCGCGGATCGCGCTTGCCGGACCGGGCGCGGGCCGGGAACCGTTTCAAGAACGCAGGCGAATGTTCTGGCGCGTGAGTTGGGCGACGGACGTGCAGCCCATCAGCTTCATGCCTCGCTCGATCTCGATCCGCATCAGCTCCAGGGCGCGCTCGACGGCGGGCTGCCCGCCTGCGGCAAGCGGGAATAGGTAATACCGGCCCAACCCGACAGCCTTGGCCCCCAAAGAGAGCGCCTTGAGGACATGCGTCCCGCGCTGGACACCGCCATCCATCATGACGTCGATCCGGTCTCCCACCGCATCGACGATCTCCGCCAGCTGGTCGAAGGCGCTGCGCGAGCCGTCGAGCTGGCGGCCGCCATGATTGGAAAGCACGATCGAACTGCAGCCGATTTCCGCCGCACGCCGTGCATCCTCGGCCGACATGATCCCCTTCAGGCAGAACGGTCCGTCCCAAAGCCGCACCATCTCCGCCACCTCGTGCCACGACATAGAGGGGTCGAGCATCTCGGTGAAATAGCGGCTGATCGACAGCGCCCCGCCGTCGAGCTTGAGGTGTTCCTGCAACTGAGGCAGCTGGAAGCGTTCATGGGTGAGATAGTTGATCGCCCAGGCCGGCTTGATCGCGAACTGGGCCATGCCGGCGAGCGTGAGCCTGAAGGGAATGGCAAATCCCGTGCGCTTGTCGCGCTCCCGATTGCCGCCGGTGATACTGTCGACGGTCAGCATCATCGCCTGCACGCCGGCGCTCTTGGCGCGCGCCATCATATCGTGGTTCAGGCCCCGATCCCTGTGGAAATAGAACTGGTAGACTTGCGGACCGCCGCTGATCCGCCGCGCCTCCTCCAGGCTGACGGTGCCGAGCGAGGACACCCCGAACATCGTGCCGTATTTTCCCGCCGCCGCCGCGACGGCCCGCTCGCCCTGGTGGTGGAAGAGGCGCTGCAGCGCGGTCGGCGAACAATAGACCGGCATGGCCAGCTTCTGGCCCATCACCGTGACCGACATGTCGACTTCCGCCACTCCGCGAAGCACGTTCGGAACCAGGTCGCAGGCCTCGAAGGCAGCGGTATTGCGCCGATAGGTCACCTCGTCATCAGCACCGCCGTCGATATAGTCGAAGATCGGCCCCGGCAGTCGCTGCCTGGCCATGCGACGGAAATCGTGAAAATTGTGGCACTGCCCGAGGCGCATCTGGTTGCTCTACCGGTTCGATCCGGGCGTACTCTACGGCATGGTTCGCAATATTGCCCAGGCGCCGCGTTGCAACCGGATGCACGAGGCTGAGGACGACAGGTGCGCCATCCAGCCACGGACGTTCATCGATCCTAGCCCGGCATGGGAGGCAGGCTGAGGCACTGCTCGAAACTGAACGGGCGCACCGTCAAGGGTGCGATCGAGCCCGCCTTGGGATGTCTCGGATTCATCAGGATGAGCCTGGCTTCCGGCAGCACGGCGGAGGGCACGGCTGCGAGCAGGGAGCGGTTCGAGGACAGCCATGCATCCCCCCTCGCCCGCTTCTCGACCGGATCCGGCGTGAAGGGAATGTCCTCCGGTTCTTCCTCAGTCTCGGTCCAGCCCAGCAAATAGTCCTGATCGATTCCCTCCAGATCCCGCGGCAAGTAACGCAGGACGATAAGGACGGAGAGGGCCGCTTCCGAGGCGAAATTGACGACCGGCCGGCCCGGCGACGTCCAGCGGGCGCCATGGCGCTCCGCGCCGCTGCCGTCGAGAGCCAGGAAGGAGCGTCGCGCCAATCGCCATAACCGCATATCCGTCCCGCTTCCCTCATCGCCTGCAACAGGTCGGCGCCGAGAGATACTCCGGCAGCAGCCTTTTACAACGGGAAAAGCGAACGATCTTGCGCGGGTCCTGTCGGCCCCACGTGCAGACGAACGTCCTTGTGGCAACGGGCGGACAACCCGTTCCGCCAACACGGAGACGAAGCCATGCCGAACGAAACCGCCTCCATCTCCAGGGGTGCCTATTGGACGGGCATCGTGCTCAGCACCCTGGTGGTGGTCTTCCTCCTCTTCGACGGTGCCATCAAGCTGATGCCCCTGCAGGTGGTTATCGACACCATGCAGGGCCTGGGCTATCCGCCCGAGCATGCCCGCACCATTGGCGTGATCACCCTCGCCGCCACGGTGCTCTACGCCATTCCGCGCAGCTCGATCCTGGGAGCGGTGCTGCTCACCGGCCTGCTGGGCGGCGCCATCGCCACCAATCTCAGGGCGGGCACGCCGGTCTTCAGCCACCTTCTCTTCGGTGTCTATCTCGGGGCGCTGATGTGGGGCGGCCTCTATCTGCGCGATGTCAGGGTCCGGGCCATCCTGCCCCTGCTGCGCTGAGGTGGGGGCTGGTTCAGCCCCGCACCATCACCGGGCCGCCGGCCGCCTTCTCGGCCTCGCTGAACTTGGCGGCGGCGCACAGGAAGGCGATGCCGCCGCAGACCAGAGCGATCTGGATCCACAGCGCATCATGGCCCGTCATCAGCACCACCTGGCCGGCTCCGGCCAGCAGCGAGAGCAGGAAGAACACCAGCAGGCTGTGGCGACCGAGCATGATCAGCGGCTGCATCACCCGCAGCGACGCCAGCTTGGGCGAGATGCCCAGTCCATAGATGAAGGCGGCCATGCCCAGGAAGTGCACGAGGCGGCCAAGGCCGAGATTGGTCTTGTCGAGGTCGAGCCAGCCATAAACAGCCTCACGCACGCCGAAGGACAGGCCGAAGCCGTTGGTGACGACGAAGGCACCCGCGAAGACGATCAGGCCGCCAAGGGCGAACAGCGGCTTGGAGATGGCGAGCCGCCCCTGCTGCAGCAGCAGGCCGACGGCGATACCGATCGCCATCATGAACTGCCAGGTGAAGGGGTTGAAGAACCAGCCGCCGGCGATCGGCCAGGACGGCAGGTTCCAGCCATAGTGGCGGGCCAAACCGTAGAGCAGTGCCGACGCGGCCAGCATCACACCGATATGCAGCCGCGCCAGATAGAACAGAGCGGGCACCAGGGCGATCAGGGCGATATAGAGCGGCAGGATGTTGAAATAGCCGATCTGATGGCCGAGCGAGAGCGTGCCGAGCAGGAAGGTGCCGGCATCCTGGATGTAGAGATCACGTCCATGCATCGCCATGAGATCGGGCATCCGCCAATGCAGGGCACCTGCCGCGAAGATGGCGATGCCGGCCAGCGTCATCAGGACATGCACGCCATAGAGCTTCAGGGCGCGCTTGCCGAGCGCCAGCGAGACATCGACTTCCTTGCCGGCATTGAACTTGCGGCCATAGGCAAGCGCCATGGCGACACCGGACATGAAGACGAAGGCTTCGGCCGAATCGGACAGACCGAAATTGCGCGAAGTGATGACCTCAAAGAGGTTGCCGGGCATGTGGTTGATGAAGATCGTGCACAGCACGAAGCCGCGCCACATGTCGACGGAGATGGCGCGCTGATTGGGCCTCACCGCCGGGCTGGCGGCAACCGGCTTCGGAGGGTTTTGCCGACGATCGGCAACATAGTCGATCAACAGGCGCACCGCCTCGCAAGCGCCGAAGATCAGGATCGCCGTAAGGGCAAACAAGGCCAGCGCCGGAAGCTGGGCGGGCGCCAGCCACAGCGTATAGAAGGGCTGGATGAACAGGAACGTGACGACGGTGGCCGTCAGCAGGATGGCAAACAGGCCAATGCCGAAGCCGAACAGAACTTCCGCAAGCACGACCGCCGGCAAGAAGACAAAGTATGAATAGCTGTGCCAGCCCAGGTAGGCCTGCAGAAAATAGCAGGGCACGAACAAAAGCGCCGTAAGCAGATAGGGGCGCATCGGCCGTGCCAGCTGCAAGAAGCTGAATTGATTGTTCATAATACGCGCCTTCCACTTCCATCACTGCTGTCGCCGCGGCGCGCTTGAATTGCCACGACAGGATGCCAGCACTTCGGCATCCTTCCTTCAGCACCTCGCTCAACCAAGTTCAGAAGCGATTCTTGGAGCCTGGCGACATAGTGGCGGCCTCATCCTGTACCGGGGATGAACGAAGTTGCGGCCAAAAAGTTGCATGCCCTGTTGCATCATCGCCACGCTGTTCGACAAAATGACGCTCCGGCAACGTCAAGGCCGGAAATTGTCGTTGTTTTCCAAATTTGTGACACAGCTTGCCGTCATAAGCGGCTGGTCAAACGGCCTCAGCGCAGCAACCATGCGATGGATGCGAGCAGCGATCGCCGGCTTTCGACGAATTCGCTTGTCGCACGGCACAATACGAGCTTGAAATGCGCATGGTCCGCACCGAACCCGCAGGAATTTTTGCTGTTGCCCGCAGGGCCATGACGCTTTGTCTCGGCCTCGTTACCGGATTGACCATGCTCGCCGGGGCCAGGGCCAGCACGCTCGAGGAAATGTCCTTTCCCAGCAAGGCCTTGGGCCGGCCCTTGACCGTGTCTGTCTATCGTCCGGACCTGCCGGCGCCGGAAACCGGCTGGCCGGTGCTCTATCTCCTGCATGGCCGCGACGCCAATAATCGCGACTGGTCGTCGCTCGCCACCATCAAGGTGACGCTCGACCGTCTGATCAAGAGCGGGCGCATCAACCCGATGCTGGTGGTGATGCCCTCCGCCGGCAACAGCTGGTATGTCGATTCCGCCGATGTGAAGGGGCCGGGCAATTACGAAACCGCGCTCCTCAACGAGCTGCCTACCGCTTTCGAGAAGCGCTTCGCACCCCATTGCACCCGCAAATCCCGCGCCATCGCCGGCATTTCCATGGGTGGATTCGGGGCGCTGCGCTTTGCCTTCAAGCGGCCGGACCGCTTCGTCGCGGTCGCCAGCCTGTCCGGTGCACTGTGGCAGAACATCCCGACCTCCCAGACCATGACGGCATGGGCGGGCGCGAGCGGCAGCTATTTCAAGCGCATCGACCAGGCCACCGTGGTCGGAGGCCCCGATCTGCCACCGGAGGGCGCCCATTTCGGCGGTGCCTTCGGTACGCCCTTCGACGCCCGGCGCTTCAATGACGCCAATGTGTTCACCCTGCTCGCCCGGCAGATCGAAGCCGGCAGCGAACTGCCGGCGATCTATCTCACCGTTGGCGACCATGACGGCCTCAATTTCTGGCGCGGCTCCATGGCCCTCTACGAGACACTGATGGCCGACAGGATCAACATCGAATTCCGCGTCACCGATGGCGACCACACCTGGTCGCTGTGGCGCAAGACTATCGAGGATGCCCTCGAATTCGTGGATTCGAAATTCACGCCGGTGACCGCCCCGCCCCTGGTGGCGGTGAGCCCTGCCATGCCGAGCAGCGCCAGCGGCGAACCGGCACCCAAGATGGCCGGCGGCGAGACCGTGGTGAAATAACCCGATCGGGGCTCTCCGCCGCTTCGATGCTTCAAGGGGCCGGCGCGCGAACCACGGTGAGTCCGGTGCGCCCGGAAAACCTCATTCCGGCAGCACGATGCCGAGCTTGGCCATCACGCCGCCATCGATCTTGAAATCGCTGCCGGTGATGAAACGCGCCTTGTCGCCGGCCAGGAACGCGACGGCCTCGGCGATCTCCCAGGGCTGGCCGATGCGCCCGATCGGGTGGCCCTTGCCCCAGGCGGCAAGGGTGGCTTCCGCGGTCGAATCGCCCTTGTAGAGATCGGCGGCCCAGCGCAGCATCGGCGTATCGACCGAGGCCGGGCAGACGCTGTTGACGGTGATGTTCTCGCCGGCATGGTCGAGCGCCATCGCCCGCACCAGCGCGTTGATGCCCCCTTTGCTGGCGGTATAGGCGGCAACCGAGGTCTGCGACGCGAAGGCCTGCACGGACGAGATCGCCACGATCGCGCCCCCGCCGCGCTTGCGCATCTCGGGAATGGCGTATTTGGCCGCCAGATAGATGCCCTTGAGATTGACGTCGAGCACGTCGTCCCAGACCTCCTCCGGCGTCTCGACCACCGTGCCGTAGCGCTGGATGCCGGCGCAGCACACCAGGATGTCGACGCCGCCAAAGGCGCTCGCCGCCTCAGCAGCGGCTGCCTGCATGTCTGCCGCCTTGCGCACATCGCCCACCAGGCCGCGCACCTGCGGGCCAAGGCTGGCAAGGGCGGTCTCGATGGACGCCTTGTCGTTCGCCACGATCAGCACATCCGCACCGCCCTGCACGAAGCGTGTGGCGCAGGCCAGCCCCATGCCAAGGCTGCCACCGGTCACGATCACGGACTTGCCGGCAAAATCACTCATGACTTCCCCCTTGCGCCAGCGGCCCTTGCCGGACCCGGCGCTTCATCTTTTCTTGCCGAGTTTCTGTAGAAAGATTCTGCCGCCCTGTCCCCTCTTTTGAAAGTCATGTCCAAGTCGGGCGGCATCGGCGCTGTTGCAAAAATGTCCCATTTAGGGCAGGAGCGACGCTGGCTTGCCGGTTTGTGCCGCGGAGGCCATTGATCTGCCACAATGGAGCTTCCAAAAAGGCAGTTCATTCTACTAAATTGTTTTTGTTTTTTATTTTGATCCAGTTTGTCTCGTGGCGCCGCATCACTGCGATGGGGATGCCAAGCGCCGCAGCGGCTGGCATCTTGCGACAGGGCGCGTGATGATAGCAGCAATTCTACGGCGTTTTCTTTCTTCCAATTCCTACGCCCAGCCCCGCCCCCTACCAATGCTCGCCCTCGCGGCATTGCTCGGCTCGACCGCGATGGTGCCGGTTTTCGTCTCGCCGGCCGCCGCCCAGATGCCCAACGCCGGTCCTCCGGCCGTCGGCTTCATCGTCGCCGCCAAGATGCCGATCACCCAGACCCAGCAATTCATCGGCCGCATCGAGGCGATCAATCGGGTCAGCATCGTAGCCCGCGTCACCGCCCAGCTCGAGGAAACCCCGTTCACGGAAGGACGCGAGGTCAAGAAGGGCGAAGTGCTCTTCCGGCTGGAGCAGCCGCCCTACCAGGCCGCCCTCGACGTCAACAAGGCCCTGATCGCCCAGTATGAAGCGCAGCTTCGCAATGCGAAGCTGACGACCGAGCGTGCGCAGGCCCTGCTCAAGACGCCTGCCGGCCAGCAATCGACGGTCGACACGGCGATCGCCTCGCAGCAGGCTCTCGAAGCCCAGATCCTGGGAGCGAACGCCCAGCTGCGCACCTCGCAGATCAATCTCGACTACACCACCATCACTTCGCCGATCGACGGCAAGATCGGGCGCTACGCCGTCACCACCGGCAACATCGTCGGACCGACCTCGGGAACGCTCGCCACCATCGTCAGCCAGGATCCGATGTATGTCACCTTCCCGGTGCCGTCGCCGCAATTCCTGGAAATGTCGAAATATTACGGCAGCCGCGGCGGCTTTGCCGCCGTGCGCATCAAGCTGAAGCTGCCCGACGGCTCGACCTATGAGCAGGACGGCAAGCTCAACTATGTCGATCCGACGATCGCCAACGGTACCGACACGGTGACCCTGCGCGGCGAGATCGCCAACCCCACCGTCTCCGGCGCAACGCCTGGCGAGATCAACCGCCGCCCGCTGATCGACGGTGAGTTCGTCACCGTGCTGCTGGAGGGCGTCGAGCCGATCCAGGTTCTGGGCATTCCGCGCGGTGCCGTGCTGACCGACCAGCAGGGCAGCTACGTCTATGTCGTCGGTCCCGACAACGCCGTCGAACAGCGGCGCGTCCAGCTTGGCCAGACGACGCCGGCAACCGCCATGGTCTCGGCCGGCCTCAACGAAGGCGAGAAGGTGATCGTGGACGGCATCCAGAAGGTCCGTCCCGGCATCAAGGTCGCCCCCTCGCCGGTCCCCGCCTCCAACAATGGGGCGGCCAAGTAAGATGTTTTCATCCGTCTTCATCGACCGGCCGCGCCTCGCCGTCGTCATCGCTATCGTCATCACCCTGGCGGGCGCGCTGGCGATGGGCTTCCTGCCCGTCGCCCAATATCCCGACCTGGTGCCGCCGCAGGTCCAGGTCAGCGCCACCTATCCGGGTGCCTCGGCTTCCGTGGTCGAGTCTTCCGTGGCCCAGCCGCTGGAAGCCCAGATCATCGGCGTCGACAAGATGCTGTACATGCAGTCGAACAGCGGCAATGACGGCAGCTACGGCCTCACCGTCTCCTTCGCGCTCGGCTCCGATCCCGACATCGACACGGTGAACGTCAACAACCGCGTGCAGGCCGCGCTCGCCAAGCTGCCGGACACAGTGCGAACCCAGGGCGTGACGGTGCAGAAGCGCTCGTCCTCGATCCTGCAATTCGTGCTGTTCTCGTCGGACGATCCCAAGCTCGATCCGCTGTTCATCACCAATTACCTGGCGATCAACGTGCTCGACCGGCTGTCCCGTACGCCCGGCGTCGGCCAGGCCAGCCTGTTCAGCAAGCAGAACTATTCCATGCGGATCTGGTTCGACACCCAGCGCATGACCAATCTGGGCCTGCAGCCCTCCGATATCGCCAGCGCGATCCAGTCTCAGAACGTGCAGGCGCCGGTCGGGCGCATCGGCGCGCAGCCGGCGGCCGCGGACCAGCAATTGCAGCTCAACCTGCAGACCCAGGGGCGCCTGACCACGCCGGAGCAGTTCGGCAATATCGTGGTGCGCGCCAATCCTGATGGCTCGGTGCTGCGCGTGCGTGACGTCGCCCGCGTCGAAATGGGCGCGCAAAACCTCGACACCACCTCGCGCCTCAACGGCAAGCCGGCCGTCGCGGTCGCCATCTATCTGTCGCCCGGCGCCAATGCCGTGGCAACTTCGAAGGAAGTGCAGAAGACCCTCGCCGCCGCGCAGAAGAACTTCCCCAAGGGGCTGTCCTCCACAATCGTCTACGACACCTCGACCTTCGTCTCCGATACCATCGGCGAGGTGATCCGGACACTGATCGAAGCCTTCATCCTGGTGGTGGTCGTCGTCTTCCTGTTCCTGGGCAGCCTGCGCGCCACCATCATTCCGGCCATCGCCGTGCCCGTCAGCCTCGTCGGCACCTTCGCCATCATGCTGGCGCTCGGCTATTCGGCCAATACGGTGTCGCTGCTGGCCCTGGTGCTCGCCATCGGCATCGTCGTCGACGACGCCATCGTCGTGGTGGAGAACGTCGAACGCGTGATGGAGGAGGAGCCGGAGCTGTCGCCGGTCGCCGCCACCAAGAAGGCGATGAGCCAGATCACCGCGCCGATCATCGCGATCACCCTGGTGCTGCTGTCGGTGTTCGTGCCGATCGCCTTCATCCCGGGCCTGACGGGCGAGCTGTTCCGCCAGTTCGCCGTGACCATCTCGGCCGCCATGCTGATCTCGGCCCTCAACGCCCTGACGCTGTCGCCCGCTTTGTGCGCCGTCTTCCTGCGCCACAGCAAGAAGCGCGGCATCATGGCCTGGGTGATGCGGCGGATCGACAATGTCCGCGACGGCTACGCCGCCGTGGTGACGAGGCTGGTGCGCGTCTCCGTGCTGAGCGTGGTTGCCGTCGCCGCCTTCGCGGCGGGTACCTATTTCCTTCAGCAGAAGACCCCCACCGGCTTCGTGCCTGAGGAGGACCAGGGTGCCTTCTTCATCGTCCTGCAATTGCCGGACGGCGCCTCGGTCAATCGCACCACAGCAGTGGTCGAACAGGTCGAAGGCATCCTCAAGAAAATGCCGCAGATCCAGGACAATCTGGCGATCGTCGGCTTCTCGTTCCTCGATGGCGGCGCCCAGTCGAACAGCGCCTTCATGGTGGCGCGCCTGAAGCCGTTCGAGGATCGCAAGAAGGCGGCCGATTCCGCCCAGACGCTCATCAGGCAGGTTTTTGGCGCTACGCAGTCGATCAACACCGCTCAGGTGCTGGCGCTCAACGTGCCGCCGATCATCGGCCTGTCCACCACGGGCGGCTTCCAGTACATGCTGGAAAACCTCGAGGGCGCCGAGCCGGCAACCATGGCAGGCGTGGCGCAGGGCCTGATCGCGGCTGCGAACCAGGATCCGAAATTGTCGCGCGTGTTCACCACTTTCAGCGCGAACAACCCGTCGATCTTCCTCGACATCGATCGTGACAAGGCCCAGGCCCTGGGGCTGCAGATGTCGGATGTGTTCGCCGCCCTGCAGGCGACGCTGGGCTCGGCCTATATCAACGACTTCAACCTGTATGGCCGTACCTGGCAGGTCAACATCCAGGGCGAGATCGGCGATCGCAACGATACCGAGGCGTTGTGGAAGATCTATATCCGCAACAACAAGAACGAGATGGTGCCGCTGCGCTCCATCACCTCGATCTCGACCCAGCTCGGGCCTCAGACGATCGCGCGCTATAACAATTATCGCGCCGTGAGCGTCAACGGCTCGCCCGGGGCCGGCATCTCCTCGGGCGATGCCATGTCGGCGATGGCCGAGGTCTCGGCCAAGACCCTGCCGCCCGGCTATGGCTTCGAATGGACGGGCACCTCCTATCAGGAGAGCCAGGCCTCCGGCCAGACGGGCATCATCCTTGGCCTTGCCGTGCTGTTTGCCTTCCTCTTCCTGGTGGCCCTGTATGAGAGCTGGGTGATTCCGATCCCCGTGTTACTGTCCGTGGTGGTGGCGGTGTTCACCTCCTTCCTCGGCATCCTGTTCGTCCCGCAATTCCTGGCCTGGGTCGGCTCGATAACCGGGATGCCGGTCGCCACGCTTTCTCTCGACGTCTACGCCCAGATCGGTCTGGTGGTGCTGATCGCACTCGCCGCCAAGAACGGCATTCTGATCGTCGAGTTCGCCAAGGAACAGCGCGAGGCCGGCCTGCCGATCCGGGATGCCGCCATTCTCGGTGCCAAGATGCGGTTCCGCGCGGTGATGATGACGTCGATCGCCTTCATCCTCGGCCTGGTGCCGCTGGTGATCGCCACCGGTGCCGCCATGGTCAGCCGCCGCGCCGTCGGTACGGCTGTGTTCGCCGGCATGGTGGGCGCCTCCGTTCTCGGCATCTTCCTGATCCCGATGCTCTATGTCTTCTTCCAGGGCTTGCGCGAATGGGTGAAGCAGCGTTTCGGGGGCAAGCCCCACGCGGGAGATAACCCCGCCCATTAGATCGGGCTCCTTCCGTAACGCACAAATCACCCCGCTACGGCAACGTAGCGGGGTTTTTCATGCGCAGGCCGGCAATGGAAAGAACTAAGATGGTAATTTGGCGGACGCACTACCCCATCGCAGGTCCTATCTAATACTTTTGGTTTAATTAAATATTTTTAATGTACGAAAAAGGATAGTATCCTCGGAATTATTATTGAAATTGAAGCATAAACGCGAAGCTCCAATCTTGACCGCCGCCTGAATCATTCTGTAAACGACCAAGGAAGCGCGATTATTCGATAATTATTTCAATCATACTGGGCCACCAGCAGCGTGTTGGAAAAAGCGACATCAGGCATCCTTGTCGACCCCCTGGTCCCGACCGTCTTCCATGAAGACTGGTGGCTGAACGCGGCTACGCTGGGGAAAGTCGAATTCGTGGAACATGAGGAAGGAGGACGCACCGTCGGACGCCTGCCCTATGTCCTGGAATCGCGTCTTGGCCTGCAGAGCGCCAACATGCCGCCGATGACGCATTTCCTCGGCCCCGGCGTTGTCGAACCCCAGGGATCGAAGCCGAACCGCTTCCTGAAGACGCAAGGGATCATCCGCGAACTGCTGCGCAAGCTCCCGGCAATCGCCTCCTTCCGCCAGAAAATGCATGCGGGCATTTCGGATGCTCTCGCTTTCCAGGCCGAGAATTACGAGGTCTCGGTGCAATTCACCTTCGAGATCCAGCCGGCAGAACAACAACAGCTCTGGCGCGGCATGCGTGACAAGACGCGCAACGTGATCCGCCGAGCCGAGGAGCACCATCTCGTCTCGCAGGACATGGATCCGGAGGAATTCTTCCGCTTCGCGAGCGCCAATCTGGAAGCGCGCAACGAAAGCGCCAATGTCGATTTTGCGGCCTGCCAAGCGGTCACGGCGGCCAGTCTGGAACGCAGACGCGGCCACTTCCTGGTAGCCCGCGATGGCGGAGTGGCCAAGGCGGCCGTCTTCTGCGCCTGGGACAGCAAGGCCTATTACTACCTGCTGTCGACCCGGTCGGCCGACAGCGCGAATGGCGTCATCCCCTTGCTGCTCTGGCACGGTATCCGAGAGGCGGTTGCCCGTGGCCTGACCTTCGACTTCGACGGGGTGGTCAATTCAGGCTCGATGCTGCTGTTCTCCGGCTTCGGGGGCACCGTGAGTCCGCGCTACATCGTCTCCAAGTCGACGCCGCTCTATCGCACCCTGCGGGAGATCCGCCGCTTCAACCCGGAAGTCTACAACGCGTTTTGCTGATATCTGCGTGCCACAACGCCGAGGGGCGGGCTCGCATTGCCGACGTGAGCAGCCGCGTACTGTTCGGATAAAAAAGCGATCGCAGCGGGCGATAAAAGGCCCGAAAACAGGCCGGTGCATCGAGCGACCTGGCGGATTTGCGCGGAACGGGACCCACAACAGAAAACGGAGGAATGAGCCTGCAACTCAATTCCTCCGGTCCTGAATTCACCAACGTCGAGTTCTCACAGGTGAGATCTACACTTGGATGCTACGTGAAGCACCGCCTGGCAGAAGAACACCCACAACCCCGCAACGTAGTCGCTAGCCTTGGCGCCCCTGCTAGCTTGGGTAGGATCTTACGGGAGAGAGCTCACAAGTCTACCCGTCAAAAATGCCGGGGTCTTTCCGGGAACATCCGCCCCGATATTTAGCGCTTCAAAATTCCTGTTTAAGTTCAATGAGATAAGCCCTCAAGGCAATCGCGTCCCGCCAATGGTCATCGGAATCTGAACGGCAACAGCACACACAAACGATATTACAAGCACAGTATCCCGATTTCATGGGAAAGGACGCGCGTTTCTTCATTTCTCCTTTGCACAAATTGGACAACCATGTAGAGAATATGTCCAAAATAGGGCTTTCCGAGATTGAGTTGGCCAAACACGATCCAGATGGAAACAATGACGGATAATTCTGCGATTGCTTATATCGATACGGAATACAAAAATCCGCTGCGTGATAGAATTACCCAGATCGAAGGGTGGGTGTCATCGCATAGCCCGATCGATTCACTTTCGGTTTTCGTCAATCGGCAGCCGCTTGGTTATGTCGAGACCTGCGAACGCCCCGACGTTCCCATCGCGACCAACCGGCCGCACGCGCTCGGCTGGCACGTCTATTTCGAACCCCGCAAACATCTGATCGGCGAGCTCGGCACCATCCTGATCGAGGTCGCAGTCAATGGCAGCGTGGTTCAACGCCGCTATCACCGTTATGACCCGCGTCCCCATTCGACGCGGCCGGCCGTCTATTTCATGCATATTCCCAAGACGGCAGGAACCAGCACCCGGCGAGCCCTGCAAAGCGACCCGGATATCCAGTTGCTGCAGGTCTATCATCAATATCCCTGCCTGCATGAAGAGCAGTTCGCCACCTTCAGCGACAGCGCCCTCGATGACGTCGACATCATCTTCGGCCACTACATGTACGGGCTTCACAGGCATTCCGGCAGGCGCCACCAGTATGTCTCGATCGTGAGGGACCCGATCGACCATGCCATCTCATGTTACCTCTACATGAAATATGTCATGAAGGACCCGAGGATCGTCACCCGCTCATCGATCTTCGATGCGTTCGACAATGTCGACGACGTGACATTCGATAATTACAGCACGCGATATCTGGCTGGATACCCTGACCAGCAGAAAGTCGGTCCGGCACAATTCGAGACGGCGCTGAAAAACGTCGACAACGACTTTGCCTATATCGGCACGGTCGAGAACTACAAGCAGAGCCTGGAGGCGATCAGCTTCTACCTCGGCAAGGAGCTGCCGCATCATGTCGACAACGTCACGCCGGCATCGGACGAGATGGCCGCGCTCGACAGGAACGAGGTGGCCGAACGCCTCGGTCCCCGGCTGGGCCATGACCTGAAGCTCTATCAGGCGATACGAGAGAGGTTTCCGGGCGACTATTTCTTCGATATGCGGGCGCGATCCCATGCGGGATAGGTCCATCGCGAACAGCGGCCACGCCACTGGCATGGAGTGACTTGACGGCCCTTGGCGTCCGGTTCAGGTTCACCGCCACGTTGCGAAAGTGAGGGAATGTTCATGCGCACGAAACTGATTCTGGCCGTGATGGCCGCCAGCCTGGCAATCGGACTGAGTGCGTGCGCGACGGAGCGCGGCATTCCCTACAGCGCCACTGATTGCGCCCGCGCCGGCCGCCTGCCAAAGCATTGGACACCGAGTGCCGGCAATTGGTGCCAGCACTTCAAACCAAGATGGCAGTCGAACCACTATTGGCGCCAGCCGGCCTGACCCTGGCAGCTTCCACGTGGAGAGCAGCAACCACCGCTTCCGCTCTCCCTGAAGCCACGATCGCCCGCTCCGGCATCGGGCCAAATCCCGCATCGGACTCGGTGTGGCTGGTTCTCCGGCCGCACCGACACCTTTTCTCGATCCGAAAGTCCATCCGCTTTTCCTGAAGATGTCCTAGCGGCTCCCCTCGAAATCCCGCGGTCCGCGTCCCGAGAAATAGCGCGCCGGCGATTCGCCGAAGGCACGCCGGAACATCGCGATGAAACTGCTGGGGGAGGCATAGTTCAGGGCGTCCGCAATGGTGGCGACCGGCTCCCCGCATGCAAGCATTTCGAGGGCATGGGTCAATCGGACCTGCTGGCGCCACGCCGCGAAACTGAGGCCGGTTTCGGCTTGCATCAGCCGGCGCAGCGTCCGCCCAGAGACCGCCCCCCAGGATGCCCATTGCTCCAATGTGCGGGTGTCGCCCGGCTCACTTAGGACAGCCCGCGCGATACGCGCCAACCGCGGGTCGGATGGCATGGGCAGATGGAGCGGCTCGTGCGGCGCGCGTGCCATCTCATCGAGCAGAACCTGCATGACACGCTGCTGCTCCGGGAACAGCGATGGCTGCATCGTCCAGGAAACAGCGCGCCGCACCAGCGCCCGCATCAACTCGCTGATGCCGAAGACGCAGGGCAGACCCGGCAATTGCCGGGCCTGCTCCGGCGCCACGACGACGCTCCAACCGCTGGTGGCACCGCTGACACTGGCCCAATGATGCTCCCCTGGCGGTATCCATCCGGCGCGGTGAGGCGGCAGCAGCCATGACCCGTGCGACGTGCGCACATGGACAAGCCCGCTCTCGACACAAAAGACCTGGCCGCGCACGTGGCAGTGCCAATCATATTCACGGGTGCCCAGACGATATCGGCTTTCCGGCTCCTCACCGCCCCATATCGCAACCAGCGGCGGCCCATCCGACCGCTCGATGAAATCCATGCCCTTAAGATCCGGCACCATCTTGGCCACTTCTCACTATTATTTGGCCAAATGTCGTTATCAGGATTTCCCGCTCTGCACTAGCCTGGTCTCCTTCACGCAGGAGCGTCTCCCGGGCCGGGCGGAATCGCCACGGACCGCAAAGACGCATCGAAACAGGAACGAGGGCAGGTACCTGGCCATGGCCGCGGATACCCTGTCCCGGAACAGGCTTCGCATGCCCCTTCATGTCGTTATCATCGGTGCAGGGCTGGGCGGCCTCTGTCTGGCCCAGGGACTGAGACAGCACGGCATCTCGTTTGGCGTCTATGAAAGAGACGAGGCGGCGGATAGCAGGACGCAGGGCTACAGGATCAGGATCGACGAGACGGGCCGACAGGCGCTGGCGGCCTGCCTGACACCGGAACTGAACCAACTTTTTCGCCAGACCTGTGCCATCTCTCACTCGAATGGACGTTTTCTCGATACCCGACTCGGGCCGGTCGAAGGTCGGCCTTCCGGCAACTGGCGCCCCGCGGCGGTGGGCGCAGACCCATCAAGCGATGGCGATCTCAGCGCCAACCGTCTCACCCTTCGGGAGCTTCTCCTGTGCGGCATCGAGGACCGTGTCCACTTCGGCAAGGCCTTTCGCCGTTTCGACGCGCGAAAGGAGGGCGCGGTTACAATAGGATTCGAAGACGGCACGGCGTGCGAAGCCGACATCCTCGTCGCCGCCGACGGCGTGAATTCCACCATACGTCGCCAGGCCTTGCCGCTGCTGGCACCGAAGGAGACCGGTGCCGTTTGCATCTACGGCAAATCCCATCGCCCCTTCGACGGTCAGGTTGCCGACACGCTCCTGGACGGTACGTCCGTGATCTTCGCCGATGACTTCGCGGTGATCGTCGATGCCATGACCTTCCGCTTCCCGCTGGCTGCGGCGGGGCTCACGCCGATCGCGGATTATCTCTATTGGGCCGTCATTGGCCGGCGGACGGGCCTGGGACTGGACGAGGCGACCTTGGGCGAGCTGGATGGCGAGGCACTGGCGGCTCGGGTGCGTTACCTCGCCCGTTCCTGGGCCGGTGGCTTGCGTGCCCTGTTTGCCGAGGCTGACAGGTCTACCATCGCTGCGGTCGCGATACGCAGTGCCGACGCCCTGCCCGCATGGACGCCAGGCCGCGTGACGATGCTGGGAGATGCGATCCACGCGATGAGCCCGGCCGGTGGCGTCGGTGCCAACACGGCGCTGGACGATGCCACCCATCTCGCCACCTGGCTGGGCATGGTGGCTGCCGGCAAGTCCCCACTTCCGGCAGCGATTGCCGCCTATGAAGACGATCTGCGCCGGCGGGCCAATGCGGCGATCGCGGCCTCCCAGCAGGGTGCGGACCGCCTTTTCGGCGAAGACACCGCCATCTGACCACGCAACCGAGGATCGCTCATGCCATTCGATCATCAAGCCTTCATCGTCCACGACGTTTCCGACTTTCCGATCATTCGGTCCCGGCCCGAGGCAATCGTTCCGGGCTATGCCGGGCGCTGGGTGAGCGAGATGGAGGCACTCCTTGCGCAAGGCCAGCCCTTCGTCGTGATCTTTCCAGGCGGCCAGGCGGAAGAAGCCCATGAGGATCGCAAGCGCAGGGGTATCTGGCTCAAGGCGAACAAGCAGGTCCTGGGCAGGCTCTGCCTGTCCCTGATCGCCATCGAGCCTGATCGCCTGAAGCGCATCGCGCTCCGGGCCCAGACGGCGATGGCCACCAAGGCCTTCGGGATCGCCATGGAAATTGCCGCCTCTTCCGAGGAAGCCGCGGCCCTCGCCACGCGGCTGATCGCGACTGGACGGGGAACCGCATGACCCGCCGGCTTGCGCTATGATGGAGGTGGCTGCACCTCCCCGTGGCCGGTGCAACCTATGGCTGCCATGATCTGAGGGCGCGCTGCGCGCAGCCCTTGAGCCCTACTTCACCAGCCTTATCGCCAGCAAGGCAGTGAACAATTGCTGCTTGTCCGATTCCCTCAGATTGGGCTCGTGTACTGCCTTGAAGAAGCTGGAGCGCTCGTCCGAGGTGAACCGTCCGCTTTTGAGGTCCTGCGCCACCTGCTGCAGAATCTCCTTGCTCAACTGGGCGATGTCCTGCCGTACCTTGTCGAGCGGCCGCGGTTGCCACCCCGTCTCAGGCTGCGCCAGCCAATCGGCCAGGTAGCGATACTCGACGGCCTTGGCAGCATTGATCTGGGCGATGATGAAAGGCTCCACCGTGGCAGGATCCAGCCCCAGTTTCTCCGCATCGGACTTGGCACTGGCCAGGACCTTGGCTTCCTGGGCCAGGTCTTCTATGGGCAGGTGATTTTGCGCCTTATATCCGGCGACATCCTTCATATAGGACAGCCGGTGGCCGACCTTTTCCGCCAAGGGCGTGATCCCGGCGGCAAAAGAACTCGTCTGAGCCGCCAGGAACAGGCTCACAAACAGCAATGGCAACAGCCACACCGCTGCCTGGTTCAATCCAATACGCGACATGTTCAATCCAAGATCCTCATTGGTGATTGAAGCTGATCGTGCAAATGGTGTTGCACCTTATTCCACGATCGCGGAAGCGAATTTGCCCTGCGCCGGCGCGAGATGCCGCGATCCTTCTTGCTCCATGAGCAACGAGCCGACACTATTTCTGCCTTCATGCCACGATCGAGGGAATCGGAAAACCGCGATGAATGAACTCTGGCGCTTGGACGCGGTGAGAATCGCCGCTCTCGTCAAATCCAGGCAGGTCTCTGCACGCGACGTCGCGGCGGCGGCCCTCGAGCGGCTGTCTGCCGTCAATCCGTCGATCAACGCCGTGGTCGACATGCGGCCCGGCGACGTCCTGGCCCAGGCGGGCCGGATCGATGCCGCCATTGCCCGCGGCGAGGAAACCGGCGCGCTGGCGGGGGTCCCCGTTACCGTCAAGGTCAATGTAGACCAGAAGGGATATGCCACCACCAACGGCGTGACTTTGCAGAAGGATCTGCTGGCCGCGGACAACAGCCCCGTCGTCGACAGCCTGCTCGAGGCCGGGGCGGTCCTGCTGGGCCGTACCAACACCCCCGCCTTCTCCTATCGCTGGTTCACCAACAACCGCCTGCATGGCCATACGCGGAATCCCCATGATCCCACGCTGACGCCCGGCGGATCATCCGGCGGCGCGGCCGCGGCGGTCGCGAGCGGCATCGGTGCCATTGCCCATGGCACGGATATCGCAGGCTCGATCCGCTATCCCGCCTATGCCTGCGGCGTCCATGGCCTGCGCCCCTCGCCCGGACGGGTGGCGGCCTACAACGCCTCGTCTCCCGAGCGCGACATCGTCGGCCAGATCACGGCGGTATCCGGGCCGCTGGCGCGCTCGATCGACGACATCGGGCTCGCGCTCAGGGCGCTGTCGCGTCGGGACGTACGCGATCCGTGGTGGACGCCCGCGCCGCTGACGGGGCCTGAGGTCGCAAGGCGTGTCGCCCTTTGCCTCGATCCGGGCCGGATCGGCACCTGTGAGGCCATTCGCGCCAAACTGCGCGAGGCCGCCCTGCATCTGGAGGCCGCCGGCTGGATCGTCGACGAAGTCGAGGACCTCCCACCGCTGCGCGAAGCCGCCGATTTGCAGGTCCGGTTGTGGATCGGCGAGGGCTACGAGGCCAAGCTTGCCGCCGCCGAGAAGGAGGGCGACCCAGGCGCGCTCGCCATTTTGCGGGGTCACCAGGCACTCGGTCATGCCACGACCCTCACCTCTTTTTCGCAGGCACTGACCCGGCGTGCCACTTTGATCCGGCAGTGGCAGCTCTTCATGGAGACCTATCCGGTGGTGTTGCTGCCCGTATCGGCCGACCTGCCGTTCGAGGATGATCTGGACCTCAAGGGCCAGGCCGCATTCGAGCGGGTCTGGGGCGCTCAGATCCCGCAAATCGGCGTGCCCTTCCTCGGTCTGCCGGGGCTCTCGGTCTTTACCGGAATGACCGGGCGGACCCCGACAGGGGTTCAGGTGCTGGCGCCGCGCTTTCGCGAGGACCTGTGCCTTGCGGCGGGCGCCGTCATCGAAGCCGCATTCGGATCACCCTGCGTGGTGGATCCCGCCGGCAGCTGAAACCTTTGCTGGCTCGGCCCGGAGGCTTTGTCGGAATGTGTTGCTTGATCTCATCGGCCGCGATCCCGCGGATAGCCGATCGCGACATGCGGGTGTTCGGGTAAGGGTGTCACCAGGCCATGCCGGCCGTCGCCGAGCACTCGCCTTGCAGCTTCTTCCGGAAGAAACCCAAAGCGTTTTGCGATGGGACGGAATCACCTCGAATCGCAAAGACGCGTCGAAACAAAGAGCTGGAGCAAACGAGCGTTCACACTTGAACGCACTTTGCTCTAGCGGCGCTGAAACTCGCGACGCTGGCGCAGGCATTCCATCCATTCCGGTCCGATGACGAAGCGAACGATGCCCGCCCCCGCCACGAGCCCGGCAAGGGGTAGAACCAGAAAGGGCCAAAGTTCGATGGTCATCGCGTCGCTCTCCTCACACGCGCGGCCTTCTGCCCTTCCGTCATGACAGGCGGATGACGTACGAGTCTGTAATCCCAGTCGAGTGTGTGTGAATCCGGCGGCCGCCTTGCGTCAGGAATTGGCCTGCGGGCCCCTGCTCTTCTCGGTGGCATAGAGGGCGACCGCCATGGCCCGATTGCGCACCTCGAGCTTGTCGTAGAGATTCTTGAGATGATATTTGACGGTGTTTTCCGAGATACCAGTGCGGGCGGCGATCTGCAGATTGGTCCAGCCATCGGCGAGCACGGCAAGCAGTTCGCGCTCGCGGGTCGTCAGGCGTGAAAGCGGGGTATCGTTGATTTTGGACACGTCCAGGTAAGGGATGCAGATCCGGCCATGGGCGACAGCCACCAGCGTGTCGAACAGGATGGCGGGGTCGTCGAACTGGTAGCAATAGCCTTGTACGCCCAGGCGCACGCACTGCTTGAGAATGGCAATGTCATGATCGTTCGAGAAGATGACGATGCGTGTATGCAGGCCGCGCTGGCGCATTTCCTCCAGGACTTCGGCGCCGTTCATGTCGGACAGTTTCCAGCCGAGAACGGCCAAATCGAATTTCGGCTCAGCCACAGCCGCCAGAAAGGCCTCGCCGGACTGCACGCTGGCAACCAGTTCGAAACGGGCATCATTCTTGATCATGTCGCCGAGAGCAGCCACAACCAAGGGGTTGCGCTCGGCGATCAGCACCCTGAACCGGCCTTCCGGAGCTCCCCGCATCCTATCGACCTCGATGCCCTGACGCTGGCTTTTCCCCTCGGCGTTCATATGCCCCTCGATTTGCGGCGCGCGCCACCTCTGATCCGACGTCTTCTGTTTTGGGCCTTCTCTGTTTCGGGGCGCTTCGAGCCACGACGACGATCCGGTACCTGCCTCAGTTCATATTCATACCGTGAAACATTTTTTCATTCCAGTGCGTTGTTTGATTTCACGGTGCTGGAGCGACTTCATTCCCCCATGGGTTGTGCGCAGTGAATCAATCTTTGTCCGCAAATCACAACATAGTTTGTCCTTAGGCAGGAAAAATCCGTTCCGAGCCCGTCTGATGGGCACTCGGTGCCGGCCTGCGAGCGTGAATTACGGCCACGGATTACAGAAACGAAAAAGGCAATTGCCGGAATCCCGAAGGAGCCCGGCAATCACCTTATCTTCTCGCCGTTGGCAGGTTATCGTGTCACTGCTCTCCGGGGTGGTTACTCGTAGCGGTCGTGGCGGCGCACCCAGTCCATTCCCTCGGCCTCGTTACGGCCTTTTGGTGCGAGATCGAGCATGTTGTAGGTACCCATCATCACCTCGACGCCGCGCCCGTAGGTGGAGTAGGTGCGGAAGACCTCGCCCGCATCGTCCTTGTAGAAGGCGCTGACGCCGGGCCATTCCCCGCTGGTTTCCTGCCATTCCCCGAAATTGTAGTCGATATGTCCGCTGGCGACTTCCTCGGGTGTGAAGCTGACGCGGAAGTCATAGTTGAAGTCGTTGCCGAAGGATGAGACCCATTTGAACTGCCAGCCCATGCGTTTGCGGTAGCGCTCGATCTCGGCGAGTGGCGCACGCGAGACGGCGATCATGGTGACGTCGTGATGCGCCAGATGCTTGTTCATGCCGTCGGTGTGATCGGCCATGTAGGAACAGCTCGGGCAGCCTTCCTTCCATCCCGGCGCGAACATGAAATGTTGCACCAGAAGCTGCGATCGACCGTCGAAGAGATCTGCCAGCGTGCGCGGGCCATCCGGCGTGTCGAACACATAGTCCTTGTCGATGCGCACCCATGGGAGGGCGAGCCGCTCCCTGGCGACCTTGTCGCGAAGATGGGTGAGCTCTTTTTCCGCCTTCAGGAAATTCCGGCGGGCGGTCAGCCATTCACCGTGTGAAACGACAGCGTTCTGCATTGTCAGTCTCCTTCGGTTTGGGTGGTGGGGACGTTGCGGCGCTGCAAACGGCCGGAAAGGAATTTCAGCCACGCCGAACCATGGAAAAAGCTCATCAGCAGGTACATCAGGGCCATGTCGTTGATCGGCATGAAGGTCGGGATGGTGGAGCACATCATCATGGCCGGCGAGCCAGCGGCAGAAATCCCGGCCATCAATGCGAAAGTCGGGGCAGCGGCGAGCCCGAGCCAGCCGGCCAGGTCAGTGGCAGGCTCTCGCAACGAACCGATCCTCCCTGCTGATGCAAACATCGTCATTTTCGATCCTCCGACATTTGCCGTTTCCGGGGTTGCGATACGAAGACGTTATCCCGGTCGGCAGGCCCAGCGAGAGTTACAAGTGTGACGGGATTTCAATGGACTCGCTTATCACTGCCACCGCACGCGCTCTCTCGGTTGCGCCCCTCGCTGCGCTGAAGAGGGTCACATTGCGCGATGACCCTCCGGGGCTGGCGTTGCGTGGCCTCGCGTTGGCGCAGCTGCAAACCGAAAGAGGCGGGAGCTCATGCGTGTTATGCCGTCGCCGAGGCAAAATCGTCCTTGCCCGTGCGATCTTGGCCGGTCCTTGCAAACGCTCGACGCGGCCCAGGCGACTGTCCGGGTTCGGTGGAACGGGCGAGCGTGACCGCCGCTTCTCCATGGGCTCGGTCGCCCAAGGGGCCCTCGGTCTCAGGGCCGCCGACACTTCCGCCAGCATGACGGATTTGGCAAAAGGCAAGTAACAAGGCGCTGTCGCTCACCGAGCAGGCGACGAACCGACATATCACCACGGGTGCAGGCCGCCCAACCAGATCCGGCTGGACGGCCTTGCGTTCATTGCTTGTGAGCTTCAGGCATAGCGTGTTTCAGCCCTCGAAGGCGAACTTCGGCTGGGGATTTGGCCCGCCAGTGTACAGGCCCCAGTGCGGGCCCTGGGCGCCTTCCTTGGTCTTCCACCGCTCGTCGAACATCTCGAACCAGTAGGTATCGAACTGCATTCCCATCGGGTTTCCGTAGTTCACCCACTTCTTCGTCGTCTCGAAGTTGATCCTTTCGTTTTCGACCGATGTCGCGCGGCCGCCGGCGCTCGGCCAGCCGATCTCTGCGATCACGATCTGCTTCTTGCGCGCCTGCACCTGCTTCAGGCCATTGTCCCACGACCACTGCATCTGCTTGTCGATATTGCCCGGATCGGCGCCGCCGTACCACGGATAGACCGTCAGCAAAGTGCGTTCGTCGCAAAAATCGACGACCGGCTGCCACTTGGCCGCGTTAGGGCCGGGTCCCAGGACCGTGCCGCTGAAGCAGGTCGTCACATAGACGCTATCCAGCGTTGGATACTTTTGTACTGCCTGCTTGGCATAAGCCATGCCGTTGCGGATGTCGGCCGGCGCATAGACGGCGACGTCCGTGCGATCGACCTCATTGCCGATGACCAGGTCCAAGTGCTCGAACCCGCCGTACTTCTTGGCGGCAGCGTCGAGCTGGCTCAACGCCAGGTCAATCTGCTTGTTCGTCGCCGATGCATCGTTGGGCGTGACCCAGACCCCGACCGACATCTTGCGGATGCCATTCTTCAGGGCCTTGTCGGCATTCCACTGATTGCCGCCATCGACGCCATAGGTGCGAATCTGCGTGAAGTGCGCAGCAACGATCTTCATGTCGGCTTCGACATCGGCTTCGGTGACGCCGCTGGGCGGGCCGCTGTCGGTTCGATGATAGGGAGAATAGCAAACGAACACTTGGCGCCTCCTTGTAAACACCCGATGCCGCCATGCGGCGGCGGATCCATTTGCTGAATCAATACAGCTCATCATTATTCTGTATAGTTACGCGAAAAATCAAGAAGATACTGGGGGATACTCTTAGTATATCAATCGAAGTCGAGGCATGACTTCAATGCGTTCTATATCTGAGTCAACCAGAGCACGTGGTTGGGATATGTCGGAATGAACGTCTGGAATCGGCAGCGATCCCGACGTCTCCTCGTGGCGCACCTCCGCCCCAAGCGGGATTGGGGCACATGGAAGCGGCGGCGCCCAGCCCTCTTCGGCCCAGCGTCCATAACAGCAAGAAGCTCACTAGCGACTGCGCTCGCAATCGAAACTCGTCCTCCGGGAGTGCTACAAAGATCGGCGCTCGGAGCATGGTTGTGTCACGGCCATCAACCTTCGGGAGTGCCCGCCTGATCCAATCCGTTGCTCACGCCTCCTGGCATGCTGGCGAGGCGGGTCCCGAGCTAGGTAGCCAGTAGCGCTTCATTCCGGATGATTTCGGCAAATCCCTGCCGCCATGAAGGATGGCGCGGCGACCAGTCGAGTTCCCGCTTGGCCTTGGCGTTCGATCCCGCACGCGATTCCGTCATCATGACAACGATATGCTGCCCGGCGGCAAGGCGGCCAAGCCATGCCGGCACGCTGAATGGCCGTTTTGCGCCCAGCATTGCAGCGATCTCGGTGAGCCAGGTGCGCACCGGCGCCGGATCGTCGTCGACAATATTGTAGATGCCCTCGCCACGCTCGACCGCCGCCGCGGTTGCCTCCGCCGCGTCATCGATATGCAGGAATGACCACCACGCGGTACCGCCAGCGATCAGCGGCATGCGACGCCCGCGAATCCGTTCGATCATGGCTGGATCGAAGACGCCCGTGTCGGGGCCATAGAATCCGCCATAGCGAAGCGCGACACCAACCAGGCCGGGCGTTGTCGTGACGGCGTGCTCGAGATAACGGATCGCATCGAGCGTACCGCGGAGCTCTTGCGGCGGATCCTGGTCGAGCGGATCGTCCTCGACTTTCACATCACCGCCAACCCGCGCATAAGGCCAGCCGCAAAAGCTTTGCGCGACGATCCGCTTCACGCCGCAGTCGCGCGCGGCTGCAAGAAGATGATCGGTCCCGGTGGTGCGCAGCCGATTGCTGCTCGCGAAAACGCGGTCGAATTTGCGCAGGTCCGAAGCCCCCTTCAAATCCGTCAGCTGATGCACGATCACGTCCGGGTTCGCAGCAGCGACCAATGCGCGGATGGCCGTTTCATCGAGCGCGTCGGCAACAACCGGCTCGGCGCCGAGTTCCTGCAAGAAGCCGGCCTTCGCCGGAGTTCGCGTCAATCCGACCACGCTATGGCCGTTGCCGATCAGACGCGGAACCAGGCGGCGTCCGACCGCGCCCGTCGCACCTGCAACGAAAATGCGCATCGTCTCACCTCACGACTTGCTAACCTACTTTGAAGTAGGTTAGTATCGATCTCGATGAAGTCAAGGGTGCGCAAACGTCTGAGCGCGGAAGAACGGCGGGCCCGGATCATCGCGGCCGCTGTGAGCGCATTTGCGCGCGACGGATATGACGGCACGAAAATGGACGACATCGCGGCCCGTGCGGAGATCACCAAACCGGTTCTCTACGATCATTTTCCTTCGAAACAGGCGCTATTCCTGGCCGTGCTCGAGTCAATCCGCGACAGCTTGATCCGCAAGGGCAAGGTGATCGCGCAGGATGACACCAGCCTCGAGCAAAAGTTCCGCCGCTCGATCGACGCCTTCCTGACATTCGTCGAGCAGTCGCCTGATGCCGCGCGGGTGCTGCTGACGGTTCCGGCGGGTGATCGGGTCGCGGCGAAAGTTTCGCGCGAGGTCCAGGCCGGCGCGTCCGCCGGCATCGCTGCGCTCTTGGCCGACTTCGCGCCAAATCAACCGTCATGGCAGCGACATGGCACGGCGGAGTTTCTGAAGGAAGGTCTCCACGCGGTTGCCGTGTGGTGGCTCGATCATCCGGGACCGAGGCGCGAGGAGATCCTCGAACTCGTGCTGAATGTCGCCTGGCTGGGATTTCGAACACAGGCGGACGCCAACGGAGCGGTAAAAAGCCCGGGCTCCATCGATCGAAACGGATAGGTGGATACAGGTTCCTCTGGCATTGTGTGAAGCTGGCATTCTCCCTGCAGGGATAGGCCCTGCTCTTTCTCGAGCGCGATAGACACAATCAAAAGTTGTATCCATTCGCACTATCAACCCGCGTTGACGCTCTTCCAATTTCGCGTTACACTATGTAACATAAAATTAGGAAACGACGCCATGTCTCCGCGAGCCTATCGTCAATCGGCGCGCGCCAACGCGGTTCAGGATACCGAGCAGCAGATCGTCGATGCCTTGACCACGCTCCTTTCAGAGCGCTGGTTCGACGAAATCACTCTCGACGACATCGCCGTCGCGGCCAACACCACCCGCCAAACCGTGATAAGGCGCTTCGGCAGCAAAACCGGTGTACTCAGCGCCATGGCGGCCCAGATGGATGTCTCGATCCGGGCCCAGCGTTGGCGCGCGCCGGCAGAGAGCGTGGCCGACATCGTCACGCTCCTGATGGACGACTATGAACGCACCGGCGACATCCTCGTGCGGACGCTCGGGCAGGAAGCCCGCATTCCCGAATTTGCCGCCGTCCTCGATCGCGGACGCAAAGGTCATCGCGAGTGGATCGGGGACATGTTCAAGGCCTGGCTCGACAAGCTCGATGACAAGGCTCGCGAGGATCGGCTCGCGCAGTTGCTGGCCCAGACCGATGTCTGGATCTGGCATCTGCTGCGCCGCGCGCAGGGACATTCGGCGGCGAATACACATCGGCTCATGACGCAGGCGATCGAGCGTCTGCTGCGTGAGGACTGAAGCAAAATACGAACTGATCCGGTCTCCATCGGGAAAGGAGCCAGGCAATGACAAAGACGACGGATGCGAGGCCGCATCTGCGCATCCTGGCCGCCAGCTGGGAGGGCGGTGGCAACGTGCCGCCGATGCTCGCCGCCATACGTGCCCTCGCCAGCCGGGGCCACGATGTGCGCCTGATCGCCGATGACACGATGAGAGCGGAAGCGATCGAGGCAGGCGCTCGATTCCTGCCATGGCAGCGTGCGCCGAACCGTCCAGATCGCTCCTTCGAAAGCTGTTTCATACGCGATTGGGAAACCGCCGACGCTCTGGCCGGCTTCCAAAGAGGGTGCGAACGGATCTTCGTCGGACCGGCACGATCCTATGCCGAGGATATTCTCGAGACCCTGGCGACGGAGCCGGCCGATATGCTTCTCGGCTCGGACCTGCTGTTCGGCAGCATGCTCGCCGGCGAAGTTGCCAAGGTTCCGACGGCCCTGCTCGCAAGCAATATCTCGCTCTGGCCCCTGCCTGGCCATCCGCCCTTCGGTCCCGGCTTTCAGCCTGCCCTTTCGGCGGCGGACCGGGCGCGCGACGCCGAGGTTTCGGCCCTGATCGAGCAAGCCTGGGACGGCTTCCTGCCTTGCCTCAATGCCACCCGCGCGCATTTCGGTGCCGCGCCGCTGGCCCATGTCCGCGAGCAGCCCCTGAGCGCAGGCCGCTATCTGCTTGCCACCAGCGCCAGCTTCGATTTTCCCGCCGAGCGCCTGCCGGACCACCTGCGCTATGTCGGGCCACTTCTGGAGCTGCCGAGCTGGGCCCACCAACGCTGGAGGAGGCCGCCTGCGCGCAAGATGCGGCCCCTCGTGCTCGTCTCGTTCAGCACCACCAATCAGGGGCAGGCCGACGTGCTCCAGCGGGTGATATCCGGCTTGGCCGGCGAGCCGGTCGAGGTGGTCGTCACCCTCGGCAAGGCACTCGAAGACCTTCGCCTGAAATCATCGGCGAATGTCACGATCGTTGCCAATGCCGTGCATGACGACATCCTGACCAAGGCCAGCGCCGTCGTCACCCATGGCGGGCACGGCACGGTCATGCGATCGCTGCACCACGGCGTCCCCCTCGTCGTTCTCCCGATGGGGCGCGACCAGAACGACAACGCCGCGCGCGTGGACTATCACGGCGCGGGCCTGCACCTGGATCCTTCAATTTCCCCGCAAAGGCTCGCTGAGGCCGTACGGCGTGTCCTCTCCGAGCCGAGTTTCGCCGCGCGGGCTTCGGCACTCGGGCGTGCCATCGCCCGGGAAGGCCCGGGGCCTGCGCGGCTCGTCGCCGAGATCGAGGATTTCGCACTGAGCCCTTCCCGAAGAACCCTGTCCGCCGCCTGATCGGCGGCCGCTGAGCGCGGCGGAAGCGCCGGCCACCGCCCCGTCGCTCCTTCCCGCACTACCGAACGCCGTTGCCCTCCGCACCGGCGAACGGCGGAGCCTTGTGCCAACTCGCCCATAGCAAGCTATCCGGCCCACCCCTTCGAACGGAGCCACCCCAATGAAGCGCCTTCCGACTGCCTTTTCTACTGTCCTCCTCTCCATCGCGACCGGAAAGGCACTCGGCGCCGAGGAGCTTCCCGCCGCCTCCTTCCGGCCCAAGAATGTCGTCCAGGTCTCACCCGTTCTTATGTTCCTGCTCGCATTGGCCATCGCGCTCGGCGCATTCCCGATCGAGGCGCAAGCGCAGTCATCCATCGAGCGGGGCAAATATCTGGTGACCGTCGCAGGCTGCTCGGATTGCCACACGCCCGGAACTTTCCTGGGCCATCCAGATAGGGGCCGCTATCTGGGTGGTTCGGATGTCGGCTTTGCCATACCAGGCCTCGGCGTTTTCGCGGGCCCGAATCTGACGCCCGACAAGGAGACGGGTATCGGCAATTGGAGCACACGGCAGATCGTGACCGCGATCACGACCGGCAAACGTCCCGACGGGCGCAGGCTTGCGCCGGTCATGCCCTTTGAAGCCTTCTCGCACCTTAGCAGCGCGGATGCCGAAGCCATTGCGGCCTATTTGAAGAGCATCAAGCCGGTCTCCAACAAGGTCGCAGGCCCCTTTGGCCCTTCCGAGAAGCCCAGCACCTTCGTGTTCGCCGTCATGCCCGCGGAGACCTATTCTTCATTGCCGAAGCCGCCGGCCCAATGAGGCAGGCTGGCTCTGATGACGCCTGACGACGCGGCGATCTCACTACGGGGCCCCTGAAACACAATCTCGCAAACCTCGAAATCGGTCCATCGAAAGGAACCGAAGGATGAAACACGTCCCTGCAAACGAAAATGGCATGGCCCTGACGCCTGCCCAATTGGATGCCTATCTCGCCAGGATTGGAATGGCGCGGTCGATTTCTCTCGATATCGACGGCCTGTCGAGGCTTCACCGCGCCCATCTCATGGCCTTCACCTGGGAGGCGCTGGATGCTTTCATGGGATGGCCCTCCTCAATCGCGCCGGCCGCGGCTTTCGCCAAGATGGTGCAAGGCAAGCGCGGCGGTTGGTGCTACGAGATGAACGGCCTGTTCGGCGCGGCGCTCGCCGCGCTCGGTTTCCGCGTGACCCGCCTGTGCGGCGGCGTCAATCGCGCCATATTGGGCGATGTCGCCATCGGCAACCATCTCACGCTACGCGTCGATCTCGACCGGACATACCTGGCCGAGGTCGGCCTGGCGGACGGCATCATCGAACCCATACCGCTTGCCGCCGGGCCGATCCGCCAGCGCGGCTTCGATTTTTCGATTGCCCCGACGGCCGATGGCTGGCTGCGTTTCAGCAACCATGCCAATGGCCTCGCACACAGCTTCGATTTCCGACCCGATCACAGCGACGAGGCCGCCATAGAAGCCACGCTCGGCTGGCTGACGCAGGATGCCGGCTCGCCGTTCACAAACGCCCTGGCGATCCTGCGGCATATCGAGAATGGCTATGTCGCCCTGAAGAACGACTGCCTGAGCACCGTGACGGCAAGCAGCATCAGCGAGCGGCGCATCACAAGCGCGGACCATCTCGCGGACATATTCGATACGATTTTCGGCCTCGACATTCCCAGGCCGGCACAGGTCTGGGAAAGAATCCAGGCAGTCAGCCACGAACAGGCCAGCTGAACAGGCATCCCTTGCCCTTGCAGCGGAGCGCGTCGGCTGCTCGGCGATCCGGCTGGTGCAAAATCGATTCCCGTTCAGGCCGAGATATAGGATAGTCGGAACGGAATTGGGCAATGCTCACCATGCGCGGCAATGGGCCGGGGCGTTCGTTTCAACTGGATGGATACGCATTCTTTCGGGCAGGCTGCTAGATCGAGAGGAGATGTCGATGGCAAAGGTTCTCGTACTCTATTACTCCGCCTATGGTCACATCGAGGCGATGGCCAACGCAGTCGCGGCGGGTGCTCGCGAGGCCGGAGCCATCGTCGACGTCAAGCGCGTGCCCGAACTGGTGCCGGAGGCGGTCGCCAAGGCATCGCACTACAAGCTTGATCAGGCCGCGCCGATCGCCAGGATCGAGGAGCTCGCCGATTATGATGCCATCGTCGTCGGCACCGGCACCCGCTTCGGCCGGATGTCCTCGCAAATGGCGAACTTCCTCGACCAGGCCGGCGGCCTCTGGGCCAAGGGCGCGCTGAACGGCAAGGTCGGCGGCGCCTTCACCTCGAGCGCGACCCAGCATGGGGGCCAGGAGACCACCCTGTTCTCGATCATCACCAATCTCCTGCATTTCGGCATGACGATCGTCGGTCTCAACTATGGCTTTGCCGGGCAGATGCGGCTCGACGAGGTCACCGGCGGCGCCCCCTATGGCGCCACCACCATCACCGGCGGCGACGGTAGCCGCCAGCCGAGCGAGAACGAACTGGCGGGCGCAGGCTATCAGGGCCGCGCGATCGCCGATACCGCAATCAAGCTGCATGGCTGACGATCTGAGGCTCTCTGACGGCAAGATCAGCCTCCCAGACCCACAGCTGTGGCCCAAAAATTTCCCGGTCCCTACGGACCGGGAATGGCACTGTCTCAAGCCGCTATCGCAGCATCGTTCCTGCCGCTTCCGACAGGTCGCCTGATACGCTACGCAACCCTGTCGGGCACGGACCGTCCCTCGAAGAAGGCGGTGAGATTGTCGACCGCCCTCATGCCCATCGCCACGCGGGTTTCTTCCGTAGCACTGCCGAGATGCGGCAACAGGACCACATTCTCCAGGCGCAGGAGCGCGGCGGGCACCGCCGGTTCGCCGTCATAGACGTCGAGCCCCGCGCCGGCGATCGTCCCGCTTTCGAGCGCATCGACCAGGGCCTGCTGGTCGACAACGTCGCCCCGCGCAGTATTGATCAGGAAGGCGCTCGGCTTCATCGCCCGCAATCTCGCGGCATTGATGAGATGCCGGTTCTCCGCGCCGCCCGGGCAATGCAGGGAGACGAAGTCCGCCTCGGCCAGCACATCCTCCACGCTTGCCAGCTGCCGCGCGCCCATGGCGCTGACAGCCTCGTCGTCGACTTTCGAGCGGTTGTAGAACACGACCTTCATGTCGAAGCCGAAATGGGCCCGCCTGGCCGTTGCCTTGCCGATCCGCCCCATGCCGATGATGCCGATGGTCTTGCCGCTCACCTTGGCACCGATCATGTGGGTGGGGCACCAGCCCGCCCACTCTCCGGCCCGCAATTGACGCTCCCCCTCCCCTGCCCGGCGCGCCACAGCGAGGAGCAGGCTGAGGGCGATGTCGGCGGTACAGTCGGTGAGGACGCCCGGCGTATTGGTCACCGTCATGCCGCGGGCGCGCGCCGCGTCAATGTCGATATGGCTGAAGCCGACGCCAAAATTGGCCAGGAGCTTGGTCCGCACATCCGCCTCGGGAAAGACCGAGGCCGGCAGCTTGTCGCTGACCGTGGGCAGGACAGCATCGAACTGTCTGAACGCGTCGCTCAGCTGCGATGCGGTCAGCGGCGTGTCGTTCTGGTTGAATGTCGTGTCGAACCTGTCGGCAAGGATGCGTTCGACCGCTTCAGGCCAGCGCCGCGTCACGAGAATCCGAGGTTTCATGGTCACTCCTTGCGATCGGCGGGATAGCAGGGCGCGCTTCGACCCGTAGGGCCGCGCGGCCCCTTTTGCTTTGCCTTGCCTCTCCCCATTCTAACGGGGAGAGGTCCGCACTTGCCTGCAGGTGCGTTGGCGAGGGGCGGCGTGACCTTGCCGGTCAGGCCGCCTTCCTGCTTTCGAGCACGCTTGCCACGGTCGGCCCGAATTCGGCCGGCGTCGGTACGATCGCGACACCGGCGTCACGCAGGATCTCGACCTTTTCCTGTGCCGACTCGCCGAAGGCGGAGATGATGGCGCCGGCATGGCCCATGCGCTTGCCCTTGGGTGCGGACAGGCCGGCGATATAGGCGATCAGCGGCTTGCGCATGTGATGCTTGGCCCATTCGGCGGCTTCCGCTTCCTGGGGGCCGCCGATCTCGCCGATCATCACCACGGCGTCGGTATCCGGATCTTCCTCGAAGAGCTTCAGGATGTCCTTGAAGGACGAGCCGTTGATCGGGTCACCGCCGATGCCGACGCTGGTGGAAACACCGATGCCCAGCGCCTTCATCTGCGAGGCCGCCTCATAGCCGAGCGTGCCCGAGCGACCGACGATGCCGACCCGGCCCGGCAGATAGATATTGCCAGGCATGATGCCCATCAGTGCCTGGCCGGGCGTGATGACACCGGCGCAGTTGGGGCCGATCAGGCGCATGCGGTCCTCGTAGCGGAAGCGGCGCATATAACGCTTCACGCGCATCATGTCCTGAGAGGGGATGCCGTCGGTAATGCAGACGCAGAACTTCAGGCCGGCATCGGCTGCTTCCATGATGGAATCAGCCGCGAAAGGCGGCGGCACGAACACGATCGAGGCCTCGGCACCCGTCTCCCGCACCGCGCCCTTGACCGTGTTGAAGACCGGAATGCCGTGATGCTCCTGGCCACCCTTGCCGGGGGTAACGCCGCCGACGACATTGGTGCCGTAACGCTTCATGTCCTGGGCGTGGAAGGAACCGATCTTGCCGGTCAGGCCCTGGACGATGACGCGCGTCTTGCGGTTCAACAGAACTGCCATTTCGCTTCCCCCTCAATGCTTCTTGGTTTTGGCAAAGGCCTGCATCGCCTCGACCGATTTTTCGGCCGCTTCGGCCAGGGTTTCGGCCACGATCACCTTCTCGCCGGACTCGGCAAGGATACGCCGTCCCTCTTCGACATTGGTGCCGGCCAGGCGCACCACCAGGGGCACGTTCACGCCGACCTCGCGCATTGCTTTCACCACGCCCTCGGCCACCCAGTCGCAGCGATTGATGCCGGCGAAGATGTTGACCAGGATGGTCTCGACATTCTTGTCGGCCAGCACGGCCCGGAACGCCTTGGCGACACGCTCGGGCGAGGCACCGCCACCGATATCGAGGAAGTTCGCCGGCTCACCGCCCGCGATCTTGATCATGTCCATCGTCGCCATGGCCAGGCCCGCACCGTTGATGATGCAGCCGATATTGCCATCGAGCCCGACATAGGACAGGCCACGATCGGAGGCGAAGGTCTCGCGCGGGTCTTCCTGCGACTTGTCGCGCAATTCCGAAATCTCGGCACGGCGGAACAGCGCATTCTCGTCGAAGGACATCTTGGCATCGAGGGCGATCAGGTTCCCGTCGCGGGTGACGACCAGCGGATTGATCTCCAGCATCGAGGCGTCGTAGTCGCGGAAGACGCGGTAGCAGCCGAGCAGCGTGTCGACGGCCTTGCCGATCAGGTTGTTCTCCAGCCCCAGGCCGAAGGCGATCTCGCGGGCCTGGAACTGCTGCATGCCCGCACCGGGATCGACGATGGCGCGGATGATGGAGTCAGGCTGCTTTTCGGCGATTTCCTCGATCTCCATGCCGCCGGAGGCCGATGCCACGATCATCACGCGCTCGGATTTGCGGTCGAGCACGATGCCGAGATAAAGCTCCTGGCGGATATCGACGGTTTCCTCGACATAGAGGCGCGAGACGAGCTTGCCCTTCGGGCCGGTCTGGTGGGTCACCAGCTTGCGGCCGAGCATGGCCTCGGCCGCATCCGACACTTCGCTGTCCGACTTGCAGATGCGGATGCCGCCGGCCTTGCCGCGGGCGCCGGAATGGATCTGGGCCTTGACCACCCATTTGTCGCCGCCGATCTCGCTGGCACGATAGGTCGCCTGCTCGGGGCTGTAGGCAAGCCCGCCGCGCGGGATCTGCACCGAATAGCGCGAGAGCAGTTCCTTGGCCTGGTATTCATGGATGTCCATAAGGGTACCTCGTCAGTTGGGCAGGCCGGCGCGCGGCTGGGTCGACTGTTGGATGGCCTCGTGCATGACCAGGACGTTGCGGGCCATGCGTTCGGATGCGGCATCGATCATCTTGCCGTCGAGGGCGGCAGCACCCTTGCCCTGCTCCTCGGCCTCCCGGAGCATCTCGATGATGCGGCGGGCACGGTTCACTTCCTTCTCGGGCGGCGAGAACACCTCATTGGCAAGCGCGATCTGGGTGGGATGGATCGCCCATTTGCCTTCGATGCCGAGCGCGGCGGCACGCCTCGCCGCCGCGATATAGGCTTCGGGATCGGAGAAGTCGCCGAACGGACCATCGATGGCGCGCAGGCCATAGGCCCGGCAGGCCACCGTCATGCGCGACAGGGCCGCATGCCACTGATCGCCGGGATAATCGGGATTGAGGCCGCCGATCGAGACCGTGCGCGCCTTGCAGCTCGCCGCATAGTCGGCAACGCCGAAATGCAGAGCCTCGAGCCGGCCGCCATAGGCGGCGATCGCCTCGACATTGGCCATGCCGAGCGCCGTCTCGATCAGACCCTCCAGGCCGACGCGGGTCTTGAAACCCTTGGCGGTCTCGATCTGGTTGACCATGGCCTCGACCATGTAGAGATCGGCCGGCACGCCGACCTTGGGCACCAGGATGGTGTCGAGCCGGTCACCCGCCTGCTCCATCACGTCGACGACGTCGCGATACATGTAATGCGTGTCGAGGCCGTTGATGCGCACGGAGATGGTCTTGCCACGCGCGCGCCAGTCGATCTCGTTGAGGGCCTCGATGATGTTCTTGCGGGCCCGCTCCTTGTCCGGCGGGGCGACCGCATCCTCGATGTCGAGGAAGATATAGTCGGCCTCGCCGTCGGCGGCCTTGCGGATCATGTCCGGATTGGAGCCCGGTACCGCGAGTTCGCTGCGCTGCAGCCGCAGTTTTCGCAGGTGATGGATGGTGTGGCTCATGATGTTCCTCCCTCCGGGTTGCCGCAGCTTCGAGCGTGGGCGCGACCCATTGGCACTGGCTTCAAGTCTTTATGGAGCATATCTTCGCCCTCCCCCGGATGGGGAGGGCGGAGTTGCGTCTTAGGCAGCCTTGGCCAGGCTCGGCTGGGCCGACAGGCGATAATGTTCGAGGGCCGCGCCCACGCCGGAGCCGGGCTGGACTTTCACGCCGCAATCGCGCAGCGCCATTTCAGCCGCCGAGATCGCACCGCACATCATCACGTCGTTGACCCAGCCGAGATGACCGATGCGGAACACTTTGCCGGCAACCTTGTTGAGCCCGACGCCGAGGGAGGTCTGGTAGCCGTAATGGGCCCGCCGCACGATCTCGGCACTGTCGATGCCTTCGGGCACCAGCACCGCGCTGACCGTGTCGGAATTCCACTTGGCTTCCTTGGCGCAGAGCTTCAGCCCCCAGGCCTCTACCGCCTTGCGCACGCCGGTAGCCAGACGGTTGTGACGCTCGAAGACAGCCTCGAGGCCCTCCTCGTGGAGGAGATCAAGCGCCACGCGAAGCCCACGCAGGAGCTGAACGGCCGGCGTATAGGGGAAATAGCCGGTGTCGTTGGCGCGAATCTGATCCTCGAAGGAGAAGTAGCAGCGCTTGTGCCCGGCGGTCTTGGCGGCTGCGAGAGCTTTCTGGCTGACCGACAGGAAGCCCAGGCCAGGCGGCAGCATGAAGCCCTTCTGCGAACCGGAGACGGCGCAGTCGACGCCCCAATCCTCCTGGCGGAAATCGATCGAGCCGATCGAGGAAACACCGTCGGCGAAGAGCAGGGCCGGATGTTTGGCCGCGTTGAGCGCGGCCCGCACGCCGGCGACATCGCTGGTCACGCCGGTCGCCGTTTCATTATGCGTGACGAAGACAGCCTTGATGCGGTGCTCCTTGTCCTGGAGAAGCCGCTCGGCATAGATCTCGACAGGGCAGCCGGTGCCCCATTCGACATCGACCACATCGACGTCGAGGCCGAAGCGTTCGCACATGTCGACCCATAGATGCGAGAACTGGCCGAAGCGCGACATCAGCACGCGGTCACCCGGGCTGAGCGTATTGGTGATTGCCGATTCCCAGGCGCCCGTGCCCGAGGAGGGGAAAATGAAGACGCGTCCGGTCTCGTTGCGGAACACCTTCATCAGGTCGGTGAACAGACCGCGGGTGAAGTCTGGATAGTCAGGCGCGCGCATGTCCTCCATCGGCATGTTCATCGCCTGGCGAACGACTTCCGGAACATTGGTCGGTCCTGGAACGAAAAGCTGGGTGAAGCCGGCCATCTAAATCCTCCCGAAATGTGCGGCGGGTCCTGAGCCTGCCGGTTGCTTTCGAGGGTGATGATCGGTCGGGGGGCCTCCTGCCCACAACACCTGTCGGGATAGATTCACGAGCCTGAGGGCGTTGGACGCCCCCTACACTTTCAGAGCCTGCCGCACCCCATCGGATGGGTGAGACCCTACCCGGACTGCCCCGAGAGGATCAAACCGCCCCCAGCAACAAGCGGCCTCAATGCCCGGAAGGGCCGAGATCGTCGGAGTAGCCGGCCTTGAGGCGGGACCACTGGGCGGTGGGGCGCCCATCGACACGCATCCTGTCGACCCCTTCGAGCCGTCGCGGCCATCCGGCAGGCGAGTCCTCCCACGCCTCCTGCCGTCCATAGACGGTCAAATCGAGCAGCCGGTAATTGTTGTCCATCGCCTCGATGCCACGCCACGTCGTCCAATAGGTCTCGAAGACGTCCGACCCCAGCCGCAGATAGCAGACGATATACATCAGGCCTACCCGGCGCCCGACCAGGAGCGCATCGAGCGAGGCACGAGGCGCGCAATACCAGGGCATCTGCCAGCCCATGAAATCCCGATAGCGGGCACTTTCCGGGTAGGGCCCCTGGCAGAAGGTGGCGTAGGTGACATCGCGCGAATGCACATAGGACAGTTCGCGGACCTGCGAAGTGACCCAGGTACAGCCTTCGCATTGCTCCGGCGCAGGATGGCCGGCATGCCACATGAAGTAATAGGCGATGAGCATGCGGCGCCCTTCGAAGGCATCCAGCAAGGTCACTGCCCCCTGGGTACCGATGAGCGGGATTGCCCCATCCACCTTGACCATGGGCAGCCGCCGGCGGGCTGCGGCGATGGCATCGCCCTCCCGGGTGTGAACCTTTTCCCGGGCCAGCAACGCCTCTATCTTCGCCTGGAAACTATCCTGATCGACTATTTCGGGAGTTCCAAGTCGATCTGCGGTGTTGTCGTCGATCATCGTTCTCGCCTTCCCCGGCCTGTATCGATGGCGACCAGGCTAGCGCGGGATGTCCGAACGCTGCGAGTGACAAGTGTGTCGGGATTCCGACGCGGGCTCGTCCGCGATCCAAGCGCCGCCAACTTTTCACCCTTGTTCACTTCTGTATGATATTACCTATGCTCTCTCTTACAGAGGGAGGGGCTCCGGCGTAAGCCAGGCTCTGCCCAGCCCGGATTTGGGGCCGTCCGAAGATCGGCACGATGAAGGCGGAATCGGCGGCTGCAAATACCCGTGAGAACAAGTTTCACCGCCCACCATCATACCAACGTATAATACTGGCAGAAACATTCAGTAAAAAAAGCCGGTATAAATGTGATGGTACGGTGGAGGGAGTGCAATCCTCGATTGAGGTAAGTGGCTTGGGGGCGAGCCGCACTTTCGGACTGATCTGCCGGAGGAAACGCCAGGATGGTTTCAAAGCCCGCATGACCTTATCGCCGACAGAGATTCTAATCGGGGTTCGCGTGGACGAAGGACGTTGCTTGCATGCCCTGCAGGCCGAACGAACCTTCGACACCTATGGTCTCACCCAATGCAGGAGCGCCGGAACGCGCACCAACATACCTCCGATATCCATCGATCTGATCGGCGGCTGCGGCCTCCACCGCACGGCCTTGATGCGCTGCCTCACGGCGTCGGAGACCGCTCTTGCAGTGGAGGGCTTCAAGGATGTCGAGGTTTGGGCGAGTGCTTCCCTTCGTGCCAACGACGTTCTTCTCATCGCTTCGGAGCATTCTCCCAGCATCGCGGCGATCGGCAGGGACATTGGGGCGATCCTCGAGACCGCACCTGCAGCCCGCATTCTCGTGCTCGCCGACGTTACCACCCAGGCCATGCTGATCGCTCTTCTCAAGCAGGGCGCAAGGGGTGTCGTCCCCTCGGAATCGACGATCGACAATGTCATCTTTGCCGCCCGCCTCGTGCGTCGGGGCGGATTGTTCACGCCGCTCCTGGAAGCGGACCGAAGGAAATCCGCTACGCCCGATCCGAAGGAACAGGAGCAGCCCCTGCAGGCACTGCTGACACCCAGGCAGCTGGAAATCGTCCTCGAATTGCGCAAGGGTTCGGCCAACAAGGACATTGCCCGCGAACTCGGGATGAGCGAGTTCACCGTGAGAGTGCACGTCCGCAACATCCTACGCAGGCTGAAGGCTCGCAGCCGCACCGAGGTCGTAGCGAGAACGAATGCCCTGCAGCTCCAGCCCGCCCGGTCCTGCGGGATGCAGGAAGCCCCCATCGGCGTCCATCAAGCTCGCTAGCCCGTTTATTTGCCTCCTTCGCCGGCGCCGTCCATTCGTCCTCGCCTCGAATGGATCGCCGGACGCAGCGAGCCCTCACGATCAGCCGCCTGCCGCGCGGACCGGAAGCGCCCATGCCTCACAAGCTCTATGCATTGCTGCGAACACTGGAACGGCATCGCCTCTGGTTCATGATGGATCGTTTGGGTTCCGACTCCGTCACCCTGACGATCACGGTCGAGGAAAACCGGCTCGAGATCGACGTCTTCGAGGACGAGCGGGTCGAATATACCTGCTACAAGTCCAATCAGAAAATCGCCGCCGGGGGCAAGAACCTGGACGCCCTGATCTCGGGACTGGCCGCCATCGGGCGACAATGGCCACCCATGCCACGGTAGCGCGAGGGAGAGGACAGCTCCTCCCCCCAAGACATATTGGCGGATGACATGCCGAAGATCCGGCTGGCAGCTTCCGTTCCCATTACTCCCCCATGGGGGCAGTGAGACCTGCCTCGTATCTGCCAAGGCCCGCGCAGAGCATCGCCCGTTTCAAGCGGTCCCCGAAGTCCCGGTGCGCAGGCCTCCAGCCGCGCCGCCTTCCGCACGATTCCCCGCGGCTCTCCACCCAAAGCGAAACCCGACCAGGGAGGTCAATTCCTGGCCGGGCTCCAATAGCTCAGGGTCTCGCGAACCCAAGAAGAAGATAGGGAATCGCCTGCCTTTGCACCACAAGCGCGAGGTTGCATTGTGCCTCAATCAGATAGTTATTGCGTGTAATCATTCCAGATTACGATACAACTAAGGGGCGATTTTAGTAATGTAAATTCGAATAATCGGTTGTATTTTTAAAGAAATATCTTCATACTCACCCATGAACACTGATTAGATTGTGGCCTTTTTGTTACACAGATGCCTAAAAAGGCCACACCAACTGACACATTGATCGGATTCTTTTTGCGATGACTCAGGAAGTGTCGCAATCTCACCCCCGGTAACAACCTCAAAGGGGGAGTCGCATGGCGACCAAATCTCTGCTTCTAGGAACCATAGCCGGCATCGCCGTCGTCGGTATCGCCCAGGCCGCCGATCTGCCCATGACCAAGGGCGAAGCCGTTGAATATGTGAAGGTCTGCACGGCGTTCGGCCCGGGCTTCTTCTATATTCCCGGCACCGACACCTGCCTGAAGATCGGCGGCGAAATCCGTGCCGATTACCGCGGCTTCGGCGGCAGCGGCAGCGGCCGCGTCGAGACGACCGTCAACGGCGGAACACCGACGGTCACGCGCTCGAACTTCAAGTGGAGCCGCAACAACGATCGCACGGCGTTCAACACCCAGGCCCGCATCTGGTTCGATGCCCGCACCCAGACCGACTGGGGCCTGCTGCGCTCCTATTTTCAGATCAATGCCGACTCGCATCCGATCAGCCACCAGGGCCGCGGCGGCGTCTATAACGGCAACACCTTCACCATCGACAAGGCCTTCATCCAGTTCGGCGGCCTGACCGCTGGCTACGCCCATTCGTTCTTCGGCTTCTACGACAACGAATATGGCGATACGATCTGGGCGCCCTATTATGCCGAGAGCAACACCGTCAACCTGCTGGCCTACACCGCCCAGTTCGGCGGTGGCTTCAGTGCCACGCTGTCGGTCGAAGACGGCCGCGATCACCGCTCCAACGTCGCGGTGAAACAGGGCGGCCAGCAGGTTCCGGACGTGGTCGGCCAGTTGCGCTGGGATCAAAGCTGGGGCTCGGTCGCCATCCAGGCTGCAGGCCACCAGTTCCGTTCGGCCGAGGCCGTCGATGCCAATGGCGTTCCGCTTCTGGCCACCGACCCCGACTATATCCCCCACAAGCAGAAATATGGCTGGGCCGTGGGCGGCACGGGCCTGTTGAAACTGCCCTTCATCGATGGCGGGCACTTCATCGTTGAAGGCCAGTATGCCGATGGCGCCCTCGACTATCTCGGCGCCGGCAACAGCATCTTCAACAACTACAGCGACTATTATTTCGGCTCGAACAGCACCTTCCGCGCCGGCAAGGGCTGGTCGGTCGTCGGCGAACTGGGCGGCAATATCACGCCCGTCCTGAACGCCAACCTCGTGGCGAGCTATATCGACGTTCGCTACGACGACCTGCTCGGCTTCGCCGGCAAGAAGTCCTTCGACAAGGAATTCACGGTCGCCGCCAACCTCACCTACACGATCGTCAAGGGCCTTACCATCGGCGCCGAAGTCGCCTACACCCGGGCCGACTTCAATCTGGGTTCGAGCAGCACCACTACGACCGACGGCGAAACCACCACCACGGTCACCAATACCAAGGCTACGCCCAATATCTGGCAGGCCGGCATCCGCATACGGCGCGTGTTCTAAGTCTCTGTCTTCAGCGACAAACCATGAGGGTTCGGCTTGCGCCGAGCCCTTTTCATTGGATCATCCGCTGCAATGATCACCGGATTACAACGCCGCTAAATCCGGCCAGCGAGCACCGAGCTGCGTTCTCCTTAGCCTATGAAATCGATGCAGATAGCCGGCTACCAATAGCGCTCACCGGCAGCGAAAAGCCTCGGCCTTGGCGCGATTGCCGCAGGTGCGCATGTCGCACCAGCGTCGACCTGCTCCCCGCCCGCGATCGACGAAGAGCCAGGTGCAGCGTGCGCATTGCCGCAGGCGCGCGACGTCCTCGCTGCGCAGGAAATCCTCGAGGCCCAAGGCGACGGCGTCCAGCCAACGCTCGGAACTGCCGGCGTCCGGCCGCCAGCGGAATCGCCCCCCCTCCTCCCGGAAAGCGCCTCGTCCCAAGGCCTCGCGGATCGCCTCTTCCACATGCTCCATGCCCTGATACGCCATGCCCTGGCGAGCCGTATCCGCAAGGCCAGCAAGGCCGAGCATCCCCTCATAGGCCTGCTCCCGCAGGTCATGCAGTCTGGCCAACGCGCCATCATCGTCGAGCTCGGGGTCCTGCAGGAACGCCGCGAGTTCCTGCTTCGAGAGCAGCCCTGCCCCGCCAACCCAATCGCGCAGCGCCTCCCAGCTGCCGATCTTGTCGCCCAGGCGGGTCTTGCCGGTGTCGGCAACGGTGTTGATGAAATCAAGCGCGGGATGGCCGCCGACATAATCGGCTTCGCTCCACCCTTGGGAAAATCGGCTCTGAGACTCGGGAATAACCATTATTTTGAATTTAGCGGTTGCGCACTGAAAAATCCAGTCTAACCTATAATTCGAATAAAGAGGTTATTCCGGAGGAGCCGCCATGCTGGAACTCACCAACCGTTTCACCTTCGAAGGCAGCCAGATCGCCTGGGGTATGCTGGGCGATGGTCCCCCCATGGTGCTGGTGCATGGCACCCCCTTCTCGTCGCAGGTCTGGCGCCGCATCGCTCCCTGGCTCGCCCGCAGGCGGCGGGTCTTCTTCTACGACCTGCTCGGCTACGGCCAATCCGACATGCCGGACAGGGATGTTTCACTCGGCATGCAGAACCGGCTTCTCGGTGCCATGCTGCGCGAATGGGGCCTCGAGAGGCCGCAGGTACTCGCCCATGATTTCGGCGGTGCCACCGCTCTGCGTATGCATTTCCTCGACGATGTCGCCTTTTCCGGCCTGACGTTGATCGATCCCGTCGCGATCGCACCGCAGGGGTCTGCCTTCGTCCGGCATGTCGGTCACCATGAAGCCGCCTTTGCTGGACTGCCGGCCTATGCCCACCATGCCCTCGTCTCGGCCTATATCGGCAATGCCGTCGCGCAGCCTCTGAGCGAAGAGGCGCTGTCGATCTATCGAGGTCCTTGGCTAGGCGACATCGGCCAGCGCGCCTTCTATCGCCAGATCGCGCAGATGAACCAACGCTATATCGAGGAGGTCGAGGCTCGCTATCGACGTCCCGACTTTCCGACCCGCATCGTCTGGGGAGCGGACGACGCCTGGATTCCCATCGCCCAGGGGCGCAAGCTCGCCGACCGCCTCACCGATGGTGCCCTCATCTCCGTGCCTCGCGCCGGCCATCTCGTCCAGGAGGATGCACCGGAGGCCATCGTCGCTGCCGTCCTCGACGATCCCGCCTGAGAAAAGTTGGTACTCCCCTGCGTCACGCAGAGACTCGACAAGAGCGGAGTCTGTCGCCCAGTCGCGGAGCGCCTGACGGCAGGCCCCTTGCGGAACACCCGCATCGCTCCCTCCCCTCCGGCACTTTTCCGAAACGCAGGCCCAGCACTGCAATTGCGATTTTCGTTTGAGCGGGCTTGGGAGTGTCAGCTTCCGGCTGACACCTTGGAAACGAAACACCGGACAACAGGATGTCAGCCTCGCCCCGCCATCTGACGAAGCTGAGAAGCTGACTCTTCATATATCGAGCGCATCTTCAGCAAACACAACGGCGGTGGTGGATCTCAGCGACGGCCCGGCGGCGCTGTCAGCGCTCGGCCGCATCCTGAGCCCCTTGGCGATCGATCGGTCAGCGAATTCTCAGGGAGGCTGATCTGCGTTCCAGGCGAGGCCTCGGGCACTCCCATGCCATCCTGCGGTCCGAGATTGGCATCGCAGTCAGAAGTCTACCCCAAGGTGGACCTTTCCCGGCATTCCGCACAGGACACCCATGCCCTCCCCTTTCCAGGAAGGATTCCGAGCGCGCTTGATCGCCCGCAATCGATCGGCATTTGCGCGAATGGCAAATCGCCACTCCTGAAATCGGCAGCCCTTCGCGGTCACAAGCACAGCGCGCTGCCCTCGTCTTGAGATATTTGCTTCGGAGAGGATAGAATCTTCGGGAATCAGACTTCGATTCCCGTCAATAGGCAGCGCTGCAAATCTTTTATTTTTCTTGCCGGCCTCAGGCGGCGTTTTGACAGCCGTGCAAACCGCAAAAAACCAGCGATAATACAAAAAGATAGAATCGAAACAGGCTGTGCCGGAAGTGATTCGAGACACTATTTCGGCGTTAACCTTTCATTAACCTAAAATTCATTGCCGCTTCGCGAGAATCGGGCATAATTCCCGCTTGAAATGTTGTTTCATGCGAAAAAGCGTTATTCCGAGAATCGTAGTCGATGAACATGTCGATCTCAAACCAGGATCTGGAGGCATTCAGCTTTCACGAGACCATCCTCCAGCAGGGGGAGTTGATCTCGGACAAGCTAAATATGCTCCGGGTGGAGCACTATCCGCCGAATGCGATGAAGAGCCTGCGCTCGTTCTCGCTGGCGGAGGTTGCCTATTTCCTTGGCGTCACCCAATCCAACGTCAAGAAACTGCATCTGGAAGGCAAGGGTCCGATTCCGACCACTTCCAGCTCGGGGCGACGCAGCTACACGGCTGAGCAGATGCTGGAGCTGCGGCAATATCTCGACCGGCATGGCCGGGCGGACTTCAAGAAATATGTCCCGCATCGCCGCGCCGGCGAAAAGCTACAGATCCTTTCCGTGGTGAACTTCAAGGGCGGCAGCGGCAAGACCACCACAGCCGCCCATCTCGCCCAGCACCTTGCCCTCACCGGGCACCGGGTACTGGCCATCGATCTCGACCCGCAGGCCTCGCTTTCGGCATTGCACGGCATCCAGCCCGAACTCGACAAGAATCTCTCGCTCTATGAGGCCCTGCGCTACGACGACCAGAGGAAGCCGATCACCCAGGTGATCCGGCCGACCAATTTCCCGGGCCTCGACATCGTGCCGGCCAATCTGGAGCTGCAGGAATACGAGTACGACACGCCGCTCGCCGCCTCCAACCGCGCCTCGCCGGATGGACGGCTGTTCTTCACGCGCATCACCAACGCGTTGAAGGAAGTCGAGGATCGTTATGACGTCGTGGTGATCGATTGCCCGCCCCAGCTCGGCTATCTCACCCTGACGGCGCTGACGGCATCGACCTCGGTGCTGATCACGATCCACCCTCAGATGCTCGACGTCATGTCGATGAGCCAGTTCCTGCTGATGCTGGGCGGCGTCCTGCGCTCGATCAGCAAGGCGGGAGCGGAAGTGCGCCTGCAGTGGTTCCGATATCTGGTCACCCGTTTCGAACCCATAGACGGTCCTCAGACCCAGATGGTCGGCTTCATGCAGGCGTTGTTCCCCCATCAGATGCTGAAAAGCCCGATGCTGAAATCCACCGCGATTTCGGATGCCGGCATCACCAACCAGACCCTCTACGAAGTCGACCGCTCCCAATTCATCCGATCGACCTATGACCGCGCGATCGAGGCTCTCAATGCCGTGAATGAGGAGATCACCGCTCTGGTCCACAAGGCATGGGGGCGGCGATGAAAGCGTTTTTTGACAGCCGTGCAGACCGGCAAAAAAATACATTCTTTCAATATGTTGGACGAGAGCAGGGGAGGGCGCTTTGGCACGCAAGAATCTTCTAGCGAGCATCACCGGCCCGGCTGCGGATCGGACGATGCATGAAACGCGCTCCGACTATGCTTCGCGCGGGGCATCGCGCTCCATGATGCTGTCGATCGAAGAACTGGCCGAGAGTGCCAAACGTCTCACCGATGGCGAGACCATTGTCGCGCTTGATCCGGACCTTCTCGACGCTTCCTTCGTCTCCGATCGTATCGAGGACGACGAGGAGGAATTTGCCCTATTCCGCCAGGGGATCGAGAAGGATGGCCAGCTTCAGCCCATTCTTGTTCGCCCTCATCCGGACAGTGACGGGCGCTATATGATCGTCTTTGGCCATCGACGGGCGCGCGCAGCACGGGAGCTCGGCATACGGGTGCGTGCCGTGGTCAAGAATGTCGAGGAAATCGCCCATATCATCGCGCAGGGCCAGGAAAACACCCGCAGGGCCGACCTGTCCTTCATCGAGAAATCGCTGTTTGCCGCCAAACTGCTCGCGATGGGCCAAAGCAAGGATACGATCAAATCGGCCCTCACCGTCGACGATACGCTGTTGTCGCGCATGCTGTCGGTGGCTGAGATCGTACCCGCCTCGATCATCGAGACGATCGGTGCCGCCAAGATGATCGGCCGTGACCGCTGGGAAGAACTCAAGAAGCTCCTGCTACGGCCCGGCGCAGCCAGCCAGGCGGAGGAACTTCTCGCCGAGGAAGACTTCCGCCATCTCGATACGCCTGCCCGCTTCAACCAGTTGCTCACCCATCTCCAGCGCGCACGCAGACCGGTCCGCGCAGCACCCGCACCACAATCGGCCGGCAACTGGGCTGCGCAGGACAAGCGCGTGGCGGCCAGTTACCGAAACACCGGCAAGTCCTTCAGCCTCTCGCTCAAATCGAAGGATGCGGGCGAGTTCGGCAATTACCTCTCGTCCAACCTGGAGGCACTTTACGAGGCCTTCAGGGAGGCAAAACAACGCAACCAAACAGGAGATTAACCCCGCAAAAGAAAAAAGCCCCCGAGCGTCGCCGCGCGGAAGCCTTTTCTGTCGTAAGCAAACAGAGAATCTCATTTCCGCGAATCACTGTCAAGCGTTTCAGGCGTCGTACTTCGACGAGCGGATTTCTTTTGCCTGGATAAGGTGAAAGAGAGTGCAGATTCATCATGCAACGTCGCCCTTTGGGCGGCGAACGCTGACACTTGCCCAAATTGCAAGTCAAGCGATCGCCAAGACGCGTCCAACCACGCGCGCACGACCAAAGTGGGAGATCTACCAGGCCCTATGCACGGCACGAGCTCGTCTCGACATTTCCGAGCGCTCTCTTGCCGTCCTCAATGCCCTGCTGACTTTCCACCCCGAGACCACTCTTTCGGGTGAAGCCATCATCGTGTTTCCATCCAACGAGCAGCTCAGCCGCCGCGCCCACGGCATGCCCGCCTCGACACTGCGACGCCATCTTGCCGTCCTCGTCGAAGCCGGCCTGATCATCCGGCGCGACAGCCCCAACGGCAAGCGCTATGCCCGTCGCAATCGCGGCGGCAGCATCGAGCTCGCCTATGGCTTCGACCTCGCCCCCCTGCTTGCCCGTGCCGACGAGTTCATGCAGCTCGCCACCGAGGTCGAGGACGCCGCCCGATCGCTCAAGCTCGCCCGTGAGCGCATCACCATCTGCCGGCGCGACATCTCCAAAATGATCGCCGCCGCACAACAGGAACTGATGCACGAGTCCCCTGAGAAAGCAGAGGGCCAAATCTGGCTCGACCTGCACACCCTCTATCGCGACCTTGTCGAAAGCCTGCCACGACGCGCCACCCTCGAACAGCTCGAGACCTTGGCGAACCAGCTTTCAGCACTGGCCGACGACATTCTCAACCGCTTGGAACTACAGATCAAAACTGCAAAAGTGAGCACCATTGAGTCCAGCAATGGGCGCCACATACAGAAATCAGATCCAGAATCCCTTATTGATTCTGAACCAGCGACATCCGCCGCTCAGGCGCCGAAACCGGCACCGGCAAGCCATGCCGCTACGCTCGACGGCAGCTACACGCTCGGCATGGTCTTGCGCGCCTGCCCCGACATTGTCGATTACACCCGCAACGGTATCGGCAATTGGCGTGATTTCCTCGGAGCCACCAACCTGGCCCGCTCCATCCTGCGGATCAGCCCAAGCGCCTGGGAGGAGGCGCAAACCGTGATGGGCGAAGCACAGGCTGCCGTCGTCATCGCCTGCATCGTGCAGCGAGCTGCCAATATCAATTCGGCTGGCGGTTACCTGCGCAGCCTCACCCGCAAGGCCGAGGCAGGGCAATTGTCGCTTGGCCCCATTCTGATGGCACAAATCCATGCCCGCGAACCACAGCCCTCACGAACCTGACGATCATCATGGCCAGGATGAAACGAATGATGACCTTTGCAAAAAAAACGGCCGGAAAACCGGCCGCTGCTTGGATAGGCATCCAAGAAGTTTCTCTTGGGAGGAAACCCCGGGAACCCATCAACCCACCGGGGAAGAATGGGGACGTGCTCCCGACAACGGGGATATGGAGAGAGGCAGGCTCCGCTTCAAGGTCGGACAGCGTTAAATATCGGCAAGGTCGGAATTGGAAGCCCATCTTCCGACGACGAAGGTCAAAAGAAGACCTTCTCGATGTGGCGGAAGCTAAATATGTGTTAGGTTCCGTTATTTGATTTTTCATTAGGGTTATCAGGCCTTTGAAAATAGCTGGTTTGGAGCTTGGAAAGCTACCCTGGGGCGAAATTGCGGTCCCTCTCGCCATCGCGGAGGATGGACTTGCGCGGCTCGACGAGAGGCTACGCACCAGCCCGATCCGGCAGGGCTGGATCGCGCGCACCCACTTCTACGATGCCGCCGGCAGCTTGTGGCTCGACGGCGAATTGGTACATCTCGAAGACCTTGTGCTGCACGACGCGGCCATGGACGCACGCACACCGACCCATGAGCTTACCCGGGCCCATACCGTCCTGCGGGCCCGGCGACGCATTGCGTCTGCTCCAGCCGACTGGGCTCTCTCGCAGGAAGGACTGGCGAGCCTGCTCGGCAGGGAAGCCCCCCCGCAAGGTGGATCACCTCCCGCGTCCCGGGAAGCAGATGATCCCGAGCGCCAAGGAAAGGACAGGGCGATCGCCCAACCCGGTGAAACGGAGGAGGACCAGGCCTGGGCCGCCGAACTCGCAGCCATCGATGCCATAGTCTCGCGCTCATCAGCCGTGCTCGCCGGCGAAACCGCCTCGGCGCCCAATCGCAAGCCGGACATCTATGATGCCGACTGGGACGAAGAGGCGCGCCTTGAGGAATGGCGCGAAGACATCAGGCACCTGGACGGTCTGCCACCGGTGCTGGCCGCAGCAACTGCGGTCCTCGCTTGGGAAACCATCGAGCCCCTGCAATATGCCGCCTGGCTCGGGCGCGCGCTGGGAGCCGCTGTCCTGCGGGCGCGCGACAAGGCGCGCTTTCATCTGCCTTGCCTGTGCGTGGGCTTGCGTGCCTTGCCTCGTGAAACGCGATTTGCCCATGGTCCCGGGCCGCGGCTCCTGGCCTTCATCCAGGCCATCGCGGTGGCGGCAGAACAGGGATTGAAGGATCACGACCGCTGGATGTTGGCTCGACATCAGCTCGAACGACACCTCGCCGGCCGTCGCTCCACCTCGAAACTACCGGCCTTGATCGAGCTGCTGCTGACGACGCCTCTCGCCTCGGCACAGCTCATCGCCAAGCGGCTCGATATCACGCCGCGGGCGGCGCAGGACCTCATTGCGGAACTGGGCGTGAGGGAGATCACCGGGCGAGGCCGCTATCGGGCCTGGGCGATCATATAAGCGGACATGGCAAGGCTGTCTGCGGTTCCCTATAGCGTTTGCTCTAGGCCGGCTGAGGCCGGTGAGCGCCCAGTTCGTGCAGACGCTTGGCAGCTCCTTCGGAAAGGGCACGAGAGCGGCGCGTGCTGTTGTCGACGAGTACCACGACGCTCTGTCCCTGCGCGACACACGCCCCGTTCTGGAATACGGCCTGATCGAGCGTAATCGAACTGCGGCCGAAGGCGCTGACCCTTGTGCCGATCTCCACCGTCCCGGGCCAAAGCACCTCGGCACGAAAATCGATGACCACGCGTGCAAGCACGAAAGAGCTGCCGGCATCCGCGATGGGGGCGGCGAGATCATGGAGGAGTTCAACCCGGCCCGTCTCCAGGAAGGTTGCAAAGACCGCATTGTTCACATGGCCCTGCCGGTCCGTATCGCCATAGCGCAGCTTGTCGGTGGTCAGGAACTCGTAGTCTGCCGGCACGGGCAACTCAGGCATCGGGCAACTCCGAAACGACCTTGTGGTGGGGAGCCTGACGCGCAAGACCATCGAAGAGATCGAGCAGGCGCTCGCGCCAGGCATGGATGGTGTCGTCAGCCGCCAGGAGGGTGACATCACTGGTGCAGCGGGCCCACATGAACATGCCGAAGACGCAGTAATCGGCATAACTGGGCTGCAAGCCTCCGAGGAAGGCCTGTCCACCAAGCAAGTGGCGCAGGGGTGTGAGCGTGTGGCGCAGCCTGTCGAGATGGAGCTGCTGGTCCTCGACGACCTGTTCCAATGTCTTGCCGTAGCGCTGTTCGCGGCTCGCGCGAAAATAGTCCCGGTCCTTCTCGTCGAGGATAGTGTAGATATCCAGCAGGATCAGGCGGGCGATGGCCGGCAGCAGGGCCGTATCGGCCCAGCTGTTGACGAAACGCGTCACGGCTGCCGCTTGCGGCGCGCCGAAGAGGGGAGGGCGGTCGGCAAAGCGCTCGTCGAGGTGAAGCGCGATGCGCCAGGAATCGGAGACGACATTGGCGCCATCGATGAGAACCGGCACCAGCCCCTGGCCCGAGAAGGCGATGGCTTCCTTGTCGGTGAAACGCCACGGCCTGCGATCGGCCTGAAGCCCCTTATGGGCCAGGGCCATCCGGATCTTCCAGCAATGCGGGCTGAAGCGAAGCTGCGGGTCGGACCCGGCGAGTTCGTAGAGGATGAGTCTTGGCTCGTTCATGCCGCCTCCCATGCACAAGATGGCGTCCGGCCGCATGGTGTCGGGCCGGACAGGCATCCGGGTGCGAGAATCAGGATCGATTACACCTCATCGGCTATAACACGAGAGGGACCTGACTCGGTTCCGCGCATGCCTGGAATATGATCGGCCGAGATGACCTCCCGGCAATGAGCCTCGAAGGCGTCGACGATGCGCGGGCGCCGCATGTCCTTCAGGCAGGCCAGCCCCATCACCATCGGGGCGGTATTGCCCTCGAGCTCGACATAGGCGAGAGGGCGGCCGTTTTCCGCCATCATGTTCACCGGCCTCACCGTCAGCATGGAAAAGCCGAGGCCCGCACCGACATAGGACCGCAGGGTCGAGGGGCTGGCCGTTTCGGCGACGATCCTCGGGGTGATGCTGCGCTGCTCGAACATGGAGAGGAAATATTGGCGGCTGAGCGGCAGGTCGAGCAGGATGAAGGGCTCGTCGGCCAGTTCCTCCAGGCGTACGCTTGATCTGGTGGCGAAACGGTGGTCGGCCGCCAGCAGCACATAGGAGGGCATCTCCACCAGGGACTGGAAGCTCATGTCCGGCGTCAGGTTGAGCTGGTAGGTGAGGGCGATGTCGATCCGGGCAGAGCGTAGGCCTTCCAGCAACTCGGCCTCGCTGCCCTCGGTCACCACCATCTGGGCATCGGGATATTTGGCGATGAAACCGCGCCAGAGCTCCGGCATGATCAGGGAGGAGAAAGTGCGGAAGGAGCCGACATTGATCGGGCCCGACACGATGGAGCCGGCGGCATTGGCGACGTCGTAGAGTTCATAGGCGGCGCGCAGCGATTCCTTGGCGGCCCTGAGCAGGCGCTTGCCCGGTGTGGTCAAGGACAGGCCCTGGGCGTGCTGGCGTACGAAGATCTGCACGCCGAGCTCGGTCTCCAGATGCGAGATCGCCGCCGAGACCGAGGGCTGGGAGATGTTGACCAGCTCGGCCGCCCGGGTGACGCTGCCGGTCTCGCCGGCGGCGACGAAATAGCTCAATTGTCGCAAGGTAAAACGCATGGGTTGCTCCTCACGCGGCCTGCGGCGGCATCGGCGCCTCGCGTTGCAGGCCCTGAATCATTCGATCAACTGCCAGACAAAATCCTCGCTTCGGCACGGTCCGTCAAAGCGGCAACTGGCCGCTCGGGCACGCGATCACAGGCCGACGGCAAGGCGATCGACCAGTGCGGCAAGCATGGCATCGCAACGGCCGAGCTGATCGGCGCCGACATATTCGTCGGGCTTGTGGCCCTGCGCCATGAAACCGGGGCCGCAGACCGCCGTCGCCAGGCCGAGCCTATCCTGGAACAAGCCTCCCTCCGTACCGAAGGCGACCTTGAAGGTCGGCTCCCGGCTTTCATTGATCAGGCGCAGCAGCGTCACCACCGGGGAATCGACGGGTGTCTCCAGGCCCGGATAGGCATTGACCTCGTCGATGGCGATGGCGGCTTCCGGAAAGGCCGGACGCAGCGGCGCGACGATCGCCTCGGCATCGTCCTTCAGATCGGCAATGATGGTCTGGGGATCATCGCCGACGACGTTGCGGATCTCGAACTCGATCTCGCAGCATTCCGGCACGATGTTGAGGGCCTGGCCGCCGCTCATGCGCCCGGCGTGAAGGGTGGTGTACGGGATCTCATAGTGCTCGTCGCGCCTGCCGGTCTCGGCGAGGAGACGCTGGCGCTCGCGCAGCCTGCCGAGGAAGTCTGCCCCCAGATGCAGGGCGTTGAGCGCGAGCGGCGCCAGGGCCGAATGGCCGGCGCGGCCGGTGCAGCAGGCCCGCAGCGCTACCTTGCCCTTGTGCCCGGTGGCAATGCGCATGCCGGTCGGTTCTCCCACGATACACAGAGCAGGGCGGATCGGATGGCTCGACAGCCGGTCGATCAGGCTACGCACGCCGACGCAGCCGATTTCCTCGTCGTAGGAAAAGGCAAGATGAAGAGGCGTCTTCAGTTCGCACCTAGCTACCCGCAAAGCCGTGGCAAGGGCCGATGCCACGAAACCCTTCATGTCAGTGGTGCCGCGGCCATAATAACGGCCGTCCCGTTCGCAAAGGGCGAACGGATCCGTGCTCCAGACCTGGCCCTCGACCGGAACGACATCGGTATGGCCGGAGAGCACGACCCCGCCATTGGTGGCGGGACCGATGGTCGCGAACAGATTGGCCCTGGTGCCGTCCGGGCTCTCGACGAGATCCCAGCCGATGCCGGCGCCATCGAGCAGGCTGGTGACATAGCCGATCAGCTCGCGGTTCGATTGCCGGCTGATGGTCGCAAAACCGATCAGGCGCTCGAGAATGTCCAGGGTCGTCGGTTCGGTTGCCATGCTGTCATCGCCACATGAAGGGGCCCGGTCCTGCGGACCGAGCCCGCTGAAGCAAAGCGCGTTTTGGCTCGAACGCCCATTTGCTCCAGCTTCGTGTTTCAACGCGTCTTTGCGATTCATGGTGAGACCGTAAAATCGCAAAACGCTTTGTTGTCATAGCCGGTCAGAGATCGCCCGGTACGCCATAGCTCGGCGCCTGGCTCGGGTCGAGGGCCCGCGAGACATAGGCTTCCATCTCACCCTTCCAGCGCTGCCAGAGCTGGTCGAGGTCATCGATCGGATCGCCCTCGCTCCAGTCGACCCTGAGATCGGCGACGGGCCAGGCGACATCCCGCACCAGCAGCATGCCGATGGAATGGACGGGGCCTTCCTCGCCCCCCGCCTTCACCGCGGCCCGCATCGCGCCGACCAGGCGATCGCCGAGCGATTGTGCCGCCGCTGCCTCGAAGGCCGCGACCATGGCGACAGGCACTTCCGGCGACGACAGGAGATTGCCGGCCGCGACCACGCCGGCGCCCTCGACCACCCGATGGGTGCCGAGCGTCCGGCTGCCCGAGAAGCTGGCGGTGCGGCCCTCGCTGTCGACCAGAGCGAGCTGACGGAAATCGAGATGCGGCGCCTCGGCCTTGAGGCGTTCGAGGGCTTCCGATGCCGACAGTCCCCCGGCCATCAGATCGAGGCCCTTCGGCCCGAGCCGGGGATCGGTGATGTTCTGCGTGGCGACGACGCCGACACCGGCGCGCGCATGGGCGCAGCGGGCGGCGACGCAGGGCGAGGACGAGGATACGGCGATGCCGAACATGCCGGTCCGGGCGCAGCGCGCCGAGATCGAGAAGGTCATCGGGCTCTCCCTCAGGCCGCGTCGGGGATGACGGCCGTCACCTCGATCTCGACCACCCATTCGGGCCGGGCCAAGGCAGGCACCACCAGGCCGGTGGAGCAGGGATGGACGCCCTTGAACCACTCGCCCATCTCCAGATAGACCGCCTCGCGATAGCGGATATCGGTCAGATAGACCACAATGCGGCAGATATGGGCCATTTCACTGCCGGCTTCCTCCAGCAGCATCTTGATGTTCTCCAGGGATTTGCGGGCCTGGGCCCGGGGATCGCCGACATGCAGGCTCTCTCGGGTATCGAGGTCCTGGGAGACCTGGCCGCGCAGGAACACCATGGTGCCGCGGGCGACCACGCCCTGGCTGAGATCGGTGTTGAGCTTCTGCTCGGGATAGGTGTCCTTGGTGTTGAAGGGGCGAAGACGCTTGTGGATCATGATCGGGTACTCCGGGTGGTGGCTTGAAGCGTTTCCAGGAAAGGTTGGTCGGTCGTTGCTCAGTCCTCCACCGCCGAGGTCACGCTGCCCCTCACCCTTACCCTCTCCCCGTAAGAACGGGGCGAGGGGGCACCGGCGTCGCGAATGATCCTCGGACCTGTCGCCTCGCCCGACGGTTGGGCGAGACGAAGCGTTTTCGGCCTGAAACGCTGCGGTCGTGGTCCCCTCGCCCCATTCTTACGGGGAGAGGTCCGCACTTGCTTTGCAAGTGCGAGGGGTGAGGGGCAGCGCCCCCCGGAGCAGATCGAGCCGTCGACTTTCCGACTGAGAAATCGCGTTAGAACAAAGAGCTAGAAAGATTGCCTTCGCCTAGCGCTGGGCGGTGAGGATGCGGTCCGACAGGCCGGCGGATTTCTTGGTGAAGCGCAGGGCGTCGTTCCAGTCGAAATTGCGGTAGACGGCACCGAGATGGGCGAAGGGTGGTGACTGGGCAAAGAGCTGGAAGGTGAGCCGGTGGCCGGCATAGTCGGAGTTGAGTAGATCGCGGGCGAAGGCGAGCAGCTTGCGCCGGTCGTTGCTGTCCCAGTTCTCGTTGAGCGTGTAGTACTTCTTCAGCCAGACTCCGGCTTCCTCGTCGGCGAAACTGGCAGCGTCGGGGGTGACGCAGATCTGGCCGCCGCAGAGCTCGCGGGCAATGTGCATCATGTGGTGGAGCTGCGAGCAGGCATGCACGCGCCCGGTCATCAAGAGGGACTGGTTCGGCATCAGCAGGCCGCCCGGGCTCTTTTCGGCATTGGTGATCGCGGCGGTCAGATGCGCGTTGATGCCCTCGCGGTAGCAGGCGAGCGTCGCCAGCTTTTCCTGGACTGCCTGCTGGTTTTCCAGGCCGGTCTGGCGCACGTTCCACAGGGCCGCGCCGATCAGCATGTCGGCGAGCTTGAGGTTGCGCTGCACGAAGGCGAAGGCCGAATAGCGGTGCAGCGTGGCGCGGATGAAAGCGGCGGCCTTGGTGTGCTGGTAGAACAGCACGTTCTCCCAGGGGATCAGCACATCGTCGTAGATGACGAGGCAGTCGACCTCGTCGAAGCGGTTGGCGAGCGGATAGTCCTCGGCCGGGGCGCGGCCGGCAAAGCCGGTGCGGGCGATGAAGCGCAGATTCGGCGAGGAGAAGTCGCACACGAAGCCGACGGCATAGTCGGACAGTTCCGAATTGCCCCAATTGGCGATGGTCGGCTTGGTGAAGGCCTGGTTGGCATAGGCTGCGGCGGTCTCGTATTTGGCCCCGCGCACCACGATGCCGGCATCGGTCTCCTTGACGACATGCAGGAGCATGTCCGGATCCTGGTCCTGCGGCCGCTTGGAACGGTCGCCCTTGGGATCGGTGTTGGCCGAGACGTGGAAGGGGTCCCGGTCGACGACACGCTGGATGTGGTTGCGGATGTTGACCGAGAAGCGCGGGTCGACCTCGTTCAGGATGTCCTGGCCGTCATAGAGCGACCACATCTCGCCGGCCGTCTCGTCGCCGACGCGGGTGACGACGCCGCCGACATCCTCCAGGATGGTGTCGGTGGCCAGGCGCTTGGCGTGCCAGTCGTCCTGGCTGTGGGGCAGCTTGAGGCCGACGGAATAGCGCTCGCCATTTTCCTCATAGCTGAGGATGTCGCGGGTGGCGTCCTCATGCGCGAGGTCGTAGATGCGCGCGCGGATGTCGACCAGCGGCTTGAATTGGGGGTGGACGGTGACGTCCTTGACGCGCTCGCCATTGATCCAGATGCGCCGGCCGTCCCGGATCGAATCCCTGTATTGCTGCCCTGTTCTGAGCATCGTCTTTCCTTCGAAGTTTTCAGCGACATGAAGGCATGTCGCGAGGTGTGCGGCGGGTGAGGCCCGCTTTGCTTGTGTGCCCGGTTGAAGGCGCCAAGCGTTTGATGATGTCAGGGGCGCGTAGCCCCTCACCTCCATCCTCTCCCCGTAAACGGGGCGAGGGGGCGCAATCGTCGCGCCATGTCCTGTAGTCCGGTGTCTCGCTCAACCGGTTGGGCGAGACGGTCCGATTTCGGGTTCGAGCACTACGCCGATGTCCCCTCGCCCCGTTTACGGGGAGAGGGTAAGGGTGAGGGGCAGCGCACCCATCAAACAAAGGTTGTGGAACCTTCAGTTCGTCTTGGTGGTCCAGGCGCCGTCCTTGACGACCTTGATCTCGATCTCGACCGGGATCTGGGTCTGGCCGTGATCGTCGAACGAGGTGGTGCCGAGCACGCCGTCATGCTTGATCGAGCGGATGGCCTGGGCGAGCTTGGCCTTGTCCTCGATGCCGTTGTCGGCGATCACCTTCAGGAGGATCTGCGTCGCCTCATAGGCATATTTGGTATAGGGGCTGGGCGCCTCGGCATAGTTCTGGGCCTTGTAGTCGGCCTCCATCTTGGTCAAAGCCGGGTTGGACTGGGAAGCCGGATAGCTGACCATGGTGCCTTCGGCGGCCTTGCCCGCGACCGAGATGAATTCCGGATCGTAGAAACCGGAAATGCCGATCATCGGCATGGTCAGGCCGAGCTCGGCCATCTGCTTGCGCAGGATGCCGGCCTCGGTGATGACGCCGCCGAAATAGATCGCGTCGGGCGCCTCGCCCTTGATGCGGGTCAGGATGGTGCGAAAATCGGTGGTGCCGACCGGGAGCAGGTCGGTCGAGGAGGTCTGGCCGCCGGCCTCGCCGAAGAACTTCTTGAAGAAGTCAGCGTTGGAGACGCCATAGTCGGAGGTGTCGGCGACGATGGCGACCTTCTTGGCACCCAGCGTTTTGAAGGCCCAGCCGGCCAGAGGCTGGTTTTCGGCCACCAGAGTCGGAGTAACGCGGGTGATCTCGGGCAGGTTCTGCTCGGTGATCTTCGGGCCGATGGCGCCCCAGACGATCATCGGCATCTCGAAGCGATGGAAGACCGGAATGGTGGCGAGCGCCACCGGGCTGTTCCAATGGCCCGTCGCCGCCACCACGGCTGAATCATTGGCCAGCTTCATGGCCGCCGAGACGCCGGTCTGCGGGTCGGACGCGTCATCGAGCGCCACGCCTTCGATCGTATAGGGATAATTGCCCTCATTGGCCTGCTTGATGGCGAGCAGGAAGCCGTTGCGGGCACCCAGGCCCTGGGGGGCGTTGCCGCCGCTGAGCGGGCCGAGGAAGCCGAGCTTGATGGTGTCCTTGGCCAAGGCCAGAGTCGGCAGCGAGGCCATGGCGGTCGCCAGCAGCACACTGCCGAGGAGGCGGCGCCGGCGTGCGTTGAAGATGGTCATGTCTATTCCCTTGCTCGATGGTGCGCCGGACCACGGCAGGATGGCTGGACTTGTCTTCTTGTTTGGGAGCCTGTGGCCGGTCGGCTTGTCCGAAGACGAGAGCAAGGGTGCGAAGTTTTTGCGAAAGCGAGAAGTCGCAATTTTTGAAGCACTGCCTCAGAAATGCCTAAGCAGCGCCGGCTTTCATCACTGCCCCGCCTATGCCTAGAAAAGAAGACCGGACACTCGGCAAACGAGGCGGGAGGGGAATTCTATGGATGCGCTGCTCGCGCAATATCTGCTCAACTGGCTTGTCCTGGCCAGCATCTATGCCTTGGTGGCCTTGGGGTTCAGCCTGCTGTTCGGCGTGCTCAACGTCATCCATTTCTCGCATGGCGACGTCTCGATCACGGCGCCCTTCGTCGCCCTGGCGATGATCCAGATCCTGACCGGCGGCATGCTCGGCTTCGATACCGTGCCGGCCGCCCTGATCGCCTGCCTGATCGCGATCGCTTTTGTCGGCCTGCTCGGCGTGCTGCTCGACTGGCTGGTGATCCGTCGCTTCCGCAATGCCCCGGCCATGATGGCCCTGGTCGCCACGGTGGCGCTCGGCACCGTGGTGCGCGAGCTGATCCGCAGCTTCTATCCGCAGGGCAGCAATCCCAAGCCCTTCCCAGCCCTGGTGACGGGCGAGGTCTCCCTGTTCGGCCTGACCATCCCGGCCTTCAGCCTCACGGTCATCGTGCTCTGCATCGCCATGGTGGCGGCCCTGTTTGCCCTGATGCGGCACACGCCGCTCGGCATGCGCATCCGGGCCGTCGCCGAAGACCGCAATACGGCGCGCCTGATGGCGATCAATCCGAGCCGGATGTTCGCCGCGACCTTCCTGCTGGCCTCGGCGGTGGGGGCGATCGGCGGCCTGTTCTATGCCAGCCATGCCGGCGTGGTGCGCTTCGATTTCGGCATCCAGCTCGGCCTGATCGGCTTTTCGGCCGCCGTGATCGGCGGCCTCGGCTCGATGCAGGGCGCCATACTCGGCAGCTTGCTGATCGCCGGCATCGAGATGCTGGCGCAGGCTTTGCTGGCGGATGGCGCCTCCTATCGCCTGGTCTGCATCTTCGTGCTGGTGATCTGCGTGCTGGTCTTCAAACCCTCGGGCCTGCTCGGCAAGCCTGTCTTCGAGAAGGTGTGAGCGATGGCCGCCACCACGCATAATCTGTCGCAGGCCCGTGCCGGCGCGTCGCTCGGTGCCCTGGCCATCGTCCTCGGCGTCGAGCTCGTCGGAGCCGTCCTGCTCGGAGCCCTGCTCCTGGCCGAACAGACCTTGATCATCGTCGCTTTGCTGGCCCTGCTCGGGGCCGGTTTCGCTGCCCTGCAGCTCAGGCCGCAGATCGAAGAACAGATCGTCGCCGCCTTCCGGCGGCACCGCGGCGTCGCCACCCTCCTCGGCATCGCCATCGTCCTGGCGTTTCCCTTCTTCATGCAGGGCAGCAGCTATGCGCTGCATCTGCTCATCGTGGCCCAGCTCTATTCGGTGCTGGCGCTCGCCCTCAATTTCCAGCTCGGCAGCGCGAACATTCCGAACTTCGCGACGGGCGCCTCCTATGGCATCGGCGCCTACACCTCGGCGCTGCTGGCGATCAATTTCGGCATTTCCTTCTGGCTGACCCTGCCGATCTCTGCGGTGGTGGCGACCCTGTTCGGCTTTGCGCTCGGCTTTCCCTCCATGCGCACCAAGGAGAGCTACCTTGCCCTGGTGACCATCGCCTTCGGCATCGTCATCCAGCAATTGCTCAACAACCTGTCCTGGACGGGCGGACCCAACGGCCTGGTCGGCATTCCCGCGCCGACCTTCTTCGGGCATTCCTTCATCAAGCCGCTCTACATCTTCGGCTACAAGCTGCCGAGCCAGGCCAATTTCTATTATCTCTCGGCGGCGCTGGTGGGGCTTGCCATCCTCTCGGCCGGGCGCCTGCATCACAGCCGGGTGGGCCTGGCCTGGAATGCCTTGAGGGCCGATCCGCTCGCGGCGCGCTGCCAGGGCATCAACGTGGTCTGGTACAAGATCCTGGCCTTCGGCGTCGATGCCTTCCTCGCCGCCTTCGCCGGCACCATCTACGCCTTCTATGTCAGCTACATCTCGCCGGACAATTTCACCTTCGTGGTGTCGGTCACCATCATGACCATGGTGATCGTGGGCGGCATGGACAACACGCTCGGCGTGATCATCGGTGCCTTCCTGCTGACACTGCTGCCGGAAAAGCTGAGGGTGTTCTCCGACTACCGCCTGCTCTTCGTCAGCGTCATCGTGATCGCCTTCCTGATCCTGCGGCCCCAGGGGCTCTTCCCGCAGCGCGCGCGCAATTATGGGGGCCAGCCATGAGGGAGCCGGTCATGAGCCAGGCGCTTCTGGAGACCCGCGGCCTGACCATCCGCTTCGGCGGGCTGACGGCGGTCGATGGTGTGGACCTCAGCCTCGGGCGCTCCGAGATCCTGTGCATCATCGGGCCGAACGGGGCGGGCAAGTCCACGCTGTTCAACGTCATCACCGGCATCTACCGGCCCTCCAAGGGCACGGTGGCGCTGGAGGGGCGGGACATTACCGGCAATCCTGCCCATCGCATCGCGGCCGCCGGCATCACCCGTACCTTCCAGTCGAGCCGGCTGTTCAACGACCTTACCTTGGTCGACAATGTGGTGATCGGCATGCATTGCCGGACCCACACCGGCGTGCTCACGGCGCTGCTGCGTCCGGGCAAGGCCCGCGCCGAGCTCGATGAGGCGGCGGAGCGCGCGGGCGAATTGATCCGCTCCATCTCGCCCGACCTCTATGAGCGGCGCCATACCCTGGCAGGCACGCTGCCCCAGGCCGACCGCCGGCGCCTGGAGATTGCCCGGGCGCTTGCCTCCGACCCGAAGGTGATCCTGCTCGACGAGCCGTCCTCAGGCATGGACGACCGCGACACCGATGCCCTGATGGCCAGCATCCGCTCCGTCATGGCCCGGTGTGCCGGGCTGTCCTTCCTGATCATCGAACACGACATGCGCCTGGTCAGGGCGCTGCCCGACAGGGTTGCCGTCATCGATTACGGCCGGAAGATCGCCGACGGCGATTTCCAGGAGGTGCGGCAGCTGCCGCGCGTCCAGCAGGCTTATCTCGGACACAAGGCCGGCCATGCTTGAACTCAAATCCGTCTCGACCAGCTATGGGCCGGTGCCTATGCTCCGCAACGTCTCGCTCGAAGTGAACAGGGGCGAACTCGTCTGCCTGCTCGGGCCGAACGGGGCCGGCAAGAGCACGACCTTCAATGCCATTTGCGGCCTGATCAGGCTCGATGCCGGTTCGATCGGCATTGCCGGCAAAGACGTGGCTGCGGTGGGAACCGAGCGCCTGTCGGCGCTCGGCGTCGGCTTCGTGCCCGAAGGGCGCCGGCTCTTTCCGACCCTGAACGTGCGCGAGAATCTCAAGCTTGCCTTCGATGCCTCCAGATGCCGGGTGCCGTTCGAGGACCGGCTGGAGGCGATGGCTGGCCTGTTTCCGCGCATTCGCGAGAGGCTGACGCAGGGGGCGGGGACGATGTCGGGCGGCGAGCAGGCCATGGTGGCGCTGGCCCGCGCCCTGATCGGCAACCCGCAGCTGGTGGTGATGGACGAGCCCTCGCTCGGCCTCTCCCCCAAGTTGATCGACGAATATTTCGACATCGTCGGGCGCATCCGCGACGAGGGCAAGACCGTGCTGCTGATCGAGCAGAATGCCGAGACGGCGCTGTCGATCGCCGATCGCGGCTATCTCCTGGTGCGCGGCCAGATCGCGGCGAGCGGCACCAGCAAGGACCTGCTCGCCAACGACACGGTGCACCACCTCTATCTTTAGGCGACCCTGCGGATGTCGGGCGTGCTGCGGCTTTTCCGAACCCGTGCCGCGGAAATCCATATTTTCCAGCGCCGACGAATTCCGGAAGGATCGTCGGCCTGAACGGCCGGGGTGACACCGGCTTCAAGACGAGTGGGAGAGAACGGATGGGCGTGGGGATCGATCCGAAGGTGCGCGAGAAATTTCTCGGCGGCATGAGCCAGGCCGCCTGCACCGTGAATGTGGTCTCCACCGACGGCCCGGCCGGCCGGGCAGGGGTGACCGTCTCGGCCATGGCCTCGGTCTCGGCGGATACGGAGCTGCCGACCATGCTGGTCTGCGTCCATCATCTCAGCCCGGCGGCGGCCAAGATCGTCGAGAACGGTGTCTTGTGCGTCAACGTTCTGCGGGACGACCAGTCCTACATCTCCGATGTCTTCGCCGGGCGTTTCCGCGACGAGATCGGCGACAAGTTCGAATGCACCGAATGGGTGACGGCCTCGACCGGCGCACCGCGCATCGCCGATCCCCTGGTGGCGTTCGACTGCAAGCTGCTGTCGAGCGAGAAGGTGGGCACGCATCACATCTTCCTGTGCGAGGTGCGCGACATCCATCTCTCCCGCCACGGTTCGCCGCTGATCTATGCCAATCGGTCGTATGGCTCGTCGAACCGGATCGAGGGGGCGAGTTCGCTGCGCGCGGCGCTGGCGGGCGAGACCGCCAGGCTGGTGATCGGCTGCTTCCACACCTTCGGGCCCTATCTCATGCCCTCGCTTATCCGCGAGATGGGCGGCATCGGCGTCAAGCTGATCGAGGGCGATCATCGCCGCCTGCGCGAGAGCCTGCTGGCGGGCGAGAGCGAACTGGCGCTGCTCTATGATTTCGACCTCGGCGAGGAATTCGAGAAACTGTCCCTGGGCGAGTTGACGCCCTATGTGCTGCTCGCCGCCGACCATCCGCTCTGCCACCAGAGCGAGGTGGCGCCCGAGGACCTCGCCGCCGAGCCGATGATCCTGCTCGACGCCCCGCCCAGCCGCGACTATTTCACCGGCATTCTCGAAGACGCCGGCATCAAGCCCTTGATCGCCTATCGCTCGATCTCCTTCGAGATGGTGCGCGGCATGGTGGCCCATGGCCTGGGCTATTCGATCCTGGCGACCAAGCCGGCTTCGGACATGAGCTATGACGGGCTCAACCTGGTGACCCGCCCCCTGACCGGCAGGCACCGCGAAAACCGCATCGTGCTCGCCCATCGCGCCGAACGCGAACTCTCGCCCGCGGCCCGGCATTTCGCCGATCTATGTGCCAGGCGTTTTGCAAAGCAGTGAGCTCGTCTCGTAGTGGCTGAATTTTACTAGCGAAGTTGCATAGCCCCTCACCTTACCTCTCCCCGTAAGAACGGGGCGAGGGGACTTCGACCGAGCGCTTCGTGTCGAAGAGATACCGTCTCGCCCAACGGTTGGGCGAGACGAGAGATCTGGGGATGGGTTGCGGCGTCTGCGCCTCCTCGCCCCGTTCTTACGGGGAGAGGTAAGGTGAGGGGCAGCAGCATTCGTGCAAGAAATGGCCGAATGCCCCAAGCGCCCCCCTCTTACGGCGTGATCAGGATGGCGCCGACGGTCTGGCGGGCCTCGGCGGCCTCGTGCGCCTTGGCGATCTCGTCGAGCGAGAAGCGCTGCCCGATGTCGACGCTCACATGCCCCTTGGCGACCGCGTCGAAGAAATCGGCGGCGTTGGCGCGGAAGCTGACGCTATCGGCATTGTGGGCGAAGATCGATGGGCGGGTGATGAACAGGCCGCCCTTCTTGTTGAGAAGGTCGAGGTCGATAGCCGGCGCCGGGCCGGATGCCGCGCCATAGGACACGACCAGCCCGAAGGGCGCGGCGCAGTCGAGCGACTTGATCAGCGTATCCTTGCCGACGGCATCATAGACCACGCGGGCCTTGCGGCCGCCGGTCGCGGCCAGGAAGGCTTCGGGCCAGGCGGGATCGTTGAGATCGATCACGGCCTTGCATCCGGCGGCGAGGGCGGCCTCGCGCTTCTGCGGCGAGCCCGTGGTGCCGATGACGGTCGCCCCCAATGCCGTTGCCCAGCGGCTGAGGATCTGGCCGACACCCCCGGCGGCGGAATGGACCAGCAGCAGATCGCCCGGCTGGACCGCATGGGTCTTGCGCAGCAGATATTGCGCCGTCATGCCCTTGAAGAACAAGGTTGCGGCCGCCTCGTCGCTGACGGAGGCGGGCAGGACGGCAAGCTTGTCGGCGGGGACATTGCGCCTGTCGGCATAGGCGCCCAGGCCCGCATTGATGTAGGCTACCCTGTCGCCGACCTTCAGTTCATCGACGCCTGCACCGACCGCTTCGACCACGCCGGCGGCCTCGAAGCCGAGCCCGCTCGGCAATTGCAGCGGGTAGATGCCCTTGCGCTGGTAAATGTCGATGAAATTGAAGCCGATCGCCGTGTGCCTGACATGGACGTCGCCGGCGCCGGGCGCGGGCAGGTCCCGCGTCTCGAGCTTCATCACGGTGGGGGCGCCGTATTCACTGACGACGACTCTGCGTTGGACGGACATGAAGCGTTTCTCCCGGGTGAACCGTATTTCGGTGTCACCCTCGTTATGATCTCTCTACATTTCGTGATAAATGGGGAGGTCGTTGCAACACTTGAAACAATTCATTTCAAATTAATGGACAGATTCACCAGCATGGGCGTGTTCGCCAAGGCCGTGGAAGCGGGGTCCTTCTCGGCCGCCGGCAATGCGCTCTCGATGTCCTCGCAGATGGTGGGCAAGCATGTGCGCCTGCTAGAGGATCACCTCGGCGTCAAGCTGATCAACCGCACCACGCGGCGCCAGAGCGTCACAGAGATCGGGCGCAGCTATTACGAGCGGGTTCGCACCATCCTGGCCGAGGTCGAGGCGGCCGAAGTGCTGGCCGCCGAGACACGGGCGATCCCGCGCGGCCAGATCCGGGTCAATGCGCCGGTGACCTTCGGCGCGCATGAACTGGCCCCAATCCTGCCGGACTATCTGGCCGCGCATCGCCAGGTCGATGTTGAGCTCACTTTGTCCGATCGCGTCGTCGACCTCGTCGACGAGGGCTATGACGCCGTCTTCCGCGTCGGCCCCTTGGCCGATTCCAGCCTGATCGCCCGGCCGTTGCGGCCGATGACCTTCACCGTTTGCGCGTCGCCGGTCTATCTTGCGGCGCATGGCCATCCTGAAAAGCCGGCCGACCTCAAGAACCATGAAAGCCTCGGCTTCATGCACGGCAATACGCGCGACCAATGGCGCTTTGCCGGTCCCGACGGTCTGGAGACGGTCGAGCTCTCCTATCGCTTCCTGGCCAATAATGGCCAGGCCCTGCTTACGGCGGCCCTGGCCGGCCTCGGCATCATGCTCCAGCCGAGTTCGCTGGTGCAGAGCGAGATCGAGGCCGGACAGCTGGTCCGGCTGCTGCCGGGCTATGAAGTCCCGCCACGGGTCATGCACATCCTCTATGCGCCGGATCGCCGGATCACGCCGAAGCTGCGCTCCTTCGTCGACTTTGCCGTCGCCCGTTTCGGCTGATCATGGCTGGGACTGGTTTTCCGCTGCATGGTCATGGACCTTGCCGGAACCGCCGACGGCCACGACGTTGAAGGGCCTGCCGTCGACCTTGATCTCCCCGGCCGCGGTGAAATCGGCGGCATTGACGAGGTGGAGGGTCGAGGCGAGCGGATCGGTCACCACGATCCTGTCGCCGGCGACGGCCACGCGCGGGCGCGGATCGCTCCAATGCCCATCCATCGAATAGGGCTGCGTCAGTTTCAGCGATTTGACGATCTCGCCCTTCAGTACGTCGACCTGATGCAACTGGCCGTCCTCGGTGACGACATAGGCGAATTTCGCCCGGATGGGGTCGACGGCAAATTGGACGCGCCGTGTCGGAAGCTGGACGAGGCGGAAGCCACCGGCTTCGGAGGGGTCGACGATCAGGATGCGGTCGGCGCCGTAATTGCCGATGAAATATTGCAGGCCCCTGCCGCCGATCAGGGTCGAGGAACTGCCCTTGGGCAGGGAGGCGGCATAGGGAAGGTGCCTGATCACCGGAACGCCGGTGCCCTGCCCGATCAGCAGCAGCCCGGTGTCGCACGCCAAAGCATAGAGGCTTCCCGAGCCGGCCGAGCCATGCAGGCCGGGGCAGGGGATGTCGGGGCCGACAGGCTTGCCGTCGAAACCGACAATCCTGGCGCCGATCGGGCGCTTGGAGGCATCTTGCGGATCGGGGATGGTGATCACGGCGCCGTTGTCATAGGGCACGGCCACGCCGTGATGGGGCGCGACGACATCGACACTGCGCGGATTTGCCTTGTCGTCGAGGACATCCTGTTCGGTGAAGAGGCGCGTCCTGTCCTCGCCGTCGAACCATTGCGCCACCAGGCCCTGGTGCTCGACGAAATGGCCGGGCTTGCTGCCGGTCATGCCGAGACCGAGCAGTTTGGGATCATCGATGTCGATATCGCCATGGTCGCCGTGATCGTGAAAGGCAATGCCGGTCGAGATCGCCGACACCGTTCCGGCCGAGCCCTGCACCGCGAACACCGTGCGGCCGCTTTCGCTGCGGTAGAGCGATGCGGGACCCTTGATGCTGAAGCGGGCGAGCATGCCGCCGTTCAGAGCATCGATGACATGCACCACCGGGGCCGCGTGATCGGACACGAACAGCCGCCAGGCGGTGACGTCGTCTTCTTCGGCAAGAGCGACGTTGCCCGCGGGACCGAGGGCAAGGCCGAGGCCCAGGGCCCAGGCAAGATATGGCAATGGCTTCATGGTTTTCTCCATGGATCGAGATTTGAGGGGTTGGCGAATGAAAGGCAGGCCGGTCGCGGCCTGTCGGGAGCAGCTAGCGGCGAGTGATTGCGCCTGCGAGCGTCCGGGCGTTGTGACGCATCATCTCGACATAGGAGGCGGCGGGGCCGTCCGGTTCCGACAGCGCATCCGAATAGAGCGTGCCGCCCAGCGGCAGGCCGGCCTCGCGGGCGATCTGCTCGACCAGGCGGCTATCGGCGATGTTCTCGGCAAAGACGGCGCTGGCACGCTTGAGGCGGATCTGCCGGATGATGCCGGCGACATCGGTGGCCGACGCCTCCGCCTCGGTCGAGACGCCCTGCGGTGCCAGGAAGGCAAGGCCATAGGCCGATTCGAAATAGCGGAAGGCATTGTGCGCCACGACCACGACGCGTTTTCCGGGGGGGATGGCGGCGATCATGGCCCGGATCTCCCGGTCGAGACCGGAAAGCACCTGCAGATAGGTGTGGGCATTGGTCTTGTAGAGTTCGCAGCCCTCGGCGTCGGCGCTGCAGAAGGCCCGGGCGATGGCTTCGACATAGAGGCTGGCATTCGCCACGTCCTGCCAGGCATGCGGGTCGAACGGTGCCGGGTGAAAAACGGCCTTGCCGTCATGATGATGAAAATGCCCGCCGGCCGGATCCTCGAGGGCTTCGATGCCGCCCGAAAGCTCCACGACGGTGGCGGTGCTGCCGCTGGCTTCCAGGAGGCGCTTGAGGAAGCCCTCGAACTGCAGCCCGTTGACGAGGATGACATCCGCCTTGGCCATGGCGATCGCATCGGCCGGCTTGGGCTCATAGACATGGGCGTCGCCGTTCGAGCCGACCAGGACGCGCAGCCTCACCCGGTCGCCGCCGACCTGCCTGGCGAAATCACCGATGATCGAGAAGCTGGCGACGACATCGAGGGGTTTTGCCACCGCGGCCGTCGCGGAACCCAGCAAAGCGGCGAGAACGGCGAAGACGGGCAGGAACTTGATGGGAAGCATGCGGGCAGGTCCGTGTGGTCAGATGGCGCGGCGGCGCGGTGAGGCGTACAGCGAGAGCCGCAGCCCGCGTGGGCCGAGCAGCAGCGAGCCGAGATAGAGCGAGCCGGCCGACAGGATGATGGCGGGGCCGGAGGGCAAGGCGGCGTGATAGGAGAGCAGCAGGCCGGCGAGGGAGGCGGCCAGCCCGAAGGCGATCGCCGTGAGGCACAGGTTGGCGGCCCGATCGGCCCAGAACCGGGCGGCAGCCGCGGGCAGGATCATCAGGCCGACGCAGAGCAGCGTGCCCAGAGCCTGGAAGCCGGCGATCAGATTGAGCACCAGCAGCACCAGGAAGGCGAAATGGAGCGCCGGGCCGAGCTTGGACACCGAGCGCAGATAGAGCGGGTCGAGGCATTCGGCGACAAGGCCGCGCCAGAGCAGCAGGACCGTCGTGCTGGTCACCGCCGCGATCAGGCCGATCAGGGCGAGGGCCTGATCATCGAGGGCGAGGACGGTGCCGAACAGGATGTGGAGCAGATCGAGGCCCGAGCCGCGCGTAGAGACCATCACCACGCCGGCGGCGAGTGAAATCAGGTAGAAGGCCGCCATGGCGGCGTCCTCCCTGAGGATGGTGAACCGCGACACTGCCCCGGCGCCGAGCGCCACCACGCCGCCGGCGATGAGGCCGCCGAGTGTCATCGGCACCAGCTTCAGCCCGAACAAGGCAAAGCCTGCCGCCGCGCCCGGCAGGATGGCATGCGCCATGGCATCGCCGGCCAGGCTCATGCGGCGCAGCATCAGGAAGACACCGACCGGACAGGCGCTGACGCAGATGAGGAACGTGCCGAGCAGGGCTCGGCGCATGAAGGCGAACTCCGCGAAGGGAGCGAGGAGCACCTGTTGCACCATCTCCATCACGCCGGCCTCCCGGCCGCGAGGCGAAGTGCTTGCCTGCCCCGGTCCGCGGCCGCAGGTTCGACTTCGGCGATGCCGGCGAGGCGCAGGATTTCGGGAAAGTGGCTTTGGGCCAGGTCGAGATCGTGCAGCACCGTCATGATCGTGCGCCCCTCGGCATGCCAATGCCGGATCAGGCCGAGCAGGACGGCGACGGTCTGGCTGTCGATGGCATTGAAGGGCTCGTCGAGCAGGATCAGGTCGGCATCCTGCACCAGCACCCGCGCGAACAAGGCCCTCTGCATCTGGCCTCCCGAGAGGCGGTCGAGGGGGATGTTCGCAAAGCCTTCGAGGCCGACCGCGGCGAGCGCCGCTCGTACGGCGCGCCGGTCGCCGGCGCGATGGCGCCCGAGCAATCCGCGTCGGGGCCAGAGGCCGAGGCCGACGAGGTCGATGGTTCGGGCCGGGAAGGAGCGGTCGAGTTCGGATTGCTGCGGCAGATAAGCGAGCCGGAGATTCGGGCCGATGGCGCAGCACCCCGCAATCGGCCGCAGAATGCCGGCGATGGTGCGCATCAGCGTGGACTTGCCCGACCCGTTGGCGCCGACCACGGCGGTGAGCGAGCCCCGGCGCACGACGTGGTCGAGCCCCGTCAGCACGGCCTGGCGGCCGTAACCAAGGCTGAGATCGGCGAAAGTGACGGCTCTGTCGGGCATGACCGCTGCAGTTCTCTCAATATGATATGTTATAACATAACTATCGAGATCGAGGCGCTGATGCAAGCGCGCCGCCGCCGGTGCGACGAATGCTGCCGTGGATGACCTGTGGCGTTCGATGCTTTGGCGAAGTCACGTCACGATGCAGAGGCGTGACGTGACTTCGCCAAAGCATCGTGCCGAAAAGTGGACGCCGATTCTCGGCAATAACGATGCCGTAGGGCGAAGTGGGGTTCGGAGGAACCGTACATTGCCCCCGGGAGTAGGCAGGAGCCGGCGACCCGCTTGCCTTGTCAGGAGGCGACCGGGAAGTGGCAGGCGACCTTGCGGCCGGGGCCATAGTCCCGCATCTGCGGGCGCTCTGTACGGCAGCGATCCTGGGCGACCGGACAGCGCGGGTGGAAGCGGCAGCCCGATGGCGGCTTGAGCGGGCTTGGCACGTCACCCGTGAGGATGATGCGCTTGCGCCTGCCGCTCGGCGTGGTCTCCACGATGGGAACCGCCGAGATCAGGGCCTGGCTGTAGGGATGCGCCGGGGTGGAGAACACCTCTTCGGCCGGCCCTTCCTCGACGATGGAGCCGAGATACATCACCGCGATCCGGGTCGAGACCTGGCGCACGACCGACAGATCGTGGGCGATGAAGACATAGGTGAGGTTCAGCTTCTCCTGGAGATCGGCGAGCAGGTTGACGATCTGCGCCTGCACGGAGACGTCGAGCGCCGAGACCGGTTCATCCAGCACGACCAGGTCCGGATTGAGCGCGATGGCGCGGGCGATGCCGACGCGCTGGCGCTGGCCGCCGGAGAACTCGTGCGGATAGCGCATGACGTGATCCGGCAGCAGCCCGACGAGATCGAACAGCTCAGCCACGCGCCTGGCGATCTCGGCGGAGGAGAGCCTGGTGTGGATACGCAGCGGCTCCGCCACCAGGTCGCCGACGCGCCGGCGCGGGTTGAGCGAGGCCGACGGATCCTGGAACACCATCTGCAGCCGGCGCCTCAGCGGCCTGAGCTCGGCCAGCGACCTGCCGGTGATGTCGTCGCCCTCGAAGATGAGCTGGCCATCGGAGATGTCGTAGAGCCGGACCAGGCAACGGGCCAAGGTGGACTTGCCGCAGCCCGATTCACCGACGAGCCCGACGGTCTCGCCGCGCCGCACCGTGAGGGAGACGTTGTCGACCGCGTGAACGGTGCGCTTGCCTTCCGAAGAAAAGCGGCTGCCGATCGAGAAGCGCTTGCCGAGCGCGCGCGTTTCGAGGATCGGCTGGTTGCTGTCTGTCATTTCACCGCTCATGCTTGCGCCACCCGGAAGCAGGCGGCGGCATGCGTGCCGCGGCCGAGGTCCGGCTTGTCGGCCTGGCAGGGCTCGTAGCGTACCGGACAGCGCGGGCCGAAGGCGCAGCCCTGCGGCAATCGTAGCAGCGAGGGCGGCGAGCCGGGAATAGCCGGCAGGCGACGCGGTTTCTCGCCGGTCAGGGGAGGGATCGAACCCAGGAGCGCCTGCGTATAGGGGTGCCTGGGGTCGGAGAACAATTCCGCCCGGCTGCCGCGCTCGACCACACGGCCCGCATACATGACCATGACCCGGTCGGCGAGCTCGGAGACCACGCCCATGTCGTGGGTGATGAAGACCACGGCCGAATTGTGGGTCGCGCGCAGCTTGCGCACGAGGTCGAGGATGCCGGCCTGCACGGTGACGTCGAGCGCCGTGGTGGGTTCATCGGCCACCAGCAAAGCCGGGTCGCAGGACAGCGCCATGGCGATCACCGCCCGCTGGCGCATGCCGCCGGAAAGCTGGTGGGGATAGCGCGACATCGCCTCGCGCGGATTGGGGAAGTTCACCTCCGCCAGCAGTTCCTCCACCCGTTCCAGCGCCTTGGCTTTGCCGATCTTGCGATGGGCCTGGATCTGCTCGGCGATCTGCCAGCCGATGGTGTAGACCGGCGTCAGCGCCGTCATCGGATCCTGGAAGATCATGGCGATCTCGTTGCCGCGCAGGCGCCGGAGCTCCCGGGCGGGCAGGCCCACCAGTTCGCGGCCCTTGTAGCGGATCGAACCCTCGATCCTGGCATTGGGATCGGTGATCAGGCCCATCACGGCCAGCAGCGACACGGTCTTGCCGGAACCGGATTCGCCGACGACGCCGAGGATCTCGCCTTCGGCGAGATCGAAGGAAACGCCGTCGATGGCGCGCACCAGGCCGTCATCGGTGCGGAAGGAAACCCGAAGGTCGCGTACGGACAGCATCATGACGTCCTCACGCGCGGATCGAGGAGAATATAGACGAAGTCGACCACCGCATTGGCGAGGACCACGAACATGGAGGCATACATCACGGTTGCCATGATCATCGGCAGATCGAGGTTCTGCAGGGCGTCATAGGTGAGCTTGCCGATGCCGTGCAGGCCGAACACTACTTCGGTCAGCAAGGCGGACCCGCCGACCAGCGCCCCGAAATCGAGGCCGAACAAGGTGACGAAGGCGATCAGCGAGGTCCTGAGCGCATGGCGCAGCAGGATGCGCGTCTCCGACAGGCCCTTGGCTCGCGCCGTGCGGATGTAGTCCTCCTGCAGGGATTCGATGATCGCCGCCCGCAGCACGCGCCCGTAGATGCCGATATAGAGCACGGCGAGCGTGACCCAGGGGATGACCAGGGTGAGGAACCAGCCCTTGGGATCGTCGAGGAGGTTCTTGTAGCCGAGCGGCGGTACCCAGCCGAACAGCCAGGTGTCGTGATAGCGGCTTTGGGTGATGAGATTCATCACCTCGCCCAGCCAGTAGACCGGCATGGAAATGCCGATCAGCCCGGCCGCCATCAGGAGCCGGTCGATCCAGCTGTTGCGCGTGGCGGCGGCGACCATGCCGATGATCACGGAGACCACCACCCACAGCACCGCCGCCCCGAACACCAGCGAGAGCGTGACCGGGATGGCGTCGAGCACCGCCGGCACCACCTTCCAGCCGCGATTGACGAAGGAGGTGAGGTCACCGGTGATGAAGATCTTCTTCATCATCAGGCCGTACTGGACGTAGAGCGGCTGGTCGAAACCGAAATTGTGACGTACCGCCGCCAGCACCTCGGGCGAGGCGTTGCGGCCGGCGATGCGTGCCGCCGGATCGGCGCCCGGCGTGGCGAAGAAGATCAGGAAGACGATGACCGAGATGCCGAACATCACGAACAGCATCTGGCCGAAGCGGCGCAGGATGGCGTAGATCATCAGTCGCGCCCCAGTTGCACTTTGGAGCGCGGATCGAGCGCATCGCGCAGGCCGTCACCGAAGACGTTGAGCGCCATCACCGACAGGGCAATGATGATGCCCGGCGCCAATGCGACCGCGGGGCGCGTATAGAGCAACGCCTGCCCGTCCTGGATGATGGTACCCCAGCTCGCCGCCGGTGGCTGCACGCCGATCGACAGGAAGGAGAGCGCCGATTCCGTCAACATGTTCAGCGCCATCATCAGCGGCACGAAGACGATCAGGGTGGTGGTGATGTTGGGCAGGATATCGCGCCAGAGGATGCGTGGTCCCGGCACCCCCAGATTGATGGCGGCGAGCACGAATTCGCTCTTGCGCAGCGACAGCACCTGCCCGCGGATAGGCCGCGCCACATAGGGCACGTAGACGATGCCGATGATGATGATCGGCAGCCACAGGCTCCCGGATTCGATCACGATCGGCCCGATCGAAATGCCTTGGGCGATGGTGACGATCGAAAGCGATATCGCCAGCAGATAGATCGGGAACGCCCACAACACGTCGAGGAAGCGCGACAGCACGGTGTCGACGATGCCGCCGAAATAGCCGGCCACCAGCCCCGCGGCCGTGCCGAAGATCAGCGTGAAGATGGTGGCGGCCCCCGCGATCATCAGCGAGTTGAGGCCGCCATAGAGAAGCCTTGCCATGACGTCGCGGCCCTGGCTGTCGGCGCCGAGGAAGTAGTTGCCGAGCCGCCAGGTCGGGCCGATCGGCGTGTAGCCGAGCCCGAGCCCCTCCGTCGATTGCTCCATCACCGGGACCTCGGCGCCGTCGATCTGGATGACGGCGTCGAGTGTCGAGGCGAAGGGGTCCACGCCCGCCCAGCGCGCATAGAGCGGTGCGCTGAGGCAGGCGGCGACGATCAGGAGGAAGAGGATAAGGGAGGCCATTGCCGCCCGGTTGCGCCTGAGCTTCACGAAAGCGAGGGCCCAGGGCCCTCGCGTCTTGTACGGTATGGCAATGGCTTGGTTCGCCATGGGCGTGCCCTCGCAGTGCGTCACTGGACCCAGGCCTGGGTGACCATCCAGTTGAACTGCGGGTTGAACTTGAAGTTGCCGACGCGCTTGCTGACGAAATCGAGGCGCTTGGGCGTGAACAGCCCGACGGCGGGCGCCTTGTCGGTGATCTGCCTGTCGATCTCGGCCCACATCTTGTCGGCGGCCTTCTGGTCGGTGACGCCGAGGTCGAGTGCCTTCTGCATCTTGGCGTCGATCTCCTTGTCGCAGAAGCCGGAGATATTGATCGAGGCGTCCGAGCCCTCACGGAAGGAGGCGCAGCCGAACAGGATGTTCAGGAAGTCCGAAGCCGCCGGATAGTCCTTGTACCACTGGCTGACCGACATCTGCACCTTGTTGTTGGTGTTCTGGATGTAGGTGAACTGGATGTTGGTCGAGATCGGCTTGACGTCGGCGACATAGCCGATGCTGGTCAAGACGCTCTGCAGATAGACGCCGATGGAGCGCGAGACCGCGGTATCCTCGACGATGATGGTGACCTTCTGGCCCTTGGTGCCGGATTCCTCGACGAGCTGCTTGGCCTTGTCGAGATCGGGGGCCGACCATTTGGCGCCCGGATTCTTGGTGAAGGGGCAATAATCCTCATGGCCGGGGAAATCGGGCGGCAGCACCTGGCAGACCGGGGAGGCCAGCACCTTGCCGCCGAACAGCTTGACCAGCGTGTTGCGATCGATGGCGAAGGCCACGGCCTGGCGGGCCTTCTCGTTGTCGAAGGGGGCGAGGCGCGTGTTCAGCGGGGCATACCACCACGCCGACAGCGGCGAGATGTGGAGCTGGTCCTTGAACTTGGTGCCGAGTTCGGCGAGGCGGTCGCTCGGCAGCGGGTCGAACATCCAGTCGGCCTCGCCGTTCTGGATCGCGGTGACGGCGGCTTCCTCGGACAGGCCGAAATCATACTGGACCACGTCGGGATAGCCCTCGGGCTGGGCCTCTTCGCTCCACTGCTTGAAGTTGGGATTGCGCGAGAGCGTCATGCCCTTGTTGGGATCGAAGGCCGAGATCATGTAGGGCCCGGTGCTGGGAATGGGGCGCGAGCCCATATCCTCGGCCGGCGTGTCGGCGGGCAGGATCACCGCATGCGGCAGAGCCAGCTTGTAGAGCAGTTCGGCATCCGGCTTGGTCAGGTTGAGGGTGATGGTGCCGGCCGCCTCGTCGGCGACGACGCCGCCTTCCAGCGTGCAGCTCTTGGTGTCGGCCAGGCATTTGTCGGCGCCGACGAGGCCGGCATAGAAGGTGCCGGAGGTCGGGCCGGAAATCTTGAAGATGCGCTGGAAGGAGGCGACGACGTCCTTCACGCCGAGATCCTGTCCGTTCGAGAACTTGATGCCCTTGCGCAGCTTGAAGGTGAAGGTCTTGCCGTCATTGCTGACGGTGGGCAGCGCCTCGGCGAGGTCGGGCACCACGGAAAAGCCGTCCTTGCCTTCCGCCTTGCGGAAGATGACCAGCCCGTCATAGACCGGCTGGTACATCTGCCAGCCCTGGTCGGTGTAGTTGATGTGGGGATCGAGTGTTCCGGCCGCCGAGCGGGCCAGCAGGCGTATGGTGCCGCCGCGATGCTCCTTGAGGTATTCGGCCTGGGCGGGTGCCAGGCCGGTGCCGGCCAGCAGGGCCGTGGCTGCAGCAGCCAAAAGCAGTTTCTTCATCGTCGATCCCCTCTTCTGATTTGTTTACCGGTCGTGCTGATCCAGGAAGTCGCCGGCCACCCGCATGCATTTTTCCTGTTCTTCCACATGCGGCATGTGGCTGGAATGCTCGAAGATCTCCCAGCGCGATCCCTCAATGCCGTCCTTGTAGGGCTGCACGGTCGCAGGGGTGGCTTCGTCATGGCGTCCCGACAGGATCAGCGTGGGCACCTCGACGGCCGCCAGGCGGTCGATGATGCTCCAGCTCCTCAGCGTGCCGATGACGTGGAACTCGTTGGGGCCGTTCATCACATTGTAGACGGTGGGATTGCGCGCGACCTGGGCAAAGCTCGCCGCCACTTCCGGCGGGAAGGGCACGACGCGGCAGACATGGCGCTCATAGAACACCATGGTCGCCTCCTGATACTCGGCATCATCTGTGGTGCCGGCCTGTTCGTGACGGGTCAGCGTGTCCTGGACCTCGCGGGGCAGGTCGGCGCGCAGGCGATTGGCTTCCTCCACCCACAGCTTCATCGAGGCCGGGGAGTTGGCGATGGTCAGCGATTTCAGGCCATCAGGCCGGGTCACGGCATATTCGGCGCCCAGCATGCCGCCCCAGCTCTGGCCGAGCACATGGAAGCCGGCGCGGATGCCGAGATGGTCGACGAGGTTCTCGAGCTCTTCGATGAAGAGTTGCGGCGTCCAGAAATCGGCACCCTTCTCGGGCAGCAAGGTGGAGTTGCCGCAGCCGAGCTGGTCGTAGTGGATGACGGCCCGCCCGTCATGGGCGAGCAGCTTGTAGGCATCGACATAATTATGGGCGACGCCGGGGCCGCCATGCAGGATCACCACCGGCGCCTTGTCGCCACCGAGTTCGCCGCTGATGCGATACCAGGTCTCGTAGTTCCGGAAGGCAGCGCGGCCTTCCCGGCTGATGATCTCAAGCGACATTGTGCTTCCCATTGAGGTTATGGACCCATTCTTCCAGCATCTGCACACCGAAGGCCGTAGCGCCCTGCCGGCCCAGGGGCCGGTCGCTGTCGGCCAGTTCCTTGCCGGCGATATCGAGATGGACCCAGGGGCGACCTTGCGTGAAATGGCGCAGGAAGGCGGCGGCATAGGGCGCGTCGCCGTCTTCCATGTCCTTGGCGTGGTGCCTGAGATCGGCGAGGGGTGAATAGAGGCCTTCGTCATAGGCGCGGTCGAGCGGCAATTGCCAGAAGCGCTCGCCGACTGTTTCGCCGGCCGCGATCATCTGTGCGGCGACGGCATTGTCGGTGCTGAACAGGCCGGCGAAGACCGATCCGAGGCCCCGCATCACCGAATAGGTCAGGGTAGCCAGATCGACGATCGCCGAGGGCTCGAAGCGCGAGGCGGCGTAGTAGAGGCAGTCGGCCAGGAGCAGGCGTCCCTCGGCATCGGTGTCGAAGATCTCCACGGTCTGGCCCGAAGCCGTCGTGATGATCTCGCGCGGCTTGAGCGCGGTGCCCGAAGGCAGGTTCTCGGCGATGCCGAGCACGCCCACCGCGTGGACGGGGCTGCCCTGCCGGGCCAGGGCCAGCAGGAGGCCGACCACAGCGGCCGCACCGCCCATGTCGGCCTTCATGTCGAACATCTGGGCGCCACCCTTGATGCACAGGCCGCCTGAATCGAAGCAGACGCCCTTGCCGACGAAGGCGAGCGGCTGCTCGCCCGAGCCCTTGCCGCGATAGCGCAGCACGGCCACCCTCGGGGCGCGGGCCGAGCCGGAACCGACGGCGAGCAGAGCATTCATGCCGAGCTCTTTCAGGCGCGCCGCATCGAGGATCTCGACCTCGATGCCGGCTTCGCGCAGGGCGTCGAGGTGATCTGGGAAACTGTCGGGATGAAGATGGTTCGGCGGCAGATTGACCAGGGTGCGGGCATAGTCGACGCCGTCGGCGATGGCATTGGTGCGTGCCAGCGCCGCGGCGAGCTCGGCCTTGCCGGCACCGACCAGCGCCAGCCGCCAGGCTTGATCCGCCTCAGCCACCGGACGCTTGTTGCGCAGGTCGAAGCGGTAGCGGCGCAAGCGGATGCCGAGCGCGACGCGTGCCAGGATCTCCGCCCCGGACAGGCTGGCGCCGGCAATGGGATCAAGGACGAGCGTCGCCTCGCCGATGCCCTTGCTTTCCAGATGCGCGGCGAGCGCGCCGCCGGCACGTGCCAGCGACAAGGCATCGAGCGTCTCGGGCGCGCCCAGGGCCAGTACGATCACCCGCCGGACCGATGCCGCCGGCGGTGCGAAGATGTCGGTGCAGGTGCCGGAGGCTGCAAGGGTGACAGGGTCGGCGCAGACCCGGGACAGAAGGCCCCCCATTTCGGCGTCCAGGACGGCCGCCCGGGGGCCGAGTGCCGGCCCGGCCGGCTTCAGGACCACGATGGTGGTGGCTGTGGGGGAGACGTCGTCTGCCGGCTCGAACACGGGTACTGGAGATTGCGGCATCGGACGGCGGGCTCCTTCATTGCAGCGCGACGCGCGGGTAGCCAGCCGGCGCATAGGCTCGCTCCAGCGCCCGGCTTTGCCGTTCGATCCGAAGTTCCCGCGCATGCGCAGAGCCGCGACCGCTTCTGGCAGCGGTGCGGTGCCGATGTCCCCTGTGGTCGCTTTGTCGTGACGACTTGGTCCTTCTTCGGTATCCCCGAAGCCGGCAGGCGATCAAACGCCAATTTCGTCCACGTCGATTGACAAAAACTCATCCGACAATTCATCATCGGCGCATGGCACTCCCCTCACTCAATGGCATGCGCGCTTTCGAGGCCGCCGCGCGCCTGGGCAGCATCAAGGAAGCGGCGGAAGAGCTGCATCTGACGGCCTCCGCCGTCAGCCGCCATATCCGCACGCTCGAGACGACGCTGGGCCAGGATCTGTTCGAGCGCGGCTTTCGCCAGGTCACACTGACGACGCGGGGCTCCTATTATGCGCGTAGCCTGTCGGAGGCCTTCGAGGCGATCTGGCGTGCGACGGACGATGTCAGCTTTCACGACGGCCCACGGCAGGCCAAGGCGCACCGTGTCCGGGTGCTGTGCGTGCCCCCCGTGCTCAATCTATGGCTGGCCGACCGGCTGCCGGGCTTTCGCCGCCAGCATCCCTCCGTCGACCTGGAGGTGATGACCTCGGGCAAACGCGCCAATTTCGATTTGGCCATCGTCGACGAGTTCGACTACAAGGCCGGCCCGGCCCTGACGCTGCTGATCCCGCTGGTGCTGACACCGGTCTGCGCCCCTTCGCTGCTGGAAGGCCCCTTGCCGTTGCGTTCGCCGGCGGATCTCATTCATCATCACCTGATCCATGAATGCGAAACCACGCGATGGAAGCGCTGGCTCGAGCAGGAAGGCATTGTGGACAGCCCGTCGAAGTCGGGCACGATCATGGATGATTGCACGGCGATCATGCGGGAAACCATCAATGGCGTCGGCATCGCGCTGGCCGATACGATGATGGCGCAGGACCTGCTCGAGCAGGGGCGCTTGGTCGCCCCTTTCGGTGCCCGCCATACCTATCCCGCCGGTATCTATCTCTATCAGCGCCGCAGCATCGGCAACAAGCAGGGCGCCAGCCTGTTCCAGGACTGGCTGCTGGCCGAGGTCGCCGAGCACAAGCGGGCGATGGCGATCGGCTGAGATCATACCAACGGGTTTGATGCTCGACCGATCAAACATCGATGGCGTCGGTATTACAGGCCTTCCTCAAAGGCTATGGCCGAGCGCAGGCGCAGGACGAGGGCGCGTGCCTTTCTGCCGCCATCCGATGCGAGGAGCGCTGCCGCCTCTTGCCTCAGTACCACCGTGTCGCGCTCCGCCAGGCGAAGGGCACCCCGGGTGGTGGTGTCGAGGTTCCAGCTGCCGCTGATGGCGAAGATGACGACGAGATCGCCGGGCGGGACCGCATGGCTGTCGGAGCCGGCCAGCACCTGCTGCCCGACATGGTGCCAGTGCCGGCGGCTGGCCATGACGTTGAAGACCCGTACCGGCCCCTTGACCGGCCGGCCAACGGGGGCGAGGCCGGTATCGAAGCGGAACGGCGCGAAGGGCAGAAGGCGGTGCTTGGATTGCCCGAAATCGAGCTCCAGCTCCTCGCCCTCGATCAGGGTGATCACCCGCTCGGCGCCGGGAAAGCTGGAGAAGGCGCCGTCCTCGAGGATCGGCGCGCTGCTGATCCTCACCTCGAAATCCTCGCGCGAGCCGCCTTGCGGCGAAAGATAGATCTCGTCGGTTTCCCCGCGCCCGTTCTTCCAGGGCAATGTCGCGTAGGCGGTGCGGGCAAGATGTTCGATGGCCATGATGGTCCGGTTGTCGGTGCTGCGTGGGTCTCGGCGGCCGGGCCGATCAGGCCAGCCGGTCGAGAAAGCGAAGGAGGCCCGGAACAGGCGCTGTTCCCCGCTCCGGGGTGATCACGCCGTCGGCGCCCAGGTGGAGGTGTCGGGTGCCCTTGTCGATCCAGCACAGATAGAGACCGGCGGGCGGGCGGCAGAGCATCGGCGCAAGGGCGAGCTGGCCACGGGAAGCGACGGTTTCCGCCGTCCAGGCAGAACCGAGCATGGCGTTGGCGGCCTGGATGTCGCCGGCGCGCAGAAAGGCCCGGACCTGGCTGGAGGAGCAGCGCCGGGCGTTGGCACGGACTTCGGGGACGCGAGTCACGCCGAAGCCGAGGGAGCGGCCGAGCTGCGTGAGCAGATCAGCGTCGCCCGCCCGCGAACGGCCGAAGCGGAAATCGTCGCCGGTGACGACGTGGCCGACGCCGAGGCCTTGCTTGAGGATGTCATGGGCAAATTCCGTCGGCGTCAGCGAGGCGAAGGCGGCATCGAAGGTCGGTGAGAAGACATAATCGAGCCCCAGCGCGCCGAAGCGATGAGCCTTGGTGGCCGGCGTGGTCAGGCGGAAAGGCGAATCCGCCACACAGAAGAAGCTGCGCGGGTGAGGCTCGCAGGACATCACGGCCAAGGGCAGGTCCTCGCCCGCGATGATCCCGGCAGCATCGAGCAGGGCCTGGTGGCCGCGATGGAAGCCGTCGAAATTGCCCAGCAGCAGGACCGCGCCGCGATCGGGGTCGCCGGCCGGCAGGCCCTCGGCGACATGGCGCAGGCCGCCTTGGCCGGCAGGCTGCCATTGCTCATGCTGGATAGGCTGTGTCCATGCCATTGGGCAAATCCCCGGAAGCGGCTCTGCTGCGATGTTCGAAGCCTAGCGACACGCCGCATGGACGGGAATTCGCATTTTCCGAAACGCTGCTTTGGGAAAACCGTGGCGTGCCGGCAGCCCGGCATGATCCGCCGTTCTGGCCCGGCCTTCTTGATGATATGGGTTATCATGCTATATAGATAACCATGATCATTTCAAATTTTGGAGGGCGTGACATGACGGCGTCCCAGGCGCTCAAGACATTGTCGGGGGTCACCACCATCACCGGGACCCCGGAAGAGGTGCGCGATGGCCTCGGCCATCTCGGTGCCAAGGGCACGCAGGTCATCGCCGTGACGCTGGACCAGGTCAGCTCTCCGGCGGCGAAGGTGCTCGCCCACACGTTCGAGGCGATTGCTCCCCTGGTCGGGGCGATCGTGGCCCGGCGCGAGAAGGCTGCGCTGCAGTCGATCATCGAGGCCCTGGTGCCCCAGGTGCCCTTGCCCCAGCATATGCTCGCCGAAGCCCGGATGACGGCCGAGGCCCGCAAGGCCGTGCTGGAAGAGGGCGAGTGGCTCACCGCCGCCCAGGTCGCCGAGGTGGCTGGGTTCAGCGCGACCAATCCAAGCGCCCAGCCCAACAAGTGGAAGAAGGACGGGCAGATCTTCGCCATCCGCCACCAGGGTGTCGACTATTTCCCCGGCTACGGCCTGGATCCTTCGACCGGATATCGTCCGGCCAAGCCGCTGGGCGAGGTTCTGAAGATCTTCGGCCAGGCCAAGGATGGCTGGGGCGCGGCCTATTGGTTCGCCTCCGACAACAGCTATCTGGGCGGAGAGCGTCCCCTGGACCTGCTGCTGCGCGAACCCGATCGGGTCATCGCCGCGGCCCGCGACGAAATGGAGGGCGTGCTGCATGGTTAGGGGCGCGCTGAGGCTTGCCAAGGCACGCCCTGCGACACCCGCGCCACCATCCCAGCTCGCCGCCAAGACGGCCATGATGACCTGGCCCAAGGGCCAGGTCATCCACCGTATCCATCTCGACAGATATGGGGCCGCCCAGTTCAATCCGGGCCTTGCCGGCAATGCCCGCTTCAGCCCGATCAAGGATAGGGAGGGCGGGCCGATCCCCACCCTCTATGGCGGTACCTCCTTCGAATGCGCCGCCATGGAAACCGTCTTTCACGACGTGCCCTTCACCGCGCGCCTGAAGACTCTCGACAAGGCCAGGCTGGCCGGCCAGGTGCATTCCCGGCTCGAGCCCCGGCAGGATCTCCTGCTCGTCGATCTCAGCGCCACGGCCCTGCGCCGCCTCGGCCTGCGCCGGACCCAGCTCATCGATACGGAAAAGGACCGCTATCCCGGCACGCGCGCCTGGGCCGCAGCCTTCCATGCGGCGTTGCCGGACGTGCAGGGCCTGTGCTGGGTTTCCCGGCAGGACGATCGGGCGCTCGCCCTCGTCCTGTTCGGCGACCGCCTTCCCGGCGATGTCCTGGCTCCGGCGGGCGAGCCGCGTGCCGTTCTGGGCTCGGCTGATGCCCTCACCGAGCTGACCGTGCTCGCCGACCGCATCGGTGTGAAGCTGGTTGCGGGCAGGGCCTGATAGCCGTGCGATCGTGAGGGGTATGGAGAGTTCGGCCCGAAGCGTCTCGGTCATTCCCTTCCCACCCCCTCCGGCGGTGCCGGGAATGACGGCTTCCGAGCGACGTGTTTCACTCTTTGAAGGTTTCAAGGGGGCACCGCGTCCATCGGGGTCGGGGGAACGAAGCTCCCGATGGACGCGAGATCGGGCTACCAGATGGTGTAGCCGCAATCGACGACGACGACCGCGCCCGTCATGGCGCTCGCCGCATCGCTGGCCAGGAACAGGATGGCCGAGGCGATTTCGTCGGCGCGGGCCACGCGCTTCATCGGCGTCATCTCCATCCACACCGGAAACAGTTCCGGCTTGTCGAAGCCGCCGCGCGACATCGGCGTGTCGACATAGGTCGGCGCCACCGCATTGACGCGCACGCCGTGGGGCGCCCATTCGCCGGCCAGCGACTTGGTCATGTGGTGCACGCCGGCCTTGGCGGCGTTGTAGTGGACCTGGCGCTGGGGCTTGTTGGAAATGAGGCCGGACATCGAGCCCAGCGTGACGATCGAGCCCTTGCCACGCTGCAGCATGGCCCGGCCGAATTCGCGGCAGCTCCAGTAGCAGCCATTGAGGTCGACATCGATCACCTTGCGCCAGACCTCGTCGGTCATGTCCTCGCCGCCGGTGTCGGGCCAGGCGATGCCGGCATTGGCGATCAGGATGTCGACGCCGCCATGGCGTTCATTGGCCTCGCGCGCGGCCCGGCCGACGGCATCGGCATCGGTGACGTCGAGCGCGACGGCATCGACGGTCCAGCCCTTGGCGGCGAGGGCCTCCCGGCCGCCGGCGAGCACGGCCGGGTCGAGATCGGAGATCACCACCTCGGCGCCGGCCTCCAGCAGCGCCTCGGCGCTGGCGAGCCCGATGCCGCGGCCGCCGCCGGTGATGAAGGCCGTCTGGCCGGACAGGTCGAATTTCTTCAAATACATCGCTGCAATATCCTCCAGGTGGATTGTCGCGCCGTCACTTGACGGCGCCGAAGGTGAGACCTCGGACGAGCTGGCGCTGCGTCAGCCAGCCGAAGATCAGGATGGGGCCGATTGCCATCAGCGAGGCGGCGGAAAGCTTGGCCCAGAACAGGCCCTCGGGGCTGGAGAAACGGGCGATGAAGGCGGTGAGGGGTGTCGCCTGCGTCACCGTGAGGTTGATGCTCCAGAACGCCTCGTTCCAGGACAGGATGATGGCGAGCAGGGCGGTGGAGGCGATGCCGGGCATGGTCATCGGCAAGAGCATCCACACGAACTGCTTGAGGGGACCGGCGCCGTCCATGCGTGCGGCCTCCAGGATCTCCTTGGGCACGTCGCGGAAGAAGGTGAAGAGCATCCACACGATGATCGGCAGATTGATCAGCATGTAGAGGCAGGTCAGCCCCAGGAGCGAATCCAGCAGTCCCGCCCATTGGAACAGCAGATAGATCGGCACGAGCACGCCCACGGCCGGCATCATCTTGGTGGAGAGCATCCACATCATCAGGTCCTTGGCGCGCCGCCCGGGGAAGAAGGCGAGCGCATAGGCCGCCGGCAGGCCGACGACGATGCCGAGCACCGTCGAGCCGACCGAGACGATCACGCTGTTGGCGAAGAAGTGGAGGTAGTCGGCGCTCTCCAGGATCTCCTCGAAATTGTGCAGGCTGGGCTGGAAGAACAGGATCGGGGGCGTGGCAATCGCCTGCTGCTCGGTCTTGAAGGCCGTGATCATCATCCACAGGATGGGGAAGAACAGCACCAGCGTCATGAGCCAGCATAGCAGGCTGACGACGATGCGGCGGGTGAGCGAGACGGCCATCGGTCAGTCCTCCAGCGTGTGGGAAATCGTGCGCATGAGGAAGACGGCGACGAGATTGGCGAGAACCACGGCGAGCATGCCGCCGGCCGAGGCACCCCCGATGTCGGAATCGAGGAGGGCGGTCTTGTAGATGAGGTAGGGCAGGGTGGTGGAAGCATCGCCCGGGCCACCGGCCGTGGTGACCAGGATCTCGGCGAAGATCGAGAGCAGGAAGATCGTCTCGATCATCACCACGATGGTGATGGCCCTGTAGAGGTGCGGCAGCATGATGTGCGCGAAAAGCCGCAGGCCGTTGGCGCCGTCCATGCGGGCGGCCTCGATCTGCTCGCGGTCGAGCGATTGCAGCGAGGTCAGCAGGATCAGGAGCGCGAAGGGGATCCACTGCCAGGCCACGATGATGATCACCGATGCGAGCGGGTAGTCCGAGAACCAGTCGATGACGGGCAGCCCGAGGGAGCGCGAGATCCAGGCGAACAGCCCGTTCACCGGATGCATCAGCAGGTTCTTCCACACCAGGGCGCTGACCGTGGGCATGATGAAGAAGGGCGCAATGCACAAGAGCCGGGCGAGCCCGCGTCCGAATACCGGCTGGTCGAGCAGGATGGCACCGATGATGCCGACCACGACCGTGATCGCCAGCACGCTCACCACCAGGATGACCGTGTTGAGGATGGCGTTGGTCAGCCCGGGATCCTCGATGAGATAGCGGTAATTGTCGAAGCCGGCAAAGCCGGTCTGGTCGAGATAGTTCAGATTGTAGCGCTGGAACGACAAGTAGATCGTGAGGGCCAGCGGCACGATCATCCAGACGAACAGCAACAGAACGGACGGCGCCAGCAGGGGACGCGTGTCAACTCCGACGCCGCGATGGCGGGCGAACAAGGCGACGGCCATGGAGCTCCTTTCGGATCGATCCCAGGGCGTTCTGCGATCTGCCGGCATCGGCGGCAGCGCAAGGACGCGTCGAAACAGGGGAGAGCGGGCAAGCGTTTCGGCTCGAACAAGCCGCTTTCCGGGAGTAGGCGGCGCGATCTCGATCAGGCAGGATCGGGATCGCGCCGCCGAAGATGCGTTCCGGGAGAGAAAACGCATCTTGGCACGGAGCGGGGCGGGATCGCCCCGGCAAGCCTGTGTGTTGCGCCAATGCGGTTCACTTGGGGACCGTTCAAGAATAAGCGCACCGTCATTCCTGGCCGAGCTTCTCGCGAGCGAAGCGAGAGAGGGCGAGGTATCCTCACAAGCTTTGCTTGTGAGTGGAATCCAAGGGCCGAAGATCGTATTTACGGTCCCTGGATCCCCTTCCCGCCGCCTGCGGCGGCGCCGGGGATGACAAGCATCGTGCAACCTTGAAGATACTTAAGTGAACCGCATCAGCGTCTTGCTGTTGCCCTATTTCTTGGGGTAGCCGGCCTGGCGCATGGCGCGCTGGGTCAGCGACTGGGCGGCTGCAAGGCCCTGGTCGACCGTCTTCTTGCCGGCGATGACGGCGGCGAATTCCTGGCCGACGGCAGTGCCGATGCTCTGGAACTCGGGAATGCCGACGAAGGAGATGCCGCGATAGGGCACCTTCTCCTGGGTGGCGTCCGTCATGTTGGCGGTCTGGATCGTATCCAGCGTCAGCTTGGCGAAGGGCGCGGCCTTGATGTAGTCGGCATTGTCATAGGTCGACTGGCGGGTCCCCGGCGGCACGGTGACGATGCCCGAATAATCGGCGACCAGCTTGATGTAGTCGGGCGAGGTCGCCCAGTAGATGAACTTCTTGGCTGCGTCCGGTGCCTTGGAGGAAGCCGGCACCGCCAGGGCCCAGGACCACAGATAGTGGTTGCCCTTGTTGAACTTGCCATAGGGCGGATGGGCGTAGCCGAGCTTGCCGACGACGCTGCTCTGCTTGGGATCGTTGAGGAAGCCGGCCGAGACGGTGGCATCCACCCACATGCCGCATTTGCCGCTGGCGAACAGAGCGAGATTCTCGTTGTAGCCGTTGGAGGCGGCGCCGGGCGGGCCGTATTTCTTCAGGAGGTCGACATAGACGGTCAGGCCTTCCTTCCAGGCCGGCGTGTCGAATTGCGGCTTCCATTCCATGTCGAACCAGCGTGCGCCATAGGAATTGGCGACCGGGGTGATCTGGCCGATATTCTCGCCCCAGCCGGGCTTGCCGCGCAGGCAGATGCCATAGACCCCATGGTCGGGATCATGGATCTTGGCGGCAAAGCCGTCGATGTCCTTCCAGGTCGGCTGCTCGGGCATGGTCAGGCCGGCCTTGTCGAACAGGTCCTTGCGATAGAAGGTCATCTGGCTTTCGGCATAGAAGGGCAGGGCATAGAGTTTGCCATTATAGGAAAGTCCGTCCCGTACCGATTTGAGCACGTCGTCGAGCTTGTAGTCGGCCGGTACGTTGTCGAACGCCGTCAGCCAGTTACGCTCGCCCCACATCGGTGCCTCGAACAGGCCGATGGTCATGATGTCGTATTGGCCGCCCTTGGTGGCGATGTCGGTGGTCAGGCGCTGGCGCAGCGTATTTTCCTCCAGCACCACCCAGTTCAGCTTGATGTCGGGGTTCTTGGCCTCGAAATCCTTCGACAGCTTCTGCATCACCACCATGTCGTTGTTGTTGACGGTGGCGATGGTCAGCTTGGTTTCGGCCTGCGCCGGCAGGCCGGCGATAAACGCCGCCGCTGCGCCGAGGCACAGTGTTTTGAGAGCTCGCATGGTTTCCTCCTCCTTGTGGTGTCGTGTTCGACATCTCGATGGGCTGCAAATCGATGGCCTGGCCCGGCTGTCGCGAGGGCAAGCACCCCCCGCGCCGCAGCATTGGTGAAATGCGCAAGCTTCATCCAAATTCAGGCAAGGCGAGTGGGCTTTGGCAGCGATTGCTAGCAGATCAGGCTGTTTCCTCCGGCCGTTGGTATTTTTCTTTCATATGTTTTCATAACATTCCAAAAGCTATCATGGAGATTGTTTAAGTCAACAACGAAGCTGCCCGAGCAGGCGCGATCTGTCGGATCACGCCTGAAGTCGGGTTTCCGGGGGCATGACCCCAGCGGCCTTCCCCTTTCGGGAGGTTTCGCACAGCCTTGACGAAGAGCGGTTTGCCTCCCGGCTTCAGAGCGGCGATGCTAGAAGCGATCGTTTTGTGAAAGGACCGCGCCCGGCGCGGAAGGGGAGATGATGTCCGGTTCCGACGACGGTGCTCTCGTCATGGACTTGTTGAGGGTACTAGCCGTCTTTGCTCTCGTGGCCGCCAACGGCTTTTTCGTGGCCGCCGAGTTCTCGCTCGTTGCCGTCCGCCGCAGCAGGGTGGCCGAGCTTGCCGCGGCGGGGCGGATGAATGCCCGCCCGCTCTTGCGCGCCATCGACAATCTCGACGCCAATTTGGCGGCGACCCAGCTCGGCATCACCATCTCGTCCCTGGCGCTGGGCTGGATCGGCGAGCCGGCGCTCGCCCATCTCATCGAACCGCTGCTCGGCTGGCTGCCGGCGGGGATCGCTACCATCGGCTCGCATGCCATTGCCGTCGCCCTTGCCTTCGTGATCATCACGGCCCTTCACATCGTCCTCGGCGAGCTCGCGCCCAAGAGCCTGGCCCTGCAGCGCAGCGAGGGCACGGCGCTATGGATCGTCCGGCCGCTGGGCCTGTTCCTGTTCCTGCTGCGGCCGGCCATCCTGATGCTGAACGGTCTCGGCAATCTGGTGCTGCGGGCATTCGGCCTGCGGCCCGGCTCAGGGGAGGAATCGCTGCATTCGCCCGAGGAACTCAAATTGCTGGTCCGGGCCAGCCAGGATGCCGGCATCCTGCAGGATGCGCAGGAAGAGGTGATGGTGCGCGTGCTCAGCATCGGCGGGCGCCGCATCAGCGATATCATGACGCCGCGACGCGAGATCGACTGGGTCGATATCGATGACGATCCGAAGGAGACGCTGCGCATTATCCGCGAATGCCGGCACGACCACATCCTGGTCGGGCGCGGCAATATCGACGAGCCGCTCGGCATGATCGTCAAGCAGGATCTGCTCGACCGGGTACTGGACGGGGAGAGGCTCGATCCGCTCGCCGTCATGCGCCAGCCGCTGATCGTGCACGAGGCGATGCCGATCTTCCGGGTGCTCGACCAGTTCAAGCGGACCCCGATCCGGTTGGCCCTCATCATCGACGAATATGGCGGCCTCGAAGGCATCGTCACCCAGACGGACCTGCTCGAAGCCATGGCCGGCGACCTGCCCGAGGTCGAGGGCGAGGAGCCCGATATCGTCGAGCGCCAGGACGGTTCGCTGCTGATCGACGGCATGATGCCGGCCTATGCCGCCTTCGACCGGCTCCAGCTGCAGACAAGGCCGCAGGATCGGGATTTCCACACCATCGCCGGCTTCGCGCTCTCGCAGCTCGGCCACCTGCCCGAGGTCGGCGAGCAGTTCGACTATGGCGGCTGGGTGTTCGAGATCATCGACATGGACGATCGACGCATCGACAAGCTCCTGGCACGCAGGGTGGATGGCGCCGAGGCGTGAGGCTCTTTCCGGGATCGCAGACATCCTTGCCTATAGGCGTTAACTCAGGGTGAGAGGCGCGACGCCAGCCGCCCCTTCGCCCCGTTCTTACGGGGAGAAGGTAAGGATGAGGGGCGGCGCGGACCTCGAAAACCAAGTATTCCGTAGCCCCTCACCTCAATCCTCTTCCCGTAAGAACGGGGCGAGGGGGCTCATATGTGGAGCCATACCTTCAGCTCGATCATCTCGCCCGACCCTTAGGTTAGCACCTATGGGCATCCTTACCTGCAATCTCAGAAAACACTGGCAGATTTCAGCCTCGATCGACCGCGATCACGGCCTTGGTGCCGAGCGATTTCAGCTCGTCGATCGAGGCCACGCCCATCAGCGCCAGCGTGATCGAGACCTCGCGGGTGAGGATGTCGATCACGTCGGCGACCCCGGCCTCGCCCGCGGCGGCCAGGCCATAGATATAGGCCCGGCCCAGCATGACGCCGTCGGCGCCGAGTCCGATGGCCTTGATGATATCGGCTCCGCGGCGAATGCCGCCGTCGAGCATCAGGCAGAAGTCGGGCCCGACTGCCTGACGGATGGCGGGCAGGGCCGCGATGGTGCTCGAGGCGCTGTCGAGCTGCCGCCCGCCATGGTTTGAGATCACCACGCCGTCCATGCCGATCGACTTCGCCTTCAGCGCATCCTCGGGGGCGAGGACGCCCTTGACCACCAGCCGGCCCTGCCAGCGCTCGCGCAGCCAGGCCATGTCCTTCCACGACACGGTCTTGTCGATATGGCGCGACAGATTGGCGGCCTGTTCGAGCGCGCCGCGCCCGAAATCGCGCCGGTGCTCGATCGCTCGCACGCTGGGCATGCCGCGCGCCGCCACGTCGAGGAGCCAGCCCGGCTTGCGGGCGAGGCCGAGGAAGAGGCCCGGCGTCACCCGCGTCAGCGAGCGGAAGCCATTGCGGACGTCCCGCTCGCGGATACCGGTGATCGCAGTGTCGACGGTCACGAACAGCGTATCCGCGCCAGCCAGCCGGGCGCCTTCCAGGAACTCGTCGCAAAGGGAGCGATCGTCGAGCACATAGAGCTGGAAATGCAGCGGCCCCTTGGTCGCCTGCCGCACATCCGCCAACGAGGCGATGGAGAAGTTGGAAAGGCAGAGCGCGATCCCCGCCTCATGCGCGGCCCTGGCGGCCTTTTGCTCGCCTTTGCCGGCATAGAGCCCGAGAAAGCCGACCGGCCCCAGCATGAAGGGCAGGGGATGGCGCGTGCCGAGATAGTGCGTGCCAAGGTCCTGCTCGCGCGGCTCCACCAGCACGTTCTGGCGCAGGGTCAGCCGGGCGTAGTCGCTTCGATTGGCCCGGAGGGTTTCCTCCTCGAAGGATCCGCCATCGATATAGTCGAAGAAGATCTTGGGCAGGCGACGGCGGGCCGCCTCGCGATAGTCGTGCACGTTCACAAATTGCATGGAAGTATGCCGGCTTTCGAAAATTTTAGCCTGTCATTCCCGCCGCCTTCGGCGGCGCCGGGAATGACAGGTCGATGTTGTTGGGTGCGGAGCAGGCGGGCGTTCGGTCATCAACGCGCCGTATGAAGATAGCGGCTGCCCAGTGAATAGCGGCTGCCGACATAGGTGAAGGTGTTCACCGTCGCGACAACAGGTCCGGTGAAGGTCTTGCGGTGCAGGACGAGGCAGCTGTCGCCGGGGCGGATGTGGAGCAGGCGTGCGGTTTCCACTCCCGCCGGCAAGGCGCTGATCAGCTGTTCGACCTCGGTCAGGGGCGTGGATTGCTGCAGATATTCATAGGTCGCCGCATTGGTGTAGTCCTGGTCGAGATAGCCGCTGACCAGGTCGGTGTTGACGTAGCGCTCCTCGAGCTGCACCGGCACGTCGTTTTCGAAATGGATGACGATGGAATGGTCGACCGGCTTGATCGCCTCGAATTCGAAGGCGATCATCAGTTCCGGCGTGGGCTGGGCTATGCGTTCGAGCATGACCACCTCGGCGCGATGGCGGCTGCCGCGGGCCTTGATCTCGGTGGCGATGTTGCTGATCTCGATGAGCGTCGATTGCGGCTTTGGTGGCGCCACGAAGGTGCCGACGCCCGGGATGCGGCGCAGATGCCCCTGTGCCGTCAGTTCGCGCAGGGCCCGATGCACGGTCATGCGCGAGACGCCGAGCGTGGCGACGAGATCGTGCTCGGAAGGAAGGCGCGCATGGCGCCCCCATTTGCCGCTGGCGATGTTGCCGAGGACGAAGTCCTTGACCTTCTCGTAGAGGGGAGAGGCGGAGTCGGAAAGAACGTCCATGGTCCTGTCTCCTGCGTGGGGGGTCGAGAAAGTCAGGCCCCGGAAAGCCTGGTTCAATCGGATGGAATACGGCTATTCCGTGAGCTGGACGATGGTTTTCAGCTTCTCACCCTGACCGGCCAGCAGGCGTTCATAGGCAGCGGGAATCTCGTCCAGGGCGGGCAGGATTTCGCAGAACTGTTCGAGGGCGCCTTGCAGTTCCACCAGCAGCGCGGTGGCCTGCACGAGTTCGTCATCGGTGAAGGCATGGCAGCCGATCAAGGCGATCTCGCGTTCGACCAGCTCAGTGGGGTCGAGGTCGAGCTTGCCATGGCCGATGCCGACCAGGCAGAGCGCACCCGCGCCGGCAAGGAGGCCGAGCGTCGCGGCGATGGCCCCGACATGGCCCGTCGCATCGATGGCATGGCGCAGGCGCCGCCCTGCAAGGGTAGCGGCAATGTCCTCGGCCACGAGGCCAACCCGACTGCCACCGCTCACCGCAGACACCAATCCGGCGCGCGCGGCATTGGGGTCGCTGAGCAGGATGGGGCCGTCGTGGAGATGGGCGAGCAGCAGGGCGCATAGGCCTCCGATCGTGCCGCAACCGACCACGAGCACCGGCTCTCCGCGCGGCGCGGCGAGTCGCCGTACTACGTGCAGCGCCACCGCCAGCGGCTCGGCCATGGCGGCGATGCGAGGCGGCAGCGAAGGCGCATGTGGCACCAGCAGCCGGGCCGGCAATTGCACGGCATCGGCGAAACCGCCGTCGCAAGCCTCGCCGACAAAGCCGAGATTCTCGCAGACATTGTGCCGTCCTCCGGCACAGGCGGGGCAATTGCCGCACCAGAATCTGGAATCGGCGACGACGACATCACCGACCGCAAACCCGCTCACTCCCTCGCCGATCGCCGTCACGCGGCCGCAGAACTCGTGGCCCGCCACCGAGGGACGGCGCGTGATCCACTGGCCGGTCCGGTAGTTGTGCAGGTCCGAGCCGCAGATGCCGGCGGCCCTGACCGCGAGGTTCACGTGACCAGGCGGCGGGGCTGAGGGGGCCTCGACCGCTTCCACGCGCAGATCCCTGACATCATGCAGCCGGACGGCCTTCATCACTCAGTTGCCCTTCTTCAGATAGGCCTCGCGGATCGGCGAGACGGCATTGGCGTGGGATGAGAAGCCCTCATAGAGCGCCAGCTTGTGGGAATGGCGGGCAAATTCGGCGTAGGCCGGGGCGGTGACATAGCCGATCGAGGAACGCTTGACGAAATCGGTGACCGAAAGCGGACCGTAGGTCCGGGCCCAGCGGCTGGTCGGCAGCACGGCATTCGGGCCCAGCGAGAAATTGGCGATGCTGACGGGCGTGTGGGGCCCCATCAGGATCTCCGAGGCCTCGGTGATGTGGCCGAGATGGATGAAAGGCTCCTCGGACAGGATCTCCAGATGCTCGGGCGCATAGGCGTTGACGAACGCGTAGCTCTCCTCGATCGAGGAGGTCAGCACCACGCCGCCGGTGCTGCCCGTCAGCACGGCCTTGGAGAAGGCGACGCGCTGCTCGGTCATGCGGGCCCAATGCTCGGGCAAAGCGGCGAGCGCCTCTTCGGCGACCCGGCGGCTATGGGTGACCAGATAGGCCGAGGAATCCGGCCCGTGCTCGGCCTCGATCAACAGGTCCAGCGCGGCGAGGCCGCCATGCACGCTGTCGTCGGCCAGGATCATCACCTCGGAGGGGCCTGCCGGCAGGCCGGTATCGATGACGCCGGAGAGCAGGCGCTTGGCGGCGACCACCCAGGGACTGCCGGGGCCGACGATCTTGAGGGCGGGCTTGACGGTCTGCGTGCCATAGGCGACGGCCGCGACCGCCTGCGCGCCGCCGACCTTGTAGACGGTCTCCACGCCCGCCAGCCTGGCGGCGACCAGCGTGGCTGCGTCGACGCCGCCGTCGGGCGCCGGCGGGGTGACGATGGCAAGATTGGGCACGCCGGCGACCACGGCCGGAACCGAGGTCATCATGGTCACGGACGGGAAGGAGCCCTTGCCGCGCGGCACGTAGAGGGCGACCGACTGGATCGGGGTGAAGCGGTCGCCGGCATAGGCGCCCGGCCGGATCTCCTTCAGCCACATCGCCTCGGGTTTCTGCTCCTCGTGGAAGCGGCGGATATTGTCGATGCCGAAGGTGATCGCCTCGATGACGTCGCCATCGACCTCGCGGAAGGCGGCGTCGAACTCGGCCGGCGTGACCTTGAGGTTGGCCTCGGTCACTTCGGCCTTGTCGAGCTCCCGGCCGAAGCGGGCCAGCGCGGTATCGCCCTCGGTCCTGACCGCCTCCAGGATCGGCGCGACCTTCTCGATGAATTTGGAAATGTCCGTTTCCGAACGGCGCAGCAGGGCGGCCTTCTCCTCCGCGCTGAGGCTGGCATAGTCGTAGAAGCGGGCTGAGGTCATGGTTCTGTCCTGGATGCGCGGCCTCGCGGGGCCGGGGAGGTCATTTGGATTTGAGGAAGATGTCGAGGCCGACGAGCCGGTCGAGCAGGGCGATGGCGAGGCCGGCGCAGGCGATGAAGACGACGGAAATGGCAGCGAGGTCCGGCGTGATGATGGAGCGGATGGAATTGTAGATCTGCACCGGCAGCGTGACGGAGCGGGCATCCACCAGCAGCAGGCTGACCAGGAACTCGTTGAGGGCGAGGATGAACATCAGGAGCGAGCCGGTGATCACCCCCGGCAGCACCGCGGGCAGGGTGATGTAGAGGAAGCGCTGCAGGGGCGGCGCGCCGCAATTGGCCGCGGCCAGCTCCAGGTCCGGGCTGAGATTGCTGGCACTCGCCGTGACGGCCCAGATCATGAAGGGCAGGTTGATCACGCAGCAGGCGATGCCCACCGGCCAGAGCCGGCCGAGCACGCCGAGATTGCCGAAGACCAGCATCATGCCGATGCCCGAGCCGATCAGCGGGATGGTGAAGGGCAGCAGCAGGTAGACCTGGATCGAGCGCTCGAAGCGCACCTTGTATTTGGCGAGCGCAATGCCAGCCAGCGTGCCGACCGGCACCGCGATGAGCGTGCAGATCGTCGCCACGATCAGCGAGCGCAGGAAGGCCTGGCGCAGGTCGCTGGCCTGGGCGATGGCGCCGTACCAGCGCAGGGAAAAGCCTTCGGGCGGGAAGGTGATGATGTTGCCTGCCGTGAAGGAGGCGCCGAGCACCACGATGGTCGGCGCCGACAGCATCACCAGTGCCGCGACCACGAAGCCCCAGATTACGATGGACTTGCTGGTGCTGCCGGTCATTTGCGTTCTCCGCTCAGTTCTTCTTGCCGTTCATGGCCAACGTGCCGGCGCCGAACAGCATGAACACCACGCCGACGAGAAGGGAGCCGACCGCCACCAGCATCAGGCAGAGCGTGGCACCGAGCCCCTGGTCGGAGGTGCGGAAGAACTGGTCGTAGATGGCGTTGGCGATGAAATCCTGCGTGCCGCCGCCCAGGATGGCGGGCACTGCGAAATCGGTCAGCGAGAGGGTGACGACGACGAGGCCGGCGCCCACCAGGCCCGGCCGGGCGAGAGGCAGCACGATGTGGCGAAAGGTCCGCACCCAACCAGCGCCGAGCGAGGCGGCGGCGGCTTCCAGTTCCGCCGGTATCGCCGTCAGGGCCGGCGCCAGCATCAGCACGGCGAAGGGCAGCATGTACTGGACGAGGCCGAACAGCACGGCGGGATAATTGTAGAGCAGGCGCATCGGCGCGACGCCAACCAGGCCGAGGGCCTCGTTGACCATGCCCTGGTTGCCCAGGATGATTAGCCAGCCATAGGCGCGCACCACCTGGCCGATGAAGAAGGGCAGGAACAGCGCGACCAGCAGGAATTTGCGCAGGCCTGAAGATGGCGTGCGCACCATCAGATAGGCATAGGGGAAGGCCAGGATCAGGGTGGCAAGCGTCACGATGACGGCGCCCATCAAGCTGCGCCCGGCCACGGCGGTGAAGAAGCTTTCGCTCACCACGCGCTGATAGTTGGCGAGGGTATAGGTCTCCGACGTCAGGAAGGTGGTGGTATCGAGGACGCGCAGGCTGGCATCACCCATCTGGATCAGGCCGAGCACGAGCAGGCCGACCAATACGAGCGCGGGCAGCAGCATCAGATAGGGCAGCCCGGCCCGGAAGCTCGAGGGCCACAGGAAAGCGGCCAGGCGCTCAAGCGCATCCATGAGGCGCCAGGTCAGGGGATAGGCGGCACGCGAAGAGCGCATCCTGTCGGTCCTTAGTGGGATTTGCCTTCTCCCCTTGCGGGAGAAGGTGTCCCGAAGGGGCGGATGAGGGGTGAAACACGACCTTGCAAGGTATTTGCCAACACCCCTCATCCCCCTGCCGGGACCTAAGGCACTTCCATGGGAAGTGCCTTAGGTCCCGCAAAGGGAGAAGCCTCCTTGGCCTCAGCCCTGCATGATTTCCTTGAACTTGGCGAACCACTTGCTCTCGTTCTCCACCTGTGTGCGTGACGAGATGCGGATGAGGTGCTTGAAGTCCTCCTCCTTGGTCGGATAGGCGGGATTGTTGACGAGATCGGCCGGCGGAGTGAGGCCGGGCACCACGCCCGGCAGGCCGAGGCCGTCGAGCCAGACCTGCTGGGCTTCCTTGGTCAGGGCATGGTCGATGTACTGCTTGGCCCAGTAGAGCTCGTTCTCCGGCAGGCCCTTGGGGATCCACAGCCCGTCCGTGTCGAACTTGGCGCCTTCCTCCGGCACCACCCAGGCGAGGTCGATGCCGTTCTTCTTGGCCTCGCGTGCATTGGTGGAAATGGTGCAGGCCGCGTCGATCTCGCCCTTCTGGAACCAGGTGGTGAAATCGGGATCCTCGCCCAGCAAGGGCTGCTGCTCCTTCACCTTGGCGATGAAGTCCCAGGCGGCCTGCATGTTGGCCGGAATGTCCTCCAGCTTGCCGCCGCCGGCGACCTGGGCGGGGAAATGGAAGCCGATACCGTCATTGTAGAGCGCGATGCGGCGCTTCAGCTTGGGATCGAGCAGGTCCTTCCAGGATTTGGGCGCCCCGTTCGGGAAAGCCGACGGCCTGTAGGCCAGCACATAGACATAGCCATAGGTGTTGACGATCGGATAGCCGTCGAGGCCGACGGGCTTGGCGAGCTCGGTGGTGTTCTTGAGGTTGGGCAGATCGGACAGATCCTCGGTCACGCCGCGCAGCGCCGATTTGGTGGCGTTGGTGGTGGTGTCCCAGTTCACATGGATCGGCGGGGTGCGCTTCTGCGCCACGGCCGCCCAGAGCTTGGGCTGGATCTCGTTGTCCTCGGTCAGATCGTGGCGCACGGCGATGCCGGTCTTCTTGGTGAAGCTGTCCGAGACACCCGCCTTCAGGGCGTCGACCCAGCTGCCGCCCCAGGCGCGCACGATGAGTTCGGAGGGCTTTTCGGGCTCGTCGGCCATGGCCCGGCCCATGCCAAAAGTGGCCGAGGCGCCGGCTGCCAGCATCGAAGCGAGCAGGGTACGCCGGCGGATTTGCGCTGACAGGAACTGATCGTGTGACATCACTGGTTCTCCTCTGGATGGACCTTCTCGGGTCACTTTTTCACTTTTTGAAGATTCACTTCTTGAAGATTTGCATATCCTTGGCATTCCATCCCAGGCTGACGGTCTCGCCCGGGGCGAATTGCTGGTGGGCGACGGGATCGTGATCGAAGACCCGCAGCAGCGCGTCGCCGAGGGGCGAAACCCGTATTTCGTAGACGATGCGCTCGCCCTCGAAGATGGAATCCTCGACCACGCCGTCCACGATGGTTTCGAGGCCCTGGAGCCTCTCCGCGTTCGAAGCGATCCGGATCTGCTCGGCTCTGACGGCACCCTGGCAGGCCTCGCCGGGTACCGGCGGGACTGCGGGATTGGCTGATGTGCCGACCAGGCTGCGTCCCGCGCTGGTGAAGGTCAGGGTGGAGCCGCTCGCGGCACCGGCCACGCCTTCGATGAAATTGGTGACGCCGATGAAATTGGCGACGAAGGGGTTGGCCGGCGTCCGGTAGGTGTCGAGCGGACGGGCCTTCTGCTGGATCTGGCCGCCATCCATCACGATGATCTCGTCGGAGACCACGAGGGCCTCGCGCTGGTCGTGGGTGACGTTGATGGTGGTGACCCCGAGCTCCTTCTGGATGCGGCGGAATTCGAGCTGCATCTCCTCACGCAGCTTGCGGTCGAGCGCCGCCAGGGGCTCATCGAGCAGCAAGAGGTCGGGCTCGAACACCAAGGCGCGGGCGATCGCCACACGCTGTTGCTGGCCGCCCGACAATTCGTTGATGCGGCGCCCGCCATAGCCGCCCAGGCGCACCAGGTCGAGGTAACGCTCCACCTTGGCGGCGATGCCGCGGGCGTCATGGCGGCGCATCTTGAGGGGGAAGCCGACATTCTCGGCCGCCGTCATGTGCGGGAACAGCGCCAGTTTCTGGAACACCATGCCGATGGCCCGCTTGTGCGCCGGCACGGCGCTGACGGGCTGGCCGTTGATGAAGATCTCGCCCCTGCTCGGCGCATCGAAGCCGGCCACCATGCGCAGCAGCGTGGTCTTGCCCGAGCCGGAGGGGCCGAGAATGGTGAGGAACTTGCCCTTGGGCAGATCGAAGGAGGCGCTTTTGACCGCATGGACGTCGCCGAAGATCATGGCGACATCCTTGACGGACACGGCAAAGGGGCTCGTTCCGCCGGACGGGCTGATACCGAGGGGCGCAGATTCCATTTCGTTCCCCGTCTTCCCAAGCCGCCGCGCCCAGTCCCGCAGATCGATCTCACGGCAGCATGAACCTGTCTATACAGCTACATACAAATACGGTCAACGCAACATGCGTAATTCTTGCCCGGCTTGACATTCTGGCTAATTATTGTGCAGTGCACGAAGGTCGGGGTTGAGATGGCGATTGCGCCGAGCAGAAGTCAGGCAACAAGTGCGCCCGTCATCCCCGGCGGGGGCGAAGACCCCTTCCCCTCACCCTCTCTCGCTGCGCTCGCGAGCGGTTCGGCCGGGGATGACAGCTTCAGAGCAGCTTACTTATTCTCCCGAGCTTCCCTAGATCGAGGCGAGATAGCCGCCGTCGACCGGGATGCAATGGCCGGTGACATAGGCCGAGGCGTCCGAGCACAGGAACACCGCGACGCCTGCGACATCAGCCTGCTCGCCGAAACGGCGCTGCGGGATCTTCGCCAGCATCTGCCCCTGCCAAGCTTCGTCTTGGTAGAACACCTCGGTCATGGCCGTGCGGAAATAGCCGGGCGCGATGGCGTTCACCCGGATGCCATGACCGGCCCATTCGGCGGCGAGGGCATGGGTGACGCCGAGCAGGCCGGATTTGGAAGCGCCATAGGGAACCGCGGTGGGAATGCCGACGAAGGAGGTGAGGGAGCACAGATTGACGATAGCGCCCCCTTGCGCCCCGGCCATGATCCGGCCGGCGGCCTGCGCGCAGAAGAAGGCGCCCTTGAGATTGGTGGAGACGATGCCGTCCCACAGGGCCTCGTCCACCTCGAGGGAGGGGCGGACACTCTCGACGCCGGCATTGTTGACCAGGATGTCGAGGCCGCCGAGGGCTTCGGCGGCTTGGCCGATGACGGCCCTGCAGTTCTCGACGTCGGCGACGTCCTGCGCGAGGGCGATGCAGCGCTGTCCGGACGCTTCGACGAGGCTGCGGGTCTCGTCGAGATTGCCGAGCGCCCGCGCCGTCACGGCGACATCGGCGCCCGCTTCGGCCAGGGCGAGGGCGATGGTCTGGCCGATGCCGCGGCTGGCGCCCGTGACGACGGCGCGGCGGCCGGAGAGGTCGAAAATCGGGCGCGACATGGTGCTCCTCTCGCCATCGGGAAATGCCAATGCCGGCTGCTCTGCAATCGGGGCGGTGAAGGCTATCTTAATTTGATCAGACAGAATCGCGCAGATCGCAAGGTGCCGAGGCTTCTGGGCTAGGGCAATCGTTCAGCTTGAGCATTGTTGAAAGTAACCGATACGCCATCTTTGTCATGCCCGGGCTTGACCCGGGCATCCAGAAGCCCGCGATTTCGACGCATGGAGGAGAGGTTGGATTGCCGGGTCAAGCCCGGCAATGACAAACGTTGAGCCGATTCGCTGTTGTTAGGGAAGCGTTTGCCAGGTTCTGCCGGCGGCCTATAGTTCGGGCCAATGACACCGTGATGATCCGGGAGGAACAGATGGATTCGACGGAACTGCGCGCCATGCAGGCGCCGATCAAGGAGCGCTATCGCGCCGACCCGAAGACGGCCTTGATCACCTTGAAGGCCAAGGGCTCGATCGATGGCGAGGGCATTGCCTGCAAGGTCGAAACCGGGCGGGCGCTGGCGACCGCCGGCCTGCATCCGGCGACCGGCGGATCCGGGCTGGAACTGTGCTCCGGCGACATGCTGCTGGAAGCCCTGGTGGCCTGTGCCGGCGTGACGCTGAAATCGGTGGCGACGGCGATCGACCTGCCCCTGAAGGCCGGCCAGGTCAGCGCCGAGGGGGACCTCGATTTTCGCGGTACGCTCGGGGTCGACAGGGAGGCGCCGGTCGGCTTTGCCGAGATCCGGCTTCGCTTCGATGTCGACAGCGAGGCACCGCAGGAGCGGCTCGACCAATTGTTGAAGCTGACCGAACGCTACTGCGTGGTGTTCCAGACCATCAAGAACGGCCCGAAGACGAGCGTGTCGCTGCACCGGATGGCCTGAGGCGTCGGGCTGCTCGGGGGAGGCGTTCCCATGACCCAGTGACGGTTCCGGCGGTTGGCGGTCAATTAATTATATTAAGTCTATAAATTTAGTTGACATTATGTCGGCGACCATGTGTGCTTCGGTCAGGCCTCGACAGACGGGCCAAATCAAAGCTGGACCGACACGATGACGACGATATCCTCCACCCCGCTCGGGCGCCGCTCGCTACTCAAGATGGGCTCGGCCCTGGCTGCCGCCGCAGCCTTCGGCAGCGCCGCCCGGGCCGATGATACTGCCAAGCCTGAAGCGGGATTGCCCTCCCTCAAGGGCAAGACCATTGCGATCAGCGTCGCGGGCACCGACCATTTCTTCGACCTGAAAGCCTACCAGGCCCAGGTCGAGACCGTGAAGGAACTTGGCGGCACGCCGATCGGGCTCGATGCCGGACGCAACGACAAGACACTGGTCAGCCAGCTGCAGACCCTGGTGACGCAAAAGCCCGATGCGGTGATCCAGACGCTCGGCACCCTGTCGGTGGTCGATCCCTGGCTGAAGAAATTGCGCCAGGCCGGCATCCCGGTCTTCTCCGTCGACCTGCCCTCGACCAACGTCATCAACACCGCGACCTCGGACAATTTCTCCCTGGGTGCCCAGCTCGCGCTGCAGCTGGTCTCCGATATCGGCGGCAAGGGCAATGTCGTGGTATTCAACGGCTTTTCGGGCGTTCCGGTCTGCGAGATCCGCTACACCCAGTTGCGCAACGTGCTGAAATATTATCCCGAGGTGAAGATCATCCAGCCCGAACTGAGGGACGTCATCCCCAACACGGTGCAGGACGCCTATGCCCAGATCACCGCTTTGCTGAGCAAATATCCCGACAAGGGCTCGATCTCGGCCATCTGGTCGGCCTGGGACATTCCCCAGCTTGGCGCCACCCAGGCCCTGATCGCCGCGGGGCGCAGCGAGATCCTCACCTATGGCGTCGACGGCACGCCCGAGGTGCTGGCGCTGGTCAAGGATCCCAAGGCGCCGGCCGGCGCGGTGGCGGCCCAGCAGCCCTCGGTCATCGGCCGCCAGGCGGTCCTGAACCTCGCCCGCTATCTCAACGGCGATACCACGCTGCCCTCGCAGACCTTCTTGCCGGCCGTGATCGCCAACAAGAAGAACGCCGCCGAGGTGCAGAAGCAGCTCGGCCAGGCTTGATCGACGAGTATGCCGGTCGCCCCGTATCTGACCGACCCCGCAGGGTGCCCTCGTTGACACCATCCTGCCCAGCCACCCCATCCGAATGACGGATGGGGTGGCTCTTCCTCGTGGCCCGTGCCGCATTTCCTTGAGCAAGGGCTGAGCCGGCCGGTGTGCCGGCGAGGCTGACCAGTGATCGACGCCATGACCTCACCCCCTCCCGTTCTGGCCATGCGCGGCCTCGTCAAGACCTTCGGGCCGACTCGGGCCCTCGACGACGCCTCGCTCGTGGTCGCGCCCGGCACCGTCCACGGCCTGGTCGGGCAGAACGGCGCCGGCAAGTCGACCCTGATCAAGGCCTTGGCCGGTCTCGTCAGCCCGGAAGCCGGCAGCATCGAATTCGAGGGCCGGCCGCTCGATCATCTCTCGCCCAAGAAGGCCGAGCAGCTCGGCATCGCCTTCATTCACCAGGACCGGCTGCTGGTGCCGACCGCAACCGTTGGCGAAGCGTTGTTCCTGGGGCGCGAAGCCATGGCATCGCGCCTCGGCGTCTGGCAGGCGAGCCTGCAGCGCCGGGCCGACGAGGCCCTCAAGCATTTCTTCGGCATCACTTTGCCGCGCGGCGCGCTCATCCGCGACCTGTCGACCGCGCAGCAGCAGATCGTCCAGATCACGCGGGCGCTGCTGGCCAAGCCTCGCCTCATCATCTTCGACGAGCCGACGGCGGCGCTCGCCAAGCGCGAGGTCGAGAGCCTGTTCGCCGCCATCGCGCAATTGAAGGCGCGCGGCCTCACCAGCATCTACATCTCGCATTATCTCGCCGAGATCGAGCGCATCTGCGATGTCGTGACCATCATGCGCAATGGCCGGGACGTCGCCCATCTCGAGCCCTCGCGCACGACGATCGGCGAGATCACCCGCCTGATGGTCGATCGCGACGTCAAGGACCTCTTCCCCAAGCATCGCGCCGAGCGCGGCAGGCCCGTGCTGTCCCTTGCCGGCCTTGGCGCGCCGCCGGCCTTTGCCGATGTTTCGCTGACCGTGCATCGCGGCGAGGTGGTCGGGCTGACCGGGCTGCTCGGCTCCGGAGCCAAGGAGCTCGTCCAGGCCCTATTCGGGCTGCGGCCCACGCGGGCAGGCACGATCGAGGTCGACGGTCGCGTGCGGCGGCTCTCCAGCCCGGTGGCGGCGGCGCAGGCGGGTCTCGCTCTGGTGCCGGAGGATCGTCGCGCCCAGGGCGTGGCGCTCGGCCTCTCCATCCGCGAGAACGCCACCCTCGCCAGCCTCGGCCAGATCACGCGTCTGGGCTGGCTCGACCGCGCCGGCGAACGTTCGACGGTGTCCAGGCTGATCGAGGCGCTCAAGATCAAAGCCAGCAGCCAGGATGCAGCCGTGCGCACCCTCAGCGGCGGCAACCAGCAGAAGGTGGTGATCGCCAAATGGCTGGCCCGCCGCTCCGACGTCTATGTTCTCGACGAGCCAACGGTCGGGGTCGACGTCGCGGCCAAGGCCGAGATCTATCGCCTCATCGCTGAGCTTGCGGAGAAGGGCGCGGGCATCCTGCTGCTTTCGGCCGATCTCGACGAGCTCCTGGGCGTGTGCGACCGGGTCCTGGTGATGCATCGCGGCGGCGTGGTCGGCACCTATGAGACCTCGGCAACATCGTCCGACCAGCTGCTGGCCGCGGCCCTGACGGGCGCCGATCCCGGGGAAGGAGCCAGCCATGCCGCATGAAACCCTGGAGGCGATCGCCGCGGCGACATCGGCCTCGATCCACCCCGAGCCCCATGAAGCCAGGGCCCGCACGGGCTGGCGCGATCTCGCGGGCGGCGCCGGGACGCGCCTGGTCCGGGCCGGAGGTCTGCTGTTCTTTCTGGCCGTGATGGCCTTCTTTGCCGTCAACGTGCCCTCCTTCGTCTCGCCCGCCAATATCGGCCTCATCCTGTCGCAATCGGCGGTGCTGGGCATCTTGGGGTTCGGCCTGACGCTGGTGCTGATCACCGGCGGTTCGGATGTGATCGCCGGCGGCATCGACCTCTCTTTGGCCGGCACGCTCGGGCTTTCGGCCGCCGTTTTCGCCGTGCTCAACCAGGCCGGCTTCCCGGACCTTGCCTGCGTGGCGGCCGCGCTCGGCGTCGGCCTCCTCGTCGGCCTGGTCAATGCGCTTGCCGTGGTCTGGCTCAGGATCCTGCCTCTGCTGGCGACGCTGGCCGCCATGAATGTCTGCGCCGGGCTCGAACTGGTGGTGACCGAGAACACCACCATTCCCGCGGCGTCACCGCTGATCGACTGGCTCGGCCTGCCCGGACCGCTCGACATTCCCGTGCTTGGCTGGCTGCTCCTTGCACTGTGCGCGGTCCTGGCCGTGCTGCTGCATCTCACGCCCTTCGGTCTGCGTGCCTATGCGGTGGGCGGACATCGCGAGGCGGCCAAGGCCGCCGGCATCGCCGTCAACAGCTATGTCGCACTGTCCTATCTGGCCAGCGGGCTGCTGGGCGGGCTGGCCGGCGTCGTGTCTGCAGCCTTCCTCAACGGCGCGACCGGCGGTTCGGGCGACATGCTGCTGCCGGTGGTGGCAACCGCCTTTCTCGGCTTCATGTTTTCGCGCCGGCTGCTGCCGACCGTGGCCGGCACGTTGCTCGCCGCCGTTTTCCTGGGCGCGCTCACCAACGGCTTCCAGCTCCTCCATGTCTCGACCTACTGGGTCAACGGCATCGAGGGCGTGCTGATCCTGGCCGTCGTCGCCGCCACCGCCAATCTCGCACGCAGGAGGGCGACATGAGCGCCGTTGGGGCCGAAGGGCCGCGCATCCGGCCGGCATTCGACCTGCTGCGCTTCGGCATTCCGCTGGCGCTCGTGCTGGTGGTGGCCGTCTTCTCCGTGCTGGCCCCGGGCTTCCTGACGCTCGGCAACATCACCGGCGTGCTGGTCAACAATGTCGCGCTGACGGCCATCGTCGCCATCGCCATGACCCTGACGGTGGCCTCGGGCGGCACGGATCTGTCGGTGGGCACGGCGGTGGATCTCGGCAGCCTCGCCTTCGTCTCGGCGGTGTCCTCGGGCCAGCCGGTGGCGCTCGCCTGCCTCTATGGCGTCGGCGCGGGCATCGGCACCGGGCTCTTCAACGCCGTCCTGATCGCGCGGCTGTCGATCACGCCGTTCCTGGCGACCCTCGGCACGCTGTTCATCGGGCACAGCCTGCAGCAGCTCACCACCGATGGCGGCAATCCCGTCTATGTGCCGGCCGGCAGCATACCGCCCGCGCTCGCCTTCATCGGCCATGGCACGATCCTCGGCGTGCCGGTCTCGCTGCTTCTCGTCGCGGTGCTGGCGCTCGGCGCCTGGCTCCTCCTGGAGAAATCGAGCTTCGGCCGCACCGTCCTCGCCGTCGGCACCCAGGAGGAGGTCGCGCGCTATTCCGGCCTGCCGGTGCGGCGGATCCTGGCGATCGTCTACATCCTCTCCGGGGCCGTCGCCGCCGTGACGGGCATCCTGCTCTCCTCCAACGTCAACGCCTATGTGCCCTATTCGGGCAATGCCTATCTGCTCAACGCCATCGGCGCTGCCTTCATCGGCACCTCGCTCAGCCGCAACCGGCGCGCCAGCATTGCCGGCACCATCCTCGGCGTGCTGCTGTTCGGCTTCGTCTCCAACGGCCTGCTCCTGATCGGCTGGAACTTCTACTGGCAGCAGGTCGGCGCCGGTGTCCTGATCTTCCTCGCTTTGCTGCTGGCCTTCGCCGGCCGGCGCGAGAATTGAGGGCCTCGATCGAGCCGGTCTCTCTCCTGCTTAGATCATTCAATCATATCCGGCTTCCCGACCATGTCGGATGGCGAGAATCACGACTTTGTCTCCATCGTATCGGTAGAGGGCCACATAACCATCGCGGCCGAAATTGATGACGAGCTCTCGCTCTTCGGCATCCTGGATCGGTCGCCCTATTTCAGGGTGAGCCGTAAGCGTCTGAATGGTCTGGATGATTGCCGTTGCGGCCCGTTTGCCCGCCATTTGGTTTTGGGAGTGCAGGAAAGCCCGTAGCCTTTCGAGATCGCGAAGGGCAGCGGGCGAGAAGATTACCTGTGGCATACAGGCGAGGCTTTCTCGTCATCCGTGCCCCATGTTTCCAGCCAAGCCGCGACCTCTTCCCCGGTTACATGCAAGCCGGTTGCCTGGTACTCGTCCCAAGCCTTGCGAGCGTCGTCGTAGAACGCCTGGCGTTTTTCTTCACGCTCGACATATTGATGGATTGCTTCCTTCATCAGCCAATGCGGCTTGCGATGCCGAGCATCGGCCAGCCGTTGGAGGCGATCCTTGACCTTGGAATCCAGCTTGATGCTGGTCGTGGCGGAAGCGGGTGGCATTGAGGCACCTCATATGGGTGTTACATGGTGTTACCATATCGGAATTTGGTGCTCCGCGCCATAGTGACCGATCAGTTGCTGCCAAACTTGGATGCGCGATCCTAGCCCCCGCCAAGCGCCGTCGCGAGGGCCAGCACATGGTCGCGCGTCAGGGCGGCGAGGGGCAGCGGGCCGGGTGCCTTGGGATCGACCCAGGCGATCTCCTCGATCTCGGCGGTGGCGGCGACAGGCTCGGCGATGTCGAGGCGGAAGATCTCGGCCTCGACCATCCTGTTGTCCTCATGCGCCGCCGGGGCTTCGAACCGGCCGAGATAGACGGGGTGTGCTGGATCAACCGTGAGGCCGATCTCCTCGGCGAGCTCGCGGCACAGGGCCTGGCGGGGCTGCTCGTCGGGCTCGATCTTGCCGCCGGGCTGCATGAAGGCCGATGTCCCTCGTTTTCTAACCAGGAGTGTCATACCGTCGGGACGGATGATGACGGCGGCTGCAATACGAATCGCATCGGAGGAGGGCATGGCGCCATCCTAGGCGATATCCCGGCAGCCATCCATATTTTGGGAGATCCGAGGTGGAGGAAGAAGGCCAGGCCGGTGTCATGACGGGGCGCGGCGATGCGTAACCTGCCGCTCGGCGTGCTGCGCACCTTCGTGGCGGCGGCGCGCCATGAAAGCCTGACCCGGGCCGCCGGCGAGCTCGCTTTGACCGACAGCGCCGTCAGCCACCAGCTGCGCCGGCTCGAGGAAGTGCTGGGCTATCCGCTCTTCCACAAGGCCGGGCGCGGCGTGGTGCTCACCGATGCCGGCCGGGTCTTCGCCAAGACGGTCTCGGCCGCGCTGCAGGACATCACCAACACGGCGCTGCGCCTGTCGGAGGCGGACCAGGACGGCGGGCGCATCGGCATTGCCTGCCCGCCGATGTTCGCCAGCGGTTGGCTCGCCAAGAACCTCGCCGATTTCTGCCAGGACCACCTTGCCGTCGAATGCCATATCAAGCTCACCGAGAACCACCGCATCCATGAGCTGGTGGATGCCGATATCGGCATCGTCTTCGGCGCTGGCGGCTGGGACGACAAATGGTCGGCGCAGCTCGCCCATGTCAGCATCATGCCGGTCTGCAGCCCGACCTTGTTCCAGCGCATCGGCCGGCGCATCACCAGCCCGCTGGAACTGCGCAGCGCCATCCTGCTGCATTGGGACGACGGTGCCGAATGGCGGCGCTGGCTCTCGGAGGCCGGCGAGCGCGATTTCGGCCCCTATAGCCGCCATCTCTATTGCAGCGATCTCGGCATGGCGATCGACCTCGCCATCAACGGCACCGGCGTCGCCCTGGCCAGCGACACGCTTTCGGGCGCGGATGTCCGGAACGGCACGTTGCTGCGGCCCTTCTCCACCGCCATCGACGCCTTCGGCGGCTGGTATGTCGTCTCCACCCATGCCGGCCTGCAGCGCTCGGGTGTGCGGCTCTTCCTGCGCTGGCTGCTGGCGCGCTTCGGCAAGGATGCCGCCGCCTGGCAGATCGGTTGACTGGATGGTGTACAGTTGAGATCCCTTCAGGAATGGGACGGATACGCCACTGGTCCGTGCCTCCTTAGCAGGCAATATGCCCCGGGAATGCACAATAGATGAAATGACGTCATCTATTTGATGATCAAATATCAATTGCCCCAGGCTGGCCTTCTGATTTTATGAGCACCGTCGCGATTGGACGGACAAGTCCGGCGCAGGAGCAATGCAGTTCACTTAAGCTTTTCGAGGCTGCTCGACCTTTGTCATTGCCGGGCGTGACCCGGCAATCCAGCTCCTCGATGGTTTGTGCGTGCGGCTTCTGGGTAGCCGGGTCAAGCCCGGCTATGACAAATCGGAGCGGTTCCTGCTTGCGTGAACCGCATTGGGCGCAGGAGAGGGGTCTTGGTGGCGGACGAACGCGGCCGGATTGGGAAGAAGCATGCACAAGCTGGCCGTGGACGGTATCCGCAAATCCTATGGCAAGGTCGAGGTCCTCAAGGGCGTGTCGCTCCAGGCCGCGGCCGGTGACGTCATCAGCATCATCGGGGCCAGCGGCTCGGGCAAGAGCACCTTCCTGCGCTGCATCAATTTCCTCGAGCGTCCGACCGCCGGCAGCATCGTCATCGACGGCGAGGCGCTGAAGACGGTCAGGGACGGCGACGGTTTCCTCAGGGCCACCGACAAGAGGCAGCTCCAGCGCATGCGCAGCCGCCTCGCCATGGTGTTCCAGAATTTCTGCCTGTGGTCGCATATGAGCGTCATCGACAATGTCATCGAGGCGCCGATCAGCGTGCTGGGCGTCTCCAGGGCGGAAGCCACCGAGCGGGCCAGGGCCAATCTCGCCAAGGTCGGCCTCGGCCAGGAGGTGCTGCAGCGCTATCCCGCCCATCTCTCCGGCGGCCAGCAGCAGCGCGTGGCGATCGCCCGGGCGCTCAGCATGAACCCCGACGTCATGCTGTTCGACGAGCCGACCTCGGCGCTCGATCCGGAATTGGTGAGCGAGGTGCTCAAGGTCATGCAGGCCCTCGCCGAGGAGGGCCGCACCATGATCGTGGTGACGCATGAGATGGGCTTTGCCCGCCATGCCTCCAGCCGCGTCGTCTTCCTGCACAACGGCGCCATCGAGGAAGAGGGCCCGCCCGAAGCCGTTTTCACCGATGCCCGCAGCGACAGGCTGCGGCAATTCCTTGCCGGGCGTTTGCAGCATTAGCCGCAGCGGCCTGGCCAAGGCCGGTGGAAACCGGCTCCCATAACCACAAACCCCATCCCGAGAGACCCATCATGAGCATTCGCTTCAGAAACGCCGTCGCCGCCCTCCTGCTCGGCCTTGCCGCCTCCGGCGCCCAGGCCCTCACGGCCCAGGCCGCCGACAAGATCAAGATCGCCACCGACGCCACCTTCCCGCCCTTCGAATCGATCGACGCCAACGGCAAGCTGGTCGGCTACGACGTCGAGCTGATGCAGGCGATCTGCGAGGCCGCCAAGCTCGACTGCGACATCTTCAACGCCGCCTGGGACGGCATGATCCCCGGCCTGATCGACGGCAAATATGATGCGCTGATCTCCCAGCTCACCGTCACCGAGAAGCGCCGCAAGGTGATCGCCTTCTCCGACATCTACAACCACCCGATCTTCCGCTTCGTGGCCAAGAAGGGCGCCTCCTACGAGTTCACGCCCGAGGGCATGGCCGGCAAGACCATCGCGGTGCAGACCGGCACGCCGATGGATGCCTATGTCACCAGCCATTTCCCCAAGGCCACCATCAAGCGCTACGACACCGGTAGCGCGCCCTATCTGGAGCTGACCGCCGGCCGCGCCGAACTCCACATCAGCTACCAGGCCCAGATCACCGCCAGCTTCCTGAAGTCGGATGCCGGCAAGGATTACGAACTGGTCGGCCCGCAACTCACCGGCAAGGACGCCAAGGAGTTCGGCGAGGGCGTCGCCATCGCCATCGGCAAGAAGAACACCGCTTTGGTGGCCGAGATCAACAAGGGCCTCGCCATCCTCAGGGACAACGGCACGCTCAAGGCGCTGGACGCCAAATATTTCGGCGAATGACCGGAGATGATCCTCGATTTCGTCCGCACGATCCTGGCGGCAGGGGCGATCACCCTGCTGCTGGCCTTCGCCTCGCTGGTGGTGGCCGTCCTGCTCGGCCTCGGCGCGGCCCTGTGCAAGGTCTCGCGCCATAGGACGCTGGCGGCGCTCGCGGGGATCTACACCTTCGTGGTGCGCGGCATCCCCGATCTCGTGATGATGCTGCTGGTCTTCTACAGCCTGCCCTCCTTCATCGGCCAGGTCGGCGAATGGCTCGGCTTCGACATCCAGGTCGAATTCTCCCCGCTCGGGGCCGGCATCGCCACGCTCGGCCTGATCTTCGGCGCCTACATGACCGAGACCTTCAAGAGCGCGCTCCTCAACATCCCCCGCGGCCAGATCGAGGCGGCGGAGGCCTATGGGCTCGGGCGCACCCGCATCTTCACCCGCATCGTGCTGCCGCAGATGATCCGCCTGGCGCTGCCCGGCTTCACCAACAACTGGCTGGTGCTGGTCAAGGCGACCGCTTTGGTCTCCCTCATCGGCCTGCAGGACGTGATGTTCCGCGCCAAGGGGGCCGCCGAGGCCACCGGCAAGCCCTTCACCTTCTACCTGGTCGCCGGCGGCTTCTATCTCGCCATCACCATCCTCTCCATGCTGGTGCTGGCCTGGCTGGCGCGGCGCTACGAGCTCGGCACAAGGAAGCTGGCGCCATGAACTGGGACGTCATTGCCGAAAATCTCGGCCTCTATGCCGAGGGGGCGCAGCTGACGCTGGTCCTCACCGTCTCCTCCCTGGCGATCTCCTTCTGCCTCGCCATCCCGCTTTCCTTCGCGCGCAACAGCGCCAACCGGCTGATCCGCAGCCTGGTCTTCGCCTATACGCTGGTGTTCCGCGGCACGCCGCTTTTGGTGCAGCTCTTCCTGATCTATTTTGGCCTGGCCCAGTTCGAGCTGGTGCGCGCCAGCCTGCTCTGGCCCTGGCTCTCCAGCCCGCTCGTCTGCGTGCTGATCGCCTTCGTGCTCAACACCACCGCCTACACCACCGAGATCTTCGCCGGCGCGCTGCGCCACATCCCGCCCGGCGAGGTGGAGGCCGCCACCGCCTACGGCATGTCCGGCTGGACGCGGGCGCGGCGCATCCTGGTGCCGGCGATGCTGACCAGGGCGCTGCCGCTCTACGGCAACGAGACCATCATGATGCTGCACGCCACCTCGCTCGCCAGCACCGTCACTCTGCTGGAGACCACCGGCGTCGCCCGCATGATCACGCTGAACTACTACATCCAGTTCGAGCCCTATGTCGCGGCCGCGATCGTCTACCTCGTCCTGACCTTCGTCCTGGTCGGCGCTTTCCGCCTCGTCGAGCGCCGCTGGGCCGGCTATCTCGACGTCCGCCCGTCCTGAGGCTCGCCGCCTGCCATCCCCGCTTTTCCAACCCGATGCCGCCCGCGGGCGGCCCGCATAGAGGATCTCCATCATGAACCAGAAAGCCGATCTCGGCGCGCTGTTCGGCGCGGCGGCCGATACGCTCACCTTCCTCGGCCTGGAGGAATGCCGCGACCTTGCCACGCTCGCCGCCCCGATCGCCCTGATCGGCGCGCCTTGCGCCACGCCCTACCGCTCCGTCGGCGCCTATTGCCGCAACGCGCCGGACGCCCTGCGCCGCGCCACCGCCGCCTTCACCGCCAATGTCGACCGCCACGATTTCGACAATGGCGGCAAGGTCTTCCCGGAGCCGCGCCTGCGCGCCGTCGATTGCGGCAACCTGCCCTATGACGAGAATGACGGCGCCGCCAACCGCGCCGCCATCGCCGCCGCCGTCAAGACGATCCGCGCCCGCGGGGCGGTGCCGATCGTGCTGGGCGGGGATGATTCCATCCCTATCCCCATGCTCGAGGCCCTGGGGGCGGAGGCGGGCGCCCGCTACACCATCCTGCAGATCGATGCCCATATCGACTGGCGCGAGGTGCATATGGACGAGCGCCTCGGCCTCTCCTCCACCATGCGCCGGGCGTCGGAAATGCCCCATATCGAGCGCATCATCCAGGTCGGCGCCCGCGGCATCGGCTCGGCCGCCACCGGCGACTATGAGGATGCGCTGGCCTGGGGCGTCAAATTCGTGCCGGCCCATGACCTGCACCGCCAGGGCGTCGAGGCCGCTCTCGACCTCATCCCCGAAGGCAGCCGCATCGTCATCTGCATCGACGCCGACGCCCTCGATCCGGCTTTGGTGCCCGGCGTCATCGGCCGCGCCCCGGGGGGCCTCACCTATTATCAGCTCGTCGACCTCATCAAGGGCGCCGCCCGCCGCGGCCGCATCGAGGCGATGGACTTCGTGGAATTCATGCCCGAGCGCGACGTCGACGGCATCGGCGCGCTGACCTTCGCCCGGGCGATCACCACGGCGCTGGGCGTGATCGCGCGGCAGCGGGCGTAAGGGAAGAAGGCGGCCGCCGGCGGGGAGCCGGCGGCAACCGTCTAGCCCCCGGCGTTGCGCATGAACGCACCCGCGGCGACAAGCGCGCTCCGGCCGTCTTCCAGGCCGGCGTTCCAGACCGGCCAGGCGTGGATCATATGCGGCCAGATCTCGAGCCGCACCGGCACATCCGCGCTGCCGGCGGCCTCGGCCAGCCGCGTGGCGTCCGACAGCAGTGTCTCGGCCGAGCCGACCTGGATCAGCAGCGGCGGAAAGCCGCGCAGGTCGGCGAACAAAGGCGAGATGAGCGGGTCGCCACGGTCCGTCCCCGCCGGGACATAGGCGCCGGCAAGCTCCTCCAGATAGGCCTTGTGGATGATCGGATCGATCGTGTCCTTGCTGGCGAGCGTCGCGCCCGACATTGTGAGATCGGTCCAGGGCGAAATCAGCCAGGCACAGCGGGGCAGGGGCTCGCCGGCGGCGCGCAGGCGGCCGATCAGGGCCAGAGTGAGATTGCCGCCCGCACTGTCACCACCCACCGCGATGTCTTCGGCGGCGATGCCCTGCCGCCGCAGGAAGCGCCATGCCGCGAGGGCGTCCTCGTGCTGGGCCGGAAAAGGCTGTTCGGGCGCGCGGCGATAGTCGATCGCCAGGGTCCGCATGCGCGCCGCGCGGCCGGCTTCCGTCACCAGCCGGCGATGGCTTTCGACGGAGCCCGAGCAGTAGCCGCCGCCGTGGAAGTAGAGCAGCACCTTGCCGGCGTCGCTGCCCGGCGCCATCGACCATTCGCCGGGGACGCCGTCGCACGCGACTTCAGTGCAGACGACGTCGTCGGCAACAGGCCAGTGGGTGCCGACCTCGTCGAGCCGTGCGCGCCGCTCGCCCCATCCGACCGGCCGGGGCTTGGCGGCCAGCAGGTCGCGGATGGCGGCGATTTCCTCCAGGCTGCGCTCTTGCTCGGTCACGGCATGCTCCTTGATAAAGACTGGCGCATCGTGACACTATGCTTGGCAACCGGCGTTCGCAATCAGTCGTAATTTCCGTTACGGAAACAAAACTGGGGTAAAAGCGAGGTTGTTGTTCGCAGCGTACACGCCGATCTTCTGAAACGGGTAAGGCGAAAGCCTCGTTATCTTACAAGAAACGGTCCCCCTCCGAATAAAGGGGCGGTTGGTCGCCAGGCCGGCAGATCGAAGAGCGCCGATGGGGCTCCAGGGCCGGAGCGTAGTGCCCGGCGAGGCGGGGCTGCCATCGCTCCCGGTCCATCGGCGAGGGGAGGAGGCTGGGAACCACATGCTGCCGATGGCACATCCCGACGAGGTGAAGGCCGCCCCCGGCGAGTCCCTTTCGATCGCCTACGCGACCGCGATCCTGGGCTGGCTGCTTTCGGCCGGCGTCTACATCGCGGCCAAATGGGCGGCGCCGGAAATGGGGCCCTGGGCGCTCTGCTTCTGGCGGCTGTTGCTGGCTTGCGCCATCCTGCTGCCGATCGTGCATCGCCACTATGGCGCGATCATCGCCTTGCTCCGCTCGCGGCCGCTGGAGGTCCTCATCGTCGGCGCTGTTGGCCTGACCCTGTGCCAGGGCATGATCTATACCGGCCTCCATTTCACCAACGCGACCACCGCCGGCATCATCATGGCGCTGTCACCGGTGATGACCATGGTGATTGCCCGCATCGTGCTCGGCGAGCCGCTCGGCCTGTGGAAGGCCATTGGCGCGCTGCTCGCTTTGGCCGGCATGCTGGTCATCGTGGCCCATGGCGATCTCGGCGCGCTGATGGGGCTGCAGTTCAGCGCCGGCGAATTGTGGATCGTCGGCAGCGCCTTCTGCTGGGGCCTCTACACCGTGCTCCTGCGTCGCTCCAAATTCGGCATCCCCCTGCTGCCCACTGTGGTCGTCCTGCTCGGCGCCGGCGCCCTTGCCGCCTTGCCTTTCTATCTGTGGGAGCTGACCGCCGGCGGCGGCTCCGCCCTGAACGCCAACGGCCTGCTGGCGCTCGCCTATCTGGCAGGGCCGGGCGGCGCGCTGATGTATTATCTCTACAATCGCAGCGTCGAGGCGCTCGGCGCCGGCCGTGCCAGCATGCTGCTCTACCTGCAGACTGTCTTCGTGGCCCTGCTCGCCTATCTCCTGCTCGGGGAAAGCCTGCATGGCTATGACATCTGGGGCGCGGTCTTCATTGTTGCCGGCCTGGTGTTGCCGGCGTTGATCAAGCAAAGGCCCGACGTTGTTTGAGGAAGATAGGATGGATGCTGGAAAGCTGTCGGCGCTCCAGGCACCTCGCATCAAAATGGCCGCTCAGCACCCCAAGCCGGACGTTCAGGCAAACTTTGCCCTCATCCAGAAGCGGACGTTTCGGCTGATACGAGCGAGCGGAGACTATGAGCCCACAACCCGACATTTTTGAAGCCATTTCACGGACCTGTTAGCCAACACACGTAGCTCGTTCTCGCGTGTACATTTGGAAACACTTCCGCGACCTCTGCCGAATCACGCACCTTGGCGACGTCGTTTTCCGGGTTGGGAACCTACAGGAAACCTGCGGGTATTCGATTCGATCTTCCTCATCGCTTCCATGGCCGGATCTAGCCCCAGCTTGTCGAACAACATCAAGAGATAGATTAAAACGTCAGCTAGCTCGCCAGCCACTGCCTCCCGCTCGATATCTAACAGATCCTCATCGCCGATATCCCATTGAAAATGCTCAAGCAATTCGGCAGCTTCGATACTTACCGAGGTCGCCAAATTCCTGGCGGTGTGAAACTTTGACCAGTCCCTATCGTCTCGGAACGCTCTGAGAGCTGCTATGATTTTGTCCATGACGGCACACGCCCTCCGTAGCAGGTAGCTGCTCTGCAGGTAGCAAGCTGGAAAAACGCCTCTATAATGCCAATCTACGCAATTGCGAACCCGGATGAGCACTGTGGCGGACGCCTATCTCAATCTAGCCGAGGATGTCTTGGCGGCATCGGGTACTCCGATGCGACCGCGAGACATTCTACAGGTCGCTTATTTGAACCGCCTTGTACCTTCTCATCTGCATGGTGCCACACAACACAAAACCTTACATGCGCGACTGAGTGAAGATGTTTCGACATATCGTGAGGCCAGTCGCTTTTACCGGACCAGACCAGGCGTGTTCTTCCTCAGACGACTTAGGAATGATACGATCCCAGTTGTCGGAAGCGAAGAGTTCTTCGCCCCCCCCCGCAAGAAAGAACTTAGACGCGATCGGGTAATGGCTCTACGAATGAGACTTGAACACGTCGGCGATGCAAAGGCAATCTCACTGAAGACGATTAAGGAGGATCTTGACGATGGGCGATTTGGCTACTTTCCGTATTCGGTCGTGCGTCGAGACGGTAATCTAGCCGTCGTCCATAGCTTTGTTGTCGTGTTCAACGGCGATGATGTGCTCTCATATCGAACGGGAAGGTTTTATCCGTCGACGGATCCACTGCGGGGTAGACGAAGTGTCGGCTTAGGGGGAGCTGTGTTGAATGGTGAGGCGGATCTTCTCTACGATAGCATGCATGGCATCGTTGCGAACGGGATCGCTGAACTTGGGTATGCAATCGGGCTACCTCGGCGGCTGGCTGAGGTTGCGAGATACGAGAACCAAGTCCGCCCAGTTCTCGCGGTCGCAGTTCCAGGCTCAGACAGCCACCCAAACGTTCTGCACGTCGTAATGGCATATCGCTGCCCACCAGATTTCTTTCCATCAAAGGCCGCAATGTCGATAAACGATTTGCGTTGGTTGAAAATCTTTAATCCGACCAACAACGCAGGAGATTTTGATGCTACGTCACGCTTGCTCATTGAGCAGAGGATGCTGGTAGGCCTCTCGTCGATGGTGGGGCCTGCGTGACTCGAGATATCCTGCGTCCGATCCATAGCGACGAAGAAAAGCGCATCACGCTCGAACTAAGCATCAGCAACACCCCACGAGGGGTTAAAAGAGCCTTGCAAGACGTCTGTAGTCACTACGAGAAACGACGCTTTTTCACAGACGCAACAAACGTTAGGCAACTCATACACAGCCATCTGAACGCACAGGATGTTCTCGTTAGGCGTTGGGCACTCAAGGCTGTCGCTCTAATTGGTAATCCGGACGATCTCTACCGGATCGCCGAGAGGATTAAGATCGAGACTGACTATGAGGCTGTTACCTGGGCCACTGCTGCACTCTTCAAGAATGCGGGCGACCTTACGTTGCAAGACATCCAGACGCGGACGGGGCTGGATAATGATAAGCCACTACTTCTAGCAGCGCGGCTATATGCTCGCCCTCAATGGGTCAGGGACAACTTAAGACCAGTGACCGTCTCTGTCGATGACGATCACTTGACGCTCAAATGGGCGATCTTCCTCGCGGGATATGGACTTGCGTCTGATGACCTTTTCGATCCCAGGTATTCGAATGATGTCTTTCTGGGACGACTCTTCCAGCACGACGTTCCCGAGATTTCGGAGTATTCCGTCTGGGCTCTCTGGGAACGCCCGGAGTTCACAGACCGCCACCTGCCGCTTAAGTTTGATGAGGTGCAAAAAGCTCCTGAAAATGTGCGCAAGTGGCTTTATCGCCTCTTTGCGCAGTCCCATACGTCTAATGGTCTGGATTACGATGTTGTCCAGCAAATGTGGAGATCTGACCGTTCACCTGCGAGAGAAGGTCTTGCGCGTGGCATAGTTGATGCAAACCATCAAAAATTCGACGATGTGATAGTAGAGTGGTCAGGGATAGAGAACGATCATACCGTTCGCCAAATCCTCCTTGAAGGTATGGCTCGCCGATCCGACAGCAACGAAATTATGTTCGAGCTAGCCAACAAAGCTTATGATACTTCAACCTCGATGCAGCTTCGCAGCAGCATATTGGCCGCATCAGCGGGGACAGGGCTTTACGCGGAGATAAAGCGACGAGAAATTGCAGCCGGAAACGAGGCGCAAAGCACATTCAACTTCGGGCCTGGCTCGCAACCGCAATTCATGATCGGAGATAACGCGAAGATGAGCAATCTTAACGTAGGCGGAAACTTAAACGCCCAGAACGTGGCAGTTGGCGACATGCTGAACAGCGCAAACGATGCGGTTCAACGTATGTCCATCGAGCAGAATTCCGATAAGGAAGTGCTGTCTAAAGTGGTAGAATTTTTGCAGACAAACTTCAAGGCTTCGGAGTCATCCAAGCCCGTATTAGCTGCTGTTGAGGCCGCTGCAAAAGAGCCCACTCCGGAGAACAAGAGAAGCCTTCTGAGCTCGATCAAAGCCTTGGCCACTGGCGGAGCGACCGCCGCATCAGCAGGTGGCGGAATCGCATCGATAATCCAGCTCGTATCAACCTGGATCGGTTAAAGGAGACGATAAAGCGCGACCCCGTTCTCGCGCTTACCTTTCACGCGCTGGGCTGCAAAAAAGCTGCCAACCGTCTCGACCTTGTCGGCGGACGCGATGTTTGTGACGTCGATATGACGTGCGCACAGGTCGAACAGCCCAACGGCCGTGGAGGTGCTAAATTGCTCGCTGAAGTCAAGTTCGCCGGAAGTGATGGCTTTATCAATTTGAACGAAACCGTACTCTGTCAGATTTTCGCACAGCTGCTGATGGGTAGTTTCGGAGGGAGGAACATCGACCAAGTGCGCGATGCGTTTATGTAGTTGAAATAGCACGCAGTTCTCGGTCCATACGGTCATCGCTGCTATTCCGCCGGGCTTCAGCATGCTAGCGAGTTTGAGCGCGCTTCGATATCTGTCCCAGAAATAGTAAGCGCTCTGTCTGCAATTTATCAGATCGTAGTTGTGGTCTGGCTTGAAGTCCTCGAACCCTATGGGAATGAACCTATAATCGTAATCCAATAGCAGGTCTGATTCAGTCGTCTGGGGGTCAATCAAGTCCACGCCAAATCTCCGACCATTCGTGAGGTGCTGCAAAAGGAAGGATGCATTCGCACCATCGCCAACTCCCACTTCAAGCCAGTCCACGTATCCAGCTTTTAATTCCGTCAGAAGCTGCCCAGCCAAAGCATCACGGTCGGCCGTTCCTCGGGCAATGGCTTTTACGGGAGCGAGCGCGTCAACTATCCTGCCAAACATCAATTTAGAGAATCCTCTTCGTAATCTCTACGACGGCAGCGTCTATTGCGGTAGGTTGTGAAGCGTCCAATACGATTGATTGCAAGCCGAGTTCCGTGATAATCGCTGGAATTTTCAGCGCTACCTCAGCTCGCATCTCGGGCGTTTCGTGGTTTGCAGTGGTTCTGGCAAACGCAGCTGAAATCTGCAGCTCGATGACAAAGTCAAGTCGTGTAGCAGCAAGTAACGCGACCTCTTCCAGGGCGAGCAATTGTTCAACGGTTGTAGTATTAAGCACGCGGGTGTACGCTAGTGCATCAACGATGCAACGGTCCAGTAAAACGAGCGGAGCATCGGCCACACGCTCTCTCCTCAGATGCTCATGAAAGATTGCGAAGATCGTCTCCGATGTTGAGGCTGCTCCCACCGGCACGCCTTTAGCACGGACAACGTCTCCAAGCCCCGACTGCAAACTCAAATTGATGAGGTGCTTGTCGCGAAGCTCACCCAGCAACTGACGACAAAAGGTGGATTTGCCTACCCCTTGTGCGCCAGTTACCGCGACAAACACAGGCTTTCTGGTCTTTGACATCATGTGACCATCCTCCACGCCAGCGAATGGATGCCTTATGTCAAGGTCTATAGCAAGCTAAAGAGAGCTTCCATCACATGATCTTCTACTGAGATCGATCCACAAAGCTTAGGTCATAGTTCTGGAGGAAGTTATCAATAGTAGTATGAGACGCTCCGCTTATCACCGCATTAGACCCCGATCAAGTCAGGGGCCCCGTCTGGGAACAACAAGATGGCTACCTGTGTAATGAATGTCTGCTAGCTTCTCGCGGGCGCCAGAAACCGACAGTCCGTTCCCCGCCCCATTTAGGATATTTGCTTAACCCTGTATCCGTAACAGCTCCTGGAGCCAACAGGCCATCGGAAGCTCTGAAAAGCCTCTCACCCCCTCGGCGTCAGATGCACCCCCGCCAGCGTACACCGCACCGAGCCCCCCGCGCGTTCGATGGTGGGGATGTCGAGCGCGACGCAAATGGCGCTTTGCTCGATGATCTCGCGCTGCTCGGGCGTCAGGGCTGCCAGCGCCGTGGTCGAGAGGGCGAGGAGGCGGTCGTCCTTGCCCTGCAATTCGATTGCGTTGCCGGCAAAGTTCTCGATCTGGCGGTTGCTCAGGGCCAGCACGTCGCGGCCGGAGCGTTCGAGGCGGGCGACGATCTCGGCCTTGCGGGCGGCGTCGACGATCATGTCGAGGCCGATCAGCACGAAATCGGTGGCGATGCACATCAGGACATTGGTGTGGTAGATGGCGGCGCCCCCGCCGTCGCGGGCGTCGAAGGCCATCGGCTCGAAGTTGAAATGGGTGCAGAAGCGCTCGAGGGCGATCGGGTCGGTGCGGTCGGAGCGCACGGCATAGGCGACGCGGTCGATATGGTCGAGCACCATGGCGCCGGTGCCTTCCAGGAACAGGCCGTCGGGCTCCAGGCCCGAATAGTCGATGACCTCCTGCACGCGGTAATCGGTCTTCAGCATCTCGATGACGTCGGCCCGGCGCTCGCGCCGCCGGCTCGGCGCCTTCATCGGATAGAGCGCGACATGGCCGCCGGCATGGGTGGAGAACCAGTTGTTGGGAAACACCGAATCCGGGGTTGTCCGGCCTTCGTCCTCGAAGAGGTGCACGGTGACGCCGTGGGCCGCCAGGGTCTCGGCCGCCCTGGTGATCTCGGCATGGGCGAGCGGGGCGAGATCTTCGCCGCCTGTGCCGGCGACCTGGAAATGATTGTCGGCGGCCGTCTCGGTGTTGACGGTGAAGTGGTGCGGGCGAACCATCACCACGGCGGAGGGGGCCTGGACGGAGAAGGCGGGGCGCTTGGACATGGGGGCTCCGGGGGCTATCGCGTTGGTTCGGGTGGTGCGGTGGGATAGGGGGGCAGGTTGGGTTTTGGGGCGATTGCGCATGGGCTGTGCTGCCCCTCACCCTTACCCTCTCCCCGCAAGGGCGGGGCGAGGGGACTTCGACGGCATGCTCATCAGGAACGGTCTCATCTCGCCCAACCGTCGGGCGAGATGGGAGGCCTGAGAATGAAGTCGCGACGCCTGCGCCTCCTCGCCCCGTTCTCACGGGGAGAGGGTAAGGGTGAGGGGCAGCGCGACCTTCGTTGGACAAACGCCAAGCCGTGACGGCCCGCAGCAAAGCAGCCGACCGTCTATCTCTGGCCCCTCAGCGGGCGCGCTGCAGCATGCCGTAGAGGTCGCGCGGATCGTCGGGATCGGCGATCATGTCGAGTTCCTGGTAGAAATCGGTGCCGACGATCTGGGCGCGCAGATAGCGCAGGGCCGAGAAGTCCTCGATGGCGAAGCCGACGCTGTCGAACAGGGTGATCTGGCGCTCGTCGCGCCGGCCCGGCACCTGGCCGGTGACGACCTGCCAGAGCTCGGTGATCGGGTAGGAGCGGTCCATCTGCTGGATCTCGCCCTCGATCCAGGTCTGCGGCGGATATTCCACGAAGCAGTCGGCGCGCAGGAGGATGTCCTTGTGCAGCTCGGTCTTGCCGGGGCAGTCGCCGCCGATGGCATTGATGTGGATGCCGGGGCCGACCATGTTGTCGGTGAGGATGGTGGCGAACTGCTTGTCGGCGGTGCAGGTGGTGACGATGGCGGCGCCCTCGATCGCCTGCTGCGAGGAGGTGCAGGGGATGACGGTGAGGCCGCTGCCCTGAAGGTTGCGGGCGGTCTTCTCGGTGGCCCGGGGATCGATGTCATAGAGCCTGACGGTGTCGATGCCGCACACCGCCTTCATGGCGAGGGCCTGGAACTCGGCCTGGGCGCCATTGCCGATCATCGCCATCACCTTCCCACCCTTGGGCGCGAGGTGACGGGCGGCCATGGCCGAGGTCGCCGCGGTGCGCAGCGCCGTCAGCAGCGTCATCTCGGTCAGGAGCACCGGATAGCCGGTGGCGACATCGGCGAGCAGGCCGAAGGCGGTGACGGTCTGCAGGCCCTCGGCGGTGTTCTTGGGGTGTCCGTTGACATATTTGAAGCCGTAGATGGTGCCGTCCGAAGTCGGCATCAGCTCGATCACGCCGTCGCGCGAATGGCTGGCGACGCGGGGGGTCTTGTCGAAGCTCTCCCAGCGGCCGAAATCCTCCTCGATCAGGTCGGTGAGTTCGGCCAGCACCCGCTCGATGCCGAGATGGTGGACGAGGCGCATCATGTTCTCGACGCTGACGAAAGGCACCATCGCCTTCTGCGAGGGCAGGGGAGCGGTCATCGAAAAATCCCTGAACGGTCACTGTTGGCCTTAGCCTAGGCCGTCCGGATGTTCACCGAAATCGCAATCCTGTGCTAGAATTGTCAGTTCATTGAACAGATTGCCAGGTCGGGTTGTAAAAAATGTCAGTGACGGGGCGGGATGCCGAAACGGTCAAATATATTCCCGATGCGCTGGATCGCGGCATCATCGCGCATCTGCGCAGCGATGGCCGGGCCTCGCTCTCCAAGCTCGCCGATGCGCTGGGCGTGGCGCGCGGCACGGTGCAGAACCGGCTCGACCGCCTGATCGAGACGGGCACGCTGCTCGGCTTCACCGCCCGCGTCCGCGAGGATTACGACATGAACGCCGTGCATGCGGTGATGATGATCGAGGTGGTCGGCAAGTCGACCACGCAGGTCATCCGCAAGCTGCGCGGCCTGCCGGAGGTGCACACGCTGCACACCACCAACGGCAATTGGGACCTGGTCGCCAACATCCGCGCTGCGAGTCTGGCCGAATTCGACCGCGTGCTGCGCGAGGTCCGGCTGATCGACGGGGTGTCGAACAGCGAGACGAGTCTGCTGCTGAGCAGTGTGTGAGGGATGGCTGCGGGCTGTCGTGGTTGCCGCGGTACCCCGACAGAACAAGGCGCACCCAGCCTTCCCCACTTCGTGGAGAAGGCAGGTCGCATGATACTCGGCGAGGTTGCGCTCCCTGACGGCGGGAGATGACAGGGCCGATCCACCCGCCATGCGGGTGCCGCGAGGTTCACACCGGCTTGTGATTGATTGAGCTCTTGCTCCCGCCGTCCTAGGCTGATTGTCTGGAACGACTCCAAGGAGGGGATATGCCCTTCCGACTCGCGGGAGACTGCCATGGCCTATACCATCAAGATCAACGGGACCGCCCACACCATCGATGCCGATGGCGACACGCCGCTTTTATGGGTGCTGCGTGACATTCTAGGCATGACCGGCACCAAGTTCGGCTGCGGCGCCGCCCTCTGCGGCGCTTGCACCGTGCATGTCGAAGGCACGGCGACGCGTTCCTGCATCACGCCGCTGGAAAGCGTCGGCGAGAGCGCCGTCACCACCATCGAGGCGATCGGCGAGACGGCGCAGGGCAAGGCCCTGCAGCAGGCCTGGCTCGATCTCGAAGTGGTGCAGTGCGGCTATTGCCAGTCCGGCCAGCTGATGTCGGCCGCGGCCCTGCTCGCCGCTACGCCCAAGCCCAGCGACGAGGACATCGATGCCGCCATGTCCGGCAATGTCTGCCGCTGCGGCACCTATCAGCGTATCCGCGCCGCCATCCATCACGCTGCCGCTTGAGGGAGGAAGGGATCATGCCCGACGGTACCGATACACGTTCACACCTCGATCGCCGCGCCTTCCTGAAGGCGGGAGCCGCCATCGGCGGCGGCTTCGTTCTCACCCTCGCTCTGCCGCCGCTGGCCGGATCGCCGGTCGCCGCGGCCGAGGCCAAGGATTTCGCGCCCAACGCCTTCATCCGCATCGACAGGCAGGGCCTGGTGACGCTGGTGATGCCGATGGTCGAGATGGGGCAGGGCGTCTACACCGCCCAGGCCATGCTGCTGGCCGAGGAGCTGGAAGTCGGCCTCCACCAGGTCAAGCTCGAACATGCCCCGCCCGACGACAAGCTCTATGGCAATGCCCTGCTCGGCAGCCAGGCCACCGGCGGCTCCACCACCATACGCGCCTTCTGGCAGCCCCTGCGGCAGGCCGGCGCGGCCGCCCGCACCATGCTGGTCGCCGCCGCCGCCAAGCGTTGGAACGTCGATGCCGCCAAGCTGACGGCCCGCGACGGCGCCGTGCTCAATCCGGCCAGCAATGCCACGCTCGGCTATGGCGAACTGGCCGACGAGGCCGCGACCATGCCGGTGCCCGCCCCCGAGAGCCTCAAGCTCAAGGACCCCAAGGACTTCAAGCTCCTGGGCACCCCGGCCAAGCGGCTGGATACGCCGGACAAGGTGGTCGGCAAGGCCGAGTTCGGTATCGACGTCAAGCTGCCGGGCATGAAGGTCGCCGCCATCGCCATCTCGCCGGTGTTCGGCGGCAAGCCCAAATCCGTGGACGACAAGGCGGTGCTGGCCGTCAAGGGCGTCAGGCAGGTGGTCAAGACCGACGATGCCGTCGCCGTGGTCGCCGACCATATGGGCGCGGCCAAGAAGGGCCTCGCCGCCGCCAACATCACCTGGGACGACGGGCCGAACGCCAAGGTCGACAGCGCTGAGATCATCAGCCAGCTCACCGAGGCCTCCAAGCAGCCGGGGGCGGTGGCGCGCAACGAGGGCGACACCGCCAAGGCGCTCGCCGGCGCGGCCACGAAGCTCGAAGCCATCTACCAGGTGCCCTTCCTCGCCCATGCCGCCATGGAGCCGATGAACTGCACCGTGCATGTGCGCAAGGATGGCTGCGAGGTCTGGGTCGGCACGCAGGTGCCCACCATGGCCCAGGCGATCGCCGCCGAGATCACCGGCCTGCCCAAGGACAAGGTCAAGGTCTACAACCACCTGATCGGCGGCGGCTTCGGGCGCCGGCTGGAGGCGGACGGCGTGGCGCGCGCCGTCAAGGTGGCCCAGCAGGTGGACGGGCCGGTGAAGGTCATCTGGAGCCGCGAGGAGGACATCCAGCACGACATGTACCGGCCCTATTATTTCGACCGGATGTCGGCCGGGCTCGACGCCGCGGGCAAGCCGGTGGCCTGGACCCATCGCATTTCCGGCTCCTCCATCCTGGCCCGCTATTTCCCGCCGGCCTTCAAGGACGGCATCGATTCCGATGCGGTGGAAGCGGCGGCCGAGCCGCCCTATGCCCTGCCCAACATCCATGTCGACTATGTCCGGGTCGAGCCGCCGGGCATCCCGACCTCCTGGTGGCGCGGCGTCGGGCCGACGCACAATGTCTTCGTGGTCGAGAGCTTCATGGACGAGCTGGCCGCCGCCGCCAAGGCGGACCCGGTCGCCTATCGCAAGGACCTGCTCGCCCATAATCCGCGGGCGCTCGGCGTGCTGACGCTGGCGGCGGAGAAGGCGGGCTGGGGCCAGCCTCTGCCCAAGGGGCGCGGGCGCGGCATCAGCGTGCAGTTCGCCTTCGGCAGCTTCATGTCGATGGTGGCCGAGGTGGAGACGGCGGCCGACGGCACGCTCAAGGTGCATCGCCTCGTCTGCGCCGTCGATTGCGGCCTGCAGGTCAATCCGGACACCATCGCCGCGCAGGTCGAGGGCGGCGCAATCTTCGGCCTCACGGCGGCGCTGCACGGGGCCATCACCCTGAAGGACGGCCGGGTGGAGCAGGGCAATTTCGACACCTATCTGCCCATGCGCATCGACGAGGTGCCGGTGGTGGAAACGCACCTGGTCAAGAGCGCCGAGGCCCCCGGCGGCATCGGGGAGACGGCGACGGTCGCGGTCGGCCCGGCCGTCGCCAACGCCGTCTTCGCCGCCACCGGCAAGCGCGTGCGCACTTTGCCGATCGACACGGATGCGCTGAAGACCGGGTGAGGACCCACAGGCGTTCGCGCCAGGGGAAGGGCGCGACGCTGGCCGCCCCTTCTCCCCGTCCTCACGGGGAGAAGGTAAGGATGAGGGGCAGCGCGACCTCTTATATTGAACACTTTGCGTAGCCCCTCACCCCTACCCTCTCCCCGTAAACGGGGCGAGGGGGCGCGTACGTGGCGTTAGTTCGGCAGGTCCGTCATCTCGCCCGGCCCTTGAGTCGATACCTACAGGGTTACCCCACCGCCGATCCCCAGCGTCGCCGTCAGCTCACGGGCGGCCGCGGCGCCGGCGCGGTTGGCGCCGATGGTCGAGGCCGAGGGGCCGTAGCCGACGAGATGGATGCGCGGATCGCGGGCGACCTGCGTCGCCAGGCGGCCGGCCATCACGATGCCGCCATCGTCCTCGCGGATCTGCAGCGGCGCCAGGTGGTCGAGCGAGGAGCGAAAGCCGGTGCACCACAGGATGACGTCGACCTTTTCTTCGCTGCCGTCGGCCCAGCGCACGCCCTCGGGCGTGATCGTGCTGAACATCGGCCGGCGCGCCAGCACGCCCCGCTCGCGCGCGGCCCGCAGGGCCGGGGTGAGGGGCAGGCCGGTGACCGAGACGATCGAGCCGGGCACGAGGCCGCGCCGCACTCGGTCCTCGACGAGGGCGACGGCAGCCCGCCCGTCCTCGGGCGTGAACGGCCTGTCGCGGAACTCAGGCTCGCGGCGGGTCACCCAGATCGTCTGCGTCACGCGCGAGATCTCGTCGAGGATCTGCACGGCCGAGATGCCGCCGCCGACCACGAGGACGCGCTGGCCGGCGAACGCCTCGGCGGTCCGGTAGTCGCGGGTGTGGAGTTGCCGCCCCCCGAAACTCTCCCGGCCGGGATAGTCGGGAATATAGGGCGTCTCCCAGGTGCCGGTCGCGTTGATCAGGCCGCGGGCCGAAAAGGTCTCCCTATCAGTCTCAACCCGGAAGCGGCCGGCGCGCGCGCACACCACCTTGACCGTCACCGGCCGATAGATCGGCAGCTCGAATTTGCGCTCATAGGCCTGGTAATAGCGCGGCACCGCCTCCGCCGCCGGCACCTCGGTGAGGCCGGGATCGATGACGTCGGCAAAGGCCATGCCGGGCAAATCGTGCACGCGGTTGACGGTGCTCAGCGTCAAGGACGGCCAGCGATATTGCCAGGCACCGCCGGGCGCGGGCGCCTTGTCGAGCACCAGGAAACCGCGCCCCGCCGGCAGGCCGAGCTCGTGCAAATGATAGGCGCTCGACAGCCCGGCCTGGCCGGCGCCGATCACGACGATGTCCACCTTGTAGGCGAGGTGGAGGTCCCGCGCGGTTGCCGGATCTGCGGGGGGCGGAGCGGTCTTCGCTCCCTCTTCATCATGCTGAGCCATGCTGCGAGAGTGGCGGCCGGGTTGCTGGAATTCAAGAGGGCGGCGACGGGGCCATCGCGCGATTGCATCCCGCCGTCCGCAACCGTATAAAGCAAGTACATGCTTTGAATATAGACTGCAGAGGGTCATGTCGACGCCGGAGCTGGAAAATTCGAGCCTGCAGGGACGGTCCGGGCCCGATCGCCTGCTGTTCCTCCTGAAGACGAAGGGGCAGCAGACGGCGGCCGAGCTCGGCAAGGCGATCGGCACGACCGGCGAGAACGCCCGGCAGCAATTGATCAAGCTCGCCGCCGAAGGCCTGGTCGAGACCGAATCGGTGGCTCGGGGCGTCGGCCGGCCCTCGCAGTTCTGGCGGCTGACGGCGCAGGGGCATGGCCGCTTTCCCGACGCCCATGCCGAGCTGACCGTCGGCCTGCTGCGCAACATCCGTGACCTGCTCGGGCCCGAAGCGCTCGAGCGCCTGATCGCGGCGCGCGAGGAGGAGATGCGCGCGGCCTACCGCGCCGAGCTCGGCCGGGTGGAGGGAACCGAGGCCCGCATCGCCGCGCTTGCCGGGATTCGCACCCGCGAAGGCTATATGGCCGAGCAGCGCCCCGCCGAGGATGGCGAGGGCTGGCTCCTCATCGAGAACCACTGCCCGATCTGTGCGGCGGCCACGGCCTGCCAGGGCTTCTGCCGTTCGGAACTGGCGATTTTCCGCGAAATGCTCGGGCCACGTTGCTCGGTTGAGCGAACCGAGCATATTGTCCACGGCGCCCGGCGCTGCGCCTACCGCATCCGGGAAGAAGCGCCGTAGCGGGCGGGCGCCGGCGCATTTTGTGATTTGACGGAATCAGCGGGAACCGCAAGGTCGCGTCAGAACAAGGCGTTGGGGTGAGAGCGTTCCGTCGTGAACGCGCTTGCCGCCGGCGTCGGAAAGGCGGTGTGCCGGCTCGGCGAACGAGGCCGGTCGCAAGCATCCGCCAGCAAAGGGGAGGATTGCCCGATGAGCGCCATGGCGGAGCGGGACGGGCAGGCGATCGAGGCGTCGACGGTGCGTGCCGTATCCTGGCGCCTGCTGCCGTTCCTGATGCTGGCCTATCTCCTGGCCTATCTCGACCGCGTCAATCTCGGCTTTGCCGCCCTGACCATGAACGACGAGCTGAAATTCTCGCCCCTGGTGTTCAGCTGGGGCGCCGGCATCTTCTTCATCGGCTATTTTCTGTTCGAAGTGCCGAGCAACGTCATCCTGCACAAGGTCGGTGCCAGCCGCTGGATCGCCCGCATCATGGTGACCTGGGGCATCGTCTCGGCGCTGATGGCACTGGTCGCCGGTCCCGTCAGCTTCTATGTGCTGCGCTTCCTGCTCGGCGTGGCCGAGGCCGGCTTCTTTCCCGGCATCATCCTCTATCTGACCTACTGGTATCCGGCCAAATACCGCGCCCGCATCCTCGCCGCCTTTGCCGTGGCGGTGCCGGTATCGACCGTAATCGGCGCCCCGATTTCAGGCTATCTGCTTGGCCTGGACGGCGTCGGCGGTCTCAAGGGCTGGCAATGGCTGTTCATTCTGGAGGGCCTGCCGGCAGCCCTGCTCGGCATCGTGACCTGGTTCTATCTCACCGACCGTCCGGCGTCGGCGGCCTGGCTGAGCCCCGAGCAGAAGCGCTGGCTTTCCGATCGCCTGGCGCGCGAGGAGGGCGCGAGGAAGGCCGCACACCATATGAGCCTGCGTCAGGCGCTGGCCTCGCCCAGGGTCCTGGTGCTGAGCCTGGTCTATTTCGGCTTCGTCGGGGCGCTCTATGGCATGCAGTTCTGGCTGCCGCAGATCGTGAAGGCCTTCGGCCTCAGCAACATCCAGACCGGCTTCGTCACCGCGATACCCTATGTGTTCGGCTCGGTCGCCATGGTGCTGTGGGCGCAGCATTCGGACCGCACCCGCGAAAGGGTCTGGCATGTCGCGCTGCCGTTGTTCCTGATCGCGCTATCCCTGGCCGCGGCCAGCGCGTTGAGCGATCCCGTGCTGACGATGATCGCCCTGACGGTGGCGGCCATCGGCGTGTTCTGCACCTTCTCGCTGTTCTGGACCCTGCCGACCGCCTTCCTGAGCGGCGCATCGGCGGCGGGCGGCATCGCCCTGATCAATTCGATCGGCAATCTCGCCGGCTTCGGCGGACCCTATCTGATCGGCTGGTTCAAGGACCAGACGGGAGGCACCGCCATGGGGCTTCTGGCCCTGTCGCTGCTGCCGCTGGTCTCGGCCCTGCTGGTCCTGGGCCTGGGGCATGATTCCAAGACGGAATTCGCTGCTGCCGAATGACGGCTGCGCGACCGGCGGGCGGGGCTGGACCCCATCCGCCTGTCGCGTTTTCAGTCTAGGTGTGCAGTGGTTGCCGCTCCCCTCAAGGTGCCTTCTTGCCGCTGGCGTCGAACTGCTTGAGATAGGCGATGACATTGGCGATGTCGTCGGGCTTCGACAGGCCGACAAAGGCCATCTTGTTGCCGGGCACCTTCTGTTTTGGGCTCTTAAGATATTCTGAGAGAGTGTCCTCTGCCCAGGTCAGGCCGGCACTCTTCATTGCTGGTGAATAGGTATAAGTTTCTACCGATCCGGATTTACGGCCGATTATTCCATTCAACTCAGGGCCTACGGCATTCTTGGCTGTCTCTCCAACCTGGTGGCAAACTTTACACTTGATGAATACTTTTTCGCCGAGCGCTGCATCTTGTGCGAGTGCAGCGCTCGATATCAGGATAGAGGCAAGAATTCCGACGGCGACCTGTCGCATTTTCTCTCCCTTTCGGCCATTCATCCGAAGTCATCGAAGATTAAGCTTAATTTCTGCTTATTTTGTTCTTCACATGTCGTGTTGTGTTGTGAATCAGTCTAGGCGCAACGTAAAGTGACTGGACAGCATGAAGAATGATGATCACACTCCTTGTCAAGAATAGATATTATCTGCACAAGGAGGATGCGTGCTTGATGTCCGGCGATTTCGGCTCGCTCCCGGTTCGGCAGCGGCAGCCTTTTCAGAAACAATTTGATGGGGTTGGTCGCGTCGTGGCGGGTTTCGACGGCGGTTTGCCGCAATGATGAAACGGCGACAATTTCTCGCGCTTGCGGGCGCCGGTCTGGGGGGAGGACTTCTTGGCTCTGCCGGAACGGCCTGGGCGCAACTGCCGCCGTTGCGCGTGGGTGTTCTATCCTTCGGTACGGTCGAGTGGGAGCTCGCTGCCATCCGGGCACTCGGCCTGGACGAGGCGGCGGGCTTGAGGATCGATCCCTTGAAGCTCGCCTCCAACGATGCGGCGCGCATCGCCTTTCTCGGGGATGCCGTCGACAGCATCGTCTCGGATCTGCTCTGGGCGGCGCGCATGCGCGGCGAGGGACGTGACATCGTGTTCCTGCCCTTCTCGGCCTCGGAGGGGGCGGTGATGCGGGCGCCGGGATCGACGATCGCCACGGTCGCCGACCTTGCCGGCAAGCGCATCGGCGTGGCCGGCGGGGCGCTCGACAAGAGCTGGATCCTGCTGCAGGCCTATGCCCGGCACCAGGCCGGCATCGACCTGGCCAAGGTGGCCGAGCCGGTGTTCGGGGCGCCTCCCTTGCTGAGCATGAAGCTGGAACAGGGCGAACTCGATGCGGCACTGCTCTATTGGAATTTCTGCGCGCGTCTCGAAGCCAAGGGCTTCAAGCGCCTGATCGGCGCCGACGAGGTCGCGCGCTCCTTCGGCGTCGAGGGGCCGATCTCCTTCATCGGCTATGTCTTCAAACGGGGCGACGAGCAACATGACAAGCGCATCGCCGCCTTTGCCGCCGCCTCCAGGCAGGCCAAGCAGGCCCTGGCGAGCCAGGAGGCGATCTGGGCGCAGCTCCGACCCCTGATGCAGGCCGATGACGAGGCGACCTATAACGTGCTCAGGCGTACCTTCCTTGCCGGCATTCCCAACCGGGCGATCGCCGATGAACGGGCCGATGCTGCCAAGCTCTACGCCAAGCTGGCCGAACTCGGCGGCGAGAAGCTGGTCGGCAAGACCGCCACCCTTCCGGAGGGGCTCTATTGGGCCGGACACTGACAGATTGGAGCAGTGGACGCCTAGCCGGCCTCACGGCCCGGTTGGTCTCGCTGCTTGCCCTGCTGGCGATCTGGGAGGTCGCGGCCAGGCTGGCCAACGGCCCGCTGCTGCCCTCGCCCGCGGCGGTGCTCGCCTTCATCGTCGCGGAGACCCGGCGCGGCGACATGGTCGCCAATATCGGCATCACGCTGTGGCGGGTTGCCGGCGCCTTCGGCGTGGCGATGCTGATCGGCAGCGTCATCGGCATCGTCCTCGGCCGCTGGCACCGGGCCAACGCAGCCTTCGATGTCTGGCTCCTGGTGCTGCTCAACATGCCGGCCCTGGTGATCGCCGTGCTGTGCTACATCTGGCTCGGCCTGACGGAAGCTGCGGCAGTGACGGCGGTCGCCCTCAACAAGGTCCCCAATGTCATCGTGGTGCTGCGTGAGGGCACGCGGGCCCTCGATCGCGATCTCGAGGAGATGGCCCATGTCTATCGCTTTCCGGCCGGAACCTGGCTGCGCCATGTCCTGATGCCGCAGCTGGCGCCCTACATCGCTGCGGCCGCGCGTTCGGGCCTGGCCCTGGTCTGGAAGATCGTGCTGGTGGTCGAATTGCTCGGCCGCTCGTCGGGGGTCGGCTACGCGATTTCACTTTATTTCCAGCTTTCGGATGTCACGGCGGTGCTGGGTTATGCTCTCGCTTTCACCTGCGTCATGCTCGCTATCGAATTCCTCCTGCTGCAGCCCCTTGAGAAGCATGCCCGACGCTGGCGCCCCGCTCTTGCTTGACCTCAGCATCGCCAGCAAGATCTATCGCGATGATCGCGGCAGGGCCGTGGAAGCCGTCAGGGGGCTCGACCTTTCGCTGGCCGTGGGCGAATTCACCTGCCTGATCGGGCCTTCAGGCTGCGGCAAGACCACGGCCCTGAAGATCCTGCTCGGGCTCGATCGTGATTTCGAGGGCAGGGTGGAGCCCGACATCACGGCGCTGACGGTCGGGGTGACCTTCCAGGAGCCGCGCTTGCTGCCTTGGCGGACGGTGGAACAGAATGTCCGCATCGCCTTGCCGCCGTCGCAGCGCCGGCGTGACCTCGACGCTCTGTTCGGGCGGCTCGGCCTCTCCGAGTGGCGCGCACATTATCCGCATGCGCTGTCGCTCGGCCTGCAGCGGCGCGTCGCGCTGGCTCGCGCCCTGGCGCTGGAGCCGCAATTGCTGGTGCTGGACGAGCCCTTCGTATCGCTCGACGACAAGGCCGCGCTGGAATTGCGCGCCTGCCTGCTGGCAGAAGTCGCCGACCATCGCATCACGGTTCTGATGGTAACCCACAATGTGCGCGAGGCGATCGGCCTGGCCGATCGGCTGCTGTTTCTGAGCCCCCGTCCCACCCGCATCCTCCATGAGGTCGCGATCGTGGAAGCGCGCCAGGACCGGCATTCGACCTGGATCGAAACGCGGCACCGGGAATTTGCCGAGCGCTTCGGCTTGTAAGGCCGGTGGCCGAGGAAGGAGCTTGCAGGATGCAACGGCTCGTGATGCTGGCCCGGCTTTGGATGACGGCCTGCCTTGTCCTGCTTCCCGGCTTCGCTTCGGCTGAGACGCTACCGACGCCCTTGCCGATGACGGAAATAGCCGAGGGCGTCTTCGTTTTTGCCGCCCCGCATGAACTGGCCGCGCCGGGCAATGCCGATGCTATCGGCAATGCCGGCTTCGTCATTGGCAATGAGGCGGTCGCGGTCATCGATACGGGTGGTTCGCGGCAGGCCGGTCTTGCCCTGTTGGCGGCCATCCGCGCCCGTACCGACAAGCCGATTCGCTATGTCATCGACACCCATGTCCATCCCGACCATCTGCTCGGCAATGCCGCCTTCCGCCTGCCGGGCGTGACGATCGTCGGCCATGCCAACCTGCCCGAGGCCCTGTCCGCGCGTGCCGGGACCTATCTGTCGGCGACGCGCCGGCTGATCGGGGAGGCTGCCTTCGCCGGCACCGAGGCGATCGCTCCCACCTTGCTCGTCAAGGACCGGCTCGATCTCGATCTCGGCGGCCGCCGCCTCCTGCTGGAGGCCTGGCCGACGGCCCATACCAACACCGATCTCACCGTGCTGGACGAGAAGACGAACACCTGGTTCCTGGGAGACCTGCTCTTTGCCGGCCACGTCCCGGCGCTTGACGGCAGCCTCATGGGCTGGATTGCCGTGATCGACACCCTGCGCTCGCGTCCGGCCGCCCGTGTCGTGCCGGGCCATGGTCCGGCCGCGATGCCCTGGCCGGCGGCGGCCGATCCGATGCGGCGCTATCTCACGCGCCTGCGCGACGACGTGCGCGCGATGATCGCCGAAGGACGGACATTGCGTGAGGCGGCGGAACGGGCCGGGCAATCCGAGCGCGACAACTGGCAGCTGTTTGACGAGTTCAATCCACGCAATGCCACAAGTGCCTTTCACGAACTCGAATGGGAATAGCCAGTACCCAGCCGAAGAACCGTATAGTACCGCCGTGGTTTTGCGGTGCACTCAATAAATGATGCGACGCACCATAATAAGGTAAAAATAAATCTAGTGTCATGTCAGTCAAATCTTGCATGAACTGAACACGTTGCATAAGGTAACGCATCTTCGACTTCCAACGGCACCGTGATGGGGATCGCAGTGTCGATTCGAAAGCCAGCGGCTTATGCCTATGGCTACGAGGCGGATCCGCCGGCTGTGACACGCTGTCGAAGAGACGAGGTATCCCCAAGGCTAGAAGAACGACATCAAGTTCGGCATGTGGTCCGGCGGGACGGCATGCGTGTGGCCACTCGGAGGAAGCCCAATGAAAATATTGATAGCGTGGCTGGGCGTGGTCTGCTCGCTGTTATTCGGCGCGCAGGCCTACGCCAATGACGAAGTACAAAAGCTGACGCAGGACCCCAATCAGTGGGTGCTGCAGACCGGCGATTATGCGAATACTCGATATTCGAAACTTGACCAGATTACTGCGGAAAACGTCAAGAAGCTCCAGGTTTCCTGGACATTCTCGACAGGCGTCCTGCGCGGCCATGAAGGCTCCCCGCTGGTCGTCGGCGACATCATGTATGTCCATACGCCGTTTCCCAACACGGTCTATGCCCTCGATCTCAACAATGAAGGCAAGATCATCTGGCGTTACGATCCCAAGCAGGATCCGAACGTCATTCCCGTGATGTGCTGCGACACGGTCAATCGCGGCCTGGCCTATGCAGACGGCAAGGTGTTCCTGCACCAGGCCGACACCACCGTCGTGGCGCTCGACGCCAAGACCGGCAAGGTGGTCTGGTCCGTCGTTAACGGCGACCCGAAAAAGGGCGAGACCAACACCGCGACCGTCATGCCCGTCAAGGACAAGGTCCTTGTCGGCATTTCCGGTGGTGAATTCGGCGTGCGCTGCCATGTCACCGCCTATGACCTGAAGACCGGCAAGCAAGCCTGGCGCGCCTATTCCATGGGCCCGGACGAGGAAATGCTGGTCGATCCGGAAAAGACCACCGAACTCGGCAAGCCGATCGGCAAGGATTCCAGCATCAAGACCTGGCAAGGCGACCAATGGAAGACCGGCGGTGGCTGCACCTGGGGCTGGTATTCCTATGATCCCAAGCTGAACCTGGTCTATTACGGTTCCGGCAACCCCTCGACCTGGAACCCCAAGCAGCGCCCGGGCGACAACAAGTGGTCGATGACCATCTTCGCCCGCGATGCCGACACCGGTATGGCCAAGTGGGTCTATCAGATGACCCCCCATGACGAATGGGACTATGACGGCGTCAACGAAGTCCCGCTGGTCGATCTCAAGATCGACGGCAAGGAGCACAAGGCCCTGGTCCATCTGGACCGCAACGGCTTCGGCTACACCCTCGACCGCGAGACGGGCGAGCTCCTGGTTGCCGAGAAGTATGACCCGGTCGTGAACTGGGCCACCAAGGTCGACATGGACAAGAACAGCAAGACCTATGGTCGTCCGCTGGTCGTGGCCAAATATTCGACCGAGCAGAATGGCGAAGACGTCAACACCAAGGGCGTATGCCCCGCGGCTCTCGGCTCCAAGGACCAGCAGCCGATGGCCTATTCGCCCAAGACCGGCCTGTTCTACGTGCCGACCAACCATGTCTGCATGGACTACGAGCCGTTCAAGGTGAGCTACACCCCGGGCCAGCCCTATGTCGGCGCTACCTTGTCGATGTATCCGGCCCCCAACAGCCATGGCGGCATGGGCAACTTCATTGCCTGGGATGCTGCCAAGGGCAAGATCGTCTGGTCGCTGCCCGAGCAGTTCTCGGTGTGGTCCGGACCGCTCGCGACCGCCGGTGGCGTCGTGTTCTACGGCACGCTGGAAGGCTATCTGAAGGCGATCGACGCCAAGACGGGTAAGGAACTCTACAAGTTCAAGACCCCCTCCGGCATCATCGGCAACGTGATGACCTACACCCACAAGGGCAAGCAATATATCGCCGTGCTCTCGGGTGTCGGTGGCTGGGCCGGCATCGGCCTGGCGGCAGGCCTGACCGATCCGAATGCGGGTCTGGGTGCCGTTGGCGGCTATGCAGCCCTCAACAACTACACGGCGCTCGGCGGACAGCTGACGGTGTTCGCGCTGCCATGAGCACGTGATGCAGCAGCCAGGGCAAGGCGCGTTCCGCCGTGAATGCGCGTTTGCCCTGGCATGCTGTCTCAGGTGTCTTTGCGCCCCTTGTCGATATCGGCAAATTGCAAACACTTTGGCCGATCATCCCGTCGGGGCTGGGGAGACGTCGTCTTTCCCAGCCCCCTCGCCAGACAAAAACGAAGACTTCCGGCTTTCGGTGCCCTTCGGCCCGCGAAATGGTGGTCTGTGCCCTGAGTGGGAGACAAACGATTGCTTGTTCAAGCCAATCCAACGAAATCACGAGCCGGGAACCGCCCCGCCCCCCTGCATCGCAACGCGCTCTTCGGCCTGACGGCGTTGGCGCTGGGCCTCTTCGCAGCGACCTCGGCCTTCGCCGACCCGGCCAAGCCGGCCAGCAGTGAAGACGGCAAGTATAGCGATGCCGAGGGTGCACCGACCTATAACATCACTGCAGATGGCAATGTGGATTGGTATACCTTCTCCGGCTATCGGCGCTACCATTCCGAATGCACGGTCTGCCACGGCCCCGACGGGGCAGGCTCGACCTATGCGCCGGCGCTCACCGATTCCCTGAAGAAGATGAATTATGAGCAGTTCACCACTGTCGTGGTCCAGGGTCGCAAGGATGTGAGCACGTCGAGCCAGAAGGTGATGCCGACTTTTGGCACGAACCGGAACGTGATGTGCTATCTTGATGACATCTATGTTTATCTGCGGGCGCGCAGCGATGGTGCCCTCGCACGTGTCCGTCCCGAAAAACACGACCCCAAGCCGCAGAGTGCCAAGGATGCCGAAACGGCCTGCATGGCAAACTGAGTCCAGCCTGCTTCTTGTTCCCGGCCTTGTCCTGGCCGGGATGGTGCTCGGTTTGAATCCCGCCAATGCCCAGCAGGTGCCGGAACTCGTCGACAAGGCCAATCTGCGCGTCTGCTCGGACCCTGCCAACATGCCGTTCTCGAACCGCCGCCAGGAAGGGTTCGAGAACCGCATCGCCGAGATCGTCGCCAAGGAGTTGCAGCGGCCGGTGCGCTATTACTGGCTGCAGCAAGGCATGGGCTTCGTGCGCAACACGCTGGGCACCGGCCTGTGCGACGTGATCATCGGGGCCGCCTCGGGCTCCGATCTCACCCAGCACACCAATCCCTACTATGCGTCGACCTATGTCCTCGTGGTCAAGGCGGACGGGCCGCTGGCCGGCGTCACCAAGCTGGAGGATCCCGCCCTCAAGGGCCGTCGATTCGGCATCATCGCCGGCACCCCGCCGGGCGACCACCTGCAGCGTCTTGGCTTGATCGCCAACGCCAGGAGCTATGGGCTGACGCTGGATCAGCAGGACAATGCGGCGGGCAAGGAAGCCATCGACGATCTCGTCGCCGGAAACACCGACGGTGCGCTGCTTTGGGGGCCGATCGCCGGCTATTACGCCGGCAAGGCGGCCAAGCCTCTCAAGGTCATTCCGCTCGTACAGGAAAGCGAGCGCCCGCTCCTGGCCTATCGCATCACCTTCGGCATCCGGGCCAACGAGACGCAATGGAAGCACACGCTCAACGCTGCCATCCGCAAGCATAGCAAGGAGATCGCGCAGGTGCTGTCCGACTATGGGGTGCCGCAGGTTTCCGTCGACAGTCTGCCGGCCGAGCGGCCCAATCTCGCCGCGGGCCAGGTGCAGGAATAAGGCGATGATCAGGCCGATCGCGCGCAGTGCTGTCTTTCTGGTCCTGGCCCTTGCGACACTGCCCGCCCATGCCGGTTCCCCGCCCGAGCCGAGCGGCTATCGTCTCGACGACTACAGGGCACCGACACCGGCGACGCTCGCCGGAGCCACGGTCCTGGATACGGCGCGGGCCGAGGCACTCTGGAAGCAGCGAGGGGCCATCTTCGTCGATGTCCTGCCGCATCCCCCGAAGCCTGCCGAGCTTCCTGCCGGTACGCTATGGCGCGATCCGCCGCATGAAACCATTGTCGGCGCGGTATGGCTGCCGGAAGTCGGGCGCGGTGCGCTGGCGGCGGCGACGGAGGATTATTTCAAGCGTAGCCTCGCCGAGTTGACCCATGGCCGCCGTGAGGAGGCGCTGGTGTTCTTCTGCAAGAAGGACTGCTGGATGTCGTGGAACGCCGCCAAGCGGGCGCTCGGCTATGGCTATGGCCGGGTCTATTGGTATGCCGACGGCGTCGATGGCTGGAAGGGCGCAGGCCTGGCCCTGGAGACGGTCAAGCCGCGGCCGTGAACGGCTGTCTTCGTGCCGCCGGCATCAGAAAGGGAGATGGACGATGACCTTTCTTGAAAAACGGGCAGGATCGTGCCCTTCGCGCCGCCGCTTCCTGGGTGGGACGGGGCTGGTCGCGCTCATGCTCCTCGCCATCCCGGGCTGGGCCGAGGCCGGTGACACACCGAGCGAGGCGAGCTGGGAGTCGATCCGCCCGGATCTCTTCGGCGAAAAGACCATCGATGCCGAGCCGGTCTTGCGATTGAGTGCGCCGGTCAGGGCCGAGGATGCGGCGCTGGTGCCGATCGAAGTGCATGTCGACCTGCCGGCGGATGACAGCCGCACGATCAGGGCGATCACCCTGGTGGTGGACGAGAATCCCTCGCCGCTGGTCGCTGCCTTCAAACTCGGCGAGGGGCGCAGGCAGTTCAGCCTGTCGACGCGCATCCGCGTCAACTCCTATTCCTATGTCCGGGCGGTCGGTGAGACCAGCGACGGCAGGCTGCACATGACCAAGGCTTTCGTGAAAGCGGCCGGCGGCTGCTCGGCTCCGGCCGGCAAGGATCCTGTGGAGGCCAAGGCCAATCTGGGCAAGATGCGCTTTCGCGACTTCTCCGGGACGGGCAGCAAGGAAGCCCAGATTCAGATCCGCCACCCCAATTATTCCGGCATGCAGATGGATCAGGTGACGCGGCTCTACACGCCGGCCTGGTTCGTGCAGACCCTGGCGGTCACCCAGGGGCAGAGACCGATCTTCTCCATGGAGGGCGGCATCTCGCTCAGCGAGGATCCGACCTTCCGCTTCAGCTATGACAAGGACGGCCAGCCGATCTCCGTCGATGCCAAGGACACGGAAGGGAACGAGTTCAAGCGCGCCTTTCCCGCGGATGGAGGCAGTTGAGGAACTCTTTGACGTGCCTCCTCGGATCGATCACATAGCGTGTCGTGCGCAACATTGCCGCTGAAACACCGCGATGTGATCAGGCCATGACCGAAAGCCCGGAAACGCAGGATACCGTCGAAATCGGTCTCGATGCCAACGAGGCCGTCGTCCTGTTCGAACTGCTGTCGCGCTGGTGCGATCCAAAAACAGATGCCACGCCGGCAGGCACCTGTTTCCAGAGTACAGCCGAATGTGCCGTCCTTCTCGGGCTTCTCGGCCATCTCGAAAAGCAATTGGCTACGCCCTTCAAGCCCGATTACAGGGAGATCGTCGCGCAGGCCCGGCAGCGTCTGGAACCGCTGTGGGATGGCGCGACCCTGAACGGCTGAGTGCCTGGAAATCCTATTTGAAGCAGCGGATCTCGGCTTCGGCCTGGGTGCGCCGGAGATTGGCGACGACATCGTCGAACTGCTTGGTGCTGCGGAAGATGGCGGACTGCTGGCCGACACCCTGGCGCATGGACAGGATGGTTTCGGCCCTCTCATAGCCGTCATAGGGCAGGATGGAGGCAATCACGTCGATCGAGCAGGCGCACCGTTCCATGGCTTCCCGCGTCTCGCCATTGGCGGCCATGCAACCGATCACATAGTCGACTCGCGCCTTGGTCGGATAGTCGTTCTCGACCTCAGCGGCGAACGCGGGAGCGGCCGTGGCTGCCAGCATCAGCAATGCCAGAAGCGTGTCAGTCAGGCTTGGCCTCATAGGAAATTCCTTCGTCGAGCAGCGGGCTGTTCTTTCCTGGCGCCGAGACTTCGATGCGGGCGATCTCGCCGGGCAGGTCCCTGGCCACCAGGAATTCGTAGCGCAGCGTGTCCAACCCGTTGAGCCGGGCCTTGTTCGGGTCGTCGCTGAAGGGCTGGATCGAGACGCGCCAGCCGGGAAGGGAGCGGCCCTCGAAGGGGATTTCAGCCGGCTTCACCTCGGCCTTGTCGCGCAGGGCCGTACGGATGGCCGTTTTGAAATAGCGCGGATTGGCCTGGTAGGCCTCGGCGAGCACGCCGATATGATGCTCGAGGAAGAGGCTCAGCACCGGATTGCCGCTCATGTTCTCGAACGGCCCGGCGGCGCGTCGGTGCGCACCGCTGAAGAGCTGGACCTGCACCGTGCGGGTCTGCTCCGTCTCGCCCTTGTCGAGGGTGAGGCGGATGGTGTCGTCGAAGGAGGCACCGTAGAGTTTGTCGTCGGCGCTCTTGCGGTGGTAGGCGTAGGTGAGCACCTGGTTGACGGCGGTCTTGTCGAGCTGGGGTTCTTCGAACAGTAGGGTGGCGGCGTCCGGCGTCGCCGCGGCCGCATGGGCAGCACCGGCGAGGACCAGGAGGGCCGGGGCGGACAGCCATGCTCTTCCCGGCTTGCGACGTGCACGATCATTCATGCCGGCTGTCCTTCCATCGGTCGGGGAGCGGCCGTCATGACGCGGTAGTCATAGGCCGGCGGTGAGGAAACGGCCGATTCGCTGGCGGCCAGGGCCTGCATGCGGTCGTGCCAGGGCGATTTGTGGCAGGCTGGATCGGTCACGCCGGCATCGCCGGTCAGGGCCAGGGCCTGGCAGCGGCAGCCGCCCCAGTCGCGTTCCCGGCGCTCGCAGCTGCGGCAGGGATCCGGCATCCAGTCGGTGCCACGATAGGCATTGAAGGCCGGCGAGTTCAGCCACGCCTCTGCCAGCGTATGCTCACGCACCGACCAGAATTCGAGGTGGGGGATGGTTTCGGCAGCATGGCAGGGCAGGATCTTGCCCGATGGCGTGACGTTGAAGGTCCGCCGCGCCCAGCCGCCGTTGCAGGGCTTGGGATAGGCTGAATAATAGTCGGGCACGACGAGGTCGATGACGATGCGGCCTTTCAGCCTTTCGCGTGCCTCCTCCACCAAAGCGATCGAGGCATCGGCCTCGGCGCGCGTCGGCATCAAGGCGGCGCGGTTGCGCTGCGCCCAGCCGTAATACTGGGTGTGGGCGATTTCGACGCGCTTGGCCTGCATCTCGACGGCAAGATCGATGATGTCGCCAACCTCGCCGATATTGGCGCGATGGATCACGGCATTCACCGTCAGCGGCAGGCCGAGCGCCACCACATGTCGGGCGAAGTCGCGCTTCCTGGCATGGGCTCCGGCCAGGCCGCCGATATGTTCCGCCGTTTGCGCGGTTGCAGCCTGGATCGACAGCTGCACATGGTCGAGACCGGCCTCGGCGAGGGCCTCGAGCCGGGCATCGGCCGCGCCGACACCGGCCGTGATCAAATTGGTGTAGAGGCCGAGTTCGGCACAATGGGCGGTCAGCTCGACGATGTCGGGCCGGGCCGTCGGCTCGCCGCCGGACAGATGCACATGCAGGACGCCGAGGGCGGCGGCCTCCGAGAACACGCGCTTCCAGGTCGCTGTGTCCATTTCCTGCGCGCGGTGGTCGAGTTCGAGCGGGTTGGAGCAATAGGGGCAGCGCAACGGGCAGCGATGGGTGAGCTCGGCCAGCAGGCCGATCGGATTGGGGATGCGGGCGTGGTTCGTCATCGCTCGATCACCCGCTTGGTGAGGAGATCGTCGAGCATGGCGATGACATCGCCCTCGATCACCTCGCGCTTTTCGCCATAGCGTTCGGCGAGCAGATCGCAGATCGCGCCGACGCTGCGTTGGCCGTCGACCAGTTCCACCACGCTGGCGGCCACCGCATCGAGGCCGAAGGCACGCTCGGGCGCCAGCAGCATGTGCTTGTTGCGGACGCTGTCGAAGCGGAGCCTGACCCCGCGCGGCAGGCTGGGGACGTCCTCGGCGGAGAGCGTGCTCATGATGCCAGCTCCATGCCTGGAATCCAGGCGCCGGGCGGCGGCAGGCCGGGTGTCACATAGGCGTGATGCAGGCCGTCGAGCTGCGCCCACAGCACGTCACATTTGAAGGCGAGGGCGGCGAGGACGGATTGCTGCAGGGCGATGCTGGTGGCGTGGCGCTTGACATAATCGAGCGCGAAATCGGCATCGCGGGGGGCCTGCGACAGGCGCTTGTCGAAATAGGCGAGGGCCTGAGGGGAGATGAAATCATAGCTCGCCAGCATGCCGGCAAGGCGTTCGGAAATGATGGTGGGCGCGAACAGCTCGGTGAGGGAGGAGGCGATCGCCTCCAGGAGCGAGCGGTCGCGCACGAAATCGACATAGGCTTGCACGGCATAGCGGGTCACCGGCAGCAGGCCGCGGGTGGAGACGACGTAATCGCGCGGGAAATCCAGGCTGTCGGTCAGCTTGAGCCAACGCTCCAGCCCGCCATCGCCATCACCGGTGCCGTCATGATCGACGATGCGCTGGCGCCAGATCCGCCGCAGCCCCGGGTCCTGCATGCGGGCGAGGATAGTGGCGTCCTTCACCGGGATCATGGCCTGGTAGAAATAACGGTTGAGGGCCCAGGCCCTGACCTGGTCGCGGCTCAGCCGGCCGCCATGCAAGGCGGCATGGAAGGGATGGAGATTGTGGTAGCGCCGATGGCCGATATCGCGCAAGGCAGCTTCCAGCGCGGCGGGGGAAAGGAGCGTTGTCATAGCGAAAATACCATGCCGTCATGGGCGACCTGCCAACCCGCCGTCTCGACCGCCTGCCTTTGAGGCGAATCCTCCACCAGGACCGGATTGGTATTGTTGAGATGGATGAAGACCCGCTGTTCCACGGGCAGGCCGGCGAGGGCGGCCATCGATCCGTCGGGGCCGGCAATCGGCATATGACCCATGCGCCGCCCCGTCTTGGTGCCCAAGCCGTGCCGGATCATCTCGTCGTCCTCCCACAGCGTACCGTCGAACAACAACAGATCGGCACCGGCAATGGTTTCGCGCAGCCAGGGCGGCACGTCGGCGCAGCCCGGAATATAGGCGATCCGCCTGCCGCCGCCGGCCAGGATCACGCCCACCGTCGCTTCGCTCTCCTCGCCCAGACGCATCGGTTCGTTCTCGCGCCAGAGCGGCAGTTTTCCCGGAACCGGTACCAGGGTCACGGTCAGGCCCGGCAGGGCCTCAAAGCTCTGGCCCGGCCTTACCGCCTTTCGGTCGACGAGGTCGCGCGCCAGCACGTCGAAGATCCGGTTGCCGGCGAGGCTATCCAGCGTCTCGGCCGTGCCATAGAGCGTGAAAGCCTGGCGCTCGCGCAGGCCCAGCAGGCCGGCAACATGGTCGACATCACCGTTGGTCAAAAGCACCGCAGCAATCGGCGAGTGGCGCGCGGACCCCTTGTGATGCGATGGATCCCCGGGCTGGAGCGCAGGCACAGCCTGGAGTTGCTGGCGGATGTCAGGCGAGGCATTGAGCAAGAGCCAATCCTCCCCGTTTACCGAAACCGCGATACTCGACTGGGTGCGCGGCCGGACCCTAGGATCCCCGGCCCACGCCAGACGGCAGACCGGGCAAGCACAGTTCCATTGCGGAACCCCACCCCCGGCCGCCGCCCCGAGAACGATGGTATGCAAGCTTGCCTGCACGACCCCGATTCCGTTGCTGTCGCCGGTTCAACTTAGAATTCCGGCGGCAGGTCCTCATCGGACATATAGCCCGTCACTTCCATTCCAACGCAGAACTCGATGATTTCAGGTTTGGTCCAGCGCATTTCAATTCCTCCGTTGCTTGGTTTGTGAGCTTTTTCATAAGGAATTTATAAGTATTAATCTTGGATGATACCAAGATCATTACCAACAACACTATCCACGTCTTCCATCAATACCGCAAGTGAAAAACCGCTGGAAAGGAGCGGTTGGATTTTTCAGGCTGTGGGCTATTGCCGTCGCGAAGCGATTTGGTACGGTCTGGCCAACCCCGCAGACTCGCTTTTTTGCTCGTCCTTGTCATTGGGAGCGGTGCGTGAAGCTCATCCAGGCCGGCGACCTCGACATCGCCTATCTCGAAATCGGTCAGAGCGCCGCCGCCTTCGACAATCCGGATTTCGTCGACATCGTCATCCACTCCTATCGCCATCGCTATGGCGTGGTGCCCGGCGATTCCGCGCTCGGGGCAATCGAGGCGAGGCTGGCCGGCCAGCCCCGTATCGGCGTGCCGACAATCGTGATGCAGGGCGGTGCCGATGGCGTCGACCCGCCCAGGCCGGACGATCACGACGCTCCGCATTTTAGGGGTGCCTATCGGCGCGCCATCCTGCCGGGCATCGGCCACAACTTCCCGCAGGAGGCGCCCGCCGCCTTCGCCGAGGCGCTGCTCTCGCTCGCCTGATGACGGACCGCCAGTCGGGCCGTCGATTCCAAGAGCGTGCTGCCAGCGGCGAGGCGCTCTGGTTAGCCTCTAATGCTATCCGCCGCTTTTCTCACCGTCCCGAGCGGTTGCCCGCCATGTCGAGCATGAAGCCGCGGCCGCGAACCGTGCCGATCAGCGGGCCACCGACGCGGGTGATGTCGGCGAATTTGGTTCTGAGATAGCCGACATAGACATCGACGACATTGAGCGAGACGCCCCCCTGCGTGGCCCAGAGGCGGTCGAAGATCTCGCCGCGCGAGACGGGATGGTTGGCGCTCTGCATCAGCAGGGCGAGCAATTCAGCCTCCCGCTGCGTCAGGCGCACATGCACGGTGCCGTAATGGGCCTGGCGCGTCTCGTGATCGAGCACGAGGCGCCCGACGATCAGGCGCTCATGTTCATCCGAGGTGCCGGACCGATGCAGGAGGTGGGTGCGAAGCCGCGCCACCAATTCATCGAACTGAAAAGGCTTGACGATGTAGTCGTCCGCGCCGGCGGTGAGGCCGTCGACCCGATCCTGCACTTCGTCCTTGGCGCTGACGAACAGGATCGGTCCCGTATAGCCGGTCTCGCGCAAGGCCCGGCAGACATCGAGCCCCGAACCGTCGGGCAGGATCATGTCCAGCACCACCGCGCAGGGGTTGATGTCCCGGGCAGTGTCGAGGGCCTGGTCCGCCCGTTCCACCGTGGTGACGTCGAATCCCTCGACCTTGAGGCCCCTGCTGAGCATCGAGCCAATGTCGGCATCATCTTCGACGAGCAATACATTCATGATGCAAATCCTGTGTGCGTATTCCCTTCGGCAGCTCGAGGCAGCGTGATCGCCACCCGCGTACCGCGCTCGGTGTTTGGATCCGATGCTATAACGATGCTGCCGTGATGTCGCGCGATAACCCACTGGGCCAAGGCCAGGCCGATGCCGAAGCCTGAAGAGGCAGCGCCGTTGCGGCTGACGAAACGCTCGAACACCTGCTCCCGTGCCTCGGCGGGAATGCCGCAGCCATTGTCGCTGACGAAGATGCCGGCGGCGTCCGGGCTATCTTCCAGGCGCACCTCGATGCGTGTGGCGCCCTTGGCATGGCGGATGGCATTGTCGATCAGCCCCTCGATCACCTGGCGGATCCAATCGCCGTCGGCGACGATGTCGCCGGGCGATTCGGGCAGGACGAGCGCAATTTCGAGCTGGTGGCGCCTGGCCACAGGCGCGTAGCTCTCCACGGTGTCCGCCAGCAGGCGCGCCAGGTCGATGCGGCGGAAATCGAGGGTGATCTCGCCGCTTTCCGAGCGCGCGACGCGCAGCATGTCCTCGACGCGCCGATGCAGGCGGAAGGCGCGCTGACGGATGGTGGTGAAAGTGGTGCGGGTTTCCTCGGGGCTGATCGAGGGCGCTCGCAGGGCGATGTCGCATTCGCCCAGCACCACGGTGAGCGGGGTGCGCAGCTCATGGCTGACATCGGCAAAGAAGCGCCGGCGCGAACGGTCGATGCCGGCCAGCCTCTCATTGGCGGTGGTGAGATCGGCCGTGCGCTCGGCCACGATGCGTTCGAGTGCCGCCCTGTCCAGCGACAATTTATGTTCGCGTCTGGCCAGCGAGGCCGCCATGCGGTTGAAGCGCGCCACCAGCAGGCCGAGTTCGTCGCGCGCCCCGACGGCGAGCCTGGTATCGAGCTTGCCGCGACCGATGGCGATGGCGGCGTCGTCGATGGCGCTGATTCGGCGCAGCAGCGGCCGGATGATGCGCTGGTGCAGCAGGATCGCGATCAGAATGGCCAGGATCGCCGCGGCGATGGCCGCGATGGTCAGGCGCTGGGAAGTGCGGGCGATGTCCTCGCGCGCCAGCTTGACGGCCTGCCGCTCGGCCTCGACCAAGGCGGACAAGCGCGGACCAGCGCTGAGGCCGAAGCCGTTGAGGGCACCGCGGATGGTATCGCCGCGGGCCGCACTATCCGATTGCTCGAGCCCGGCGGTGATGGACGCGTCCAGGCCGGCGATATCCGCGCGCAGCAGTGCCAGCATGCGCTCCGGCGTCTCGACGCGGCCGGGGATGGTTTCGCCCTGCCAGGGGTCGGCGCCGGCCGCCGTCAGCACGGTGTCGATCTGGTTCTTCAGGGCAGTCAGGCGCAGGCGGCTGGAGGCTGCGGTCTGGGCGCTGTCGATGGCGGCAAAGGCGTAGTCGGTCAGACGTCCGGAGGCTTCGGCCAGCAGGTCGAGCCGGCGCTGCGACACGGTGAGACGCTCGACCGCGAAATCGGAAGTCCGCACCGCGAACAGCAGGCCGGCCGCCGCCAGCAGGGTCAGCATGGCGGCGCCGGCGATCAGAAAGGAGAGAGAGCCTCGAATCGATCCCATGCCGCCACGAACCACAATTGTTCCGACCATTGTAGTCGGTAGACGATGCACACTTGCCCAGCTGAGGCGCCGACGCAAGGCTGCGGCACCTTGGGCAAAGCGCGTTTTGGACGGAAACGCTTATTTGCTCCGGCTTCCTGCCAGCGCGTCCCCGTTGTTCCTGCCGGATGTCGCAAATCGCAAAACGCTGTTGGGAGTGCCGTTTTCAGATGTCGGTGGGCAGGTCCCGCTTGGTGACGCAGCGCCAGTTGCGTATTTTCCATTGCCGGTGCGTGGATTGCCACTGGGCGATGGTTTCCTGTGCATGCAGCAAGCAGGCCATGCTGTCCCGCGTATCCATAGACCAGCTGATACGCTCCTCGCGGCAGGAGTCGGGCGCGCTCATCAGGCAGACGGTCAGGAGAATCCACATGGGGTGCCTCTTGCTGCAGCAAGCGATATTAGCCTGTTCCGGTTTGCAGCTCCAATCAAGCTGCACTTGTGAGCTACCTCCCAGGCGGTAGCCGCGCACCCTCGGAATGCTGCCTGCCCGTTCATGCCGCGGGCATCAGGATCTCGCCCTTGCCGAGCGTGGCTAGGTCGCCGGCCAGGCGCTCGGCCTGCTGGGGGATGAGCTCGGCCGATTGGGGGCGGATGCGTGCTACGGCGCGGCGCAGCAATTCGCCAACCACGAGGCGATGCGGGCCGGTTGCTACGAAGCTCGGCAGCAGGGCGCCATGCGAGGTAGCGATGATGGTGCCTCGTCGCATGCCATAGCCGGGATTGTCACCGACTTCCGGGGCTATGATGGTGCCGGCTATCAGGCCCGAGCCCGCATAGTCGCCCGCTCGCCCGCCGACGAGGATCAGCCCTCGCCGCATGCGTTCGCCCAACCTGTCGCCCGCATCGCCCTCGATGACGAGGGTCGCGCCGTCGAGGCCATGCATTGCGCCGTGGATGGCGCCGCCCGCCCGTTCGTCCGCGTGGCCGGCGATACGGACGAGCCCACCCCTTGCCGCACTGGCCGCAAACGGACCGGCATTCCCGGTGACCTCGATCGTGCCGCCGCGCATCGCCTGGCCCAGCCGCTGGCCGACGTCGCCGTCCACCACGAGGCGGCCGGATTCCAGCCCAGCGCCCGCGAGGTCGAACCGAGGCGAGCCGCCCTCGAAGCGGATCTCCTCGCGTTTGCCGTCCTCGACCGTGAAGATATCGGCCACGACGACACCGAAGCGCGAAGTGCCGATCGGGAGTCTTTCGATGTCCGAAAGCGACAAAGCACCGATGCGATGCGGCACCAGGCCCGAAAGGTCGAGGCGTTCGGGCGGGGCTTCGCGCAGGCGAAAAGTGAGGGCGCTCATGCCAGCAACTCGCGCAGATGAAAGTGATATTTGCCGAGCTTGCCGCCGTAATTGCCGGCGGTGACACGCAGGAGACCGTGCCGCGGTCCCGCTTCGACGGCCGCGTGGAGACCCTGTCTCATCGAGGCGCGCACGGCCTCGGCCGAAAATCCGTCGATGACGATCTCGAGCACCGCTCCGACCTCGGGCGCCAGGGCCGACCGGGCCCGGCCCTTCAATGTCGGGCAGTAGGAATCGTTGGTCGAGGCGATCATGCCCTTGGTGCGCCCGCCGACCTTGGAACCGGAGCGCACGATACCGCCCGGAAAAGGCAGGATCGCATCGGGCACGGCTGCTGCGGCGCGGGCCGCGGCTTCGGCCACCGCCAGGGTGCCGGCCTGGTCGCGGCCTAGAAACAGGAGATTGCCGCCACCGACGGCACCCTCGACCAGGCCGGTATCGTGCTCGCAGACGAACTCGCCATCCATCACCGGCACGCGCCAATAGCGATGGCCCCCGATTCGCTTGGCCGTTTCATAGCCGTCGCCGAAATAGCGGATATTGGCGCCTAGCTTGAGGCGCCGCTTGCCGTCGGAACCGGCATAGCAGGCCGAGCCGGGACTGGTCAGCACACACTGGCCGACACGACGCGCCAGCTGCTTGCCGAGTCCGTCGGCATCGAAGCCGAACAGGAGGACGCGCAGGCCCGGCCTGCCGTCCGGCGTCTCCTCCGGCGAGAGGCTGCGGTCGATGCCGGCCTCGACGCCGCAGCCGATCACCGACGTGGCAAAGCCCGTCAGGCTCGCGGCCGCGATCTCGGCCCAGTGCGGGGTATCGGCCGTCAGCACGATCGCGGTCGCGGCCATGCCGAAGGCCTCGGCGAAAGTATCGTCGATGGCGATGCCGTTGAGCATCAGGTCGGAGCTGGGCGTCAGATCAGAGTTGGGCGTCAGATCAGACATGGCTCGACCTCGAAAACATCTCTTTCGCCAAAGGCCTCCTGGGGCACGGCAAAGCTCTCCAGGCCGGCACCGAAGCGGTCCTCGAGATACCGGTCGGCATGGCGCGTCATGGCCGGATCGAAGCCCGGCGCCAGGGTCAGGGTGCGGCCGGCTCGCCATCCCAGCGGCTCGCCCTGGCGCAGCACGACCGCTCCGTCCTTCAGGACCAGCTCGGCCGAGGCGAACATGGCGGTGCGGTCGGCATCCTCGCGGTAGATGGCCACGTCTGCGCGGGCGCCCGGCTTGAGATGGCCGCGATCGGCCAGTCCCAGCAGGCGTGCCGGCGCGGCGCGGGTCATGATCGCGATTTCTGCCAGGGTATATTCACGCTCGATCGCGGCAAGACCGCTGCGCTCGCGCACGATGTCCGGCAGGCTCGCCAAAGTGCGATCCCGTTCCGCCTTGTCCATGAGCAGATGGATCAGGCGGGGATAGGCGGTGAACGGACCGCCATTGGGATGGTCGGTCGTCAGCAGCACCCGCCAGGGGTCCGGCGAAAGCAGGAAGAGTTCGAGGCCGATGGCAAATTGCAGCGCGTTGATGCCGGAGTTGCGTCTGTAGCGATAGGGCACGATGCCGCCACCCTCGGCATCGCCGTCGACCAGGATCCACTTGCGTGGCCGGCCGGCCTTGCGGCTGGAGAATTGCCGGAGAATGTCGAGGGAGATCGTGCAGGTCTGGCCGAACACCACCTGGCCGACATCGATGGTTGCGTTGGGGTTCGCCGCCAGGGCCGCGCAGACCTCGGCGGCGGCCGAGACGATCCCGCCGCTCTCGTGCCGGCCATAGCTGTAGAACTGGGCATGGGCGAAATGGACGGGGCGTCCCTCCGCTGCCTTGATGGTCGCGATCAGCGTATCGACGGCACCGGGCAGGCCGAGATTGTTGCAATGGACATGGAGGGGATGCGGCACGCCGATGGCCGTGGTCGCATCGAGCAGGGCCGTGAGGATCTGGCGCGAGGTCAGGCCATAGCTCGGCACCTCGTCGTCGAGCCCGAAGGTGCGGACATTCTGCTTGAACGCCGCTGCCCCGCCGGCATTGATGACCTTCACCCCGAGCCCGCGCGAGGTCGCCAGCGTCAAGGCCGTGAGGTCGCGCACCGCCTGGGCGCCTTCCTTGCGCCGGAGCAGGGAGAGCAGCTGGTCGTCATTGCCGAGCACGCTGAGCGCGCCGCGATCGATCAGGGGAATGTCGTCGAGCTCGAGATGGGTCGCCAGGGCGGCGCTCGGCGCCAGCGCCGGCTCGATCACCGTGGTATAGCCCATGCGCGTGTAGAGGCGACCGGTCTCGAAACCCGACCAGCGCGCGGTCGAGAAGGGCAGGGCCGGGTCGCCGGCGGTTTCGCTGACATGGAGTTCGGGCAGCAGCAGGCGCGCCAGGGTCACGTTGCCGCCGGCGATATGGGAATGGACGTCGATACCGCCGGCCATCACCACGCAGCCGCGCGCGTCGATCACCGTGTCTGCGACGGCCTGCACCGGCTTTTCGACGATGCGCTCGTCCTGGATCCACAGATCCGCCTTGCCGTCCCGACCGGAGACGGGATCGATGATGCGGCCGCCCGCGATGCGCGTCAGCATGATCCCGGTCCCTTCTCGCCGATTGCGGTGTGAATGGCGTCGAGGATCTCGGCGGCATCGGTGTTTCGAGGAGAAGGGCCGCTCCCGATGGTTGCGAGCGTGCCGCGACGTTCGTCGAAGCAGACGGCCGTACCGGACTCGCCCGGAACGGCGACCTCGATCACGATGCCGGCCTGCGCCTCGTCGGGGCGCCCGGCGAGCACGATGGCGGGAATGCCGGCCGGCGGCGTCTCGCCATGGGCCTGGGCACAGAGCCACAGCGCCGCATCGGCTTCCCCGCTGGCCACCAGGCGGCGAGCGTCGAAGCGCCAGGGATCGTGCTCGGGATAGCCGCGTCCCAGCCCGACACGCGGCGCATCGCCGGTCGTCCAGCTGCCGATCGCCAGGGCCAACCGCGCCGCGGCGGGCACGCCGAGCGGCAGGCTGGAGAAGCGGGTCTCGTCATTGAGGTCCTTGACCAGACCCTGCAGCATGCCGACGGCCGGTTCGCCCAATTCCTGGGGATCGTAGACCGCGACCCCGAAATGGGCGGCCTTGATCTTGCCGGCAAGGCCGTTGAGTTCTGCCGTTTCCGGGCTTGGCGCCAGTCGGCCGGCCGCGAGGGCGCGCAGCAGCGCAAGCTGCCCGGCGAGGGCGTCAGGGGCCGCTTCCAGCCGGAGGACGTCGCGTTCGGCTACGCCGGCCAGGGGAGCGGGGGCCGCCACGAGCTCGGCAAGCAAGGGGTTGGTGGCGACCCGGCGCCCGACCACCAGCAGCCGGTCGGCGCGGGCACGCGCCTCGGCCCAGGTGGTGGTCATCGCGCCACGGGCGGCAAGGGCGCCGAGATCGGCATAGAGCGCATCCGAGCCCTCGCAGTCGATCGCAGCGCCGATATGGAAGGCAAGCCGGTAGGCTGCGCGCACCGCCGCCACATCGCCGGACAGCCCGCCGACGATGGGCAGGCGCGCCCCGCCCAGCATGCGCGCCGCAGCGGCGATGGCCTCGTGCTGATCAACCGGTTGGCCTTCGATCCAGGCGCGCATCCGTGTGCCGTCTCCTGCCTTTCATTTTCGCTATAGCTAACAACCACCTCAGCGTTCGGCCAAGTACCTCGATGCTCTCTGGCAAATTTATAAGAATAATATGGATTATTTCTAAGAAATCGCTGCGTTGCCAACGATGTTTATTTGTTATGATATTTTCCTATTGGGGAGGCCGCGCCGATGTACCAGCAGAAGGGAACGACCTTACCCGGATTCGAGTCCGCCTCCCTGGCAAGTCCCGCTTCGATCCGGGTAAGGGCGAGTGCGCGCCTGCATCTCGGTTTTCTCGATCTCCATGGCGGTCTCGGTCGCCGTTTCGGCAGCTTGGGGCTGGCCGTGAGCAGCCCTGCCGTGGATCTCGTCGTATCGGATGCCGAACGCCTGATAGCCGAGGGGGAGGAAGCCGAACGCGTACTGCGCTATGCGGAAGCGGCGGCACACCATCTCCAGGTCGAGCCGCGCGGCCATTTTCGGCTGCGGCGCAGCATCATGCCCCATGCCGGCCTCGGCTCTGGGACGCAGATCGCCCTGGCGGTCGCGGCGGGCCTTGCCAGACTGCGGGGGCGACCCTTTCAGGCGCGCGACGCCGCAGAGGCGCTCGACAGGGGCAATCGTTCTTCCGCCGGCCTGGCCGCGTTCGAAAAAGGCGGCCTGGTTCTCGATGGCGGACGCGGCGAGGATGATCGCGCGCCTCCGATTCTGGCCCGCCTGCCCTTTCCCGAGGATTGGCGGGTGCTGCTGGTCTTCGACACCTCATCCCACGGCCTGCATGGCGAGGCCGAGGTCAGCGCCTTCCGGCAGTTGCCGCCCTTTCCCGAGGCGGCCGCAGCACATCTGTGCCGTCTTGCCCTGATGCGCATCCTGCCGGCCGCGGCCGGCAGGGATGTCGAGGCTTTCGGTGCCGGCGTGGCCGAGCTGCAGCGCGTGGTGGGTGATCACTTTGCGTCGGCGCAGGGCGGTCGCTTCACCAGTCCGATCGTCACCAAGGTGCTGGCCGCCTGCGAGCAGCGGGGCTTTGGCGGCATCGGGCAAAGTTCCTGGGGCCCCACCGGTTTCGTGATTATCGGTTCCGACAGCGAGGCACGCCGGCTGGTCGCCGAACTGAAGGCCGACGGGTTGCCGCCAGGCATTCGCCTGGAGGTCGTCCGCGGACGCAACCAGGGTGCTCAGGTGCGGATCAACCGTGACCATGCGCTCAAGAGGAGGCTCGCGTTCTGATGGCCCGATCGATCCTGCATATGCTCTCGCCGCTCAAGCATATGAGTCCCTTCGACGTCAACATGGCGGTCGATGCCGGTTTCGATGTCGTCATTCCTTATACGGGTGTGACGTTGGAGGAAATCCGGCCGCTGGTGCAGGACGCCATCTTCTCGCGGGCGCCGGGCGATGGCGCCCGCACCTCGATCTTCATCGGAGGCAAGAACGGCGGCCTTGCGCTCGACATGCTCGATGCCGCACAGAAGGCCTTCGTGCCGCCTTTCGCCCTCAATCTGTTCACCGATCCGGCCGGCTCCTTCACCACGGGCGCGGCCATGGTCGCCAAGGTCAGGGCCGTGCTGAGGGACAAGCATGGCGGCGAACTGGCCGGCCGCAAGGTCGTGATCTTCGGCGGCACCGGTGTCGTCGCCTATTGCGCCGGCGTACTGGTTGCGCTCGAGGGCAGCCACGCCGTGCTGGCGGGCCATGACGGCACCAAGCGAGTGAGCGACATTGCCGCCGGCATCAAGCAGCGCTTCGGCGTCGATATCGGGTATGCCGATGGCAGCACGCCCGAGGCACGCCGGGCGGCGGTCGCCGGTGCCGAAATCGTCCTGTCCAGCGGGCCCGCCGGTGTGAACATCCTTTCCGCGGCCGATCTCGAGTCCGTGCCGGGCCTGCTGGTCGCCGCCGATGTCAACGCCGTCCCGCCGGCAGGGGTGGAGGGCGTCGGCGTGATGGCCAATGGCGAGCCTTTTGGACATGGCAAGGCGCTGGCGGTCGGTGCGCTTGCGATCGGAAACGTCAAATACAAGACCGAACTCGGCCTGTTCCGTCGCCTTCTGGCAACCGAGAAGCCGATCAGCCTGGATTTTCGCGATGCGTACAAGCTTGCCCTCGAGATCGCAGGGTGAGGGCGCCAGCGTCCTGATCGCCGCCCAGTCGGGCCGCGGCCTTGCCGCTGCAGCCAGGCGCGCGGGGTACAGGCCGCTGGTCGTCGACCTCTTCGGTGACAGCGATACCAGAGCCCTGGCCGCGGGCTATCGCCAGGTCAAGGGTCGGTTCGGCGTGGGTGTCGCCGGCCTTGCCGTCCTCGACGCGTTGGACCAATTGGCGCTTGCCAGTGCCGGGCCGCCTCTCGGCGTCGTTCTCGGCAGCGGCTTTGAAGCCAGCCCCGCCTTGATCCAGGCCATCGATGAGCGCTTCGGCCTGATCGGAGCCAGTGCCGACACGGTGGCCAGCCTGAAGAATCCGATAGGCTTTGCGCGCCTGCTGGCGGAACTCGGCATCGGCCACCCACAGGTCCGGCTGGAGCCGGTCGCCTCGTCCTCGGGCTGGCTGTCCAAGCGTCGCGGCGGTTCGGGCGGAAGTCATATCCGCAAGGCCCGCCCCAACGGGGTGGTGCGCGGGAGCTATCTGCAGCGGGCGGTCGAGGGGGAGCCGGTTTCCGTCGCCTTCCTTGCCGATGGCCACCGGGCTCAGATGATCGCCCGCACGCGTCAATGGGTTTCGCCCGGCCGGGGGGCGGCATGGCGCTATGGCGGCGCCATCGAGCCGGGCGGGCCGCTTGCGATCGATCCTGAGATTGAGATGGCGATCGGCCGGATCGTGGCGGCCACCCGGTTGCGAGGCCTCGCCAGCGCCGACCTGATGGTGACGCCAGATCGCTGGTGGCTGCTGGAGATCAATCCGCGGCCGGGCGCTACGCTCGATTGCCTCGACCGGCGGAAGACGCCGCTGTTCGAGCGCCATTGCCGTGCAAGCCGAGGCGAATTGGGCGCGTTCGAGGCCCCCCCAAAGGCGGCCGCCGGCACGATGATCGTCTATGCCGACAGGCCTGTCGCCAGGGTGCCCGACATCGCATGGCCGGCTTTCGTGGCGGACCGGCCGGAGCGCGCCAGCGCGATCAAGGCCGGGGCGCCGATCTGCACCGTCGCCGCCACAGGCGGGGAAGCTGTTGAGGTTCGACGTCTGCTCGACCAGCGTGGTGCGGACATCATCCGTCTCGTTCAAGAGGAGAGAATTCCCGCGTGACGATTTTTCTGCAGCCCCCAAGCGTCAATGCCCTGGCCAGACCGTTGGTCGACAGCCTCGTCGCCGATGCGGCGGGCCTGCGGCTGACCGTCAGCGCGGGCCCGGGCGGATGTCGCTTCATCGATGCCGGTGCCGGCGTTCCCGGCTCCATCGAAGCGGGCCGCCGGGTTGCTGAGATCTGCCTGGCGGGGCTCGGCCGTGTATCGATCGCGCCCACGGGGCCGGTGGAGCGCTGGCCCTTCTCCGTCAATGTGCAGACGACCAATCCCGTCCTGGCGTGTCTCGGCTGCCAATATGCCGGCTGGAGCCTGCGCGCCGGAAGCGGCAAGGAGGCCTATTTCGCGCTTGGCTCGGGGCCGGGACGCGCTGCCGCGCGGGTGGAGCCTCTCTTCGTGGAACTGGGCTACAGCGACGAGGCCGACAGTGCCGTCCTGATCCTGGAAACCGCCTCGCCGCCACCGGAGACCGTGGTGCGCAACGTTGCGGAAGCGACGCGGCTGGCGCCCGAAGCCCTCACCTTCATCTATGCGCCGACCCAGAGCCTGGCCGGGGCGACCCAGGTCGTCAGCCGCGTGCTCGAGGTCGCGCTGCACAAGGCGCACAGCCTTGGTTTTCCGCTTGCCGACATCGTCGATGGCTTGGGCACGGCGCCCTTGGCGCCGCCGACGCCGGATTTCGTACGCGCCATGGGCCGCACCAACGATGCGATCATCTATGGCGGGCGTGTCCACCTGTTCGTGGCCGGCACCGCCCAGGCCGCCAAATCGCTGGCTGAAGCCCTGCCGAGTCCCACCTCCCGCGACCACGGCAAGCCCTTCGCCGAGATTTTCAGCCGTTTCAAGGGAGACTTCTATGCCATCGATCCGCATCTGTTCAGCCCGGCGGAGGTCATCGTCACCGCACTCGAGAACGGCGAGACCTTCCGCGGCGGCCATCTGATGCCGGACCTGGTGGATGCCTCCTTCTCGTAGCATCGAACGCCGAGCTCACAGGACCCCAACCTCGCAGGAACCCTTGGTAGGACATCTCGAATTGAACCCGGTCGAACACCCTGTGGGACGCGGATTGCGCATCGGTCTCGCAGCCGACAATGGCGAATGGCATCGCGGGCGCCTGCTTGGCGCCCTGCGCGCCTGCGGCATCGAGCCGGTGCTGTTTTCCCTGGCTGATGTGGCCATGGTCACCGGCGGGGGCGAGCCGTTGCGCATTCCCGGCTTCGAGGGAGAATTGCCGGATGGGGTGCTGCTGCGCACCATATCGGGCGGCACCTTCGAGGCGACCACCCTGCGGCTCGGCGTGCTGCATGCCCTGGTCGCCGCGGGCGTGGTGGTGTGGAACGACCCCCGCGCCATCGAGCGCTGCGTCGACAAATCGATGACCAGCCTGCTGATCGCCAGGGCCGGCCTGCCGACGCCGGATACCTTCGTGGTGTCGAGCCGGGAGGCGGCGGTGGACATCGTGCGGCGCGAGGCCAGGCCGGGCGTGCCGTTGGTTCTCAAGCCCCTGTTCGGCTCCCAGGGCGAGGGCCTGCGCCTGATCGGCATACCGGACGATCTTCCCCAACTCGAGGAGGTGGCGCGGGTTTATTATCTGCAGCGTTTCGTGCGCCGGAACGTCGAGGGCTGGCGGGACTATCGCGTCTTCGTCTGCGACGGTCGCGTGGTGGCAGCCATGGCGCGCGAGGGCGATGGCTGGATCACCAATGTCCACCAGGGAGGGCGCCCATCGCCCTGGCGGATGCCGGAGGAGGCTGCGGACCTTGCCCTGAGGGCGGCGCAGGCAGTCGATGTATCCTATTGCGGGGTCGACCTCATCGAGGATGATCGCGGCCGCTTCCTGCTCCTCGAGGTCAACAGCATGCCGTCCTGGTCCGGCCTGCAGAGCATCGTCGACGTCGATATCAGCGAGGCCGTCGTCCGTGCCTTCCTGAAGGCCGTCTACGCCGCCCACCGTCCGGCAATGGTGGCCGTGTCATGAACTATCACCGCCCCAGCCTCGATCTTGCCGGTGCCTACCGGGACGCCTGCCTCGCCGAACTCCGGGCCCTGAAGCCCGGCAATGTGCATGTCTTCGCCGATATCGGCGAGACCAAGGTCGCCGATTTCGAGGCGAGCGCGGTGGCCTCCGCACCCTGGATCGGCCAACCGGGCGCCAGCGTCGGGGCTCGTATCCTCGCTGCCATCCGGGCGACGCGCGAGACCATAGGCTGGAACACCAATCTGGGTATCGTGCTGCTTTGTGCGCCGCTTGCTGCGGCCGCCGAGGCGGGGGGAGACTTGCGTGCGGCGCTTGCCTCGATCTTGTCGGGACTCGACAGGATCGATGCGCGCGATGCTTTCGAGGCGATCCGCCTGGCTTCGCCCGGCGGGCTGGGAAGCGCCGATCGCCACGATGTCCACGAAGCGCCGACCGTGACCTTGCGCGAAGCGATGGCTGAGGCGGCGGCGCGCGACCGCATTGCCCGGGCCTATCTCACCGATTTCGAGGATGTCTTCGAGACGGGCCTGCCGGCGCTCCGGCAGGCACAAGCGGCGGGCCTCGATGAGCCTTGGTGTACCACGTCGGTGCACATGGCGTTCCTGTCGCGTTTTGCCGATACGCATATCGAGCGCCGCCGCGGCCGCGAGCAGGCCGAAGCCGTGCGGGCGCGCGCCGCCGAAATCATCGAGGCGGGTCCACCAGGCCCGGCCTCGCTCGCAACCTTGCTGGCATTCGATGCCGAACTGAAGAAAGGAGATCTCAACCCCGGAACTTCCGCCGACTTCACCGTGGCGACATTGTTTGCCGCCGCGATCATGCGCCTTCCGGCCGCGGGCACCTGAACGGATGCTTGCTGGTGACGGAATGCGCGATTACGCTCATAAAGCTATCTGGCCAACCGGTTCGGCGCCGTGTCGAACGCTGCAAACAAGGATAGATGGCTCGGCCGCCGCTCCAAGGGATCGGGGCCTTTGTTCTCGCAGGGAGGACTATCGAATATGGCAAAGATCAACAAGGTTCTGATCGGCGAATCCCTTGTCGGCGACGGCAATGAAGTCGCTCATATCGACCTGATCATGGGTCCTCGCGGCTCGGCCGCGGAGACGGCGTTCTGCAACGCCCTCACCAACAACAAGGACGGCTTCACCTCGCTTCTGGCGGTGATCGCCCCAAACCTGCAATGCAAGCCCAACACCTTGCTGTTCAACAAGGTGACGATCAAGGGCGCCAAGCAGGCGGTGCAGATGTTCGGTCCGGCCCAGCACGCCGTGGCGCGTGCGGTGCAGGACAGCGTCGCCGACGGTACCATTCCCGCCGACGAGGCCGACGACATCTTCATCAGCGTGGGCGTCTTCATCCACTGGCTGGCGGACGACGACGCCAAGATCCAGAAATACAACTACGAAGCGACCAAGCAGGCGATCGAACGCGCCGTCAATGGCTGGCCGAGCGCGGCCGAAGCCACCAGCAAGCGCGAGCAGGTCAAGCACCCCTTCGCCGCATAGATCGGGGACAGCCCTGGGCAGGAGCCGCCTGCTGCGCCCATGCCTGCAGGCCTGCTTCAGCGGCTGGCTGCCATCTTTCTCGGACGCTGAAACTTCGCCGGAGGAACCCAGTTTCTCCGGCGAAACCTAGATCGTCGTTGTTTCGCTGCGCGTAACCGCTCACCTCTGGCGGCAAGGTCGAGCCGCCCCTCACCGTACCTCTCCCCGTAAGAACGGGGCGAGGGGGCACAAGTGTTGCGATTTGTCCCAAAACCTCTCATCTCGCCCAACGGGTTGCGCGAGATGAGGCGCTTTCAGTCAAAAGTGCTCGGTCGAAGTCTCCTCGCCCCGTTCTTACGGGGAGAGGTACGGTGAGGGGCCGCACCACGGTGAGCGATATCGCTGTGCTCGCAATGACGGGTCACCTATGATGCCGGTTGGTTTTTTACAGGCGCCCGTCATGCAGGGCAGAAGCGACGAGAATGCCGGACACGCCGATTTCGGCGAGGGCGGCAAGATCGCCCTTGTCCCGCAGGCCACCGGCGGCATACAGCCTGCAACGGGCAGGAGCCTGCCGACGAAGCGTGGACAGCCTTTCGAGATCAGGGCCGCTGCCCATGCCCACGCGCCCCAGCGTCATGACGATCACCCGTTCCGGCCAGATCGAGGGCGTGGCGAGGATCGCGTCCGGGCCGACATAGTCGTCGCCGCGAAAATCCAGCGACAGTACGGCTTGACCGGCCAGGTCCCGCACGAGCCTGTCGTCGCTCTGGCTCTCCGAGCCTAGCACCGGAAGGCCGAGCCCTTCCTCCAGGAAGGCTTCCGCTTGCGAGCGGGTGGCAATGCCGGCATCGACCCACAGGCGTACCGCCGGAAAGGCGGCGGCGAGACGCCGGAGACTTGTGGTATCGCGCCCGCGTCCCTCGATACCATCGAGATCGGCGACGTAGAGTTGGGGGGACGGGGCGACCTTGAGCAGGCCGGTGGCGACGTCGACCGGATCAGCCGTGGGGCTGAGCGGCGTGACGATCGGCTGGTAATGAGCCCGGTCTCCGGCCTTGGCCCGCACCACCGATCCGTGGCGGAGATCGATGACCGGCACGATCTCGACGCCGCGGCTTGCGCCCGGAGCGGCATGGGCTTTGTCCTGTCGATCCGGTGCGGGCATGATGACGACTCGAAAGCGGCGTTGCCCCTTTGTGGCACGGCGCCTTGAATGGTGGAAGCAACAGGCCGTGAAAGTGATCGGTATGGATTCGACTGCGTATGATGATCCGGGGCTCGCCACGAACGACCTGGTGCTGGGCTGGGATCTCGGGGGCGTGCATGTCAAGGTTGCCGCCGTGGCACAGGGCCGGCTCAAGGCGGTGAGGCAGGAGCCCTACCAGATCAGGCAGGGGCTTGCAGTGCTCGACGGAGCCTTCGCCGCCCTGCCGGCCTGGGCGCGCGAGGCGCGCCACCATGCGGTGACCATGACCGGTGAGCTCAGCGCTCTGTTCGACGATCGCGCCGCCGGCGTCGCGGCGCTGACCGACTGGGCCACCCGGCATTGCCAGGGCGAGATCGCCATCTATGGCGGACGGGCGGGTTTCCTGCCTCCCCATCGCGCGGCTGCCCATGCAGTGGATGTCGCCTCGGCCAACTGGCATGCGACCGCGGCCTTCGTTGCTTCCCGCCTGCCGAATGCCCTGCTGGTCGACATCGGCTCAACCACCTCCGATCTCATCCCGATCGAGGAAGGCAGGATCACGGGCGTCGGCTACACGGATGCTGAAAGACTGGCATCGGGCGAACTCGTCTATGCCGGCGTCGTGCGCACGCCTTTGATGTCGCTCGCCGAAAGACTGCCCTTCCAGGGGCAGGACGTCACGCTGGTCGCCGAGCATTTCGCCACCATTGCCGATGTCCATCGCCTGCTCGGCACCTTGCCCGAGGAGGCCGACCAGCACGACACGGCCGATGGCCGCGACAAGAGCCTCGCCTCCACGCGGACAAGGCTCGCACGCGTCGTCGGCCAGGACGCGGGCGACGCGCCCGATCATGTCTGGAACGAGCTGGCGGCTCATTTCGCCGAACTGCAACTGCGCCGCCTGCACGATGCCGCCGCACGCATCCTGTCGCGCCGCAAAGGCACGGCGCGCCCGCCGGTGGTGGGCTGCGGCGTCGGCCGCTTCGTGGTGCAGGCGTTGGCGGCCCGCATAGGCCTCACCTATCACGATCTTGCCGATCTGGTGCCGAGCGCCGAGGGGGCGGAGAGCTACTGGGCCTCCTCCTGCGCGCCGGCAGTGTCGCTCGCACTGCTCGCGGCCGATCGGGTTTCGGATGCAGCTCGGGGCTGAAGCACGTTGTCATCCCCGGCGAGCCACATCGTGGCGAGGGAAGGGGATCCCGGGGCCATAATTGGAGTTTTTCAGCCCCTGGATTCTCTTCCCCTCGCTATGCTCGGCCGGGAATGACAGAACTGTTTTGGGTCCGGAGGACGCGTCTCAGCCGGATGAGCCAGCCGGTGTCGGCCCGGCCAGGATCTTTTCCTCGATCCACTGCCAGGCTTCCAGCTCCGCCTCGCCGGCCGTCTTGCCGATGGCGATGCGAAGGTAGTCCATCTCGGTGCGGATCTTGTCGGAGCTGAGCATGTGCAACCTCGTCGACAGGATGGCCGCTTCCAGCACGGCCGCCTGGGCGCGATTATAGCCGAGGAAGGGCTGATGCAGACCCCGATGTACGACGCGGCAGCGAAAACGGGGCCTGACCTCGTCGGGAATCACGGCTTCGACCGCAAGCTCCATATGGGCGAAGGCCTCGGCCAGCCTGACGCCCTCGATCCGCTCGCACGGGAGGGTCGCCCAGCCGCGCCGCCCGGTGACACAGCCGGCGATCACCCTGACGTCGACCGGGGCCGCGGCGGCAAGGAAGGGATGGCGTTCCAGATTGGCGATGGTCGGCGAGGGGCGGAAGGGTGCGACCACATAGTGCTCGCCTTCCTCGATCAGGCCGAAGGGCACCAGATGGGCGCTGCCGTCGGCATTGAGCGTGGTGACGATGGTTTCGAGAATGCGCGGCATCATTCGTTCCTCTACGCGACAACCCACCTTCGTGGCGCGCCAATTCTTTACCCTCCCCCTCCAGGGGAGGGTGGAGAATCGGCTCTCCTCATTTTTTTGTTTCCTTGCGGCCGGCCAGCGTATGGCCGGGCGCCTTGAAGCCGGTGGCGTCTTCGCTTGGCCTGTCCGCGGCGCAGCCGAAATCGAGCGGCTCATCCTGGGCATAGCGCTTGCCGAGCCGCCAGGCGGTCTCCGCCTTGGCCAGTTCCGTGCCGAGATAGAAGGCATGGGCGGCATCGCCGGCGACATCGAGCTCGGGATAGAAGGCCAGGGCATCCGTGCCGCGGGCATGGATGGCGCGATTATAGGCGTGGATGCCGTCATCGCTGACCTCGATGCGGAAATTGGCATCGCGCACTGCCTGCGCATTCTGCTCCACCTGTTCCGGCGAACTCACCACCGGCCGCTTGTCATGGAGAGCGAGCAGGGCCGAGCCATAGCCTTTGGGCAGGGAGCCATCGGCCTTGGCTGCGAACATCAGCCGGCGCGCGGCGTCGTGCTCCTGCAGCGTGCGGCGGGTGTGGGCGCTGACCTGCACCACCAGCACCTGGCGGATGGCGAGTTCCGAACAGATCCCCATCAAGAGGGTGGTGAGGCCCAGGCTGTCGGCTTCGGTCAGCTCCGTAAGATTGCCGGTTCCCATCAATATTTCGGCCTGCGGTTTCAGGTGCCGGAACTCGACATAGCGTGCGAGCGAGGCGGCAAAGCCGAAATGGATGGGATCGAGCACGGGATCGGCGATATAGGGTCGGCCCTCCTGCTCCATGCGCTCGACCGCCCGTAGCAGCGAGGCGAGATCGCTGGGCTCGACCGGCACCAGCACCGGGACCGCCTGCGTCCCCAGGGCGAGATCGAGCGTATGTTCGTTGAGGCTCAGCAGGAAATCGGCGCCGGCCTCTGCGCCTCGCCTGAGTTCGGCGGGCGCGGCGCTGTCGACGCTGACCTTGAAGCCGTGATGCTTGAGCAGCCTGATGCTGTCTTCGAGATGCGGGAAGGGCGTGTCGGGCAGTGCGCCGAGGTCGATGACATCAGCGCCCTTGGCAGCCATGGCGCGGGCGCGTTCCAGCACTTGCTCGGGCGAAAGCTGGGAGGCGTCGACGATCTCGGAAAAGATGGTGACGTCGTGGCGCGAGAGATCGGGCGGATGGCCGCCCCGGCCGAGAAAGGCGGGCAGGTCTGCGATCTCGTCGGGGCCGCGCTGCACGGGAATGCCGAAATGGCCGGAAAGGGCTTCGAGGTCGGCCCGGCAACGGCCGGGCAACAAGACGCGCGTGATGCCCTCGGGCAGGGTGACGCGCCGGCGGATGATCTCCTCCGTCATCAGGGCAGCGACCTTGACGCCGGCATCGAGGATCAGCCAGTCGAAGGAAACCGGGCCCAGAGCCGTCATCGTGCGTTCGAGCCTCACGCGGCTGAGATGGCCGGTGATCAGGGCGAGATGGTCACGCATTTCAGCCTTTCCAGCACCGCCTGGCGCAGGCTCTCATAGGTCTCGACCACCGTCGTCGCCTCGAATTCCTTGAGCTTTTCGACATTGTCGAGGTCGATGCGCCTTGGATAGACCTTGACCATGCCGGAGGGGGCCTGCGTCTCCATCTCCGGTGCCGTGTCGCAGGCAAACACGATCGAGGGGATGCGGCATTTGCCGGCCTGCGCATAGACATTGGTGGCGAGCGTGTCGGAGATGCCGAACACGCATTTGGCCACGGTGTTCGAGGTCGCCGGCGCCACCACCAGCGTATGGTAGTCGCCGTGATAGAAGGCACCGACCGGGGCGGCGCTGGCCGTGGTGTCCTTGATCAGCCGCGTGCCCTTGGGCAACGCCTCGAACTGCTTGCGATACATGCGGATCACCTCGGCTGCGGCGCGGGTGACGAAGAGGTCGCAATCCCCCACTTCACGAATCAGCTCCAGGCATTCGGTGAAGTAATGCCCGGAGCCGGTGAGGGCCCAGGCCAGGCGTGGTTGTGCAGGACGCCGGCTCATGAAGCCTCGCAGGGAACGGGAAACAGCGCGGCAAGCCTGTCGTCGCTGGAAGGACCCGCTACCACGATGGAACCGGCGAACCGGGCCGCGTAGCGGGGAAAATGGGTGTCGACGATATCGGCCGCCGCCAAGGCGGCGGGGGTCGATTCGGCGGGGACGTCGACAGACTTGACCAGAATGAGCCTGTCGGCCCTCAGTTCGGCGGCCAGCCAGGCCGCCAGGCTGTCCGACGTCACCGCCCAGCTCTCGGCAATATCGGGATGTCCGGCACGCAGTTCGGCGGGATGCCAGATCGGGAGCCTGCCCTCCCCCAGAGCTGTCGTGACGTCAGCCCTGCTTCCCACCGCTGTCAGGCGCGGATGGCGGGTGGCCAGCACTTCGGCCAGGTGCGTCATGGCGTCGAGGGCGAGGCGATGGGCGAGGATGTCGTCGAAGGGCATGGCCGCCTGGACCTGGCGCACCGCATCGGCAAAGGGGCCACCGCCGGCGACCAGTACCAGCGGTGTCTCGATTTCGCTGGCGAGTTGTCCGAGCAGCCGCTCGAGGCGGGCCGAGCCGCACAGGCTGCCGCCGATCTTGACCACGGTCAGGCTCATGCAGCCTGCTCGCCGTGCCGGACTGCCTGAAGGCGGCGAGCCGCGCGGCCGATGGCCTGCGGGTCGAGCTGGCCGCGGCGATTGCCGGCCAGGCAGAGCCCGCCGCGGAAACCGAGATAGTCGGGGCCGAGGGCGGCGAGCGGGGCGATGTCCTCGATGCGCAGGGAGCCGGCAAGCCCTGACATCAGGCCGAGCTGGCGACAGCCCGCGACAAAGGAGCCGAGCTGGTCCATCGTCAGCAGGTCGGGCAGGCGGATCCCCCTTTTTTGGCTCGTATCCAGCATGGCACCGACAAAACCGGCTTCATGCAGCGCGGCCGTGAGGGACAGCGGCGGGTTCTCGTCGGCGAACAGGACCGCGATGAAGCGGCCATGCCCGGCAAGCCGCCGGCCGAGCGCAGCGACGCTGGCAGGCTGGGCCATCGTCCGGCCGAGGCCGAGCTTGACGAAGGTGACGCCGGTGGTGGCGATCGCCAGGGCACTGTCGGCAAGGCGCTCGACATCGTCGTCGTCGCCGGCAACGGCACTGGTGATGGTGTCCTCGGGCAGGCCGGCCTGAATGCTGTGGATAGTGGCAAGCGGCAGGGCGCCCAGGGCGCCGGCCTCCGGATCCTTGGCATCGATGAGATCGGCCCCCTGCGCAAGGGCGAGCCCAGCTTCGGCGCTGTCGACGACACTGACAAGCAAACGGGTCACGATGCGCTCTTCCTCTTTATGTCCCACAATGCCCTCATGGGCGTTCGGCGGCAACCATGCGATTTTTCACCGCGCCTGCCGCGCCTCTTCCTGCAACTGGCCCAGAACGAAGTCCGTGGCGTGCTGCCAGGCCTCATTCGTGTCGCCGCGGAAGCTGATCTGCCGGAAGAAGATGCGCTTGCCGTCCTTGGCGTCGAAAACGCCAACCCAGATCGCCGAGATCAGGGTGCTGGTCTTGTGCACGGCTCCGGTCAGGATGAAATCCGCACCGGCCTTGCGTGCTTCTCCCAGCAGGCAGTCCTGGTCGTTGCCGGCACAGGCGATGATTCCCGGCGTGGCCGGAACGATTCGGTAGAAGCCGCCCGCCTGCAGCCGGTCGGTCAGGCGGGTCGACATCGCCTTCAGCCGGTCGGCATGGGCTTCCTTCTGGTCGGATGCCTCGCCGGACGTGTCGAGATAGCCGAAGGGCAGGGCGAGCAGGGCCTTACCGGCCTCGCTGGCGCGGGCCGGCACGGGGTGCACAAGGGCCGCTGCCAGCAGGACAAGCATTGCCACGCCCGTCTGCCGCAGCTGGCCGCGATGTCTTCCGATCCAATACTTCAGGCTGCGCCGGTGCGTTCCTGCAATCAGGGACATCCATTCAAGCACAGTGGTCCCTTCGTAACTAAGAATATTCTATGAAAGCATGTCAGTTCACGTTCTAGTAAAAATTGCCATGAACATGAAGGCCAGTACAGACTGTATTCGGCTTATAAATTCCTTAGGTATATTAAGTTGACGTTCTTCAATTGCAATGCGTAAGCTTGCTGATGTTCAGGCACGCAGAGGCCTGCGCGTTCGGGAGCGAAATGTGTTACCGGCTGCGAGTTCAAAAAGCCTGTCCAGCCTGATGGCAGCCTTGCTGTGCGCCTTTGTGGCCATGCTGTCCTGCGGCACGGCAAGGGCGGCCGAACCGCTTGAGGTCCGCATCGGGGTCATTACCCACAAGGCACCGCCGCCCGCGCTCTACGAGCTCGATCCCACGCCGGAAGACGAGGCCGCGGCCGGTGCGGGGCTTGCCATCGACGACAACAACACCACAGGCCGCTTTTCCGGTCAGCGCTATGTGCTGGATCAGGTCGTGCTGGACAAGGACCAGTCGCCGGTGGAATCGGCCGTCAAATTGGCCGATGCGGGGGCGAAATTCCTGGTCGTCGCCCTGACGGCGGACGAACTCCTCGCCGTCGCCGATGCCCTCAAGGGACGGCCGGTGGTGGTGTTCAACGCTGCCGCGCAGGACGACCGGCTGCGCGGCGCCGATTGCCGCGCCAATGTGTTCCACGTTCCGCCGAGCCGCGCCATGCTGACCGATGCGCTGGTGCAGTATCTGGCGACCAAGCGTTGGATGAAGCTCTTCCTCACCTACGGGCCTACCGCGGCGGACAAGCTCTATGCCGACGCGCTCAAGCAGTCGGCCAAGAAGTTCGGGCTTACCCTCGTCGCCGAGAAGGCCTGGGAATTCGGTCCGCTCGCCCGCGCCCGCAGCGACAGCATCACCCAGTCGGATGCCTTGGTGTTCAGCCGCGGCGTCGACTACGACATCATGCTGGTGGCCGATGAGGAGGCCGATTTCGGCGACTATCTCAGCTATCGCACCTGGGACCCCAAGGTCATCGCCGGTACGCAGGGCCTGATCGCGACCTCCTGGCACCGCGCCCAGGATGCCTGGGGGTCGGCGCAATTGCAGAGCCGCTTCTTCAAGCGGGCCAAGCGGACCATGCGGCCGATCGACTATCAGGCCTGGGTCGCGGTACGTGCGGTGGGGGAAGCCGTGACGCGGACCAAGTCGGCAGATCCGGCGGCGATCTCGACCTTCCTCGTCGATCCGAAATTCCAGCTGGCCGCCTTCAAGGGCGTACCGGTGAATTTTCGCGGTTGGGACCACCAGCTGCGCCAGCCGGTGCTGATTGCCCAGCCGATGGCGATCGTTTCGGTGTCGCCGCAGCCCGGTTACCTGCATCAGCGCAGCGTGCTCGATACGCTCGGCGCCGATCAGCCCGAAAGCCAATGTCATTTGCCGTGAACGCGCTGCGGGGATGCCCGCCTGGAGAGGAACCGGATCATGCCGCATTTCGCCAAGGCTGCTTTTTTGGGGCTGGCGGCCGCTTGCCTGGCCGGCACGGCGCAGGCCTACACGGTCTATGTCTCCAATGAGAAGGGCAATTCGATCTCCGTGATCGATTCCGAGACCCAGACCGTCAAGCAGACCGTGCCGACGGGCCGGCGCCCGCGCGGCATCACCATCTCCAATGACGGAAAATCCCTCTATCTGTGCGCCAGTGACGACGATGGCGTCGAGGTGATCGACACGGCGACGATGAAGGTGGCCCGCACCTTGCAGTCGGGGCCCGATCCCGAACTCTTCATCCTGCACCCTTCCGGCAACCCCCTCTACATCGCCAATGAGGACGATGCCCAGGTGACGGTGGTCGACGTGCAGCAAAACAAGGTGCTGGCCACCGTGCCCGTCGGCGTCGAGCCGGAGGGCATGGGCATCAGCCCTGACGGCAAGATGCTGGTGAACACCTCCGAGACCACCAACATGGCCCATTTCATCGACACCACCAGCTTCCAGGTGATCGATAGCGTGCTGGTGGATTCACGTCCGCGCTTTGCCGAATTCAACAAGGACAATTCCAAGGTCTGGGTGAGCTCCGAGGTTGGCGGCACCGTCAGCGTGATCGAGCCGGCCACCCGCAAGATCCTCAAGAAGATCGAATTCCAGGTCCCGGGCGTCACCGCCGAGACGATCCAGCCCGTTGGCGTGCGCGTCACCAAGGATGGCAAGACGGCCTTCGTGGCGCTCGGGCCCGCCAACCGCGTCGCGGTGATCAATGGCGAGACCCTGGAGGTCGAGAAATATCTGCTGGTGGGCCAGCGCGTCTGGCAGCTCGCCTTCACGCCGGACGAAAAATATCTCTACGCCACCAACGGCAATTCCAACGACGTGTCGGTGATCGATGTCGCCAGCCAGAAGGTGATCAAGACCATTCCGGTCGGCGAGGCCCCCTGGGGCGTGGTGGTTTCGCCGAACTGACGCGACACGACGATTCAATCAGCAAGATCTGGGGAGGAAGAACATGCGTATCGCGACTCTTGTCGGCGCCGTGGCGGTATTGGGCCTTGCTTGCAGCCCGGCCCTCGCGGAAAAAAACTCCAATCGCGTCGAGGGCAAGGGCACGCCGGCCAAAGCCTGGGCCCTGATCGGCGATTTCTGCGGTATCAAGACTTGGCATCCGGCCATCGCTTCCTGCGAGCTTTCGGAAAAGGACGGCGCCAAGATCCGCACACTCACCACCAAGGACGGCGCCAAATTCGTCGAAAAGCTGGTCAAATGGGACGACAAGGACACGTCCTACACCTATGCGATTCTCGAGAGCCCCCTGCCGATCGAGAATTACGTCTCCACCCTGAAGGTGGAAGAGGACGACGAACCGGGCAAGATCGCCATCACCTGGTCGTCCACCTTCGACCCCAAGGGCGTCTCGGGAGATGCTGCGCGCAAGGCTGTGGCAGATATCTATCTGGCCGGTCTGCTCCAGCTCAAGGCCAAGCTCAAGGGCAAGTGATGGTTGTGAAATACCGTTCATTTTGGGCCTGGCGAGCCGATCAGGTGCGGTGAAATGGTTACAGGATGGTGCTGCCCGTCACCCTTACCCTCTCCCCGCAAGCGGGGCGAGGGGACCTCGGCGTCGCGTTTTGTCCCGCAAGCTCAACGTCTCACGTTGATGCGCGGCGCTTGGCGCTCCCTCGCCCCGCTCTTGCGGGGAGAGGGTAAGGGTGAGGGGCAGCGCAAACCCCTGCCAGCAACTCTTCGTTCTGCCGTCCGCCGGGCCTGGTGTATCCTGCCGCATCCTCGGCGTGACAGGGATCAACCATGACGGTTCGTTCGGACAAGCCGGCGCTCTCGGTCTCGGCCGTCGGTCATCGTTTTGGCAAACGCGAAGCGTTGACCGACGTTTCGCTCGAGGTGCAGGCCGGGCGCTTCGTCGCCCTGCTGGGGCCGAACGGCGCCGGCAAGACGACCCTGTTCTCGATCGTGACGCGGCTCTATCAGAACCGTTCCGGCCGCGTCGAGGTCTATGGGCATGATCTCAATCTCACGCCGTCGCGGGCACTTGCCGAGCTCGGCGTCGTCTTCCAGGCCCGCACGCTCGATGCCGACCTGACGGTACGCCAGAACCTTGCCTATCACGCGGCCTTGCACGGCCTCGGCGGGAAGGCGGTCCGCGAGCATATTCTTACGCTTCTGCGACGCGTGGGCCTTGCCGAGCGGGCCGACGAGAAGGTTCGCACGCTTTCCGGTGGCCAGGCCCGGCGCGTGGAGATCGCACGCGCGCTGGTGCACAGGCCCCGCCTCCTGCTCCTGGACGAGCCGACCGTCGGCCTCGACCTTGCAGCCCGGGCCGACATCGTCGCCACGGTGCGGCGCCTGGTCGATGAGGAGGGCATCGCAGTGCTGTGGGCCACCCATATCTTCGAGGAAATCGCCGACAACGACGACGTCTATGTCCTGCACCAGGGCCGCATCGTCGCCGAGGGCAAGGCGGCCATGCTCGCTGCTCGCAGCGGCGCCAGCCTGGCCGAGACCTTCCGCCGCCTGACTGACAGGGAGGCCGCCTGATGTCGGATACGGCACTCACCTCGCGGCTGAGCTTTTCGGGTTATCTGGTCTGCCTGGGCGGCATCGCGCATCGGGAGATGCTGCGTTTCGTCAACCAGAAGGAACGTTTCCTGTCGGCGCTGGTGCGCCCGCTGATCTGGCTCTTCATCTTCGCTGCCGGCTTTCGCAATGTGCTGGGGGTCTCGATCCAGCCGCCCTACGAGACCTATGTGCTCTACGAGACCTATGTCGTGCCGGGCCTGGCGGTGATGATCCAGCTCTTCTACGGCATGCAGTCCTCGCTTTCGATGGTCTATGACCGCGAGGTCGGCTCGATGCGGGTGCTGCTCACCAGCCCCTTCCCGCGCTGGTCTTTGCTGGCCGCCAAGCTGACGGCGAGCGTGCTGGTGTCGGTCCTGCAGGTCTATGTCTTCCTGGCGATCGCAGCCTGGTGGGATGTCGACGCGCCGGTGCAGGGCTATGTCCTGGCCCTGCCGGCGCTGGTGCTGACCGGCCTGATGCTCGGCTCGATCGGCCTCTTCCTGTCCTCGCTGATCCGCCAGCTCGAAAATTTCGCCAGCGTGATGAACTTCGTGATCTTCCCGATGTTCTTCGCCTCCTCGGCGCTCTACCCGCTCTGGCGCATCCGGGAGGCGAGCGAGGGTCTTTATCTGACCTGCCTCGCCAACCCGTTCACCCATGGGGTCGAGCTGGTGCGCTTTGCCCTTTATGGCCGGCTCGAGCCGGTCGCGCTTGCGGTGGTGGTGGGCACCACGGTGCTGTTCTTCGCCGCCGCGCTCATCGCCTATGACCCGTCCCGCGGCCTGATGGTGCGCCGCGGCGGCCCCAAAGGAGAAGCATCATGAGATCTGGCAGGCCCCCGAAATCTGGCAGGTCCGTGGTGCGGACCCTTCGGCCGGCCATCCTGGTGGTGATGCTGGCGGGTGGCGTGGATTGGGTTCACACCGTGCAGGCCCAGCAGCCCCAGCCCGATCCGGACTGGCCCTGCATCCAGCGCAAGGTCGGCACGCTGAGCGCCGGCGTGGTCTGGAGCGGGCCGGATATCGCGACGGCCGGCGACTGGACCAAGGATTTCGACACGGCGGCGATGGCCCAGAAGCTCGCCTCGCGCCGGACGCCGATCGAGGAGGTCGATGGTCTGCTCGACGGTTTCGTACAGCAGACCGGGGCGGAGAAGGACGCCCGCCTGACGCGCCTGTTCGCCGGTGTGCTCGAACTGGTCAATGAGGAGCGCGACAAGATCCTGGGCGGCATCGGCCGCTATGCGCGCGGCCAGAACAAGCTCGCCGATCGCATCCGCGACGAGAGCGACAAGATCGGTGCCGCCAAGGATTCCCCCAGCGCGGTGGGCAGCAAGGAAACGGATGATCTCGAAACCCAGCTCAAATGGGACAAGCGCATCTTCGAGGAGCGCGGCCGCTCCCTGACCTATGTCTGTGAGACGCCGGTCCTGCTGGAGCGTCGATTGTTCGACATCGCCCGGCGCATCCAGCAGCGCTTGTGACAGGGGCGGTCGGTCGCTTCCGTCTTCAGCCTTGGAAGCACGAAAGGAGCGCCCAAAGGATGGTCCCCTTGTTATGGGGCCTTTTTTTGTATATACAAAAAGATTGACAAAGAAAGATTTGTAGCTACAAAAAGCTATGGAGCTCGTCTGGGACGAACCAAAGCGTGCTGCCAAACCTTGTAAAGCATGGGTTGGATTTCGCTCATGTCGAGGAAGGATTCGACTTCGGGACGGCAATCGCGCTTGAGACATCGCCGAGCAGGAACGGTCGCAGGCGCATTCGCATGATTGGCGAAATGAACGGTATCCTATTGGTCGCCATGATCGTTTCCCCACTGGGGTCGGAGGCATTGTCGATCATCAGCCTCCGCACCGCGAGCAAGAAGGAATGTGAGCTCTATGGCTGGTAGGAAGGCATCAGATTACATTCCAAACTCCGTCTTTACGAGGGAAGACTGGAGCGAGGTGTCTGACAATCCGACATGGAAGAAGGCGGACTTTGCCAAGGCAAGGCCGGCTGGCGAGGTCCTGCCGACGGAGATGATGGATGCGCTGAAGAAGCGATATCGCGGGCAACGTGGCCGACAAAGGGCGCCGACGAAGATGCTCGTTTCGCTGCGCCTTGATCAGGATATTATCGATCGGTTCAAGGCGGATGGGCCTGGTTGGCAGTCACGGATCAACGAGGCGCTGCGCAAGGCGCTGGCGGCATGAGATAACTGCCGACAGTGGAGGCTATCTCCTTCACCATGACGAGGACTCTTCGGCGAGGCGGCAGCTTGAAAGGCATCTGAGTAATCTGATGCTCTCGCGCCGCTCGCAGCACCCGGCCATCTCGCCATTGTGAAGACCGCCGGCCGGCAGATCATGTAGTCTGCCCCCAGGATCCACTGGGATGGAGGGACGATCGATGACCCGGATGACGGCCAAGGATTTCCCTCAGGAACTGCTTGAACTCTACGACTTCTATGCGCATGGCAAGATCTCCAAACGGGAGTTCCTCGATCGCGCCGGCAAGTTTGCCGTGGGTGGCCTGACGGCAGCGGCCATTCTTGCCTCTCTCAGCCCCAATTACGCCTATGCGCAGCAGGTGCAGTTCACCGATCCAGACATCGTGGCCGAGTACATCACTTTTTCCTCGCCCAAGGGGAATGGCGAGGTGCGCAGCTATTTCGTGCGCCCGGCCAAGGCGACGGGTCCCGTTCCCGGTGTGGTCGTCGTCCACGAGAACAGGGGCCTCAACCCCTATATCGAAGATGTGGCGCGGCGTGTCGCCAAAGCAGGGTTTGTCGCCCTCGCACCCGATGGCTTGAGTTCGGTCGGTGGTTACCCCGGCAATGACGACAAGGGGCGGGACCTGCAGGCCAAGGTCGATCCCGAAAAGCTGATGAACGATTTCTTTGCGGCAACCGAGTTCCTGATGAAGCACAAGTCGGGGACCGGCAAGGTCGGCATGACCGGCTTTTGCTATGGCGGCGGCGTCGCCAATGCCACGGCCGTGGCCTATCCCGAGCTCGCGGCCGCGGTGCCCTTCTATGGGCGCCAGCCCAAGGCCGAGGACGTGGCGCGCATCAAGGCGCCGCTGCTGATCCATTATGCGGAACTCGATACCCGCATCAACGAGGGCTGGCCGGCTTATGAAGCTGCGCTCAAGGCCGGCGGCAAGACCTATGAGGCCCATGTCTATCCCGGCGTGAACCACGGCTTCCACAACGATTCCACCCCGCGTTACGACGAGGCGGCGGCCAAGCTCGCCTGGGACCGGACAATCGCCTGGTTCGGGCGCTATCTGGCCTGAGGCACTCGGGCCCGATCCGGTTTTCAACGTGTCGCTGTGCGACCTGCCGTTCCCTGCCAAAGTGCAGGATGCGCCGGTTGCCTATGATGGCGGGACGGCCTCATCCGGGCGCTGACGGCTGCCATGTGGCGGCCGGCAAGTTAATCTGACATTTCACGATTTTTTTGCTACGGAATGAAAATTCCATAGAAGGGTGGTTGTCTTACTATTTGAACAGGCACGACCTATATACGACGGAATATGTTGGATGCTGGGTCCGGCATCGATATTTTGGCCGCCGTCCTGCCCAAGAGGCAGGCACCAGGATAGTGTAGGATATTGGGCGTTTTACGATGCGGAATCCGCCGAAGCCGGACCCCGAATTGCTGCGGACCTGCTATCTTTCCGGGCAGATGACCGAGGCTCAATGGCAGGAGCATGTCGCCAATGGCGATGTCGAGGAGCTTGCCGGCGCCGCGGACGACAGTGCCTCGATTTCGCCCCTGGAAGCCGCAATGATCCTCGGCAGGGAGGCCATGCAGTTGCGGGCCCGGCAATTCATGGACAAGCACCCGGAACTCTCGGTTACCGATCTCATGGTCGAGTTCGCTTTGCTCGAGGCGGAGCTGCTGATCGCGTCGAGAAACCGAGCGGCATAGCCAGGCGTCATCGAGGAGGGTCGACGGGCCGGCTTCGTCGATCAGATCCGCCGCACTGGGCGCGTCAGGATGTGCCGCTGCCGGTCTGCGGCCAGTCCTCTTCCGGGACATCCCAGATATCGCCATTCTCCACGCCGTCGATCCCGTATTTCGTCAGGTAGCTGCTGAGCAGATCCCCGAAATCGTCGGCGCGCTTTTGCTGCTTGCCTTCCTCGATCAGGCCCGGAAGTAGCAGGGCCAGCGCGCCGACGCCGGCCGCGGCTAAGCCAAGGCCACCCGCGGCCAGGGCCGGGATCAAGCGCGCCACATTGGGCGCAAACAGGGCAAGGCCCCCCTCGACGGTGGAAGCCAGGCCGGCCATGGCGCCCAGCGAGCCGGAGGCGATGCTGATGCCGCCGCTGACCGTATCGCCCTTGCGGATCGATTGGACGCCGTCGAAAATCGCATAGGCGCCGGCGGCCATGCCGGCGATGCCGCCGGCTCCCTTCGCGGCGTTTTCGAGTTTCTTCAGGTTGGACTCCAGCTCCTTGTAGAATTTGGACTTGTCCTGCAGGGCCTGGCTTTCCGGAGAAACGTCTTCGAGAAGCGAGCCGACATGGTCGAGAAGGTCGCCGCTGAGCTTGCTCTTCACGTCCTTCAGATAATTCAGATAGGCCTTGGAGCCGCCTTCCGTGAGGATCGTCGCGGTCTGGATCGAACCGGTGGTGATGTCGGCGATCTGGCGGCTGCTGAGCTGGCCGGATCCGCTGGCCCCCTTGGCGATGGTGACGCCGGCCAGGAAGAGGCCGCTGACGCCATGCAGCACGCCTCTGTCGGAAGCCGCCTTGATCGACGAATCCGGGCTGAAGAGCTTGAGCTCGTTGATCGATTTCGCGCCCTGTCGCAACAGATCCCAGTCTCCCCTGAAGGAAGCCAGGATCTGGTCTGGCCTTGCGACCGTCCCGTCCTTGTTGATCAGGAATTCGGGATTGTCCTTGCCGATCTGCTCGATGAGGCTCTTGACCTTGGCCTCATCGAGCCGGTCGCCGCCATCGACGCCGAACGCCTTCTTCAGATCGTCGAAGGATGCCCCGTCGAAGGCCTTGTCCTGCGCGATCTTGGTGAAGTTCTCGTTCAGCTTGGCGTCGAACCTGCCGGTGAAGTCGGGATCGAGGGCTGCGTTGTAGAGCGCAACTTCCATGCTGAAGGCGCTGGCTGCCTTCTCGAACGAATTGTCCCTGATAAGGTCTTTCAGGCAATCGCCCGATGCCAGCGACTTCTCATAGAAATCCTGTAGCTCGCCATTATGCTTGGAACTCTTGACGGCGTCCTGGATTTCGGCGGCGTTCTTGAGCCCGAGGGCGCCCTGGAACAGCCGTGCGGTTTCAAAGAACTCGGCAAGAACCGCCTGCTGGTCGGCCTTGCCGTCCTTCGTCTTCGTGTCCCACAGGCTGTCGAGCGCCTTACCGGACTTGATCTCCTCGCCATAGGTCTTTTGCAGGGCGTCCTTGAGACCCTTGTTTTCGTCCAGCAGCTCGGTCATCTGCTTGGCGCTGTTCTCGTCCAGATATTTGACGACGTCCGGATCGTTTTCGAGCGTCTTGATGTGGTCGTTGACGTCCTGAAGCAGCTTCTGCGGATCGGGATGACTGCGCACGCGGTTGGCGATGCTGACGATGGAATAGTCGTCCTTCCACATGCCGGCCTTGGCGCCGTCGGTGATCAGCTTCTGCGCCTTCAGCAATTCCTGGAGGGCGGCCGCCTTTTCGGGTGTGCCGTATTTTTCGGGGTGCTCGAACAGGTCCTGGTTCAGCGTCTTGGTGTCGATGCCGGCGACGACATTGCCATCGGCGATCGTGGACATGAGAGCGATGGCCGAACCGGCATCCTTGGGCGCCTGCTTTTCCAGCCAGCTGGTTACGTCGTCCTTGCTCAGCTTGCCGTCGGCCTTGAGCCGTGTCGGGTCCTTCGCCGTCTCCAGCCGGTCGAAGGCGCCCGGCTGCGACCAGAAATTGAGCGCTTCCTTGAAGTCCCCGCTGATCTGCGGGTTCTTGCGCATGTAGTCCTTCAGCGCGTCGGCCGTCAAAGTCTCGCCCGAGCCGGTCTTGCCTTTGATCGCATCGTAATTCTCGGCGAGGATGGCGGTATATTTGGCGATCGTCTTGGAGGCTTCGTCGGCGCCGGGATTCTTTTCCAGGAAGTCCTTGTAGCTGGCGATGTCTTCGGGTTTTTCCACTGCCTGGAGAGCGGAGAAGCCATATTTGCCGAAATCCTGGAGCCGGCCGGCCTCCGTGCCATGCCTGGCTTCCCCGCTCTTGGTGAAGCCGTCGATGCTGGTGTTGGACACGTCGCTTCCCGACAGCGGCTTGCCATTCTCGTCATACATCGTGACGCGATCGAGAACCTGGCTGGCCCGGTAGGCGGCGTTGGCGTCATGCTCGAAATCGCCGACCCGTTCCTTCAGCATGTCCTTGACGCCGCTCTGGTTGCCCAGATTTTTGAGCAAGGGGGAATCGTCGATGATCTCCTGCGCCGAGCGCTTGTCGTCGGCCGGCAGTTCCCATTGGATGCCGATTTTCTCGGCCTGTTCCCGGGCTGCCTTGTCGTCATCGGCGGAAGCGACGTGCTGGAGTTCGCCTTTCAGGTTGGAGAAGCCATATTTGCCGAAGTCCTGCAGCCGGCCGGCCTCCGTGCCGTGCCGGGCGTCGCCGTCCTTGGTGAAGCCGTCGACACGGCCATTGCCCATATTGCTGCCGGCGATCCGGTTGCCGTTCTCATCGAATTTCTCGACATGTTCGAGCACCTGGGCGGCTCTGAACGCGGCGTCGGCATCCGTTTCGATATCGCCGCCGACCCTGTCTTCCAGCATGTCCTTGACGCCGCTTTGATTGCCCAGATCGCGCAGCAGCGGGGTGTCCTTGATGATATCCTGAGCCGAGCGGTGATCGTTCTCCGGCCGCTTCCAAAGTATACCCGCGTCCTTGGCAGCTTTCTGGGCCTGATCCCATGCCTTGACAGCCGATGGGTCGATCGAGGCGGAGTTTATTTTAACGACAGGCAAACTATTATTAAATGAATTGATTTTCATCACGACGAACAAACCTTTCCTGTCTCAGGGACATTACAGTCCGATACGGTTAAGGTTGTCGGATCTAAGCGGTCCTTCATGAATTGCATGTGACAGGTCGGACAATATCGCGACTGCATGCGGCATCGGGCGACCGCTGGCAGCATCCGCGGGCCATGGCCGATTTTTTGATTTCAGGGGTTGTCCGGGGATATGCCGCGTGATTGCGAGCGCGCATCATCGCTTGTGATGCGTCAGCCGTCGGTGAGGCCACAAACGCCGTGTCGATCCCCCTCAGCGCCGGGCCTGCCACCCCAGCCGGCTCTCGATGCGCCGGGCACTGGCCTTGACCAGGGCGATCAGATCAGGGTCCTTCTGCTCGAGCTTCCTGTCCGGCACCACGATCGAGATCGTGGCGCGGCAGGCGCCCTGGCTGTCGCGGATCGGGGCGGCGATGCAGGCAACCGCGAAGTCGGAATCGCCGGCCTGGATGGAAAGGCCCTGTTCCAGGGCTTCGGCCGCTATCCTGGCCAGCACATTGTTGTCCGTCTCGGCCCGGCCGGTCGGCGAGGCGACCGCCGAGCGCGCGAAGATTTCGCGCCGCTCCGCTTCCGGCAGATGGCCGACCAATATGCGGCCGGATGCCGTCCAGTTCAGCGGGCTGCGCGTGCCGACGCGCGAGGTGACCTGGAAATGGTCCTTGCCCTCTTCCATGGCCAGCACGACCATGTGGTCGCCGTCCCGCCCACAGATCTGGATGGTCTCGCCCGAACTCTGGGCGAGCTCATGCATCTCCTGCTCCGCCACGTTGAGGAGGTCGAGCGTGCGCGCATAGGTCAGGCCATAGTGATAGAGGCGGGGCCCGAGCCAGAGCAGGCCGCCATCCTGGCGGTCGAGCATCTCCTTCTCCACCAGGTCGTCGACGATGACATAGATCGTCGACAGGGGCGCGCCGATGTCGCGCGCGATCTCATAGGCGGTGGCGGGACGCTCGACCTTCTGCAGATAGTCGAGAATCTGCAGGGCACGGTCGATGCCGCTGGTGCGCGAGCGGCGCCGGGTGGCACCGCCTTCGTTGGCGTCGTCACGCTCGAGGGCTGTCGTGGACATGGGATTCGGAGCTTTCCATCATGCATCATTCTATGCCGCGGTCGCGGCAATGAACAAGCAGGGCTCAGTCCGGCCATTGCAGAATGGCGGCCTCCTTGGCCAGCAGGCGATCCTCGAAGGGGGTGGCGATCGGCAGGTTGGACTTGCGGGCTTGTTCGAGTTCCTCGGCGAGGCGGGCCGCTACGATGTCTTCCTCGTCCGGGTGCAGGTTGCAGGGATCGAGGAAGAAGTAGCCGTGCTCGACCTCGTGATCGCGCACGATCACCGGACGATCCCCAGCGGCCAGACGGTCGGCCAGGTCCCAGGCGGTGATGCGGGCCTCCTGCGGGTCGATGAAGACCTGGAGCCGATCGAGCGGATTGTTGGTCGGATCGGGGACGATCACTGCCTTCACGCCCTGCTTGCCGTCGAGAACCGCCAGCCAGCAATCGAGGGCCTTGCGCTCGCGGGCGCGGATGCCGTCATGATCGCGCGTCTTCCAGGCCTGCAGGGCGGCCAGTGTGCCGACGATGCCTTCCTTGCCCACCTTCATGCCGCGGCCGATGCCCCGGTTCTGCAGATAGACATTGCGCACCAGTTCCTTGGGGCCGGCCACGATGCCGGAGGTCGGACCGCCCAGGAATTTGTGGCCGGAATAGAGGACGAGGTCGGCGCCATCGGCGAGGAAACCCTGAAGGTCATATTCGGAGGCGGCATCGACGATGACGGGAATGCCGCGCTCATGGGCGACCTTGGCGAAGACCCTGAGCGGGATCTGCGCATAGTCGACCACGTGGTGGGAGACCACATAGACGGCGGCGGCGGTGCGATCGGTGATGGCGCCGGCCAGATGGTAGGCCGAGGCGCTGGTGGCCTGGCCGATCGGCACGACCTTGGCGCCGGTGAGGCGGATCGCCTGCTCGACAGGGGCGCCGTAGCTGACCATGTGGCCGGACTGGATGATCACCTCGTTCTTCAGGCCCGTCGCATCGGGCAGGCGTTCGATGGCGGCAAGATCGCTGCCGGTCATGGCGGCGGCGACGGCGAGGCTGATCGCGGCCGAGCATGAGGCGGTGATGAAGCCCGCCTCCGCGCCGGTCAGGTTGGCGATCACCGCGCTCGCCTTGCGATGCAGGTCGCCGAGTTCGACGAATTCGCTGAGGATCGCCGAGACCGCTTCCACGGCAGGCGGCACCACGATGGAGGCACCGAGCGAGGTCATGGTCCCGGATACGTTGATGACGGGCCTGAGGCCAAGGCGGCTGCGGATATCGTTGGTGGACATGGGAGGGTGCTCCGAAGGGCGATGAAGGATTGACGCCAATGCGTATTGGCATCGATTCTTTCTGGGACCGCTGGCTTCCAGCCGGCTCTTCTTCTCCATCCGGCGGGGGGGTGTCCAAGAGCCGGCTGGAAGCCAGCGGTCCCAGGAAACGATAGGCTGCCGTCAGTCGATGGCCACGATGGCTTCGATCTCGACGGTGATCTGGCCGGGCAGCGAGCCCTGGCCGACCGCTGAACGGGCATGGACGCCGCCGTCGCCGAAGACTTCGATGAACAGGTCCGAACAGCCATTGATCACGGCCGGATGCTGGGCGAAATCGGGCGCCGCATTGACCATGCCGAAGAGCTTGACCACCCGCCGTACCCGGGAGAGATCGCCGAGCGCGTCCTGCATGACGGCGATCAGGTTGATGCCGGTCAGGCGGGCGTGCTGATAGGCTTCCTCGACCGAGACTCCGGCACCAACCTTGCCGGTGTGCGAGCGGCCGTCGGCATGGTTCGGACCCTGGCCGGACAGGAACAGCAATTTGCCCTCCTGCACATGGGTGACGAAATTGGCGATGGGCGCGGGCGCAACGGGAAGCTTGATTCCGAGGGCTGCCAGCCGCTCATAGGGCGAGGCGTGCGGGCGTGGAACCGTCCCGGAAATGGTCATTGAAAAACACTCCAATTATGCAAATAGCCCGGTCTTCATGCGAAGAGCTCGGCTTGACGGATGCAGGCGACATAGTGGCCACCGCCGATAGGCTCGACCGGCGGTATGGTGGTCGAGCAGGCCGGCGCGGCGGCGGGGCAACGGGTCCGGAACACGCAGCCGGAGGGCGGCGCGATGGGGCTGGGAATGTCGCCCTGCAGCGGCACGCGCGTGCGCCGGCGGGTGGGGTCGGGCACCGGCGCAGTCGCCAGCAGCGCCTTGGTATAGGGGTGGCGCGGGGCGGCATAGACCTGCCGGCTCGGGCCCCGCTCCATGACGCGGCCGAGATACATCACCACCACCTCGTCGCACAGATACTCGACGACGGAGAGATCGTGGGCGATGAACAGCATGGTCAGGCTCAGCTTCTTCTTGAGATCGCCGAGCAGATTGAGGACCTGGGCTTGCACCGAGACGTCGAGGGCCGAGACGGGCTCATCGGCGACGATGAATTCGGGTTCGACCGCAATGGCCCTGGCGATGCCGATGCGCTGGCGCTGGCCTCCGGAGAATTCATGCGGAAAGCGCGTGGCATAGTCGGGCGACAGGCCGACCAGGCTGAGCAGTTCGGCGACGCGTTCGGCGCGCGCCTTGCCGCGCGGGTAGTCGCAGGTGTCGAGCGCCTCGCCGATGATGGCCGAGATGCGCATGCGCGGATTGAGGCTGGAGAAGGGATCCTGGAAGACGATCTGCAGCCGGCGTCGATAGGCCAGCATTTCCCTGGCGCTGAGGCCGAACAGGTCGACGCCGTCGAAGATCGCCTTGCCGGAGGTCGGCTCGACCAGGCGCAGCACCGAGCGCCCGGCGGTGGTCTTGCCCGAGCCGGATTCGCCGACCAGGCCCACCGTGGCGCCGCGACGGACATCGAAGCTGACATCCTCGACGGCATGCACGATACGCCCGTTGCGGGCTGGGAAATGCTTGGTGAGGTTCTGCACGCTGAGCAGAGGCGTGTCGGCCGCGGCCTGGGGGGAGGGGGCTGTCGTCATAGCTCGGCGCTCCGGATGCAACGCGAGAAGCTGGCCGCTCCCGTCGCGACCAGTTCAGGGACCGCGGCGCTGCAGGCCTCGAGCGCCAGGGAGCAGCGCGGCCCGAAGGCGCAGCCGGGGGGCAAAGCGGTGATCGGCGGTACATTGCCGGGAATGGAATGGAGCGCCTGGCGCTCGCCGCTGGCGTCGATGTCGCGCGTTGCGTCCGGGGTGCAGGCGAGCAGGCCCCTGGTATAGGGGTGGCGCTGATGGGCGAAGAGATCGATGACGGGCGCCTTTTCGACCACCCGGCCGCCATACATCACCACAACATTATGGGCGATCTCGGCGACCACGCCGAGATTATGGGTGATGAACAGGATGGACATGCCGAATTCAGCCTGCAGCCGGCGCAGCAGATCGAGGATCTGGGCCTGGATGGTGACGTCGAGGGCCGTGGTCGGCTCGTCGGCGATCAGCAAGGACGGATTGCAGGACAGCGCCATGGCGATCATCACGCGCTGGCGCATGCCGCCGGACATCTGGTGGGGGTAGTCGTCGAGGCGGGAGGCGGCATCGGGGATCTCGACATGCTTGAGCATGGCGAGCGCCCGGCGGCGGGCCTCCTGGCGGTTGACCGGCTCGTGCAGGGCGATCATCTCGCCGATCTGGTCGCCCACCGTGTAGAGTGGGTTGAGGCTGGTCATCGGCTCCTGGAAGATCATGGCGATCTCCCGGCCGCGCATGCGGCGGAACTGGCGGGGCGTGAAGGCGGCAAGGTCGTGCACGCTGCCGGCACGGTCGCGGAACAGGATCTTGCCGCCGGCGATGATGCCGGGCCTGGAGAGCAGGCCCATGATCGATAGGCTGGTGACGGATTTGCCTGAACCGGATTCGCCCACCACGGCGAGCGTCTCGCCGCGCTTGAGGTCGAAGGTCACGCCATCCACCGCCTTGGCGGTGAAGCGCTTGTTGACGAACCAGGTGCGCAGGTCCTGGACGGAGAGGATGGTATCGGCCGCGATCGAGCCTGTCATGACTGCCACCCGCAATGAGGGCAGGCGTGCTTGCCAGTCGTCGGCGCCTGGGCCGGGACATAGCGCTCCGCGGCAATCACCTCGGCGCCCAGCACGACCTGGCGCGGCTCGAACACCCGGGTGAGCCGGCTGAGCGCGCCCTGCGAGTCCTTGACGGTGATGTCGGCGTCGACGACGTCGAACAGCGTGAATTCGGCCGGCCGGCCCTTGTCCAGCAACCCGTCCGCCTTGAGGCCGATGGCTCGGCGCGGCGCGGTGGTTACGGCGGCGACCACCTCCTCCAGCTTCATGCCGAGCGAGAGGAGCTTCGACATGGTGGTGGCCATGTCCCACACCGCCCCGTCGAGCGAGCGATTGTGCAGGTCGGTGGAGATGGTCCGGGGCGGCAGGCCACGCGCCAGGGCCGCCTTGGCGACGTCGAAGGAGAAGGAAGCGCCGCCATGGCCGACATCGAGCACGATGCCGCGTGCCGCCGCGTCCTCGGCGAGGCGATAGAGGTCCTCGTCCTCCAGGATCGAGCTGCCGGCCTTGCCGTTGAAGCAGTGGGTGACGATGTCGCCCTCGGTCAGCAGGCCGAGGACGCCGTCATAGAGGGGCGGCGGCTCGCCGACATGCACCATCAAGGGCAGCTTGAGGATGCGGCCGAGTTTCTTGGCGAGCTTGACCGGGGTGAGGTCCCAGCCGCCGGTGATGACATGGCTGGCACGCACCTTCAGGCCGACGATGACGTCGCGGTTCCTCTCCACCGTGGCGATGATGCGCTCGAAATCGATGGAGCGGATGTCCATGAGCTCGCTGACACGGTTGCAGGCGACCAGGCCGATCGAGCCGAGATTGAGGAAGGCGTAGACGTTCTCCCGTGCCGGCTCGATGATGAATTCGCGCAGGCCGTGGAAATTGGCCTCCCCGGCCGAGCCGGCATCGACCATGGTGGTGACGCCGCGCGCGGCGCCGCATTGCTCGGGCCGGAGCGAGATGTCGGTGCCGCCATACCAGACATGAACGTGAAGGTCGGTCCAGCCCGGCGACAGGAAGCGCCCGCCGGCATCGAGGATACTGATATCGTCGCCGGCCGTGATCGAGGTCGCGACGTCGGCGATGCGGCCCTCACGGTCGACCAGGATGTCGAGGGGCGTGCCGGAAGAGGCGGCGGTGAAGCCGATGGTCTTGGCACCCTTGATGAGCAGCGGCCGGTCGGCCTGAGGGAAACGGTTGCCGATCATGGCTCAGATATCCTTTGCCAGGCGCGGATCGAGGAGATCGCGCAGGCCGTCGCCGACCAGTTGCAGCGACAGCACGGTGACGACGATGGCGGCTCCGGGGAACCACATCAGCCAGCCCGCCTTGTCCATGAATTGACGCCCGACGCTGATCATGGTGCCCCAGGTCGGCGTGTCGGGCGAAATGCCGACGCCGAGGAAGGACAGCCCGGCTTCGGCGAGGATGGCATTGGCGAAGATGAAGGTGCCCTGCACCAGCAGCGGCGAGGTGACGTTGCGCAGGACATGGCGCAGCAGGATCTTCCAGGTCGGTACGCCCAGCGCACGAGCGGCCTCGACATAGGGCAGTTCCCGGATCACCAAAGTGGAGGCGCGCACCACGCGGGCGAGGCGCGGGGCATAGACGATGCCGAGCGCGATGATGACGTTGATGGCGGAGGCACCGAGGGCGGCGACCAGCGCGATCGCCAGCAGGATGTCGGGGAAGGCCATCATCGCGTCGATCACGCGCGAGAGGGGGGTATCGGCCTCGCGGAAGAAGCCCGCGGTCAGGCCGAGCGCGATGCCGATCAGCGAGGCCAGCACCACCACGGCAAGGCCGACGGACAGGGAGGTCTGGGCCGCATAGAGCATGCGGGTGAAGATGTCGCGGCCGAGATCATCGGTGCCGAACAGATGGAGGAGGCTCGGCCCCTTCAGGCGATTGGCGACCGAGAGCTTGGTCGGCGAAAAAGGCGCGATCAGCGGCGCGAGGATCGCGGCCAGGGCGATGACGGCGAGAACGGCAAGACCGATGAACGAGGTCGGCCGTCTGATCAGGCGCGACAGCAGGCCGGGCGCCGCCTGGTAGGAAGAGGAGATGGCAGCCATTAGTAGCGCACCCTCGGATCGATGAGCAGATAGAGCATGTCGATGCAGAAATTGACGAGGACGTAGAGCCCGGCGATCACCAGCAGCGCACCCTGGATCACCGGGTAGTCGCGCCGGAGCACGGCCGAGACCACGAGATTGCCGATGCCCGGCACGCCGAACACGGTTTCGGTCACCACGGCGCCGGAGATCAGCAGGGCCGCAGTCAGGCCGATGACGGTGAGGATCGGGATCAGCGCGTTCTTGAAGGCATGCCTGATCACCACGCGCCATTCGCTCATGCCCTTGGAGCGGGCGGTGCGGACATAGTCGTCTGAGAGCACGTCGAGCATCGAGGCGCGGGTGAAACGGGTGATCAGGGCCGATGAGACCACGCCCAGCGCCACCGCCGGCAGCACCAGATGATTGAGGCGTTCGCCGAAGGACGCGCCTGGTCCGCCATAACCGGAGGTGTCGAACCAGCCGAGTTTCACCGCGAAGATCTGCATGAGGACGAGGCCGAGCCAGAAGCTCGGCACGCTGGCGGCGAACATGGCGAGCGTGGTCGCCGCCTGATCGAACAGCGAGCCACGCCAATAGGCCGAGAGAATACCGACCGGCAGGGCGATGGCGCTGGCGATCAGCAGCGAGAACAGCGTGAGGAAGAAGGTCGGCTCGGCGCGGGCGGCGAGAGCCTGCGTCACCGGCTGGTTGAGGAAGATCGACTGGCCGAAATCACCCTGGACGAGACCGAGGACGTAATAGGCGAACTGGGTGATGATCGGGCCGTCCAGGCCGAGCTTGGTGCGCAAGGCAGCGATGTCGGCTTCGGACGCGTCGGGTCCCAGCATCATGGCGGCCGGATCGCCCGGCGTGACCCGGACGATGATGAACACGATCGTCACGACGAGGGCCATCACGATGATCATGCCGAGGAGGCGGTGGAGAATCGTGCGCAGCATCTGGGATCCTGGCGTTGTTCGAGGCCGGAGAGCGTGACGAGGCGATCTGAGCGGGATCGCGGGCACCGCCGGTGTCGGCTGGTGCCCGCTCTCAAGCCTCCCCGGGAGAGAAAAGGAGGCTATGTCAGCCCAGAGGCACTGGTCGTTCTTGGGGCCGCAGGGGGCCTTACTTGCCTTCCAGATAGGCGTTCCAGAAATAGGGCCAGGGGGCCGGCGTGACGCCCTTCAGGTTGGGGGCCTGGGCGGCGAGGGCATTGAAATTGCCGACCTTGTAGGCCGGAGCCTCGTCGTAGAAGGCTTTCTGGACGGCCGGCCACAAGGCCAGCCGCTTGGCGGGATCGGACTCGGCGTTGAAGGCGCCCAGTGCCTCATGCTTCTTGTCCGAGACCCACCAGCCGGGTGAGGTGTCCGACATGAAGCCGGTCAGCGACGGCTCGGGCAGGAAGGGGCTGTGGGTGATGTAGATGTCCCACAATTTCGGGTCGGTGCGGTTCTTGGTCAGCGTCGCCCACTCGACCACGTCGAGTTCGACCTTGAAGCCGGCCGCCTTGAGATATTCGGCGGCGACCTGCGCCAGCTTGTAGTGGAACTCATATTGGCGGCTGGTCAGGATGCGCAGAGGCTTGGAGCCGTCATAGCCCGCCTCCTTCAGCAAGGCGGTGGCGGCTTCGACGTCACCCTCCGGCTTGTAGGGCTGCGTTCCCTCTTCGGTGTGCCACTGATAGTCCTTGGGATAGAGGGCGCCGTCGACCGAGAAGAATTCCTCCGAGCCGAAGGCGGCCAGCATCATGTCCTGTGGGGAGAGCGCCGCCTGGATTGCCTTGCGGATGCGGATGTCGGAGGCGAGGCCCTCCTTGTTGTTCATGAAGAGGACAGGCCAGCCGAAGGGCTTCAGCAGGACCGGGGCGGTCTTGCCCTTGGAGATCTTGTCGAAAGCCTCGACAGGCAGGGAGTCGACATAGGCGAACTGGCCTGATGCGGCACCCTCGACGCGGGTATTGGGATCGGGCACCGGCACGAAGCGGATCTCGTCGAGATATTGCTTGCGCGCGCCGCCATAGCCGTTGGGCTCGCCCGGGCGGGACGCATACTCGTCGAAGCGCGCGAGTTGGATGAACTGGTCGGGCTTGCGCTCCTTGAGCTTGTAGGGGCCGGTGCCGATGAAGCTCGTCAGGGGATCCTGCCCGGCATTCTTGGCCGGAATGATGATCGCGGCGGCATTGTTGAAGGCAAGCAAAGCGAGCAGTGGTGCGTAGGGCTTCTTGAGCGTGATCTTGACGGTATGATCGTCGATCGCGTCGATGGCAGCGATCATCTCGGCCGTCTGCTTGCCGCGCGTGGCGATCTTCGTCCACCGCTGCAACGAGGCGACGACATCGGCGGCGGTCATCACCGAGCCGTCATGGAACTTGATGCCGGTGCGCAGGGGGATGGTGTAGGTCAGCCCGTCGGCCGAGATCTTCGGCATTTCGGCGGCCAGCAGCGGAGTGACGCCCCAATCCTTGTCGAAGGTGAACAGCGTTTCGAAAATATGCTGGGAAACGATGCCGACGAGGTCGGCGGTCGAAGCCATCGGGTCAAGCGTGGGGGGCTCACCGACGGTAGCAACGTCGATGACGCCGCCCTTGGTGGGTTCGGCCCAGGCCGGACCGGCGGCCGGAAGCAATGTCAGTGCAAGCAGGGCAGTCAGTCGGGCCAAGCGTCCCATAGTGCATCCCCTTGTTACATTACTATGTAATCTATAACTTATTTATGTATCACTATGCCCTCGATGCCGGGTTTGGTCAAGCCGGTTCGTTTAGCGAGCCTCTGCAGGGGGCGATTCAGGCATTGGCCAAGCGATGGAGCACAATGTCGGCGCTGCGGTCGGAATTGAGGATGATGGCGTCCTCCAGGCAGCGAACGCTGAACAGCCAGGGCAGTTCCCATGGCGCCGCCCGCCAGGCGTCATGCGTCTCGCGGCTGGCCGGATGGGCGAGGAAGAGATCGCGATCGCAGGGCTCCAGACCGAGATCGAGCGTCCCGAAAGACGAGGACAGGCGCAGGCCCGGGCCGTCGGCATGGTGATGGAAACGGGCCTCCAGCCCGCTCGACTCGTCGCGATAGCGCCCCGCCGGCAGGACGCTCCGGTCCGGCGGAACGGTGTCGACAAGCCTGAACCGGCGGCGGCGGCCGAACTTTTCGGTCTCGATGCTGCCGTCCGCCTGGATCAGGAGATCGTAGGGGGCCAGCCCCGCCCGGGGCCGAAAGCGGCCCTGCGCCACCTCCTCGAGTTCCGACGCCCCCATGCTGGAGACCAGGCTGGGCGTGCTGCCCTCGCTAGCGATACGGATGAGGGCGCTGGTGCCGTCTTCGCGATAGGTGCCCGCGCGGGCGGTGAGCAACGCGATCGCCGAGGGCGACAGGGCCGGCCCGCCTTCCAGGCCGAGGACGATGTCGGCGATGCGCCGGGTCAGGGCATAGGGTGAGAAATCGTCGTGATTGGCGAGGAGGACGATGCCGAGGTCACGTTCGGGAATGCGGATCGATTCCGAGCGCGAGCCGGCGATCCAGCCGCTATGGCCGACGCAGCGCAGGCCGCGGTGCCGGCTGGTGACGAGACCGAGGCCATAGGGGGAGGCGATGCCGTTGATCAGTGCGCCGGGAGCCTCCATGCGGGCGATCATCGTGGTGTCGCCGACCTTGGGTCGGCGTAGATTGGCCTGCCAGGCCAGCATGTCCTGAAGCGTCGAGACCAGCCCGCCCTCGCCGCCGATGGCGATGCCCCAGGCCGCCTTGAGCCAGCATCCGCCGGGGCCGCGGCGGTGATGGGTGGCGAGGCGCGGATAGATCTCGTCGTCGCGGGCCATCAGCCTGGTGTCGTGCATGCCGAGGGGGCCGGTGATGCGCTCGCGCAGGAGATCGTCGAAGGAGAGGCCCGAGACCTGTTCGAGGATTTCCGACAGCAGCAGGAAATTGGAGTTGGAGTAAAGGAGGTCCGTATCGGGCGGGAAGTTGAGGCCCTTCTGGCGGGCGACGATGGCGCGTGCGGTGGCGCGCGAGGACGGGGCCAGGATCGGAATGCCGGCCAGGATCATGGTGTCGAGGATGTCGCGCAGGCCACTGGTGTTGGCCGCCAGGTGCCTCAAGGTGATCGGCTGGTCATAGGCCGGCAGCCAGGGGCAATGCTCGCGCACGTCGTCGCCGAGCGAGAGCTTGCCTTCCGCTTCCAGCATCAGGGCCAGCAGCACGGTGAACTGCTTGCTCTGGGACGCGATGCGCACGACCGAGGTCGGCGACAGCTCGATGCCATGGGCAAGGTCGGCCATGCCGGCGCAGCGCTGGTAGACGACGTCGTCCCCGAGCGTCACCGCGACCACGAAGCCCGGCGAGGTTTTGCTGGCGAAGGGTGCGAAGAGAGCGTCGATCTCGGCGATGGCGGTCGAAGCGAGGGCTGGGGTGGTCATGGCATGTGACTTTCGAAAAATCGGGAGTGTCAGAAATTCCGTGTGCGGGCGGGCTGTTGAACACTACGTCGCATGGCCTTTCTGGGGTGGTGCCGCCCCTCACCCTTACCCTCTCCCCGTAAGGACGGGGCGAGGGGGCAGAGGCGTCGTGATCGCTTCTCAACCCTTTCATCTCGCCCCCCGGTCGGGCCAGATAGTGCGTGTTCAGTGTGAGGCGCTCGGTCGAAGTCCCCCTCGCCCCGTCCTTACGGGGAGAGGGTAAGGGTGAAGGGCAGCGCAACCGAGACGACAGGACGCGAGCGACCCCGCGACGATCATTGCTCGAGATAGACGTTCCAGAAGGCCGGCCAGGGCGAAGGCTCGAACCCCTTGAGCTTGGGAGACTTGGCCGAGAGGGCGCTGAAGTCGCCGATCTTGACGATCGGGGCCTCCGCCATGATCAGTTCCTGCACGCGCTGCCAGTGCTTGACCCGCTCGGCCGGATCTGAGGTTGCGTTGAGGGCCTCGACTGCCGCCCGGCTGTCGGGCGTGTCCCACCAGCCGACTGAGGCCGGCGCCAGGATGTTGATCAAAGCGGGTTCGGGCAGGAAGGGGCTGTGGGTGATGAAGATATCCCAGGAGGCCGGATTCTGGATCTGCTGCACCAATGTTGCCCAGTCGACGACATCCATCTTCACCTTGAAGCCGGCGAGCTTGAGATATTCGGCGGCGACCTGCGCCATCTTGTAGTGGAACTCGTATTGGCGGCTGGTGAGGATGCGCAGCGGTACCTCCTCGCCGAGACCCGCCTTCTTGAGCTCGGCCTTGGCCTTTTCGACGTCGGCGACATCATAATTGCCTTCGACGCCCGCATCCGTGCGCCAGGGATAGCCTTCCGGATACATGGCGCCGTCGACGGCATAGAATTTGGTGTCGCCGAAGGCGGCCGCCAGCATGTCGCTCTCGCTGAGCGCGAGCTGCACCGCCTTGCGCACACGCATGTCGGCAAGGACGCCCTGCTTGGCGTTCATGCGGATCATCGGCCAGCCGAAATGTTCGAGCAGCACCGGCTTCGACTTGCCGGCCTTGATCTTGTCGAACTGTTCGACGGGCAGCGAATCCGCATAGGCGAACTGGCCGGAGACCGCGCCCTCGATCCGGGTATTGGGATCGGGAACCGGCACGAAGCGGATCTCGTCGAGATATTGCTTGCGCGCCCCGCCATAGCCATCAGGCTCGCCGTCCCGCGAGCGATAGCCCTCGAAGCGCACGAGCTGGATATATTGATCGGGCTTGCGCTCCTTGAGCTTGTAGGGGCCGGTACCGATGACCTGCCTGAGCGGCACGTCCTGGTCCTCGGACGGCAGGATCACCGCGGCCGAATTGTTGAAGGCAAGCAAAGCGGGAAGTGGCGAATAGGGCTGCTTGAGTGTGATGCGCACCGTCAACGGGTTGACAGCCGCGATCTCGGCGACATTGGGGGCGACCTGCTGGCCGCGGGAGGCCACGGTCAGCCAGCGCTTGAGCGAGGCGACGACATCGGCCGAATCCATCGCGCTGCCGTCATGAAAGGTGATGCCCTGGCGCAGCTTGATGTCATAGATCTTGCCGTCCGGGCTTACCGTGGGCAGCGCCTCGGCCAGCAGCGGTGCGACGTTCCAGTTGCGGTCGAAGGTGAACAGGGTCTCGAAAATGTGCTGGCCGACCATGCCGACGATGTCGGTGGCGCTCGCCATCGGGTCGAGCGTCGGCGGTTCGCCGATGGTGGCGACATCGATGACAGCACCTTTCTCCGGCGCGGCCATCGCCGGGCTGATCGCCGGCAACAAAAGTACAGCCAGGGCTGCGGCCAGACTGAGGGCGCGCTTCATGGATCCTCCCCAAAATGATATTATAATGGAATATATATCTTATTTAGGGACTATGGTCGCATCCCCTTTCGGTGTCGTCAAGATGGTACCGGCTGCTTGCCGTCGGAGCGTATTTTGCGATGTGGCGCGATGTGAGAGCTGGTCCCGAAGGGGATAGCGGGTTTGCGCAACCTTGTGAGTAAACAGCTTGGGCGAACAAGAATCGGAAGGATTTGGCCAAGCACGACGTTAGGGTAGGGCAGCGTTTCCGCCCAAACGCGCTTTGGCCTAGTCTGAACGCCGGATGACATCCGGTTGGACAGGGAGGCCCATGGTTGAGAGGAAAAGCGGCATGATCGCGCTCGCGGATATTCGCCAGACGCTCCGGGGGCTTTATTTCGGTTCGAGCCGGAAAGCCGTCAGTTTCCAGATCCTGCGCTTCGTCATCGATGTCGGCATTCTCGTCTTCTTCATCGCCGGGCCGAGCATGAAGAACGAGGCCTGGCATGCCGCCATCAATGCCATCGTCGCGGCGATCATCGTGCTCGAACTCGCGGCCAGCGCCCTTGTCGCGCCGAACCTGAAGAAGTGGGTGCTGCGGCCGATGACCTGGATCGACCTGGCCATTCTCGCCACTTTCGTGGTGCCCGCCTTCTTCTCCAACCTGTTCCTGCGCGTGCTGCGCATCTGGTCGCTGAGCAAGAGCAATCTGTTCACGCTGGCGCTGCGCAAATCGGGCTACCGGCAGATGGAAGACACGCTGCGCGCCGTGATCGATCTCACGGTGTTTCTGTTCCTGGTCTCCAGCTTCGTCTACACCATGTTCTACGCCAACGGCTTCGACGGCTATATCCAGGCCCTGTACTTCACCGTCGCCACGGTGACGACGACGGGCTTTGGCGACATCACCTTGCCCGGCAATCTCGGCAAGCTCACCTCCATCGTCGCCATGATCATCGGCGTGTCGCTGTTCGTCCGCCTCGCCCAGGCGATCGTGCGGCCGCACAAGGTGAATTTCAGCTGCCCCCAATGCGGGCTCTCCCGGCATGAGACGGATGCGGTGCATTGCAAGGCCTGCGGCCATGTCCTGAACATCCCGGATGACGGGGAGTAGGGGCGGTCAATCCTGCCCGGCCTCCAGGAGGGCCATGATCCCGGCGGCCAGCGCGGGCTCGATATCCATGTTTCCAATCATCGCCACCAGATTTTGACGCTCGACGGCACCGGCACCCGAACCGATGGTCGTGGCCGCGATGGCACCCGCCGCATTGGCAAGGGCGCTGGCGCCGGCGGGCGCCAGGCCGTTGACGATGCCGAAAATATAGCCGGCGGCGAAAGCATCACCCGCGCCGGTCGTATCGATGGCCTCGACCTGGGCTGCAGGCGAGACGACCTGAGGCTGTCGGCTATGGACGAGGGATCCCAGGGCGCCACGCTTGAGGACGACCTGTTTGGTGCCGGCCTCAACGAGGCGTTCGGCCGCCTGGTCGAGAACCGCATCGCTGCCGATGCCGGCAAGGAGACGGGCATCGGCCTCGCCCAGGAACAGGATATCGATTGCCGGCAAAAGAGGGAGAACCAACGCCCTGATCGTACCGGTGATGCCGGCGGGAATGTCGAGGCTGACGGCAGCCCCCGCTGCCCTGGCAAGTTCGAGCGCATGGAGGGCGGCCTCGCGCTGCGGCGCCTGTAGCAGGGCATAGCCCGATAGATGCAGCAGAGCCGTGCCGGCCAGGGCAGCCGGATCGACTTCCTCCGCGGCCAGGCGGGCATTGGCGCCGCGATAGGCGAACATGGTGCGCTCGCCGCTCGCGCTGACCACCACGACATTGAGCTGGGTTGGCTCGGCCTCGTCACGCCGGACCCAGCGCGTCTCGACGCCTTCGCGCTGCATCGCGGCCAGGCACCAGTCTCCCCAATTGTCCCTGCCGGTCTTGCCGATGAAGTGCACCGGCAGGCCCAGGCCCGCCAGGATCCGGGCCGTGTTGGCGCCGGAACCGCCCAGGCCATGGCTCTGGCGCTCGGCGATGCCTTCCCCGCCCTCCGGCGGGTAGGCCGGGATCTGGAGGGTAAGGTCGACATTGATGTCGCCGAGGATTGCCACTGCCGGCATGATCTTCGCTTTGGCGCTGAACGGCGGATGCGACTCTATTCTAGACCTCGACATGCATCTGATCGATCGCCTGGGCGACGTCGGCGATGATGTCGTCGGCATGCTCGATGCCGACCGAGAAGCGCACCAGGCCGTCGACGATGCCCATGGCCTGGCGTTCCTGGGAGGGGATGTCGAGGAACGCCATGGTGCCGGGCATCTGCGTGGTGGTGCGCAGGCCGCCGAGGCTGGCGGCGAAGGAGCACAGCTTCAGCCGCTTGAGCAGGCGCACGCCATGTTCCTCGCTCTCCACCTGGAAGGACAGCATCGCCCCGAAATTGCGCAGCTGCTCCTTGGCTGAGGCGTGGTTGGGGTGCGAGGGCAGGCCCGGATAGAACACGCGCTTGACCTTGCCGTGCCCCTCCAGATAGCGGGCGAGGGCGGCGGCGTTGGCGCACTGCTTCTCGAGCCGTAGCGCCAGGGTCTGGGCCCCGCGCAGCAGCAGCCAGGCATTGAAGGGCGAGAGCGGTGCGCCCAGCTTGTTGAGCGTGTTCCAGCGCACGTCCTCCAGCCAGTCCTTTGGCAGGATCTCGGATTTGAGCGTGATGATGCCGCCGACCGCGTCATTGTGACCACCGATGAACTTGGTGGCGCTCTCCACCACCACGTCGACGCCGAAGGCATGCGGCTGGCACACGGCGGGGCTGGCGAAGGTGTTGTCGCAGATCACCACGATGCCGCGGCTATGGGCGAGCTCCACCAGCTTGCGCATCGGCGGCACCTTCATGGTCGGATTGGCCAGCGCCTCGAAATAGAGCACCTTGGTCTTGTCGGTGAAGGCGCGCTCGACCTGGACGGGATCGGTGGTGTCGACGAAACTGACGGTGATGCCGAAATCGCCGATGCGGTGGTCGAAGAACTCGTGGGTGCTGGAATAGGTGGTGAGGTCGGTGACGATGTGGTCGCCTGCCTTGAGGATGCCGAACAGGGCATGGGAGATCGCGGCCATGCCCGAGGCGGTCGCGAGGCAGGCCTCCGCCCCGGTCAATTGCGCCATGTGCTCCTCGAACTTGTATTCGGTGGGATTGCCACAGCGGCTGTAGATGTTCACGTCCTTGCGCGCGCCGGCCACGATCTGGTCGTAGATGTCGCCGGCATATTGGAAGTTGGCCGACATGTAGATGGGATAGCTGATCGACTGTGATTCCGGCTCGGGCGCGTAGAACACGGCACGGCTGGCGAAATCGAGCTCTTTGGACGACATGCGGGCACTCCTTGAATAGTCATTCCTTGACGGCGCCGCCGGTCAGGGCGGCGGTGATCTGGCGTTCGAACAGGACGAAGAGGATGAGCGGGGCGAGGGCGGCGATGAAGATGGCCGCCAGCATCACCGGATAGTTGGTGATGTGCTCGCCGACGAAATCGGCCAAGCCCACCGGCAGCGTCTTCTTCGCCGGCGTGTTGATGAAGACGAGCGGGAAGAGGAAGTCGTTCCACACCCAGATCATGTTGACGATGGCGGCGGTGAACATGGCCGGCCGGGCGAGCGGCACCGCGATGCGCCAGAAGATGCCGAATTCGCTGCAGCCGTCGATGCGCGCCGCATCCATCAGTTCGCGTGGCAGGGTGACGAAGAAGGCGCGCATGATGAACAGAGTCACCGGCACGTTGAAGGCCGCCGTCGGCAGGATCACACCGAGATGGGTGTCGAGCAGGCCCATCGTGCGCAGTACCACCACCAGCGGCACCAGCGCGACATAGGCGGGGATCGCCATGGCGACCATCAGCCCGGCCTCGACGCCGGCCAACCAGCGCGGGCGGTAGATGGCGAGCCCGTAGCCACCGGCCGTGGCCGCGGCGACGGCGAGGAGGGTCGAGCCGGCCATCACGATCAGCGAGTTCAGGGAATAGGTGCCGAGCGCGCCATTGCTCCAGGCCTGGACGAAGGCGTCGAGGCTCGGGGCCGCCGGCAGCGACCACACCGAGCGCATGAACTCCTTGTTGGTCTTGAGCGTGCTGTAGGCCATCCAGGCGAAGGGCGACACCACGATCGCCACATGGAGCGACAGGAAGGCAAGGACGCCGAGGCGCGTCGGGCTCCAGCGGGACAGGGCCGGCATGCTCACGCCTCCCTGCCGGCGGCGCGACCGCGCAGCGCGCGGAAGACGATGAAGGCGCCGATGGCGGTGAGCAGCATCTGGGCAAAGCCGATGGTGGCGGCATAGCCCATCTCGAAGGCGTTGAAGCCGACCTTGTAGAGATAGGTGGAGACGACCTCGCTGGCATGGTTGGGGCCGCCATTGGTCAGCACGAAGACCAGGGAGAAGGTCTTCAGCGAGCCGATGACGCAGAGCAGCACATTGGCGCGCACCGTGTCCCACACCATGGGTACGGTGACCGAGACGAAGGAGCGCCAATGGCCGGCCCCGTCGAGTTCGGCCGCCTCGAACACGCTTTCGGGCACGTTGCGGATGGCGGCGACGAACAGCAGCACGTAGAGGCCGAGATAGGTGAAGCTCATCACCGCCACCACGGCGGCGAAGGCGGTGGAAGACTGACCGAGCCAGCCCGAGGCGAGGCTGCCGAGGCCGACCGCCTTCAGCCCGGCATTGAGCAGCCCGAAATAGGGATTGTAGATGAAGCGCCAGAGCAGGCCGATGCACACTTCGCTGACGATCACCGGGACGAGATAGAGAAACAGGAAGAAGCGTCCGACCGCGCCGACGACGCGCACCAGGCAATAGGCGATGACAAGGGCGATCAGCACCTGCAGCACGATGGCCGAGACGGCGACGGCGAGGTTTCGGGCCAGGGCCGCCCAGAAGAAGCCGTCGCCGGCCAGGCGGACGAAATTGTCGAGGCCGACGAAGACGGGGGTGGCCGAGCCGTTCCATTGGTAGAAGGACAGCACGCCCGAATGCAGCACGGGATAGGCGACGAAGAGGCCGACCAGGCTCAGCGTCGGCACCAGGAAGGCGAACGCATAGCGCGCATCACGGCCGGCCGACGAGTCCTTTCCTGCTTCCTGCATTGCCATGGGATGCGTCTCTCCTGGCCTGAAGGCGCCTATTTCGCCTTCAGGGCGTCTTCCACGCGCTTGGCGGCGTCAGCCGGTGCGACCGAGCCGTCGAGCACGCCCTGCAGCGAAGTGTAATAGGCATCGGTGCCCTTGGGCGGCATGGCCGTGTCGTAGAAGGGATCGAGCTTGCCGGCCTTGCTCATCAAATCGTTGCTGATGGCATAGAGCACCGGCCCCGCGGCGGCCTCAGTGGTGGCGCCCTTGACGGTGACCATGGTTTTGCGCAGCTCGACATATTTGGTCATCACCGCCGGCGAGGTGAGGAAGCGCAGCAGCGTGACCGCGTCCTTCTTGTTGGCGGTCTTTTCGGCGATGCCGAAGGCGGCCGCGACGCCGCCCAGCACGTCGCCGGGGTTGCCCTTGCCACCGGCCACGGCGGGGAAGGGGAAGAAGCCGAGCTCGAAGCCCTCGGGCGCGTCGGCGGAGGCGCCGATCTGCCAGGTGCCGTTGAGCATCATCGCAGCCTGGCCGTTGAGGAAGAGCATGTTGGCTTCCTGGTCGCTCATACCGTTGAAGCCGACGGGGAAATAGCCCTTGGAGGACAGGCTGGCGATGCGGGTGAAGGCCTCGGTGGCCTCCGGGGCGAGCGACGTGTCGGCCTTGCCCGCCACGATGTCGGAGACCAGGCCCGAACCCTTCAGGCGCATTTCGAGATATTGGAACCAGAAGGTGGCCGGCCAGGAATCCTTGTTGCCCAGCGCCATCGGTACCAGGCCGTCGGCCTTGATCTTCTCGCACAGGGCCAGGAATTCGTCATAGCTGGCGGGGACCGTCCAGCCTTTTTCGGCGAACAGGGCCTTGTTGTACCAGAACACGGCGGCGTCGATGTCGATCGGTACGGCATAGGCATGGCCGCCGATGCTGGTCTGCGCCAGGGCCGTGGGCAGGAAGCTCTCGCCCCAGCCATCCTTGGCGAGGTCGGCGTCGAGGGCATACATCTGGTGGCCGGCCACGAAGGCGCCGAGGAAGCCACCCGGCAGGGTATAGAACACGTCCGGCGGGTTGCCGGAGGCCATGGCGGTGTTGAGCTTGGTCTTGTAGGCCGATTGCTCGGCCGCCACCACGTCGAGCTTGATGTCGGGATGGGCCTTGGCGAACTCGTCCAGGGCGTAGGTGATGAAATCGACCTTGTCCTTCTGACCCGAATAGGCGTGCCAGAAGGTCAGCTCACCGGCGAGTGCCGACAGGTTCATTGCCAAGGACGCGGCCAGGGACGCCACAACGCCGAGTGCAAGTGCGCGCAAACGCATGTCTTCAATCCTTCCCCACCGGTTTCATATGCTCGGTTTGATTGAATGCAGTGGTGCCACATTGGGAAAGACATGTCTACAGTGGCACCACAAACAAGGTCGTGCTAGAAGCTGGACGGCAAGTGCAAGATTCGAGGCAGGCATGATCGATCAGGCCAAGAATGCGGCTGGGGGGCAGGCAGCGAGCCGGCTGCGCAGCGCGTTGCCCGCTCTTTCCGAATCGGAACGGCGCGTGGCGCTGTGGATCCTCGACCATGTCGACCTGGCGATCCGCCAATCCATGTCGGCCATCGCCCAGACCGTCGAGGTCAGCGACACTACGGTCTTGCGCATGTGCCGCACCGCGGGCTTTGCCGGCTTCACCGATCTCAAGCTCGCCCTTGTCCGCGATACCGGCGAACGTTCGGCCGCCCGGCCGGACGAAAGCGCGGCCGGCGCCGATGGCGATCTCGGCTGGGCCAAACGGGTATTCAATGCGAATATCCAGGCCATCAGCGACACCTTGTCGATGCTCGACCAGGGCGACTTCGCCCGCGCCCTCGATCTCGTCGCCGGCGCCCGCCACATCCTGATCGGCGGCATCGGCGGGTCGGGCATCGTGGCCCAGGCCTTCTATCAGCGCTGCTTTCGCCTGGGCCTGCGCTGCGACGCGCCGGTCGATTCGCAGCTCCAGCTCATGCACGCCTCCCTGCTCGGGCCGGGAGATCTCGCCGTGGCCATTTCCTATTCCGGCATCACCAACGATCCGGTGCTCCTCCTGCAGGAGGCCAGGACGCAGGGCGCTTCGACCCTGTGCATCACCGGCAACCGGCGCTCGCCTTTGGCACGCCTTGCCGATGTCGTGCTGGTCAGCGTCTCCCATGAACTGCGCAGCGAGCCGATGGCGGCCCAGATCGCGCAGCTGACGCTGGTCGATGCCCTCTATGCCGTCCTGGTCGCGCGTTCGCCCGACACGGCCCAGCTCAACGAGGAGCGCATGGTCAATGCCATCCTCCCCAAATCCATCTGAACAAGGCCCATCCATGAAAGTACAGATCTATACGATGCAGACCGCCGCCGAGGCGCTCGAACTGGCGGCGCTTGGCGTCGATTGCCTGGGCGTGACGCCCTCCGACCGCGGCCTTCCCGGCGAGATCAGCAATGAGATGGCGCGCGAGATCGTCGACGCCCTCGCGGGCAAGGCGACGCGCGTCGCTTTGTCGGTCGAGGCCGAGCCGCAGGCGATCGCCGCCATGGTCGATGCCGTCAGGCCGGACGTGCTGCATCTGTGCGGCGATATTGCCAAGGTCACGCCTGCGGTGGTGAAGGCGTTGCGGAGCGCGCTTCTCGCGCGTCATCCCGACTTGAAGATCCTGCAGGCGATCCCGATGACCGGCCCCGAGGCGCTCGACCATGCCGCGGCTTTCGAGCCGGTGTCCGACATCTTCATCCTCGATTCGGTCGCAGCCCATATCGGTGGCATCGGCGCAGCCGGCGTGACCCATGATTGGTCGCTCAGCCGTGAGATCGTGGCGCGCAGCAAGTTGCCCGTCATCCTGGCCGGAGGCCTCGGCCCGGACAATGTCGGGGAGGCGATTCGCGCCGTGCGCCCCTGGGCGGTCGATTCGCTCACCCATACCAACAGCCCGCTGGCCTCGGGTGGCTTTCGCAAGGACCCTGCCAAGGTCGCTGCCTTCGTTGCGGCGGCGCGGGCGGCTGCCTGAGCAGACCATGGCCTGCCCTCAGTCGAGGGGGCAGGTCTTGCACAGTTTCAGGCCGTCCATACGATAGCGCAGGCAGCAGATCCGGCGCCTTCGCCCTTTTTCGGCGCTGTAGCGGATGGGCTCGAACAGGGGGTTGCTCGTGCCGTCGCTCCAACGCCGGGTCGCCAGCAAGGCGCGGGCCTGGTCGAGGCCTGGGTGGCCGGTTCCCAGGAAGGCCTCCAGCTCGCCCAGGCTGTGCTCGACGATGGTTCCGGCATTGCTCCACAGCACTTTCCGGGGCAGGGCGCTGGCGCGCGAGATCGCCGCGATCATCGGGGTGAGATGGCCATCGACCAGGCTTTCGAAGCGCTCGCGGACTGTGCTTGGCACAAGAGGGCTGCCTGCATGCGGCAGGCTCAGGGCAGCGGTGCGGCCGTCTTCGGAGAGGACCACGCCAAGCTCGCCGATTGTGATCGGCAAATTCCAGCCGGCGATGATATTGGCGGCCAGGACGGGCGGTATCAGGATCGAAAAATGCCATTTCGACCAGAGCGTCGCCACCGCGACTGGCTCCGGCTCCTGGTAGTTCCCGGCGAAGCGGGCCAGGAGAAGTGTGAGATCCTCGCCCTCGACCAGGGCGGTCGCGGGAATGAGGGCGCGGGCGTCCTCCCCCAGCACCAGATTGTCGGCGAGGAAGGCCAGCGGGCCCTGGAAGAGAGTGGCGAGCATGGTGGCTGTCATCGCTTCCAGGCCGTCATGACGAAATAGGCGCCGCCAAGGGCCGTCGCGATCAGCCCGGCCGGGATCTGCCAGGGAAAGGCGATGGTGCGGCCTGCCCAGTCGGCCAGGACCATCAGCACGGCGCCGACGAGGGCCGAACCGTAGATTTCGGCCAGTGCCGTCCGCGTGCCGAGGCGTCGTGCCAGATGGGGCGCCATCAGGCCGACGAAACTCAACGGCCCCACGAACAAAGTGGCGATGCCGGTCAGCACGGCGACGACCAGCACGATGGCAAGGCGCGCACTGGCGATCGGTACGCCGAGCGAGCGGCCGACCGGCTCGCCCAGCGGCATCAGGCCGATCCAGCGCACCAACGGCAAGGGCAGCAACAGAGCAAGGGCCGTTGCCAGGACGATGGCGCGTGCCTCGGCGGCATCGACCGAATAGGTCGAGCCCGACAGCCAGCCGATCACCCGCAGAATCCGGGGATCGCCGATGACGAGCAGGATCGACAGCAATGAAGCCAGCAACGCGCCGAGGCCGGCCCCGATCAGCAGAAGATGGTCGGGAGCAAAGGCCGAGCGCCGGCTAAGCCGGAGCACGCAGCCCAGTATGGCGAGACAGGCCAGGCAGGACAGCGCCGCCGTGCCAGAGCGGTCGAGGCCCGGCAGGAACAGGGTCGCCACCAGCAGCATCAGGGCGGTTCCCGAGGAGATGCCGAGGAGCTCGGGGCTGGCCATCGCGTTGCGGGTCAGGCGCTGGAGCAGCGAGCCCGCCATCGCAAGCATGGCGCCGGCGCAGCAGGCGGCCGTGATGCGCGGCAGACGCCAGATCGACAGCTCGGCGAGCAGCCTGCCATGGGCGAGTTGCCAGCCATCGGGGCCGGGGCCGAGCGTGGCGGCGAGGGCGAAACTCGCAATCAGGGCCGAGCCAAGGCCGATGAAGGCCGGCGCGGTGCCGACCTGCAGCCGCATCGGTGCGCTCATCGCTGCGGGAGCACTGCTGGCGACGGGCGTGCGTTGCAGCATCCAGAGCAGCAGGGGAACGCTGACAAGCATGACGGTGATGCCGGCGGGAATCTCGATGCCGCCGGCCAGCGCCAGCAGGGCCTGGTCGGTCAGCACCAGCAGGCCCGCGGCAATCAGCGGGGCTGCGATCAGGCGGGTCGACAGCCGCCTCGCGCCGGCGCCTCGCGCGATGGCTGCGCCGGCAAGGCCGAGGAAGCTGATCAGGCCGACCGTGCTCGCGACCAACGCGCTCAGCCCGACGGCGGCGAGCATGGTCGCGCCCCTGACCAGCGACGTCCGTACGCCCAGCCGCTCCGCGCCCTCGATCTGCATGGCCGAGAGCGGGCGCATCAGAAGGACGATCGCCAGCGACACCAGGCCGAGTTTCGGCCCCAGGGCCAGCACGCTTCCCCATCCGTTCTGGATGAGCGAACCAGCCTCCCAGATGTAGAGATCGCCGAGGGTGTCGAAATGGGTAAGCACCAGCATGGTGCCGCAAGCGCCGAAGACGAGCGAGGCAATCAGCCCTACCAGGGTGACCGTCGCCGGCGCGAAGCCGGACCGCGCCGAAAACAGGAGGACGAAGACGGCGACGCCCAGGCCTCCGGCCAGCGCCGGCAGGTCCCAGCCCAGCGACAACAGTCCGGGTGCCCAGACGATCGAGGCGGCGATGGCGCATTTGGCCCCCGCGAAGATCCCCAGCGTTCCCGGTTCGGCGAGCGGGTTGCGCAGCACCTGCTGGAGAACCACGCTGGCCAGGCCGAGAGCGCCGCCGCCGAGGAGGCCGGCGCAGAAGCGGGGGGCCAGCTCGTCCCGCGCCATGATTGCGCGAAGGTCGTCGGCACCGGCCAGCAGGGCCGGCCAGGCCGCAGGCGGGACCAGGCGGGAAAGGTTGAGCAGGAACAGGGCCGCGGCGAGGCCGAGGAGGATGGCACCGACCATGATCCAGCCGGAGATCCCGCCGATGACGCTGTCACGGCCGCTGGCTGCAAGTCGGGCTTCAGGCATCGTGCGGCAGACTTTCAGCGAGCTGGCGAGCAAAGCGCATCGCCGAGGCGACGCCGCCATTGGGGTAGATCACCGGCATCATCGTCAGCCTGTCGGCCTTGACGGCGGGAAGAGCGCGCCAGAGCGGATTGTCGGCAAGCCGGGCCAGGGCGTTGCGGGTCTCCACGCCCCGGTCGAAATGCACGATCCTGGCCTCGGGATCGCCCGCCAGCTGGTCGATGCCCACCGAGATCACGCCCGATCCGTTCACGCGCCCGCGCCAGGCATTGACGAGGCCGAGCCGGGTCAGGCTGTCGCCGATCAATCCGGTGCCGCCGAACAAGGCAACCGTGCGGCCGTCCTGGGCAAAGCGGCCGACATAAAGGGATCGGCGGGTTCGCCCGGCGAGGGCGGTGCGTGCCTCGGCAAACGTCGCCTCCAGCTGCGAAGCGAGGGCCTGCGCCGCCTCCTTCCTGCCGGTCAGCTCCGCGAGCTGGACGAGCAGCCCGATCGCCTGGGCGACGCCGGATTTGCCGGCCGAGGCCGCATCGAGGGGAACCAGCGGCGCGATTTCGCGCAAGCGGCGCAGAGGCCCGGCCTGCCAGGCCGCCATGACGATGGCATCGGGTCGGATAGCCTGCAGCAGCTCGGCATTGGGCTCGAGCAGGGGCCCGAGGTCCATGACCTCATCGGCAAGCGCCGGCTTGGCGACGAGCCTGTGATAGAGCGCGACATTGGCCACGGCCACGGGATTGACGCCGAGCGAGACAAGAAGCTCGGTCGCCAGCAGATCCAGCGCGACCAGGCGAGGCGGGCTCGCTGCACGTGCCGGAATTCCCATCACGGCCATGAAAGGGAGAGCCAGAGCAGCGCGTAGCATGTCGCGCCGCACGGCCGCCCGCCCTGGCGAGAGAGTTACCATTTATAGGACAGCGTCGCGGTTGCCGTCAGCGGCTCGCCATAGCGGCACCCCGTCGAGCCGGCGCAGGTGTAGAACTTCTTGTTGAACAGATTGCGCGCATTCACGGTCAGGCTGGCACCGTCGAGTCTCTTGTCGATCACGCCGAGGTCGTAGCTCGCCATGGCGTCAACCAGCAGATAGTCCGGCACGTGGGTCGGCTTGCCCAGCACGTCGATGCTGTCGGCGATGTAGGTTTCCCCGACATAGCGCAGTCCGCCGCCGATCTTCAGCCCCCGCACGCCGAGATCGTCGAGCTTGTAGCTCGCCCATAGCGCGGCGGAGTGCCGGGGCACCAGGTCCACCGGCCGGCCCACCGTGGAGGCTACCGCGCTCTGCAGGGTCTTGCTGTCGGTAAAGGCGTAGCTGGCGACGAGGTCGAGATTGCCGAAGGAGGAATGGGCCTCCAGCTCGACGCCGCGCGAGCGGACCTTGCCGATCTGATAGACGTCGCCGAGGGCGTCGAAGCTGCTGACATTCTGCTGGGTGAGCTCGTAGACGGCGGCGCTGAGCAGCAGGTTGGTATCTTCGGGCTGGTAGCGCACGCCCGCCTCGTATTGCAGGCCCTTGTTGGGCTTGAGTGCCGTACCGGAGATTGCGTCCAGGCCGAGCTGCGGCGCGAAGGACTGGCTGACGCTGACATAGGGGGCGATGCCGTTGTCGAAGCGGTAGACCAGCCCGGCGCGGCCGGTGAAGGCGCTGTCGTTCTGGCGCGACTTGGCGCCCGTCAGGTAGTTCAGAACCGTGGCGCGGTTCCAGTCATGGCGCCCGCCGAGCAGCACGGTCAGGTTGCCGAGGCGAATCTGGTCCTGCAGATAGATGCCGAACTGGTCGCTGAGATTGTCGCTGCCGCGATCGACGCCATAGTTGATGACCGGGTAGCCGGAATAGACCGGGTTGTCGATGTCGAGCGGGACGATCGAGCCACGATAGCGGTGCGAGTCGTAGCTGCGACGGTAATAGTCGAAGCCGACCAGGAGGGTGTGGTTGAGCGGGCCGGTCTCGAAGCTCTTCTCGATCGAGGTGTCGGCCGTGATGCCGTAGGAGCGCTCGGTGCGGGCGCTGGCCCGCCGTGCGAGCTGGCCGTTGGTGACGGGCAGGAGGCCAGCCTGCATATAATCCCAGCGCACGTCGGAATAGTAGTAGCGGGCGTTCTGGCGCAGCTTCAGCGTCTCGTCGAAACGGTGCTCGAAGGCATAGCCGATCGTATAGGCATCGCCCACGAAGCGATCGAAGGATTCCTCGCCCAGGAACAGCTTGCGCGGAATGCGCCCGGTCGCGACGTCGTTCCAGTAGAGCGGCGTGATGAAGCGGGTATTCACATGCTGATAGCTCGCCAGGAGCGTCAAGGACGTGGCCTCGTTCGGCTGCCAGGTGATGGCGGGCGCGATATAGACCTTGTCGTCCGGTACGTGCCTGACCCAGCTGTCGGCGTCCCGCACCAGGCCGGTCAGGCGATAGCGCAGGGTGCCGTCGGCCGTCAGGGCATCGGAAAGATCGAAGGAGGCTTGCTTGCGGTCATAGCTGCCATATTCGAGATTGATTTCGTGCAGGGGTGTTGGCGTCGGGCGCTTGGAGATGGCGTTGATCACGCCGCCTGGCGCCAACTGGCCGTAGAGGACCGAGGAGGCCCCGCGCAAGACCTCGACGCGCTCCAGGCCGTAGGGCTCCTGGGCGCTGTCATAGACATTGGACTGCAGTTTCATGCCGTCGCGCAGCATGCCGCCATTGCCGGTGGCGACGTCGAAGCCGCGCAGCATCACGTCATCCGTCATGCGGCTGAAGCCCTGCGACTGCATGCCGACCCCCGGCGTATAGGTCAGGACGTCGGCCAGGGAGGCGACCTTCTGGTCCACCATCTGGTCCTTGGTTACGACAGTGACGGACTGTGGTGTCTCGATGATCGGCGTGTCGGTCTTGGTCCCCGAGGCGCTCTGGCGGGCGACATAGCCCTGCACCGGGGCCCAGGCCGATTGCGCCTGGACGATGACCGGGTCGAGTTCGATCGCGCCTGAGTTCTCGGTTCCGCCGATGCTCGCGGTGACGTCGGCAGAAAGGACGGTCACTGTGGAGGCATTGCTGAAGCGATAGTTCAAGCCGGAGCCCGCCAGCAGCCTGGCAAGCGCCTGCTGCACGGTCAGGGACCCGCGAACCGGGCGGCCGAGCGTCTTGATAGGGCTGTTCTCGCGGAAGACCACGGAAAGACCGGCGACGCGCCCGATCTCGTTCAGCGCCTGGGGAATCGGCCTCGCCGGAATATTGAAGGTGAAACGCTGTCCGGCGGGCTGCTCTGCCCGGGCCACCGACACGCCCACGCTTGCCGTCGTCGCAGCCATCAGCATGGCGGCCGCCATCCTGCCGGCCACACGCTTCACGCCATGCCTACTCATCGCAACCTGTCCCCTCGATCATCGATCACCGGCAAACCCGCGGTCTTGGCACCTGCGGATTACCAGCCTCCATGGTCTTCACGTTCGAGGGGGCGTTTCACTGAACCCCTTGGCGAAGATTTTTCTTCGTATCGCGGAATCGGACACCTTACGGCCGGATGAACACGACGAGTCCACCGGGTAGGGCAGTCATGCGGAAGCCGACGCTGGCCTGCAGGGACTGCAGTGCCGCATCCGTGTCGGCCAGGCTGAAGCTGCCGGTGACGCGCTGGTCGCTCAGGCCCGCATCGGTAACGACGATCCTTCCCTGCCGATACCGCGCGATTTCCTCGATGACCTCGGACAGCCGGGCCCGGTAGAAGACATAGCGTCCCTTGCGCCAGGCCAGCGCATCCTTGAGATCGACCTGTTCGATCTCGCCTAGGCCTTGCCTGTCGAAACGAAGGCGCTGGCCCGGTTCGTCCAGCAGAGCTTCGCCGATATGCTCGGCCTTGATGGCGACCTTGCCGCTCTCGAGCGTAACGATTGTGCCGTCTTCGCCGAGACTGACGTCGAACTGGGTGCCGATATCCCTGATGTCGCCGTCCGGCACGCGCACGACGAAAGGAGCCTTGCCGGGGGCGACGTCGAAAGAGGCGGTGCCGCGCAGGAGCCTGACCTGTCTTTCGTTCTTGTCGAAGGCCTCGTCGAGCGCGCTGTCGGCGTCGAGAAGCACTTTCGAACCATCGGACAGTGTGATGGCACGCCGTTCGCCGCGGCCGCTGCTGTGATCGGCCATCAGTTTCTGCAGCAGATGAGGGTTCTGCAGCCAGATCACGCCGCCGAGGCCGAGTGCCAGCACCAGGGTGGCAGCCGAGAGCCGGCGGAAGCTGCGATGCTGGCGCCGGCTTCTGTCGACGGCGTGCAGATAGGGCGCGAGCGCTTCGTTTTCCCTGGAGGCGAGCTGGCGGGCGGGCCGTTCGGCAGCGCTCCAGACCTGCTCCGTCCTGCGAAGGGCGTCGGCGTGAGCGGGATCGGAACCGAACCAGTGCTCGAATTCGGCCTGCTCGGCCCGTGACAATCCAGCGAGGCGGCGAACGAACCAGTCCCTGGCCTCCTGTTCGACATCTCGTGAGGATTGGGGGGGTGCCATGATCCGTGGCCTCGAAAACCGCTTTTTCGTCTATGGCACCGTGCGATAGAGAATCGCGGCACTATAGCCCGACTGTGCCGGGCTTGCCTGTCGCATGATGCCGGCCGACGCGATCGTCGGGGACGAGCGTCTGTGGAGGATTGGGGGCCGGTTGCCTCAGGCCCCGTCCGGGGATATGCCATCGCTTGCTGCGCAGGCAGCGAGCGCTCGTGCCATATGCTTTGCCACGGCGCGCTCCGAGATGCCCAGCGTCGCGGCGATCTCGACGAAACTATGCCCGTGAATGCGGTTCAGCAGGAAAATATGCCGCGTCTGCCGGGGCAGTGCCGCGATTCTGTCCTGAAGGGATTGCAGGTTCTGGCGGGCCGAGAGGATTTCGAACGGCGTTGCGGGAGAGGCCGCATATTGGCTCGGCAGCGTGCCCTCCTGCAGGCGCTCGCGCCTCGACTCCGACCTCAGATGATCGATCGCTGCATTGCGGGCGCAACGGGTCAGGAATGCCGATGCGTTGCCGGTGGTGTCGCTGGTGCGCTCCCAGATCCGCAGGAACATGTCCTGGATGAGATCGAGCGCCGCATCCCGGCTCCTGACTTTGCGCCGCAGCGTCCGCTCCAGGCGAGGCCGCTCCGCGGCATAGAGAGTTTCGATGTCGTGACTGCGGCTGTTCATGGAGCGAAATCTGTGAGCGGGCGGCGATGCCGGGCAATTACGCAAGCATTATCCAGAAAAGCAGTGCCTCTCAACCGAAATGATTTATATTAATTCTAAATTGTACAGATTATCTGTCTCTGTGTAAAATATAAATAAGAATAGAATGCGAGCATTCCGAAAGTAATATGAGGTCGTTCCCAGTCGATGTCGTTGGAAAGACAGGCCCGATTTGCTGCAGTGCCTGTCTTCCCAAGGCGTCAGACAAATTGCGCCCGGTGCAGTCGCCCATAGATTCCGGACTTGTCGAGGAGATCGCTATGGCGCCCCTGCTCGACGATGCCGCCGCGGTCGACGACGAGGATGCGGTCGGCATTCTTGATCGTCGCCAGGCGGTGGGCGATCACCAGGGTGGTGCGCCCCTTGGAAAGCTCGGCGAGGGCCTGCTGGATGGCGAGCTCGGTCTCGGTGTCGAGCGCCGAGGTCGCCTCGTCGAGGATCAGGATCGGCGGGTTCTTCAGGAACATGCGGGCAATGGCCAGGCGCTGCTTCTGGCCGCCCGACAGCTTGACGCCGCGTTCGCCGATCAGGGTGTCCAGGCCATTGGGCAGCGAGGCGATCACGCCGTCGAGACGGGCGCGGCGGGCTGCCTCGAGGATTTCGTCTTCGCTCGCTTCGAGGCGGCCATAGGCAATGTTCTCGCGGATGGTGCCGCCGAACAGGAAGACGTCCTGCTGCACGATGCCGATCTGGCTGCGCAGCGAACGCAGGGTGAGATCCCTGATGTCGATGCCGTCGATGGTGATGGCACCCTGTGTGACGTCATAGAAGCGGGGCAGGAGCGAGCAGATCGTGGTCTTGCCGGCGCCCGACGGCCCGACGAAAGCCACCGTCTCGCCGGCGGCGATCGACAGATCGAGATCGGCCAGGATCTGTCGGTCGGGCGTATAGCCGAAACCGACCTTCTGGTACCGGATGGCGCCGGTGAGCAGCGGTGCCGGCCGGGCATCGGGTCGGTCGGTGATGTCGGGCCGGGTGTCGAGGAAGTCGAGATAGCGGCGGAAGCCGGCGATGCCCTTGGGATAGGTCTCGATCACGGCATTGATCTTCTCGATAGGACGGAAGAACACACCGATCATCAGGAGGAAGCCGACGAAGCCGCCATGGCTGAGCTGGCCGGTCAGCACGAAATAGCTGCCGGCGACCATCACGGCGAGCTGGGTGAGCCGCATGCTCAGATAGCTCAGCGAATTGGAGGCGGCCATCAGCCAATAAGCCTGCAGCTTGGTGCGGCGATAATCGTGATTGTCGCGCGAGAACAGCGCCCGCTCATGGTCCTCATTGGCGAAAGCCTGCACCACGCGGATGCCGCCGACATTTTCCTCGATGCGGGTGTTGAAGCTGCCCACGCTGTCATAGAGCGCGCCCCAGTTCTTGGTCATGCGGCCGCCATAGCGCAGCGTCACCCAGGCCGTTACGGGCACGACGAGAGCGGTGATGAGGGTGAGCTCGACATGCAGCGAGAACATCAGCAGGAAGGCGCCGGCCAGCGTCATCACCGCGATGAACAGGTCTTCGGGACCGTGATGGGCGATCTCGCCGATCTCCTCCAAATCCTTGGTGAGCCGGGCGACGAGATGGCCGGTCTTGTTGTTGTCGAAGAAGCCGAAGGACAGTTTCTGGAGATGGTCGAACGCCTTGCGCCGCAGCTCGGTCTCGATGTTGATGCCGAGCATGTGGCCCCAATAGGTCACGATCGCCATCAGGCCGGTATTGACGATGTAGACGGCCAGAAGGCCGACACAGGCCAGGGTGATCAACTGCCACTGGCCTGACGGCAGTAGCGTATCGATGAAGATCTTGATCGCGACGGGAAAGCCGAGCTCGAGCAGGCCGGAGGCGATCGCGCAGGAAAAATCCAGCAGGAACAGGCCGCGATAGGGCAGATAATAGGCGGCAAAGCGTTTCAGTAAGGCCATGGCTATCGAGCAATCAGGGATGCAGGGATGCAGAGGTAGCCGCCAGGGCCTTCCTCGCAACGAAAACGGATCGGAGATCTATACACGTCGCGCCGGGACGCGGCCATTGCCTCCATTCGGGCCTTCATCGTCTTCGACCCCTCAATGAGCTCGACGCCCGAGCTGCCAGATCAGGTAGGGCAGTCCGATCAGGGCGGCCACGATGCCGGTCGGCAGTTCACGGGGGGCGATCAGCGTACGCGCCAGGGCATCGGCGACGACCATGACCAGGGCGCCGATGAGGACCGAGCCGAGGATCTGCGACCAGGCGCGGCGCAGGCCGATGAGGCGCGCCATATGCGGCCCGGCAAGGCCGACGAAGGTGAGCGGGCCAGTGGCCATGACCGCGACGGATGTCAGCAGCGAGGCCATGGCCAGGATCGCCAGCCGGCTGGTCTTGACCGGCAAGCCGAGAGCCCTGGCCGTGACGGGGCCCATCGGCACGATGTCGAGCCAGCGCGTCAGTGCCAGGGCGGATGGCAGCAGCAGGGCGGCAAAGGTCGCTGTCGTCAGTACTTTGGGCCAATCGGCATAATAGGTCGATCCGGCCATCCAGGCGAGCACTTGCGGCGCACGGGGATCGCCCAATGCGAGAAAGGCGACGATGACGACGTCGAGCAGGGCCGAGAGGGCAAGGCCGGTGAGCAGGACCTGGTCGGGGGCGAAGCCGCTGCGCCGGCCCACCATCAGCACCAGGAAAAGCGCAAGAAAACCCCCGGCCGCGCCGGCCGCCGTGTGAGCAGCCAGGCCGGCCGTCTGGCCCAGGATCATCGCCAGGGCCATGCCGAAGGCAACACCGGTGCCGATGCCGAGCACCTCGGGTGCGGCCAGCGGATTTCCCGATATCCGCTGCAGCAGCAAGCCCGAAGTAGCGAGCATGGCACCGGCCAGGGCGGCAATCGAGGCGCGTGGAGCCCGCCAGGGCTCGACCAGGGCTAAGTCTGCCGGCGGGGTCAGCCACCAGCCGGCACTGCCATGGCCGATCAGCAAGGCGCTAGCCATAGCGAGGACGAGCAGTGCGGCGAGCAAAGGTAGGAGCCGGGTCCGGTCGCGCGCGCTGGTGGCCAGGGAGCGCTGCGTGGAGGGGGGCTCGCTGCGGCGCAAGCGCGGCAGAAGCCAGAGCAGAAGCGGGGCGCCCAGCAAGGCCGTGGCCGCGCCCGTGGGCAGGTCGATGATGCCGGCCGCTTCCAGCAGTCCGACGATGGCGTCGACCGCCAGCACCAGCAGGGCGCCGGTCAAGGGGGCCAATACCAGCCGGGCCGCGAAACGGCGGGCTCCCGACAGGCGTGCGATCTGCGGTGCCGCCAGCCCGACGAAACCGATCACCCCGACATGGGCGGTGACCACCGCCGTCAGCAAGGCGGCGAGGAGGAGGCCGGCGCAGCGCACCACGCCGAGCGGCACCCCCAGGGCGCGTGCATTTTCCTCGTCCAGGGCGAGCAGTTCGAAGGGGCGGGCCAAGAGTGCAGCGAGGAGGTAGAGCGCGGCGATGGACGGCGCGAGTGCCACTGGCGCCGTCCAGTCCTGCTGCGCCAGCGAGCCGCCACCCCACAGGAAGAGGGTGGCGACATATTCCTGGTTGAGAAGGCGCAGCGCGATAGTGAGTGCGCCGCAGAACAGCCCTGCCACCAAGCCGGCCAGCACCAGGGCGACGGAGGAGAAGCGATTGCGCGCCGCGCACGCCATCACGAACCCCAGGGCCAGCAGCGTGCCGGCCAGTGCGATCACGGGGCGTCCGAGCACGAGCAGCCCGGGAGCGGCGACGAGGACGATGGTCAAGGCAAGCTGGGAGCCCGCTTCCAGGCCGAGCGTGGTAGGGGAGGCCAGGGGATTGCGCAGCGTCTGTTGCAAGAGGAGACCGGCCAGACCGAGTCCTGCGCCGGCCAGGATTGCAGTGAGCGCGCGAGGCAGGGCGGAGAAATGAAAGACGAGCTGCTGCGGGTCGTCGAACCGGGGATGGAGTACCGCGCCCCACCATTGCGCGGCCGGCAATTGCGTGGTCCAGCACCAGGCGGTCAGCACGAGAGCCAGCGAGCCCAGGACGGTGTAGGCAAGCAGGGGGCTGCGTGCGTCAGAACCGGGCATTGCCACCGTCCGCTGCGCGGTTCCCACTGATGGCATCGACCAGGAGACTGGCGAAGCGCTGCGCCGCCGTCAGGTCGCCGAAGGGCCAGGTCGCGGCAAGCCGCTTCACGCGGCCCTGTTTCACTGCAGGCAGGTTGCCCCACAGGCTGTCCGTATCAGGTGCGAGCGTCACCTCGGAGGGTAAGGGGTCGACCACCACGATTTCGGCATCGGTAAAGGCGGCAAGCCTTTCCACGCCTACCAGGGCGAAGCCCCAGCCATTGGTCGGCGCATGCCAGGCATTGCCGAGGCCAAGCCGTTGCAACACCCCGCCGAACAGGCTGGAGGGCCCGTAGACACGCACGAAGCGCTTGTCGAGAAACTGGATGACGAGCAGGCGAGGCATGGCCGCACCTGCGAGGCGCTGGCGCAAGCTCGCAAACTCGGTATCGGCCCGTGTCACGACGGCCTGCGCCTGGGCCTCGCGCCCCACGACCTTGGCCAGCGCCTGGAGCTCGGTTTCGGCGTGGCGAAGGGGATCGCCCGTTCCGGAATAGACCGCCACCTCCCGGGTGGGTGCAATGCGCTGCAGCGCGGAACGCGCGGCGGCACCGAGAGGGCTGACGATGATGAGCTCCGGCTTGAGGGAGGCAACGGCTTCCAGGCTGGGCGTGTCGCGAAGGCCGACATCCCACGTGCTCTGCGACAGGGGCGGTTGGCCCACCCAGATGCGGTAGAGATCGGCGTCGCCCACGCCGACGGGATCGATACCGAGCGACCTCACCATGGCGGTTGCCGTCCAGTCCAGCACGACGAGGCGCTCGGGCGCGGCCGCAGCTTGGGCGTGCGCGACGCTCGGGACGAGCGCCAGGCACGCCAGAGCGATGGCGGCATGGCGCAAGGCTGTCGGAAGCAAGGTGGCAAGCAGTTTCACGGCGTCTCCGCGCCAGGCAGAATCTCCGGGATCGAGCCATGAGCCGATCAAGAGACCTGCAGGATTTCAGACATCTGCAGTGTTTGCGAACCGCACCCCGGAAAAAGCGAGTTCGCAAACGCTGCGTAGAGGAAGCGAAGCATGCGCCAGCCTTGACCAGGCGAAGGCGGCCATCCCTCGAAAAGATCTCGTTTACTGACAGGGCCGGCTTATGGCACCTGAAATATACGGCATGCAACAGAGAATATTCGTGCTCCTGCACAGTTTTGAATCTTTATAAATTGCACAAATCAAAACAAGTATAATTACTCACTTGTATGAGTAATTCTATTATAAGTTTGTTTACATGGTAAAGCTTGTTGGTCTAAACGTCTGCCAAATGACGCTGCAGGCTCTTGGTGCCGCGCGATATTGTTTCTCTCACTGGGATGGTAGAGGTGATGGACCGGCGGGTTGGAGTTTGCGTCAAGCTGTCCATGGGGACGGCATCGGGCCTTTTGATGCTGGCCGCGGCAACAGCCGCGTCCGCACAACAGGGGAGCAATGGCGGAACGATTGCGCTCGATCCGGTCGTCGTCAGTGGTGGGACGGGCACGAGCCCGGTGACGGGCTATGTCGCCAAGAAAACCACGGCAGGCTCCAAGACCGACACGCCGATCGAGAAGGTTCCGCAATCGGTGACCGTGATCGGCCGTGACCAGCTGGAGGCTCGGCAGCCCCAGAAGCTCGACGAAGTCTTCTACTACACGGCCGGCGTAACCGGTGCGCCCTATGGCTATGACCCCCGCACCAACTGGGTGTTCATCCGCGGCTTCGACGCCAGCCAGACCGGTATCTTCCTCGATGGCCTGCCGCTCTACCAATATGCCTTTGGCAGCTTTTATGTCGATCCCTACGCCCTCGAGCGCGTGGAGGTGCTGCGCGGCCCCTCCTCGGTGCTCTATGGCGGCGGCAATCTCGGCGGCATCCTCAATCTCGTCTCCAAGCGGCCAAGCGATGAGCCGCTGCGCCGGATCGAGGCGGGCATCAACAGCTGGGGCCAGGCCACCACGGGCTTCGACTTCGGCGGCAAGCTCGATGAAGCCGGTGTGTGGACCTATCGCCTGACGGGCCGAATTGCGGGCGGCGGTTACGAAACCGACAAGGCCAGGGGCTTCCAGGGCTTCATCGCCCCGGCCCTGACCTACACGCCCAACGATGCGACCAGCCTGACGCTGCTGGCCAACTACACCAATATGGATCTCGACCATACCGGCGGCTTCCTGCCCTATTACGGTACGGTGAAGGCGACCCGCTTCGGGCGCATTTCCCGCGATTTCTATTCCTCCGAACCCTCGGACGACCTGTATCGTCGCTCGCAGGCGATGATCGGCTATCAGTTCAAGCACGATTTCAACGATGCCTGGACCTTCCGCCAGAACGTGCGCTACGCCTATCTCGATACGCGCGAGCGCTATGCCTACCCTTATGGCTATGAGGTTCCCGGTTCCTCGACGCCGTGGGTGCCCTCTCCCGTGCCGGTGTCCGACGACAACCAGCTTCATCGCCTCGGTTTTGCGCACCACACCACGGTCAACACCTTCTCGGCCGACAACCAGCTCGAAGGGCGGTTCGACACCGGGCCTCTGGCGCATGACCTGCTGTTCGGCCTCGACTACAAATACTATGCCATCAACCAGATGCAGGGGACTTTCACGACCACCCCCCTGAGCGCCACCGATCCGGTCTATGGCACGCCGCAGGGCGGGGTGGTAACGCCCTATCTGCGCCAGAAATATACCATGCACCAGCTTGGCGCCTATCTGCAGGACCAGATCAGCTTCGCCGACAATTGGCTGCTGACCCTGAACGGGCGCTATGACCGGGTCTGGACGGACAGCACCGCCTCGGTCGGGAATGCCAATTTCAACGGGGTCGAGGGTGCCTTCAGCGGCCGCGCCGGCCTCTCCTACGCCTTCGCCAACGGCATCACGCCCTATGTTTCGGTTTCCCGCGGCTTCAACCCGGTGATCGGATCGAATTTTGCCGGCCAGCCTTTCAAGTCGGAGACCGGCGTTCAGTATGAGGCCGGCGTGAAGTATCGCCCGACCTTCTTCGATGGCCTGATCACGGCGGCTTACTACGACCTCACCAAGCAGAATGTGGTGACGCCGGACACCGAACATCTCGGCTTTAGCAACCAGCTCGGCGAGGTGCGCTCACGCGGCCTCGAAGTCGAAGTACAGGCCAACGTCACCGATGCCCTCAAGATGACGGCGGCCTTCACCGCCTCGCAGATCCGCATCAAGAAGGACACCGATTCCACCGTGGTCGGAAAGCGGCCGAACGTGGTGCCGGAAACCACTGCCTCGCTCTGGGCCGACTATACCTTCCAGGATGGGGTGCTGCAGAATCTCGGCCTGCAGGGGGGCATTCGCTACATCGGCTCGTCCTATGCCGACAACCAGAACGTCTACAAGGTGCCGGCCGCCACCCTCGTCGATCTCGGTATGCATTACAAATACAAGGCGTGGGACTTCGCCTTGAACGTGAACAATGTCTTCAACAAGCGCTACGTTGCGGGCTGTTCCGGTATCTATGGCTGCAACTACGGCGCGGGCCGCGTCGCAACCCTGAAGGCCAGCTACACATGGTAGATTTTCGCCGCAACGGGCCCCTCATGGTCCTGATTTCGCTTGCCTCGATGGTACCGGTTCGGGCCTTCGCCCAGGATGCACAGCCGGCACCGGCGCCCCCGCCGGCCGGCGATCCAGCCGCCGCCGCGGCCAGTATCCTGCCGCATGACCTGTCCCCCTGGGGCATGTTCATGCAGGCCGACGTGGTGGTGAAGGGCGTGATGATCGGTCTTGCCTTCGCCTCGCTGGTGACCTGGACGATCTGGCTGGCCAAGGGTGTCGAGCTGCTGCTCGCCAAGCGCCGGGCGCAGACGGCGGCGCGCCTGCTCGAAACTGCCGAGAGCCTGGAAGCCGCCTCCCAGGCCATCCGGTCGCGCCAGTCGGGGAAGGGAGCCGTCGCCGATCTCGTGACGGCGGCCAACCGCGAATTGCTGCGTTCGGACGATTTGCCGGCCGATGGCATCAAGGAGCGTCTGGCGATCGCGCTGGCCCGCATCGAGGCGCGTGCTGGTCGCTCCATGACGCGCGGCACCGGCCTGCTCGCAACCATCGGTGCTACCGCCCCCTTCGTTGGCCTGTTCGGCACGGTGTGGGGCATCATGAACTCCTTCATCGGTATTTCGCAGTCGCACACCACCAACCTGGCGGTGGTGGCACCCGGCATCGCCGAGGCCCTGCTCGCCACCGCGATCGGCCTCGTCGCCGCCATTCCGGCCGTGATCATCTACAATGTCTTCGCCCGCGCCATTGCCGGCTACCGGGCTCTCCTGTCGGACGCTTCCGGTGAGGTGCTGCAGCATGTCTCGCGCGATCTCGAGCGCCAGGACCGCGGCGTGGAGCGGGATGGCAACGCCGCTCCGGTCCGCACATTGGCATCCGCGCGCACGCAGACGGTAGGCTGACGGTATGGGCGTCTCCCTCAAGGATCCGCAGGACGGCGACCTGTCGGAAGTCTCCGACATCAACGTCACGCCGTTCATCGACGTCATCCTGGTGCTGCTGATCATCTTCATGGTGGCGGCGCCTCTCTCCACCGTCGATGTCGCCGTCGACCTGCCCGTCTCCAACGCCAAGGTGCAGCCGCGCCCGGACAAGCCGGTGTTCCTGACCGTGAAGAAGGATCTGACCCTGGCGCTCGGCGAAAACACCGTGCCGCGTGAGCAGCTCCAGCCCGCCATCGACCAGCTCACGGGGGCGGACCGCGAGCAGCGTGTCTTCCTGCGCGCCGATGGCGGCGTCGCCTATCGCGACATCATGGCTGTGATGAATCTCCTGCGTAACGCCGGCTATCTCAAGATCGCCCTGGTCGGTCTCGAGGATACCGGACAAGCCGTCAGCACAGGCGCCGCGCCGCAACAATGAGTGAGCAGGTGCCTTTGTCCAGGCTGGCCGGCAAGGCTGCAAGCCTGCCCAACGTCGCCTTGTGGACGGCGGCAGCGGTCGTGATGTTGTTCGTGCATGGTGCCGGTATCTGGGTTGCACGCGATTGGCATCCGGTCGGGCCGCCTCCCGCCGGAGATCCCTTGCCGGCTATTGAGTTTGATCTGGCCCCTCCGACCACTCTGCCTGAAGCGCCGCCCCAGGAAGCCTTGGCCGAGACTCAGCCTGAGCAGACGCAGGAGACGCCGACCGAGACGGTCCAGCCGGTCGAGCCCGAGCCTGTGCAACCGCAGACTCAGGAGGTCGAGCCAACGCCGGTGGAGCCTCAGCAAGTGCCGGAGCAGACGCCACCGGAGCCTGAACCTGTGCAGCCGGAAACGGTAGAGCCCGAAACGCCGCCGGAGCCTCCCCCGGAGGTGGTGCCCGACCTGCCATCAAAGGACAAGGCGGAGGTGATCCTGCCCGCGGCGCCCAAGCCACAGCCCAAGCCGAAGAAGAAGCCCGCGCCCCGCAAGGAGCCGGAGCGGCAGCGTCCCGTGGTGCAGCCCAAGCCCACCGTCGTCGCCCCTCGCCAGCAGGCGGTCCAGCCCGCGGCGCCGCGCCAGTCGGGCTCGGCAACGGGTGACGAACTCGCCGCCTGGAAGCGCGCCGTATACGCCCGAGTAAATCGGGCAGCCAACTCGATATCGGCAAGCGGAAGGGGCACGGTCCGTGTAACCTTTTCGATCAGCGCAAGCGGGCAAGTTTCATCTCCTCGCCTCGCCGGTTCGAGTGGCAATCCAAGCCTGGATACCAGCGGCGTCAATACCATCCGCCGGCTTGGCTCGGTCCCGCCCCCACCCGGCGGCCGTGCCGCAACCGTGACCATACCCATCATCTTCAAGTGATAACGCCGATGCCTATGACCGCTTCGCAAGAGAGTGCATCAGTTCCGATACCGGCTCTTGCCGATACGGATCTCTTCGCGCTCGAAGACGTCAGCTTCGCCATTCCCGGGCGCGTGCTGCTGCAGCCCCTGACGCTGTCCCTGGCACCAGGCCGGGTAATCGGGTTGGTCGGCCATAATGGCTCGGGCAAGTCGACTTTGGTCAAGATCCTGGCGCGTCAGCAGGCGCCGACCTCCGGTTCGGTGCGATTCGGCGGCACCCTGCTTGGGGACTGGGGCGAACGGGCCTTTGCCCGCCAGGTCGCCTACCTGCCCCAGCACATCCCGCCGGCCACCAGCCTGCTGTCCAAGGAACTCGTCGCACTCGGGCGCTATCCCTGGCATGGCCCGTTCGGGCGCTTCGGCAAGACCGATGCCGAAAAGGTTGCCGAGGCGATGGCGCTGGCCGACGTCGAGCCCTTCGCCGACCGGCTGGTCGATACGCTGTCGGGGGGCGAGCGTCAGCGTGTCTGGCTCTCCATGCTGATGGCGCAGGACACGCGCTGCCTCCTCCTCGACGAGCCGATTTCGGCGCTCGACATCGCTCATCAGGTCGATGTGCTGGCCCTGGTCCGGCGCCTGTCGCGTGAACGCGGCATCGGCGTCGTCGTGGTGCTGCACGACGTCAACATGGCCGCGCGCTATTGCGACGAACTGGTCGCCCTGCATGGCGGCCGCCTGATCGCCCGCGGCACCCCCGCCGAGATCATGACGCCCGCCTGCCTCAAGGCCATCTATGGCATCGAGATGGGTGTGATTCCCCATCCCGAAAGCGGGGGACCGGTCAGCTTCGTGCTATAGCGCGCCCTGCGCCGGAACCGACTGCGACTATCGTTTCCGGTCAGGCGGCAGCCCTTGCCGAGCGGGCGTCGAACACGAAGCCGAGGAAATTCAGCAGGATCTGCGCCGCCAGGATCGCGGTGCCCCCGGTGTGGTCGTAGTCGGGCGCCACCTCGACCAGGTCTATGCCGACCACCTCGTTGCGGCGCGCCAGCGCTTGCAGCATTTCCAGCACCTCGTAATAGAGGAAGCCGCCATGCGAGGGCGTGCCGGTGCCCGGGGCGATGGAGGGGCAGAAGCCGTCGATGTCGAGGGTGACGTAGACCCGCGCTCCGGCCGGGATCCGATCGATCACGCCCTTGGCCCCGAGCGCGCGCATCTGGCGCACCGACAGGATGTCCGAGCCCATGCGGCGGGCATCGTCATAACCCTCCTTGGCGGTGGAGGAGACATTGCGGATGCCGACCTGGGTGAGGCCGCTGACATAGGATTTCTCGGCGGCGCGGCGCATCGGATTGCCGTGGCCGTAGCGCACGCCGTGGCGCTCGTCGACGAAGTCGAGATGGGCGTCGATCTGGAGGATATGGATATCGCCGCGCCCCGCAAAGGCGTCGATGCAGGGAATGTTGACGGAATGGTCGCCGCCGATCACCACCGGCATCGCCCCGGCATCGAGGATGGCGGCGACTCCGGCCTCGATGTTGGCATGGCTCTTCTGGGTGTCGGTGTGCACGATGTCGGCATCGCCGATGTCGACCATCCGCACCGAAGCCGGCAGATAGGTGCGATCGTCCTCATGGTCATAGGCGCCGGCATGGCCGAAGCTGAACAGCGTGGAGGCCTCGCGCACCGCGCGGGGACCGAAGCGAGCACCGGCGCGGAACTGGGTGCCGAAGTCGAAGGGGGCGCCGAGAATGGCGACGTCGGCGTCGATGCGGCGCCAATCGGCGACATAGGGGCGCTTTGCGAAGGTGGAGATGCCGACGAAAGGCAGGTTCAGCCGTCCGGCTTCGTAGGAATGTTCACTCATTGCGGGTCCTTGCAGTTTTCAGGCGACGGGGCGAGCTGTGCCGCGCCGCTTCTAGTCGTCGTCGAGAGTGGAGCCGGCGCGGCCGGCCGTCGTCATGGCGATGGCGAGGAGGGTCACCAGCGCGGCGGCCACCAGGAACCAGGCCGGCGCGAGCTTGCTGCCGCTCGCCCCGATCAGCCAGGTGGCGATCAAGGGGGCGGTGCCGCCGAACAGGGCGTTCGCCGCGTTGAAGCTGAGGGCAAAACCCGAATAGCGCACCCGCGTGGGGAACAATTCGCACAGCAGAGTCGGCAGCGTGCCGCCATTCATGGCGAGGAGGGCGCCGAACAGCGCCCAGATCCCCAGGATCGCCAGGAAGCCGCCGGAACCGAGGCCGGTGAAGCTGACGGACGAGAGTACGACGAACAGCGGCACGGTGAGCGCGGCGAACAGCAGCGAGCAGGCGATCAGCACGGCCTTGCGGCCGAGCCGGTCCGACAGCATGCCCATCACGAAGATCGAAGCGAGATAGACCGTGAGGGTGATGGTCGAGCCGAGGAAGGCGGCGGTTTCGCTGATGCCGAGCTCGGTGGCCAGATAGGTCGGCATGTAGCTGAGCACGAGATAGAAGCCGACGGCGTTGAGCAGCGTGCCGCCGAAGGCGATCAGCACCTGGCGGCGGTGCTTGCCGAGAAGTTCGAGCACCGGCGCCGGCGGCACGTGATGGGCGGCCTCCAGGGACTTGAAGTGGCGCGTCTCCTCGAGCCGGCGGCGGATGAAGACGCCGACATAGCCGAAGGGTAGCGCGAACAGGAAGGGCAGGCGCCAGCCCCATGCCTGCAGCTGATCGGTGGTCAGCAGCGCATGCAGCAGAGCGACGAAGAGGGAGGCGGCGAGCAGGCCCGCGGCCTCGCCGGCCGGCACCAGGCAGGTATAGATGCCGCGCCTGCGGTCGGGCGCGTGCTCAGCGAGGAAGGAGGCGGCGCCGGCATATTCGCCCGAGGCGGCAAAGCCCTGCACGAGGCGGGTCAGCAGGAGCAGCACCGGCGCGGCCAGCCCGGCCGTCTGGTAGGATGGCAGGAAGGCGATGACGAAGGTGGCTGACGACATGATGAAGATCGACAGCGTCAGGGTCGATTTGCGGCCGAACCTGTCACCGAAATGGCCCCAGATCACCCCGCCGATCGGACGGACGATGAAGGACAGGGCGAAGACGCCATAGGTGGCCATCAGGGCGCTGCGCGTGTCGGTGGCCGGGAAGAACACCACGGCGATCACCGTCGCCAGAAAGCCATAGACGGCATAGTCGAACCATTCGACGAAGGTGCCGATGAAGCTGGCAAAGGCAGCCCGGCGCAGGACGGGGCTCGTGGCGGCATCGCCACCGGCTCGGAGCCGAGATGGCGTGGTCGCGGCGTGTGGGTGGCTCATGGAAAACGTCCCCTCTTGGATGAAGCTGGATCATCAAGGCGTCGTCCGGCCGGGATGGTGGAGGTGCCTTCTATGGGCATGGGGCAGCCGGGCGATTGGTTGGGGATGATGCCGCAAATGAATGCATTCATAATTCGGAACTTTTCAATTCTTACATCGGGAATTTTGATGTAACGGGAAACTGTCGAAACCTGTCTGTCCCGGGGACCGTCATGCGGATCAGCGACTACATGGTGCGGAACCTGCGCACCTTCTGCGCGGTGGTGGAGCATGGCGGCTTTGGCGGGGCACAGGCCGTTCTGGGCGCGGGCCAGTCCGTGATCTCGACCCATCTCAAGGATCTCGAGCTTGCCGTGGGTTTCACGCTTTGCCAGCGCGGACGTGGGGGATTCTCACTGACCCCGAAGGGTGAGGCGGTCTATCATGAAGCCAAGCGCATGCTGGGCTCGCTCGAGACCTGCGAGGCCAATCTCGGCGTCCTGCGCAGGATTCTCACCGGTCATTTGCGGGTGGGCATCGTCGACAGCGAGGCGGACAACCCCGATTTGCCCGTGCATCGGGCGGTGCAACGCTTTTTCGAACGCGAGCAGCAGGTCCGCCTCAGCCTGGAGGTCGGCACGCCCGAAGCGCTGGGCAAGGGGCTGCAGACCGGAGACATCCATGTCGCCATCGGCCCGTTCCCGAACCGCCAGGCCAATATCGACTATGCGCCTGTCTATGTGGAGGAGCATGCCCTCTATTGCGGGCAGGCCCATCCGCTCTTTGCCGGCGCTACGGCGCAGATCACGCCGGCGGTGATTGCCCGCCATCCCATGACGGTCCGCCCCTATCTGCATCGCGCCGAACTCGCCGCACTACAGGATCCCCTGATCACGGCCTCGGTCTCGAATATGGAAGCGCAGGCCGTGCTGATCCGCAGCGGCTGTTTCCTCGGTTTCCTGCCCGTTCATTTCGCGAGCAAATGGGTCGAACGCGGTGAGATGCGAAGGCTCGACGGACCCGGCCTGGTGTGGCGGTCGCAATTTTATATCGCCTTGCGGGTTCAGCCCGAACCGACAGAAGTGGCCCGCCAGTTCACGCGCGATCTCGCGGCGACTTTGGCACTCCCTGGGTTGGGAGAGCGGCTTGGATAATGTCTTTCTATCAAATAGATGGCGACCTTAGCAGTCGATCAGCCCCCTTGGAAAGTTGAACCATTTTGCATCGATCGAATTACCTCAATTCAAATTGAAAGGAGGGTCTGGCAATCGCCAGGCATGGTTAAAATAAACCGATGAAATACGCTCGCCACGATTGCGACCGAATCATTACTTAGCGGTAATCTGGCAAACGGAGACCGATCTATGAAAAAAATTCTGATCACGGTTTTGGCGGGCGCCGTCGCTATGTCGGTAGCGGGGTGTGCGTCGGACAATCCCGGGGACCGGGCGGTCGGTGGCGGCGTGCTTGGCGGCGTGGCCGGTGCCGCCATTGGCGCCGGTGTCTCGAAGAACAAGGGGCGCGGTGCCCTCATCGGCGGTGCCATCGGTGCGGCCGGCGGGGCCGCCGTGGGTGCGGCCACCACCCCGAGCCGCGAACCCGAGCCGGGTTACGATGGCTATGGCGGCGGCCCGCGCCAATGCGCCCAGGTGGGCTATGATTCCTATGGCAACCGGGTTTGCACGGCCTATTACTGAGAAAGCCTGCGAACGGGATGGGCCGTTTCCATCCGCGAGACGGCGACCGGCCTTTTTGGCCGGCTCGCCGTCCGGTCCGCTCCCGGGGTCTGGTTTCTTGCGATGAAATCACCCCAGAGGCCGGGCACTCCCGCACGGCAAATGACGTCCTGCCTGTTTGATTTCGGCCCGTCGGCCCGCCCGGACAGGTCGCCAAATACGGCCTCGGCCGGCTTTCTTGCCAGCCGGACCCATGTTTTCGCCTAAATCCGGCTTCACATCATTGGCAGCAGAATGGCGGGAACCTGCGGAGCATTTCCCGATGATCATCGGCACCAATCAGTACAGGGCCAAGACTTGACAGGGCCAAGACTTGCTTGGTCATCGGAAAGCCGAAAAGGCCCTTTAGCGCATAGATACGATCGTCGATAAGCGTTGGTCCGATCATGATCGAGGGGCCGCCGCATCAGTTGCAGAAGGAACAGGGCCGCTTCGGGAATTGAAGCGGGTATGGTGGTGGATGAAGGATGGATGGGTGCCTGGTGCACAAGGTGAGCAAGGGAATGGCAGCCCCGCAGAGAGGGGAAGCCTTTCCGTCAAGGCGCGATCTTGGTTTGGCGGGCAGACATTCAATTGGGTGCGCAGGCAAGAGATTTTCTTTGCGCTGCGTCGGGATCACGAACGGGGCAGTTCGTTCGGGATGGTTGACAGTCTGAGGGCTGTTCGCCGACAACTGCGAATGAAACTTGCCGTTTTGCGAAAGTCTCGGTTCGCGGTGGCAACTCAGGCGGACGGGCACCAGCATTTGACCGCCTTGCTCCAGGCCCGGCTGGAAAAGGATTGCACCATGTCCGCCAACACGAATCGACCGGGCTGACGGCATGCGGGGTGTCATCGGAGCGATCGTCCTGTCTGCCATGGTCCATTCCGGCGCGGCGCTGGCTCAGGAAGTAAGGCGCTCGGCCGTCGGCTATATGGACGTGACCTGTGACAGGTGGACGGCAAGCGCCAATTCGACCCAGGGCACGGCCTATGCAGCCTGGGTTGCCGGCTTCCTCAGCGGGGCAAATCTTGCTGAGCGGGCGGAGGATTGGCTGATCGACGAGGATGGCACCTCGATTCGCCGCTGGATCAGCGAATACTGCAAGGCCCATCCTGTCGAGACGCTCGGAGCCGCGGCGGTGATGCTGCGCCAGGCGCTTCAGCAGCGTGCGCGGTGATGTGCAAGCGAGGCAGCGCGCCTGCTTCAGCCCAGCTGATCCATTGCATCGGAAAACTCTAATTTGCCGTCGCCGCGGGCTCCCCGAAATTGGTGGTGATGCTCCAGGGCAAGCGCGTTCACGATCGAGCGGCTGCCTGCTCTAACGCTCTGGTTCGATGCGTCATCGTGATTTGAAGCAATTCGTTCAGATCACGCTGCGCTTTGGGAGGCATCGGGACGCCTCGCATCTGCCCGGCGGTGCGATCGTCGAACCCGGGGAATTTCATGCGCCATCCACGCTACGACATTCTGTTCGAGCCGATGAAGATCGGCCCGGTGACGGCCAAGAACCGGTTCTACCAGGTGCCCCATTGCAATGGTGGTGGCTATCGCGACCCCTCCGCCGCCGCCGAGATGCGGCGGATCAAGTCGGAAGGCGGCTGGGGCGTCGTCTTCACCGAGCAGACCGAGATGCATCACACCTCGGAAATCACCCCCTTCATCGAATTGCGTTTGTGGGACGATGCCGATATCCCCGCCTTGGCCAGGATGGCCGACGCCATGCATGAGCATGGCGCCCTTGCCG
>NZ_CP172714.1:0-207500 GCF_057073705.1 Labrys sp. E2SS-1L | reverse complement strand
CAGTACCGTGAGGGAAAGGTGAAAAGATCCCCGACGAGGGGAGTGAAACAGATCCTGAAACCGGATGCCTACAAACAGGTGGAGCCTGCAATGGTGACACCGTACCTTTTGTATAATGGGCCAGCGACTTAGTGAGACGGGCAAGCTTAAGCCGGTAGGTGTAGGCGTAGCGAAAGCGAGTCTGAACAGGGCGTTCAGTCCGTCTTATTAGACCCGAAACCGATGTGATCTAGCCATGAGCAGGTTGAAGGTGGGGTAACACCCACTGGAGGACCGAACCGGTGTCTGTTGAAAAAGCCTCGGATGACTTGTGGCTAGGGGTGAAAGGCCAATCAAACTCGGAAATAGCTGGTTCTCCGCGAAAACTATTTAGGTAGTGCGTCGCACGAATGTTCCAGGGGGTAGAGCACTGGATGGGCTAGGGGGTCTTACCGATCTACCAAACCTAACCAAACTCCGAATACCTGGAAACACTATGCGGCAGACAGACGGCGGGTGCTAACGTCCGTCGTCGAGAGGGAAAAAACCCTGACCACCAGCTAAGGCCCCTAATTCGTGGCTAAGTGGTAAAGGATGTGAGGATCCCATAACAACCAGGAGGTTGGCTTAGAAGCAGCCATCCTTTAAAGAAAGCGTAACAGCTCACTGGTCTAAACAAGGGTCTTTGCGCCGAAAATGTAACGGGGCTCAAGCCACGAGCCGAAGCTGTGGGTGTGCGCAAGCACGCGGTAGCGGAGCGTTCCATAGGCCTGTGAAGGAGTATGCGTGAGCAGCTCTGGAGGTATTGGAAGTGCGAATGCTGGCATGAGTAACGACAAACAGTGTGAGAGACACTGTCGCCGAAAGTCCAAGGGTTCCTGCGTAAAGCTAATCTGCGCAGGGTTAGTCGGCCCCTAAGGCGAGGCTGAAAAGCGTAGTCGATGGGAATGAGGTGAATATTCCTCAACCAGTGGGTAGTGACGGATCTCTTCCGTGGTGTGTTCTTATTGGATTGAGCATGCCATCACGAGGTTCCAGGAAATAGCTCCCACATCAGACCGTACCCGAAACCGACACAGGTGGACTGGTAGAGTATACCAAGGCGCTTGAGAGAACTATGCTGAAGGAACTCGGCAATTTGCCTCCGTAACTTCGGGATAAGGAGGCCTCGTTCGTGGGCAACCATGGGCGAGGGGCACAAACTAGGGGGTGGCGACTGTTTAACAAAAACACAGGGCTCTGCTAAGCCGCAAGGCGACGTATAGGGTCTGACGCCTGCCCGGTGCCGGAAGGTTAAGAGGAGAGGTGCAAGCTTTGAATCGAAGCCCCGGTAAACGGCGGCCGTAACTATAACGGTCCTAAGGTAGCGAAATTCCTTGTCGGGTAAGTTCCGACCTGCACGAATGGCGTAACGATCTCCCCGCTGTCTCCAGCATAGACTCAGTGAAATTGAATTCCCCGTGAAGATGCGGGGTACCTGCGCTTAGACGGAAAGACCCCGTGCACCTTTACTATAACTTTACACTGGCATTCGTGCTTGCATGTGTAGGATAGGTGGTAGGCTATGAAGCCAGGGCGCCAGCCCCGGTGGAGCCACCCTTGAAATACCACCCTTACGATCATGGATGTCTAACCGCGACCCGTCATCCGGGCCCGGGACAGTGTATGGTGGGTAGTTTGACTGGGGCGGTCGCCTCCCAAAGAGTAACGGAGGCGTGCGACGGTGGGCTCAGAGCGGTCGGAAATCGCTCGTCGAGTGCAATGGCATAAGCCCGCCTGACTGCGAGACTGACAAGTCGAGCAGAGACGAAAGTCGGCCATAGTGATCCGGTGGTCCGTTGTGGAACGGCCATCGCTCAACGAATAAAAGGTACGCCGGGGATAACAGGCTGATGATTCCCAAGAGTCCATATCGACGGAATCGTTTGGCACCTCGATGTCGACTCATCACATCCTGGGGCTGGAGAAGGTCCCAAGGGTTCGGCTGTTCGCCGATTAAAGTGGTACGTGAGTTGGGTTCAAAACGTCGTGAGACAGTTTGGTCCCTATCTGGCGTGGGCGTAGGAGAATTGAGAGGATCTGTCCTTAGTACGAGAGGACCGGGATGGACGTACCTCTGGTGGACCTGTTGTGGCGCCAGCCGCAGTGCAGGGTAGCTATGTACGGTCGGGATAACCGCTGAAGGCATCTAAGCGGGAAACCCACCTCAAGATGAGTTCTCCCTCGAAAGCCGTGGTAGACCACCACGTTGATAGGCCGGGTGTGGAAGCGGAGCGATCCGTGCAGCTTACCGGTACTAATAGCTTGATCGGCTTGATCGCTCTCATTTATCAATACTCACAACGCAGCAAACACGCTGCACAATGTGAAAAATAGAAAACAACCATCTTGTATGCTTCTCGCGACAAACACTTCGTATTTGTCGCTGCGCATACTCTTGACGATTGCTCCGCAATCGCAAGGGCTTCATTTTTGCTTCGCCGGCCTGGTGGCACTAGCGAGGAGCCTCAACCCGATCCCATCCCGAACTCGGCCGTTAAACTCCTCAGCGCCGATGGTACTATGTCTCAAGACCTGGGAGAGTAGGTCGTTGCCAGGCCTGCAAAGCAAAAATCTCAACAAACCATGACAATCAAACAAATTCCTGCCGCGGGGTGGAGCAGCCCGGTAGCTCGTCAGGCTCATAACCTGAAGGCCGCAGGTTCAAATCCTGCCCCCGCAACCATCTTTAATTGCGATTTGCCCGCCCCCAAGGCGGGCTTTTTGCGTTCCAGGGATATCGCAAGGATTCCGGCCAGATCGCCGCGCACGTCGATCTGCAGCGAACCGCCTTCCGGCGTCAGCACGATCTCGTTCATCAATGAACGGATCCGCTCGGCTGCAGCCATGCGCTCTCCGAGGGAATCGTCCTGGAGAGCCGCATGTAGATCCTCGATCTGGGCACGATAGTGCTGCGCCATGTTGGGGTGCAGCAGGGGAGGCGGTTCTTCGGCATCGCCTAGGAACCGCGTCAACTCGGTCTTGCGGGCCTCGAGCTTGTGGCTGCGCTGCTTGACCGTCTCGATCGACATCGCGTCCTTGAGATAGAGATCCATAATCTTGTCGAGCTCGCGCTCGATCCGCTTGAGCTCAGCGTCCACTGCGTCAATGGAAGCTCGGCCTTGCATGCGAAGCCGGTTCAGTTCGCGCGTGAATTCCTCGCAGAACTCCTTGAATAGGCTCGGATCCATCAGGTGATAGCGCAGGGCATCGAGGACGCGCCGTTCCAAATGATCCCGGCGAATGTTGTTGCGGTTGTCGCATGTGCCCTTGTTGCGCGCGGTTGAACAGCCGAGCAGATCTGCCGAGATCATCGAATAGCCGCTGCCGCAGCAGCCGCATTTGATCAGGCCTGAAAACAGATGCCTGGGTCGGCGCCGATAGTTGATGGAACCGATGTCGGCGTAGCCATCGTCACTCCGTTCGATTCTGTTTCCGCTTTGGCGCGCCTTCACGGCTTGCCAGAGTTCGTCGTCGACAATGCGCAGTTCCGGCACGTCCTGGGTGACCCACTCCGATTCGGGATTGGCGCGCGCTTGGCGCTTGCCCGTATCGGGATCCTTGATAAAGCGCTGCCGGTTCCAGACGAGCTTGCCGACATAGAGTTCATTGTTGAGGATGCCATTGCCGCGCTTGGGATTGCCGTTGATGGTGCTGGCACCCCAATCGCCGCCACCAGGGCCGGCAATGCCGTCCCTGTTCAGCTCATGAGCAATGCGCTTAGCCGACTTACCGTCGGCATAGTCGCGGAAGATGCGACGGATAATCCGAGCTTGGTGCTCATTGATGGTACGTTCGCCGCGGGCCAATTCGCCGTCGCCGTCGACCTTCCTGACCACATCGTAGCCATAGGCGTTCCCGCCGCCGACCTTCCCCTGCTCGATCCGACCACGCTGACCGCGTCGGGTCTTATCGGCAAGATCCTTCAGGAACAGCGCATTCATCGTGCCCTTGAGCCCGACATGCAGATGCGAGACCTCTCCCTCGGACAGCGTATGAAGCTTCACCTCCGAATAGGCCATGCGCTTGAAGAAGCCGGCGATGTCTTCCTGATCGCGGGAGAGGCGATCCATTGCTTCGGAGAGGACGAGTTGGAAGCGACCGCGGCTTGCGTCCGAGATCAGGGCCTGAATGCCAGGACGAAGAAGGGAGGCGCCGGACATCGCATGGTCGGTATATTCCTCCACGATCTGCCAGCCTTGCCGTTCGGCATGGAGGCGACAGATGCGAAGCTGGTCGGCAATGGAAGCGTCGCGTTGATTGTCGGATGAGTAGCGGGCGTAGATCGCGACCTTCAAGGATCAATCTCCTTCAGCATCACGAGCGGGTCTTGCATCGCCCCTTTCTCGTCTGAGCTTCATAAACCTGCCGCGCGGCGTGACGAGCGAGCAGGCGGATTAGTTCGACCAGGCGTTGGTCCGGATCGGCGCCGTGATGCCGACGTCTCGACTCTGACTTGATGAGTCGAAGTACATTGCCAGGCTGCGGGCGGATATCGGAGGCCATGGTTGCGCTGTTCCAAGTCGATTGCAAGCTGACAGCAGCAAGATCGTTGGAGATGAAGGCATAAGCAACTGAAATCAAAAGACAAAAAAGGTGTTGCCTGGTGCCTTCTCGAGTGCTCCCGAGTGTAAAAGGAGGCATTCGCGTGCCATAGCGAATGGAAAATACGCGCGAGAATAGCTTAGTCCGTTCCGCCGAGAGTGGCGATTGCCCCAGTCGCGGACATTGCTCGCAGGCCGGAAAGCGGATGTTCGGCTTCGCGCCCCGAAGCCGTCGTTCCTAGCGGGGTCGCCAAATGTCTGCTTCTGACAAATACCACATTCAACTCGCCCTACTGGCCAATACCCAACGCTCGGTCGGCCGCTTGACTATGGCGTTGGTAGACCGCGTTAGCACCCGCGATCGGTTGAGACTTCTTATACCTTTCATGGAAAGTCGGACTGGTAAGGTCATGAAATATCGTCCATTATCTTACGGGGACGCCTTGGGGGATAGCCGCGCATTATGAGTTCGGATGATGCTGCTCCGGCGTTACTACTGCATTCGGCAGCGGACTCGGCGCTCGGTTTCTATTACCAAACCTTTTTCGCGCTGCTGACCTTGCTTGGCCAGACCGCCGACGACGCAGCGGTCGCAGTCGAGCGGCTCGACGATGTCGAGATCAAGGCCGACGGCCATCTGCTTCTCTACCAGCTTAAGCATTCAATCAGTGCCACGCCTCCCGACATCACCCTGAAATCGAAAGCGCTGTGGAAGACACTGAAACTCTGGGTCGACCTTCTCCCGGCTGTGACGCTGGCTGATACGAGCTTCCACCTCGTCGCTGTCGGCGCTATCGCTGCCAGCAGCCCGCTGACCGCGCTACTGGTAGACGGTGAGGATCGCGCTGAGCTTGTCGCAGCACTAGTGGCCGAAGCTCAGCGCGTCGTAGACGCGCGCGCGGCGGCGAAGAAGCTGGGCAAGACGCAGCCGCACGCCGATCGTATCCCGGGCTGCGCCGCCTTTCTCGCGCTCAGCGACATCGATCGGAGCAATCTGATTCGTCGCTGCCGGATCGTGCCTAGCAGTGCGGCGATCGACAAGATCGAGCCGATGATCGCCGACCATCTCGGGCTCCTGCCCGCTGGCCAACGGCCGATGGTCGCGGAGCAACTCGTCCAGTGGTGGGATCGACAGATCGTCCAATCGCTATGCGGGCTGCGCGACCGCGCGGTGTCGCGGCTCGAACTCCAGCACCAGATCATGACAATCGTCGCCGACATTGAGCAGGGCAAATTGTCAGTGGACTTCGAGACGGTCGCCAACCCGCGTGAATATCAACCTGACGGCATGCTTGCGCGCCAGATCGAGCTCGTCGACGGCAAGCTCTCGGACATCGATCGCGCGATCCGCGAGGAATGGCGCGCCCGCGAGCAGCGTGCCAAATGGGTCAGCGACAACCCAGCGATGAAGAGTCGTATCGGCGAATATGACGCCATTCTCAAGGAAGCTTGGTCGGACGAACACCGGCAAATGGCCGAGGACTGTTGCGGCCTCGACGAGGCGGCCAAGCGGTCATCGGGACTGAAGGTTCTTAGGTGGAGCCACGAGGACGCCCACAAGAGCGTACAGCCCATCGCCGTAGGCTGGGCCGCGCCTTACTATGTGCGCGGCACATACCAAGTCCTCGCTATCAACCGTGCGGTTGGTTGGCATCCAGATTATCTCGATCTGCTGAAGGATCCAGAATGATCGTTGCCCACGACATCTATTCCGAGACCAATCCAGCCTATGGCACCTATGTCTTGACGATGTTCGTCCAAGGCTTCATTGCGGCTGACGGTGCGGGTCCGGAGTTGCCGACGGCCTATCTCGCGCTGCCGGTCGCGATGTCGGGTGATCTTGCCACGAGCTTCGACGGCACGAACAGGAACACCGGTCTGCTTGAATGGCTGGATCGCAGTCCGCAGATCCAATTGGGCCTCGCCGATAGGGTCAACCGGTCGATGGAGATCGTAACCGCCGCCGTCCGCCTGGCCTGTTTCACGCAGACCCTCGCGCTGGTCAACGGCACCCGACTGCGGGCGGGGGCACAGAAGCTCAAGAAGAGTCCGATCGCGACCTTGTCAGACGATACGGCTAACGGGATCAAACGGGCAGAGCGCCTAGGATATTGGTTTGCGACAGCCGGCTCGACCCGGTCAATCTTCGACGCGATGGGTTTGACATTGTGAAACGTTGGAACATCAGCAACATCTTCTTCCTGGGCGTGTCGGGACAGCTCCGCGACGTGTGCTTCGAGCGCGACGAGATGAACATCATCACCGGCGCCTCGGGCACCGGCAAGTCGACCCTGATCAAGGCGATCGACTATTGCCTCGGCTCGAAGCGCTGTGAGCTTGCCGCCCATGTCCGCCGGCGCAGCATAGCGGTTGGCGTCAAATGGGTCGCCGGTGATGATGAGATGATCGTAGGGCGCGTCATCCCGCCGGTTGGCCAAGGCACAAGCACCCGAATGTTCACGACGTCGGGGCGCAATCTCGCGCTTCCCAGCACGCTCGGTGAGTTCGACGGGGCGACCACAGTCGACGCTGCCAAGAGCTTCATTGAGCGTGCGTTCGGGATCGGTGACCTGCCCGGCGAAGCCGACGCGTCGGGCAATGTACGCGGGCGAGCCACCGTCCGGCATGTCACGCCCTATCTCTTCCTCACTAAAGACGTGATCTATAGCGAAACCGTGCTCCTCCACGGCCTCGAGATTGCTGACAAGGCCCGCGATATCGTCGCGAGCATTCCCTATTTCCTAGGCGCAATCGACGAAGCGACCGCAATGGATGAACGCCAGCTACGTCAGCTGCAGCGTGGTCTCGATCGCGAAGAGGCCCGGCTGAAGTCGCTGGCCGCCGCCGAAACCGTCCTCAAGACCCGTGCGCTCGCGCTATTGAACGAAGCCCATCGCGTCGGCCTGATTGCTGCGGAGCCCGCGCCCGATGCATCGGAGGACACCCTCCTCGCCCAACTGAAACTCGTGGCCGGTGCAGAGCTCGGTAGCGATCCTTATCCCAATGAGAGTGAGCTCGGTGCCCTCCACCTGCGCCGCCGCAGCTTGCTCGATGCGCTCGATGTGGCCCGGCGTCGCGCGGTTACGAGTCGCAGCGCTATCCGTGAGGCGGCCGGCTTCCAGACCGCGGTCACCCGGCAGCGCGAGAAGCTCATGCTGGCCGATCACTTGCATCTGTCGGACGTCGGCGGCGTCTGCCCGGTGTGCGAGGCGCCGTCCGAGACTGGCCGCGAAGCCGCCCGCGCGCTGCAGGCGACATTGACGAAGGTGCGCGACGAGAGCGCCGCGGTCGATCGGGTACGTCCGAAGCTCATCGAATATGATCGCGGGCTCAACGAGGAGATCGGCCGCCTCAATCGCGATCTCCGCGAAGTCGACGGGCAAATCCACAGTTGGCTCAGCCAGACCGAAGAAACGCGCCGCCTCGCGAATCTAGGCCAGTTTCGCGCTCATATCATCGGACGGATATCGCTGTTCCTCGAAGCCAGCCGCGACGAACCGCGTCAATCCATCCGAGACCTATCAGTGTTGCGGGCACAGATTGCCGAACTTGAGGGCCGGGTCGATCGGGAAGCCAAGGAGATCAAGCTGCGCCGCGCCGAAGCCAAAATCTCTGAATTCGCCTCTGAAGTGTTCAAGGTGCTACCAACCGTCGACCCCTGTGTCGGGTCGGAGCTCGACTTTTCGTCGCGTAAGCCAGAGGTCAGCGTCATCGAAGCCGATGGCGGAGCCATCCTCCGCATGCCCGACGTGGGGTCAGACCAAAACTACTTAGCCATCCACATTGCCCTGTCGTTCGCGCTTCAGCGCCATTTTGAACGGATCGAGGCACCGGTGCCGGGCCTCCTCGTGCTCGACCAAGTGAGCCGTCCCTATTTCCCGACCCGCGGCGAGGACGCCGACGAGCAGGAGATCGAAGGTGGCGAGGAGGACGAGGATATCCAAGCGATGCGCCGCCATATCGATTTCCTATTCGCCGAGACCGCGCGACGTAAGGGCCTCCAAGTGCTGCTGATCGAGCATGCCTATTTCGCCGACGATCCACGCTATGTCGTAGCGACCCGCGAACGGTGGACGAGGGCATCTAAAAAAGCGCTCATTCCGCTCGACTGGCCGGTGCGCGGTGACTGACCCGCCAGCCGCCGCGGACCAGTAAGGTAGATCATGACAACAGAGGGAGTCGCGCGTGCGCGTCGAACGGGCGGAATTCCAAAGTTACGGGGTACATCTGAAGGATAAGTCGCGACCGCCAAGCCGTGGCGGCAACACTCGCGCTTGGCATCAACACATCATCACGATCAGTGGCGAGAGATACTCCTTCCTTGCGACCTGGTCCGGAAAATTTGTCTACAAGGGCGAGACCGTAAGCTTTGACTGGGAGTGGGACGAAAGCGGAAGTACCGCAACGTCGATATGACGACCGTCGTCGCCGTGTCGAAAGCCGGTGAAGAAATAGTTCGCGGCGACCGTGGCACGAAGAAATGGCGTACCGCCGACACTCGGCTACCGGCGCGCCGCACCGAATGGACGGATTGAGGGGGGCATGACGGAAGGTTCGACAGACGATTCGGTACCGGCTGGGGCAGCAGCAGCGCCGCCGCCCGGCAAAGTGCATAGGAAGCCGAAGACGGCGCCCAATCCGAAGCGGCAGAAGAAGGCACGCGAGCGCCTTGACAGTCTCTTCTCTGACCGCTCGAACGTATGGGTCATACATTATTCCTGCGAAAGCTTCTACGATCGCCCGAATGGCGCCTCACCCCGCATCACGTCGCTTGCCGTGCGCAGCCTCGACAGCGCGCAGACCCATTCCTTTTCTATCCATCAGGTCGCCGAGCGGCTGAAGGTGCCCTTCGACGAGATTGAGGCGCGGTACGACGAGCTAGAGCGACAGATGCTGGACGCCTACTACCAACATATCGGTGCCCATCGCGGTATGAAATACCTCCACTGGAACATGCGCGACATCAACTACGGCTTCGCCGCGATCGACCACCGCTACCAGGTGCTTGGGGGAACTCCGGTTCTGGTCGAGGACGCCAAAAAGTTTGATCTCTCCCGCCTCCTCATCGACATCTATGGCGTGGCCTATATCGGTCACTCACGTCTCGAGAAGCTGATCCAGAAGAACGAGATCCAGCCCCGTGACATGATGACTGGCGCCGAGGAGGCCCAAGCGTTCGTTGACGGTAACTATGTCGGACTTCACCAGTCTACCTTGCGCAAGGTAGACGTGCTCGCCAACATCGCCGAGCGGGCTCAGAACCGGCAATTGCTGACTAACACGAGCTGGTGGCAGATGCACGGCGGGCGCGTCAGGACCGCCATCGACTGGCTATCGGGCAACAAGCTCCTGCTTTTCGGACTAACGCTTGCCGGCGTTATCATCGGCATTCTGACACTTCGCTAACCCAGCTACTACGGAATGCAGGGATTATGAAGGTGAACGGCGGCTCTTGCTAGGAGCGGACTCCTTTTGCGTCCCTGCAAATGGCAATGATTGGTCGCTTGCCAAACGGCAGCTATCCGCTGAGTGTGGCGCGAAACCAGACCGTCGGCAGTCGGCCCCAAAGCGGAGAAATCGGCCGAACTCAAGCGAGCGGGCATGACTGCATCGCCTATGCCCTTTGCTGGATTCCTTAGTACAGACGACAGTTGGCAGGCCAACGCCGATCGACGGATTTCGGCTTACTTTTCGCGGAAGAGCTTGTGTTTGGAGGTACTTTACGCGGCAAATACTCTGGATTCACTCGCGGCTCTGCTACTTTAGCGCTTGTCTCTGGCATGGACGAGGAGTCCGTGTGAACCGGTAAGCGGATTTCATGCCGATCGGCGTTCCAACTCCCTGATTACAAATGCATCAGTAGGGGTCCTTGGGCGATGCCGATCCACAAGTTGGACAAGAAATCCGACCAAGACAGTCGAGGAGAGGGCCGCGGTCGCACTCGGCAATGGACGGCCCCTGTTACGCAACGCCAACATTTGGATCGGTGGCTAGGGCCGCACCACTTACTCGAGAGGGGTCGAGCGATTTCAGTTTGGCCCATTCGACCAGGTTAGGTGGACGGTAGGCTTCGTCAACTCGCCACCGATCGAAAACCGATCCATCAATGGTTTCATTAATTCGCCTCGTCGTGGCCTGCGCTCCAACGTCTGGGGGAAGATCTACGGGCCGATAATAAGGGCGCGAAACGAAACGATAGAGGCCGTACGCGAAGTCGCGATAGGAATCGGTAATGGGTGGCGTGATCTGAGAGGTGTCGATTGCGACGTGGTCACGAAAGACGAGCCCCAAGGCGGCGGCCTTGTCCGAGAGCCATTTCAGCGGACGCTGCGCCAACGGGTCGCTCGCGTATCCCCCGCCAACATTCGCGTGGGCGCCGACGAACCAGCGCTGCTCCACCTTGTCGATCGGCCGCTCAGGCGCGCCGGCTTGGCCTGCTCTGACCGTTCTGGTCCAGAACGTCGGCTCGAAGCTTTTGCGATGTTCGTCCAGCGCAAGTGCGTGAAAGGCGTTCTCGTTGTCGAGGCGCAGATGGGTGTCGAGGAAACGATATTTGCGGATCTTGGTTGCCAGGCTCCAGAGCGGAAGCCCAAGGGAGCCGACGGTGTCCCAAACGCCGAGGAATTTGATCTTCGTCGGGCGTGAGTATTTCACCAACCATTGCTCTTCGATGGACGCATCCTTGGGCAGCTCTTTCGTGAGCAGCGTTCTGATTGTCGTGGAGTCGTAGAGGCGGTAGCGTGCATAGAGCTGCTCGATCGAAAGCGGTGCGCCCAGCCTGAGGACGCCGCATTTGCAGATCAACCCCGACAAGCTCCGCGCTGTGTAGGCACCGCGGCTGAAGCCAAAGATGAAGATTTCATCGCCGTCGTCGAAATTCTGAATAAGCCAGGTGTAGGCATCGATTATTTCGGCATCGATGCCATAGCCCATGACGCCACCGCGGACGGATTCTCCGCGCTGCGTGCCGACACCCTGGCTGTAAAAGACGCGTTGATCGGCGGTCTCGGCCGTCAGCGACTTCATGCGCCACACGTTCGTATTGTTGTTCAGCGTGTTCCAGGTGCCATCCAGAAAGATCGCAAGACGTTTCATTAGACTCACTTTCTTCGATTAACCGCGGGTGATGGAGAAATTCACCCCTACAGGCTTCATTGCTGGTGCTGGTGTTGGTACTGGGCTGGGGCGAGCGCTTGACCTCACGGCCGATCTTCTGACCCAGAAGGGCCATCCAGGTGGCCCGTCTGAGGAAAATTAGGATTCACGCCACCAGGCCTGCTTTTGGTCAAAGCCTTGCTGAAAACCCAGCCTGTTGTCCCGCTCTCCAGTCGAATGTGGCTCCAGCCTCGCCCTTCGTCCAACACCGAGACCACAGAATTCTTCTGTAGAGTTGCGATCACCAGGTACTTGGATCCGGGGCCTTCCCGAAGATTGAGCGCCGTATTTGTGTACCGGACAACGGGTGGTGGAGCGGCGACGTCGGAAGCGCTTGATGGTGAGCCCAGTGTGCTGCGCGGTTTCGCGTCGCGCGGTGCCGAACTCGAAGGAGCCAGCGGCACGTCAGAGATGGACGAAGGCTGAGGCTGTGGGGTGGGAGGTTTGTCGACGTTCAAAGAGGACGTTGGCGACGCCACGTTCACTCCGACCTCATCTATCAAAGGGCCGTTCGCGAGCTGATTTGATACCTTCCGCTCAACTTCCTTCCCGGGACGTGTCGTGGCTGCCTCATCCTTGCTTTTGAAGAGGATCGCGGCAAGCGGCAGCAGGAGAGCTGCCGCGATCCCGATAAACACGCCACGTCCCCAAGCGCGCTTCTTTTCGTGGCCAATTGGCGGCTCCAAGGTGTGGGTCGCCGGCTTCGCAGAAGCAGGGGATGGAAGTGATGGATGCCTTTCTCTCGGAATCTGCGCGAGTTTCAAGCACCCGTCCGCGAAGTCGGCAGCCTTTCCAGTCTGCGAGAACTCAACGATCTCGTTTACGCCGCTGTCGCTTTGGAAGTGGACTGTCTCGTAGAGGCAGATGGGTATCTGACGATTGTCCTTGAAACGCCGATCCGGTCCGCCGTTCTTGTTCGGATGCTTCCAGGTATGGTCGACAACCTGTGCGTCGCTCGGTACTCGTTCGGTTTCAATGAAGCGGGAGTTCTGCCATCGGAGACGAAGGTCAGCGTAGCTCACAGCGCCAACCTTGTTGCCGTGTTGAATAAAGACGACGTCCGGCATGAAGAACATGGTCTGCTTCCCGACGCCTATGGCTGGTGCAGAAACGTTGCTCTTGATAACCGATGGAAGCGAATGGCTTAGAGTCGTCGCCTTCCTTTGAACCAGATGTGAGGCCCCAGCATGCCGCTTCCACGCAGAGAGGCTTTGGATGGCGCCGCCTGCTTCGATGTGCCACTTGCCAGCGCATCTACTGAGTCCGTCGAAACCTCCGGCAAGCCGGTTGTAGGCAGCCTCGGCATCACCTTCCAGGTCATAGTAAAGAACGACGCTGCGACGATAGGAATCGAACCATCGCCCAATGGCCCACGCTGGCAGGGCGAGAGCGGCAAGGACAAGGCCGGGTCCTCCAGAAGCAAAACCTGCCAGCAAGCCGATTCCGATCGTAGTCCAACACAAAGCAACCGACAACCTAATCTGGGCGACTTTGGCATTGATTTCGTCCAGAATCTCCCCGAAGGACTCGTCACGCATCTGCATCACATCGCCGGACTCAACCTCGATCATGGCGACGTCGTCGTTCGTTGTAATAACGGGTTGAAGGGGTTGCGCGACCTGCGGCGCTGCGCTGCGACGCCCAGCATTACCCAGCGAAGCGCGATAGTAGAGTCCGCCGCGGCCGGCATGAATGTAGTGCCCACGCGGTCCGGTGCCGATCCGCAGACCCTTCACGCCGACCGAGACGCCGACGCCACCCTTTGAGAAGTTAAAACGAAACGGGCCGGCGGATACAGACTTTCGAATATAGAACGGCACGATCGGCCTCAGTTGGGAACGATGTTTTTGTTACGATGAAAGGTCTGTCGTCCGGACAATTATCCGGCGGCCGGTAAATTGACGCAGCCCACCGCCATGCATCATCGCGGCATCGATAGGGCCTTGTGAAGATCTGCTTTGGGACACATGGCTTTTGAAGGGAGGCGGCAATTTAGATGCTACCCATCTCAAACAAAGGCCTTTACATGCTCGCTCTTCGCAAATCTTTTGGACGAAAAGAAGCCTGCGCAAACGGACTTCTTTGAGCAATTCTCGCATTCATCCTCGTATTCATTCTTCCAGTCGCTGATGGATTGCTTGGCGTATGGATGGATCGAATCGTCAATGAGGCAAAATGGTAAGTTGTAAACGGACACATTCATGCCAGCCGAGGCTAGATACAGAACGGCATCTTTCAGTTCTTGCCTGTAGTCATAGGGGTCGATCCATAGCTTGTCGAGGTTGGCCCTTGTGAAACCCGTGATTTCCAGGCCCATGAAAGTCACGTGGTCAACAAACGTCAGATTGCGGAAGATGAAGTCAGCTAAGGCCGGCAGGCCCTCATAGGTCTGCTGATGCACTACAACGCGGATTTCAACGTGCGCTCCCAGTGCCTTCAATTGCATGATGCCAACAACGGTCTCGTCGAAAGCTCCATGCGACTGGACAACATAGTCATGTCTCTCAGGATCCGAGGAATAAAGCGGAATACCCACAGAGATGCGCCTATTGGCCATTGCTACGTATTTGCGGCTGAACTCAGGGTCAGCGAAAGCTCGGCCGTTTGACAGGATGTGAATGGAGGTAGACGGTAGGATCTGCGTAGCTGTCTGCACGACATCGAGGAACTTCTGACCCAGAAGGGTCGGTTCCCCCCCGCTGATGCCCAGCATCGGCGTGTCCGTGGGGACGAGCTTCATTACGTCGATTATTTCATCACCTAGCCACCCGTCATCGACATTACGAGGGGGCTGAGAACACATAAGGCAGAGGTGATTGCAGCGTTCCGTTGAAAGGAAAAAATTAGCGCTGGCGTTAGTTCGAAATAGGACGCGCACTGTTCCGCGACCTGTGTCGTAACGCAGCACATCACCAGGCTGAAGATAGGTAAAGGTCTCTGGAAGAATGATGCTTGGACGATCAGGATTTTGTCGCAAGACATCAGCATGTGAGGGAAAGCCGACGATCCAAGCGGAAGCATCACCCAATTCCGCTCCACCGTCGTAAAGGACAGCGTCGGTTCCAGCGAGCAAAGAGCTTCCAGGAGAAGCCAAGCGAAGCAGCACCCGTTGCGCCGGGGGAATCGGCCCAAACTCCTCTGCCACGTGACCCGAGAGCGTCAGCATCAGTAGGTCCAACTCAGGAATAGATTGCGATAGTCCGGGCTATCTTCCATCAGGCCAATGAGGCGCTTGAAGACGCTCATATTGCGACCGCAAAACGAGGAATGAGTCTTTAGCCCCACGACATCTGCCTGCGTGGCTTTATGGAACACGGGGTCAGAGCCACAGAATGGTTCGAAGGCACATTCCGAGCACATGGGTACGGACCCTGCGAATGATTGCTCAAGGGTGTCGAGCAACGTGTCGGAAGCTAAAATGTCCTCATAGCTCGACGTGTAGACATTGCCGAGCCGGAATGAACGATCGCCCATCTCTGCCAGCATGCGAGCTTCATCCGAAGCGTATACATCACCGTCATAGTTGTAGACGATCGCCGCTATGCCAGTGCCCGCCGGCGACATCAGATCTACGTATCCCGGCTCAAATGGTGTCAGCATTTTTGTCAAGATCGTCGAGGCGTAGAACTCCTTAAACGGAATTCCTCGACGATTAAGCTCTAGAATGTAGTCTAGACCCCGGTGGTAAAAATTGAGCCAGTCGCTGTAGTCATAAGATTTGTACCACTTAGTCTTCACCGCAAAGCCGTAAGGGGATAAGGGACGAAGAAATATACCCGGAAACCCCAATCGGACGTATTCATCAATGATTTCTTCAACACGCCCTAGGCTGGCCTTCGTGGTTGTCATAAGGGCGCTAACTTGTTCTTTGCCTAACGCTTGCCTTGCGCGTTCAATACCGGAGATGGCTAATTCATAGCTATTTCGTCCTGGCCGAGGTCGGTTGGCATTGTGAAGATCAGCAGGCCCATCCAGCGAGGTCGATATCTGGATTTTATGTCGACGGCAGTAGTCGAGAATTTCATCGGTGATCACGGCTAAGTTGGTGGTGATCACAAATCCGAGGCGACGATCGGCTGATTTGTTGATCTCAAGCGCCCGCTCGACCACATGCTTGATAATTGGGAAATTTAATAGGGGCTCTCCGCCCTGAAATTCAATCTTTATGGCTGGGCTAGGGGATCGAAACACAAGTTCTAAGGCTCGGTTTGCCGTCTCCTCATTCATATCGAATGCCACTCGGTCATCGCTCTGGCGAGACACCTGACAATAGGGACATGAATGCTCGCACCGTAAGGACGCGACAAAAATGTGCAATGCGGTGAAATTGGATAACCGCTCAGTCTTCGTCCGAAGCTTTGTTGCGAGCAGACTCTTCCCAAGGGATGATGAGCCGTCGAAGAGAAAATGCTTACGACGAAGCTCCGAATAGTTCGGGCTTTCGATCGTTAGTCGATGCCTAATCAGGTCAGATATTACGGCCCTTGATAGGACCACGTATTCGCCGACCTGATTGGTGGCAACATATTTGTCTTTATCAAGAGGCGCGAACCGGAAGAAACCAAGTTCGTAACCTTGCGCGTCAGCTTGATATTTGCTCAGAGGAAGAAATCTAACCACTGGACACTATGCTAGTTTTGGAAAAAGCAAGGGCGAGCACCGCGTTCCGAACCGAAGCCGTCTCTTGTGCGATCGTCGCTCGCAGGTCTTGATCCAGCACCTCGGTACGGAAACGCTCGACCATCTCTTTTGCAAGAGACGAAGAAACCACCTTCCGGAACCGAAGGGTGCACGATATCTCCTGCGCCGAGACGCTTATCTCAACCGAACCCACGTCCGTCATGCGATAGGCTGCCCGCTTGACGCAATCTAGCGTAAACACGTTTGCATCGAATATAACGTGAACCAATTCTACCAGATTTTGTTCAGACATTAGCTCAGCAATAAGAGTGACCAGAACAATGAGAGCCGTGGCTTGAGTGCGAGTTGTGGCTATAATGCGTCGCGATCAGAGTCTCTCCGTCATCTGAGCGACGAAGTACCACGCCAGTCGGAATGGTAGACTTGATGTTGGCAATTTCGATACTCGAATCCATTGTCTGAGTGCTGTTAGAAACAGCAGCATCTGCTGATGTATGGGTCATCAAGGCAGTGGCAGACAGAGCCAGCGGTGATAGAAATGCTCTCTTAGACATTAGCGCCCCCTTGCACATTACCCATTTACAAGCGAAACCTAGGAAGCGCAAGATATGATTGCGGTAAATTGTGATTTCAATACAAAAATTTATGCAACATTTTGACGTCCGTGGGAGATGAACTTGGTCCGATTCGATACTCGGCCGGAGGGGCGTCGTTATATTACCAGGGTAATACATCGTATATTACCAGGATAATAAATATTGACTTGGGTCGTGGCGCTGAGGGGGCTCGATCAAGCTTGCTCTAGCGTCCTGTGACCACTGCAAGGTGTGACTTGTGTGTTTCCCATGCCCGGCGTGACACGGCCGTTAAAGGACCAAGCCGCTGTGGCGACGGGCAACGAGCGCTCTCCCACAGCCAAGAGCAAAGCTCCGTCGGTGAAAGCGGAAATGCGAGATACTATCTGCGCGAGCTCTACAGCGCGGCTATGAAATAGAGAGCGAGTACTCATTGCCAAACTGCCGGAGCCGGGTGAACGACGATATCGATCCGGGCCCGGCTCTAATCCGCAGCGGCTACGCTGAAGGTCGAGCTCAAGGTGCCATGAGTCAGCTATGTCCATGGTCTGATCGACCAGCGCCTAGCCAAAATGGGTGCAATCCCATCGCAGGCTCTTGGGCATAAACGTTGCTCGGGCGAGCTCTGTAGTTAATATGTGTATGCTCAGCTCCCGCTAAAAATGATCGTTTCGAGGCATTTCTTCTCCGGCGCTAACGACAGGTTTTTCAGTTCGATGTTGCCGCCAGCCCAGAAATTGAAGTCTGCCTTGTAGGTAACTGGAGAATCCGAAACAGTGTAGGGTTTATCCGAAGGGCCATAGAGCCGAACAAGTCCATTATTTTCTTTCACGAACTCTCCGCTGCAATCCCATGCCGGCTTAAACTGTCGTATCAATCCAATTTGGACTAATCTATTATTTTTGAATGTGAAATTTATATTAAAAGAGTTGCCCGACAGTTGAGCGGAACGACCATGGACGACGACGAAGCCGCCGCTAATCGGATATTGTTTTGGAGCAACGCCAGCCAGCGAGCTGACCCGCTCTATGCTCATGCCAAATTCGAACTTTTGAAAGCCCTTGAGAGCACCGTGCCGCTCCGTTGCTTGCACGAGGGACAGTGCAGAGGTTGCCGCTACTAACGCTACTTGAATCATTCGTCTCCCCTCAGCTGTTTCGTCTGTCTGATATAGGCGTACACGATACTGTCAAAAACAGGAGCGTCGAACGACCTCGATGCCGATTGCGCTGCCGCCGTTCTCAGGGTGTTTGATGCGACCTGGAACGCTTGGCGTGGCATAGGAACGTGGCGGGCCCTTATGAGAGCGCCCTTAGTACGCAACCGCGCGATGATGGTCGTTGTCTTATTTCAGCGCCTCATTGAGGATTTCAGCCAGTCTAGCACCAGCAAGGACAGCACGGGCGCGGGCAATATTTCGGGCACTGGTCTCGTAATCGCGCGTCAGCATGACCGGATTGGGCCCAGCCGAAACCGGCGCTGCGTAGGCGTATTTCTCCGCAATCGCCTTGCTCTCCGCGGCCCACGCCTCGGGATCAAGAATTTTGACGTCCTCACCGCTCACATCGAGCGAAGCAATCCCCTCCTTGCCGCCCGCATCGAACACCGCACCAAAGGCGGACGAATATCCGCCGAACATCCGATCCCAATAGGCGTGCAGCGAGATGACCTCGCCCGTGGCGGGGATCACGCTTTCCTCGTTGCCACCGCGATCGCCGGCCGGAAGCTCGCGCGTATACCGGGCTGTGGCATGCAATGGTTGATGGAGATCGCCGACGAGGTGAAGCATCCAGACAAGATCATAGGACCTGACGTCGTCGGTCGCACCGGCAGAAGCGGGAAGAGCAGCGATCATCTTTTTGAGCTGGGTGACCGCGTCGACCTTGTTCTGCTCGCCCAAGGCGCTGCCGTTGGGCGAAAATGCGATGTCCTTGTAGTGCCAGTAGTCGTGCTGGCTGTGGTCGGCATAGCCGATGTTCTGGCCAGCTATAGGAGTATTTGGATCATCGCGGGTATAGCCCGATCCCTTCAGTTTGATATCATCTGCCCAGGTCGCGGCATGAACGAAGGCATACAGTTTGGCGGTCGCCTCGTCCGTCGCGCCGGCGGTCCATTTCTGATAGCTGGGATTGAGGCGCAGAAGTTGATCGGCCTTGTCCTTCGGGCCGTCTTTCAGTCGCTGATAGGCAACATAGGCCACCTGCATATGGCCTTCATCCCACCAGGCATGAGCTGCCGAGATCGGCGTGGCGAGTAAAAACGCTAAGAGTGCGACAATGGCCGGCCTAGGCATCGCATCGCTCCCACCTGGATGAATGGTTGTCGCCATTGTGGCAGCTTCGATGTGAAGCGGTTGTGACGGGGCACGGATAGGGGACTGTCAGGCTCGATCCAACTAGCCTGACAGATTCAAACAAAATATCTCCAAGTGGCGGAGGCTTCTGATGAGGAGAGGGAGGCCCGGGCGGACGGTTGCTGAGGCTGTCATCCGGGCCTCCGGCCTCCGTCCTCGTCAGGCGGGAAGCCTGCACAGGCTAGGTCGCCGTACCGTCCAAGGGCAATCGCCGATTTGGTACTAGTGCCGTTATAGGCGAAGGCCCGGCAGTTCCACATTTGCCGGGCCTTCTACCCCTGATACGCAACACGGGGCTGAGCAATGGATAGAGCGGAAGGGTTGAGGAAGGATTGAGAGGCTGATGGCATCGATGCTCGCGAGGGCCTGAATCGTTCAATACTGCCCTCCTTCGTGCATCCGAAGACGCTTCGCCTTTAGGGCCCGAGTCCAGCGAGCTCGATTGCCGACCGCGGAGGTTGGCGAGCACGAAACGCCCTTCAGATGAAAGCCTAGGGGCGGTTGTTTGGAAAGCGCAACCAAGGGTATAAGACCCGCTCGCCGAAAGGCTTCTTACTCGGAAAAGGTCGACATGAGCACTGGAACGGTTAAATGGTTCAACGAGCAAAAGGGTTACGGCTTCATTCAGCCTGATGACGGTTCCAAGGATGTGTTCGTTCACATCAGTGCCGTCGAACAAGCTGGTTTCCGTTCCCTGCAGGAAGGCCAGAAGGTCAGTTACGAAATTGTCCAGGATCGTCGTTCCGGCAAGATGTCGGCGGGCAACCTGCGGGCCGAATAAGCGCCCGTAAACGCAAAAAGCGCTCCTGATCACGAGCGGTCAATAGCGGGTAAAGGGCTGTTAGGCGGCCAATATCACGTTCGAATTACGCCGAACGCACAGAGTTCACCTCGCGGCGCAATGAAGCGTCGCAGGCAATCATCTTGGCCCGGCGTCCGACAACGCCGGGTTTTGTTTTGGCGGCTCGGTCGGGAAATGAATGGCGCCGGGTCGGGCCTGCCAGCGCGCCATGGTGAAGCACCGCGCCGACAGGCGCATTTAGCAAAGCAACAGTGACGCTACTTGGGCCAAATTCCCTTGACCCATGTCAAAGCGGGGCTGGGCAGCTCTCGTAGATTTTCCGTGCAGCGCATCCGTCGCGGGTGCCGCTGGTGGACCCCAACTTAGCCCGGCCTGCCCAACACGGCCGGGCTTTTTGGGGACGGGCGCCTTATCCCTCTTCGTCCTTCTTCCAAACCCGATGCAGACGCTTTGCCGGCAGCGCTCACTTCAGGGCCATTCAGCAGAACTGCTCACGAAGATATCACGCAATACATGGTCTTCTCCGGACGCCACGGAGGGGCTCACAAATGAAAACACGAGAATTCATAACAGTGACGTTGATCATGGTGGCTGGCATGGGGACTGCCGATCTGGCATGGGCGAGAAGCAAACTGGTTCAGTCTCAAATCCTGACAGAAGAGCCTCCCAAGGGAACCCTCAGGTCAGGCATGAAGGTGCTTGTCGATGACGGCACCTGTGGTGCAGGCAAAATCAAAAGGATCACGGGTGGCAACGGGTCGGACATTCCCCGCAAGCGAGAGTGTGTCAGCAGACCGAAATAGAGGCTATCGCGCCGGCCCGCACCACCATAGCCGTCGTTCCTCTCGCGCAACTGCTCCGGCCTTCCACGGCCGGGCCAGGTCCTCGCGAACCAACTGCATACCGGCATTGACGCCTGACGGACTACCGATCCGCAGAGCGCCTAGCGTGCGGCCGTATAGGTCCTTATGCCCGTCACGCTCCACATAGACCACCTTGTCCCTGATCAGTTGCGCCAGCCTTGCCTTGGCCTTGAGGCCTTGCTGCAATCCCTCATTGCAATCGGGATGAAAGACCTCGGGCGCATCGATGTCACGCAGCCTGACCTTCTCTGCGCAACCACGGCCAGGATTCTTGCAGGGCAGGGCAACCGTGTCGCCATCGAGAACAATAATACGATTGCCGTCGAGCGGCTCATAGGTGGCTGCCAGTGCGGGGGAGGCGAAGAGGAGGATTGGTAGGGCGATACGCAGAACCGGTTTCATTCGTCCCTCATACCATCATTGGTCGATTTCGATATCGCTACCCAGCGGCCGCGCACCTTGTGCAGGCCTCTGCGTGCCATGCAGCCGGCCCCTTCCTCGTCGTTCCAGGCCTTGCGATTGAACCATTCCCCACCAAAGCGTTCCTTGAAGCCTTCGGCGTGCGCCCGCTCTGTGAAACAGAAAACGTAAAACCATTGAGCGTCACGGCTGACCGAATGCCCGCGGGGGCAAAGGCTCAGCCGCTCATCCCGGCAAAAACCGTGCACGACGTTGTAAGCCTTGCCTGCATAGGCCTCCTCAGGCAACCGGATCTGATGGGGCCAACCCCTGTCGATCATCGGCGGGTAGAGCTCGTTTCGGCGCATCACCAGCGGCCCCGCATGAAGCCCCGGGAAATGCCCTCCGCCAGCCGGCCCACGGCCTCAGTCTGAGTTTCCAGTTCAGCCTGCAGGTGATCGGTCAGAATGATCAGGGCCCGCACGGCCGCCCTGGCGTCGCCGTCACAGGTTGCAATCGCCTTGTTGACCCGGGCGTCCAGGTCCAGCGGCGGCCCTGCCGCCTTGTTGTCGACTGATCGAGCTATCATTCTATCCCCTCCAAGGGCGGCGGAAGGCTATGCCCGCGATCTGGTCGTGTCCAGCGGTTTGTTCTTTCTTTGTTCTGATTGTATGGATTGTCGGCGGCGCCGCGCCAGCGATTGAGACGGAGGGCAATATGTGCGGCAGAGTGCATCAGAACGGCCCGGATTTGCCCGGCATCAGCTCGGAAATGGACGCCTCCGAGGAAGAGCTCGCCCGGGCCTATAAGGAAAACCGGAACGGCGCTCCAGGCGAATGGTTCTGGATCATCCGTCGACACCCGGGCCACGGTCGTACGGTGCATACCCCTATGAAATGGGGGCTGCTGCCGGCCTGGCTGAAAGATCCCTCCGGCTGGAAATACCCCTCGAACGCCAGGAAGGAGACCGTCAAGACCAACGGCGCTTTCAAGCTGCCTATCGGCGCAAGCGCTGCCTCTTGCCCATCCAGCTCTTCTATGAGTGGCAGAAAATCCTCGAGGAAGGCATGCCGCTCAAAAAGGGCCAGAGGAAGCAGCCCTACGCGATCGCCATGAAGGATCGTCAGCCCTTCGGCGTCGCCGGTCTCTACGACACCTGGACAGACCCTGCGACCGGGCAGCAGACCAACACCTTCACCGTGGTTACCTGCGAGGCGAACAGCCTCATGGCGACCACCCACGACCGCATGCCGGTGATCCTGGCGGCAGAGAATTACGAGCGCTGGATTGCCTGCATTGAGCCGGATCCCGATGACCTGATGGTGCCTTACCCGTCGGAGTTCATGGAAATCTGGCCCATCTCCTCGAAGGTCAACAGTCCGTCCTACAAGGCGGCAGACGTCGCCGAACCAGTCGATGTGCCGGCTGCACCGGCTGGCCCGGCGCCGAGCCAATCGGATCTATTCTGATGGGGCGAGCGTGACGAACTGGCCTCTCATCCGGCGCGGCGGGCGCCTCAAGCTGATGCAAATGCCATGGCCCGGTCACCCTGCTACGATCATGCCGGGCGATCCGCCTGAGCTTGTTCCAGGCCAGCGGCCCGGTCTTGGCGCTTTCATTGTCACGGCCACCTTCACGTCGATCAGCATGCGGGTCGACGATAAGACTTTCACGCTGCGACCATCAGACGATAGCGGGCTCGTGTTCTGGGATATTTCCTAAACTAGGCTGCTCAATGGCTGCCAGCGAAATAGAGCCCCTCCGGTGGCAATGCACCATAGGTGAACGGCTCTTGCTTGTTGCCGGTCGCCTTCATGACGTCCTGCCGCACCAGGCGGAAGGTCATGTTGATCTCAACCCCCGGCTCAGTGATGCGCTTGGCAAACGAGGCCGCAAAGGGACTGTTCGTGCCGTCCCCGTCGTCGGCTGTTGTGCCCTCCTTGGCAGCATAGACGACGAGAGTGCCGTTCTCAGGCTCGATACGCGCCAGCCCGCGCGACACTGCGCGGCTGTTCGACGCCATTTTCATTTGGGAGGCGAAAGGATTGTTCCGGCAAGCGTCCAATACCACTAGGCGCAGCTTGCGTGCGCCCTCCGTGGCGCTCAACAAGCGCTGCAGCGTAATGGCCTCGTCTGGGACATCGCGATCATTGCGCAGCTGCGCGTCGACCGGAATGAGATAGTTGATGCCGGCGACCTCGATGCCATGGCCGGCATAATAGATTATCGCCCAATCGGCAGCGTCCGCCTTTTCGGCGAAGGCCTTCAACGCCTGCACCATGCCGGTCCGGTCAAGGTCATAGGCCGTGGTAACGTCTATGCCCGCACGCCGCATGGCGTCGCCGACGAGATCGATATCTTTGGCCGGGTTGGGCAAGGTCGACACCGCCCGATAGGCGGAGTTGCCGATCACCAGGGCGACGCGGCGACCCGTCGTCGGTAGGACAGTGGGCGATGTATCGACCTTGGGCGTGGACGGCGCGGTGCTATCCACGGCAGGCGGTTCTTGAGATGCCGTCTGGAGTTTTTGCCGAAGTTCCTTGGACTTCTTGATACCTAGCGCAAATTCTTTCCCCTGGCGGGCCTTCTCCAGATCGGGCTGCAAACGCAAGGCGGTATCGTAATCTGCAATCGCCTTGTCGGTCTCTCCCATGCTGTCATAGACGTAAGCCCGGCTAACGTATGTTGCCGCTCTCTTCGGCTCCAGTCGAATGACCGTGTTATAATCGCGAAGCGCGGCACCAAATTCTTCACTGTTATAATGAATTGCGCCTCGGAGAAGTATGGCGCTTGTGAATTTTGGATTGAGCTGGAGGGATTTATCAATGTCTGCTTTGGATTTTCGCGTGTTTTTTGCCGTCAAATACGCCAGGCCGCGGGAATAGTAGGCAGCCGACATTGTCGTCTTGTCGTAAGACTTGCTTGCGATAATCACACTGCAAGACGATATTCTTGTCTCCACCGACGTATCATAGCTAAGGCATTGTTTGGCGGCTTCATATTCAGCCGATGTTTCTGCCAGCGTATTTGGGGCGGTTGCCAACAGGAGGCATGCTGCAAGGAACCATGTACTGCGCATCATTTGAGCCCGCCCAAAATACCATTTTCCGATTGAGCCATTGCGTTGAGGAAATGCAAGTGACCCAAGCGAAAACGCGCCATGTTTTTGGGGTCGGAAGGGACTCCCAGGTGAGGGTTGGAATTGCCCAAATGCGGCTTTGTACGATTGCAGAGATCCCCAGTCGAACCGGCTTGGCGCCCACAATCGTTTTGCAGGCTCTTGGGGACAATCTCCAAATTCGCGGCACGATCTGGCGCACTGTGCACGAGTTGAAACAAAGGTCGACTCAACACTATCGCGAGGCGGTAGCGCAACTGCGCTGGCGGCTGTCGACGAAGAGAACATGAGGGGCGATTATATGATTTTGCAAATATCTTATAACTAGCCTTGCTTCACAGCTGAGTGGAAGTTATAAGGTTTTATAAAAATTCTTATAGTTTGAGGTCATATGAAGACCATTGACCTTGCCTACCGCACCATGTTCGCCGAATTGGTGCAGCGCAGCCTTGATGCATCGTTTGAAACCGATTTCTCGATAGCCGGCAACTTCGTGCGCGTACCCGTCAAGGGCAGGAATTATTGGTATTTCGAACAGACGCAGCCAAAGAAGACCCGCAAATATGTGGGCCCCGCGGATGATCCTGATATCGCCAAAAGGGTCGAGGCCTTCCAGGAAATCAAAGGTGATCTGCGCGCCCGCCGCAGGCTTGTTTCCTCCTTGACCCGGGACGCTGGCCTTGCGGCACCCGATCGCTTCACCGGTGACATCGTGGAAGCAATGGGCAATGCCGGCATATTTCGTCTGCGAGGACTGCTTGTCGGCACGGTTGCTTTTCAAACCTATGCCGGCCTGCTTGGCGTCCGATTGCCTGGTGCGTCGTTGCAGACAGGTGATGCCGACTTCGCCCAGCACTATTCGGTGTCGTCGTCGCTCGAGGATACTCTTCCCCCTGTTCTCGATATTCTGAAGGCGATCGATCCCAGCTTTCGGGCGATTCCCCACCGGCTGGATCCGGCGCGTGTGACGCAATTCGAGAATGCCGCTCGTTACAAGGTGGAATTCCTGACACCGAACCGCGGATCTGATGACTACGTCGATCACGCCAGCCCGATGCCGGCTTTGGGAGGTGCGTCAGCCCAACCCTTGCGCTTTCTCGACTTCCTGATCCAGGAGCCGGTGCGGACCGTCATGCTCCACCGATCCGGCGTCCCGGTCGTCGTGCCGTCGCCGCAGCGATATGCGGTGCATAAATTGATTGTCGCCTCACGGCGGCAATCGGATGCCGGCAGTGCTGCAAAGCGTGAAAAAGACATCCAGCAGGCGAGCCTGCTGATCGAGGCCCTCGGCGAAACCCGCCGCGGGGACGATCTTGCCGAAGCCTTCACCGAGGCTTGGAATCGGGGCCCGAATTGGCGCGCAGCCATCCAGCAAGGCTTGAACGCGCTGCCAGAAAGGCAAAGAACGTCAGCCTTGTCGACGATCCAGGTCGGCCTGGCTTCGATCGGCGCAAAACCGGATGGCTTCAACGGGACGGGATCGACCGCAAAGACATGACAATGCCTTCGATAGTCGGGCGTGCGAGGGAAGCTGACGATTTAACTATCGATCGGAAAGCACTCGTCCGTCCTTCAGCCGATACCGGTGTTCTCCTGCATAAGGCGGCGCCGTAGCGCCCGTTAGAGTGAGAGAGTGGATGGGATTTTCGTGACGGGTTGAGGGTCGGGAGAGAGGTTTCCGGCGCCCGTCATGGAGATTGGTTCCATGACCATTGAGGTTCTTGATAGCCGGCGCGACGCAAGCGGTGGATATAAGGTCGATGTCAGCCGCGGTGAACGGATCGGCCGTGTGTCTTCCGAGTGGTTCTCGCGCCCCGTCGACGAGCGATATCTGTCGCTATCGGAACTCGGCCTTGCCGTTCGAGAGAGGACCGAGCGCAGCCGGACGCGGGTGGTAGAGAGCGCGCTGATCCAGGTTGAGGCAAGCCGAGAAGATCCCGAGCGGATGTCTCTCATCCTGCCAGGAGTGGATAGGCCCGTCGCACCCACCCATTGGAGCTTCGGCCAGCTTGCAAGCCAGGTCGGAGCACCGGCCGCCTATCTGCGTCAGCTCCCAGCGGCGCTGGCCGGCATCAATCTGCAGTATGGTCTGGCCTCTCACCGGGCCGAGCAAATCAAGACGCTCGAAACCGACAACGGCCGGCTCGAACTGCGCGCTGTCACTGGCCCGGACTATGGACGCATTTACGACCACGAACTGGTCGAGGCGGTGCGGCGTATTGCCGGCAACGGCACCGGCGACACGCGCTGGAAGGTACCCGGCGTCCTCGACTGGTCGACGGGCATCTACAATCCGCGTGTCGACATTACCAAGGATACCACCACGCTCTATGCTTCGGACCGGGACGTCTTCCTCTTCCTGGTCGATGATCTCAACCCCATCGAGGCCGGCACATTGCCGGATGGATCGCCGGATCTCTATTTTCGTGGGTTCTACTGCTGGAATTCAGAGGTCGGAGCAAAGACGCTCGGGATGGCCAGCTTCTATCTGCGCGCCGTGTGCCAGAACCGCAATTTGTGGGGCGTGGAGGATTTCGAGGAGATCACCATTCGCCATTCCAAATATGCCGCCTCGCGCTTTGCTCACGAAGCCGCACCGGCACTGATGAACTTTGCGAACTCTTCGCCGGCGCCTTTCGTCAACGGCATCAAGGCGGCGCGCGAACGGATCGTCGCAAGATCTGATGAGGACCGCTCGGACTTTCTGCGCAAGCGCGGTTTCTCCAAGGCCGAGACCGGCAGGATCATCGAAACGGTGCTGGCGGAAGAGGGGCGCCCGCCCGAAACGATCTTCGACTTCGTGGCCGGCATTACCGCCGTTGCGCGCGACAGGCCTCACCAGGACGCTCGGCTCGAGCTCGAGGGCAAGGCCAAGAAGCTGCTGGACCGAGCCAGCTGAGAGCTCCGCAAGGCCGGTGTCGCGGTGTTCCGCGCCCGGCTCTGCGCCTGTCGCCCTCTCGTTTCGGTTGTCCCATGGCGCTGCCCTCCAGAGTTCGAGGGCGGTGCCTGTTTTCGTGACGGGTTTGATGCCCGAGAGAAGGTCTCTCGGCGCCCGTCGCGGAGTGAACATCATGGCCAATACCGTTCGCAAGATTACCCTGTCGTCTTCGCGCGACATCCCCTTCAACAAGCTGGTGCTGAGCCAGGCCAATGTCCGGCGCGTCAAGGCTGGCGTCTCGATCGAGGAATTGGCGGAATCTATCGTTCGCCGCGGCCTGATCCAGAGCCTGCATGTGCGGCCGGTACTCGATGCCGAGGGCGTCGAGACCGGCATGTTCGAGGTGCCGGCTGGCGGTCGTCGTTACCGGGCCCTGGAATTGCTGATCAGGCAGAAGCGCCTGGCGAAGACAGCGCCGGTGCCCTGCGTGGTGTCGGAGGCCGATAGCGGCATCCTCATCGACGAGGTCTCGCTGGCCGAGAATATCGAACGGGCTCCGCTGCATCCCCTCGATCAGTTCCGTGCCTTCCTCGCTTTGCGCGACAAGGGCATGAGCGAAGAGGCGATCGCCGCCGCCTTCTTCGTGCCAGTGCAGGTAGTGAAGCAGCGCCTGCGCCTGGCAGCGGTCTCCCCGGTGCTGCTCGAGATCTATGCCGAGGACGGCGTGACGCTGGAGATGCTGATGGCCTTCACGGTCTGCGAGGACCATGAGCGCCAGGAACAGGTCTGGAGTGCCATCCGCAACAGCTGGCAGAAAGATCCCTATCATATCCGGCGCCTCCTAACCGAGACCACGGTACGCGCCTGCGACAAGCGGGCGGTATTCGTCGGCATCGAGCAATATGAAGCTGCCGGCGGCATCGTATTGCGCGATCTCTTCCAGTCCGATGATGGTGGCTGGCTGCAGGATGTCGGCCTGTTGGACCGGCTGGTGACGGAAAAGCTCAAGGCCGCCGCCAACGAGATTGCCAGCGAAGGCTGGAAATGGATCGAGGTGACGGTAAGCCAGCCCTATGGGGCCGCTCATGGCCTGCGCGAGCTTGTCGGCACGATCGTCGAACCAGCCGAGGAGGACCAGGCGGCGCGCGATACCCTGCAGGCGGAATATAACCACCTGTCGGACGAGTATGATGGCATCGAGGAACTGCCGGATGCGGTCGACCGGCGCTTCGCCGAGTTGGAAGCGGCGATGGAAGCCTTCGACTATCGGCCTGCATCGTTTGAGCCTGCCGAGATCGCCATCGCTGGTGCCTTCGTCAGCATCCATGCCGATGGCTCCCTTTTGGTCGATCGCGGTTATGTCCGTCCCGAGGATGAAGAGCCGGTCGCAGGAACAGGGGGAGACGCGAACGAAGCCGACGGCGATTCCGAGGATCCAGCCGCGCGCGCTCTTCAACGTGTGGTCACTACCATCGGAGGCCAGCCGGCCCAAGTCGAAGAGGAGGAAGAGGACGGCATCAAGCCGTTGCCCGAGCGCCTCCTCGTCGAGCTGACGGCCCATCGCACCCTGGCGCTGCGTGATGCGGTTGCACAGCATCCTGAGGTCGCCATGACCATGCTGCTGCACAAGCTCGTCTGCGATATCTACCAGCGCAGGTCCGGCGCAGGGTGCCTGGAGGCCTCTATCCGGCATGTCTTCTTTCCCGGCCAGGCAGACGACCTCAGCGACAGCCCCTCGGCCAAAGCCGTCGCCGAGCGTCACCAAGCATGGATGCTGGAAATCCCTGATGACGATGAGGCGCGATGGCATTGGCTCACGGGGCTCGACGAGGCCAGCCGCATGGCCTTGCTCGCCCATTGCGTCAGCTATGGGGTGAACGCCCTCCATGAGAAGCCGAACCCCTATGGCGGCAGCGGGGTCAGCGAGCATGGCCTCAAGCTCCGTCTTGCCCAGGCCGATCGGCTGGCGCGAGCGACCGGGCTCGACATGGCCGAAGCCGGCTGGCGGCCGACAGCCGGTAACTATCTCGGCCGCATCACCAAGGCCCGCATCCTGCAGGCTGTGGCAGAAGGGAAGGGGCAACCTGCCGCCGACCGGATCGCTCTTCTCAAGAAAGGCGAGATGGCAAGTGAAGCCGAAACGCTGCTCGCCGACAGCGGCTGGCTGCCCGAACCGCTTCGTTTGCCGGTCGTCGAAGCGGCCAGCGAGGAAACGGCGGCAAAGGACGGCATAACGGCCATGGGCATCGAAGGCGCCATCGACGAGAGTGATGAGGCGATCGAAGCCCCTCACACGGTCGCAGCAGCCTAACCCGTACTCCCACGACTTGGCTCACCTGGCCCGCTGGCTCTGCCAGCGGGCCTTTTTCTTGAGGAGGCCACCATGACAGTGAAGGCACAAGATCTGGCGCGCCGACTTGGCGAACGCGCGGAAGCGGTATGCCGCCAGTATCTATCGGCCGGTCGCCGCCAGGGCAATTACTGGCTGGTCGGCGATGTCTGCAATGCGCCGGGTCGCTCGATGTTCGTGCGGCTGACGGACTCGTCCAAAGGTCCGGCCGGCAAGTGGACCGATGCCGCCGTGCCGGGCGAACACGGCGATCTCCTCGATGTCATCCGCCAAAGCTGCGGCCTTGTCGACTTCAAGGACGTGGCGGAGGAGGCTCGCCGGTTCCTGTCGCTTCCGCCTCCGGAGCCGAATGAGGGGTGGCCGGGTGGACATCAGTATCCCGTGCATGCCGGATCACCGGGGGCGTCGCGCCGTCTCTTCGCCATGGCGCGGCCGATCGGCGGCACCTTGGCGGAGGTCTATCTGCGCCACCGCGGCATCACGGCTTTGCAGGGCACCGGAGCCCTGCGTTTCCACCCGCGCTGCTTCTATCGGCCCGACGAGCACTCGGCCACTGAGATCTGGCCGGCTCTGGTCGCTGCCGTCACCGATCTCAAGGGCAGAATCACCGGCGCGCATCGCACCTGGCTTGCGCCCGACGGTATCGGCAAGGCACCGATCGACACGCCGCGCAAGGCCATGGGAGACCTGCTCGGGTATGGCGTCCGCTTTGGCGTTGCCGGCGACGTTCTCGTGGCCGGAGAGGGCATCGAGACGGTGCTGTCCGCCCGTATGACTCTGCCCGATATGCCGATGCTGGCCGCGCTCTCGGCCGGGCATCTGGCGGCCATCCTGTTCCCGCCAATGCTGCGCAGACTCTATGTGCTCAGGGATCGTGATCCGGCTGGGGACAATGCGCACGATTACTTGATCGACAGGGCATCGGATGTCGGCATTGAGGCGATAGGCGTGTCGCCAGCGCGTGGGGACTTCAACGAGGATCTGTGCACAGCCGGTGCCGAGGCTCTTCGGCAGATCTTGCAGGATCAGCTTCGCCCGGAGGATGTTGCACGCTTCATGGCAGGGTGAGGGAACCGGCAGGGGAGGGGACTGCTCGACGCTCTCCACCCGTTGTCTCCGCTTATCGTCGGATGCTTCCGAATGAGAGCCCGCGTCCACGGCCTTCTGGAGAGGGCGATCGGCCCACAGATGGGCCGGCTGGGCAATGGCCGCTCTCCGGTTATTTTCCGCCGGCCGGCATGCCGGCCTTTGCATCGCGAGGCAAAATAGCCGGGTTTGGCCATCGAGGCCCTCGCCTGGGCGCGAGGGCTGCCAACCCGTCCAGTCTGTGGGCTTTCGACGCCTGTGAAGGCCGCGATGGGCGCGGCTTCCGATGAAGGAAGCATCCGATGATGTACGACGACGCCGATGCCGGTTTCGAGCTGACCCACACCGCATCGCCCACCGACCATGTCCTCGCCGACCTCCAACTCTATGGCTGGCATCCGTTTCAGGACGAGCCCGATCCCAGGCCGCTGCCCGAGGGCAATATCATTGCCGGCGCTGTCACTGACATCTTCGACGCCCTGATTGCCACGCTCGGCGACACCCGTCTTGAACCCGACCTCGACGAACTACTCTGGTCAACCGTCAATCTCTTTCATCGCGCTACCAGCCGGGTCGAGCGCGAGCTCGACGACAGTGAGCTGGCGCAGCGCCGCCTGCAGGGCGAACAGGACGGCAGCGAGGTGAAGTCCGTGGAGCTCGAGCGCCTCATCGCCGAGGGCCAGACCCTCATTGAGCGGCGCAACGGCATGGAGCTCTTCCGCGATGTCGCCGCCGAACAGTTCGAGCGCCACACCGGCACGAACTGGCGGCCACGCATAGGCTCTATGGTCAACCATCGCAATTTGACCGCGGCGATGATCGACAGCCGTGATTTCCTCGCTGCCCGCCGCCGCGCGGAGGCCGAGGTGCTGCTGCCCGCCGGCCCCAAGGTGGCCCTGACCGGTGGCCTCGACTTCAACGACTATGATCTGATCTGGGCCAAGCTCGACCAGGTCCGTACCAGGCATCCCGACATGGTGCTGCTGCATGGCGGTTCACCCAGGGGTGCCGAACTGATCGCGGCCAAATGGGCCGATAATCGCAAGGTGACGCAGATTGCCTTCAAGCCGGATTGGGCGAAGCACGGCAAATCCGCGCCCTTCAAGCGCAACGATGCCATGTTGGACACCTTGCCGATTGGTGTCCTCGTTTTCCCCGGCACCGGTATCCAGGAGAATTTTGGCGACAAGGCGCGCAAGCTCGGCATCCCGGTCTATCGCTTCGCAGGCGGCGCGTGAGCGCCGCCCACCGACGCTCTTACAACTGAAGCACCGAGTTGGGCTTACGAGGGGTTCATTTGACAGGGGCTCTGCGGCAGATGAGCATGCCTGCTCATTCCAGGGAGATGTCGCAGATGATGAGTCAGTTGATTGCCGGAATATTTCTGGCGAGTTCGCTCTTTGCGATCAAGCCGATGTGCGATCGGAATCGCGCAAGGTATCTCCGTGGTGAGCGCGTCGAGGGCCTGATCTGGACGGCCCAGCACAGGCCTGCGGAATTTGCACTCTTGCTGGCTTTTGTGGCCTCTGTTGTTGCCTACTTCTACGCCGCTTCATTGGCCTCCGTTGTCGCCCAATCCGCAACGCCAGCCTTGCAACATATCTACTATGGCTTTTCTAAACTATTGACCATCTGAGAGTGTCATCCCTGCACTGGGATCCTGGAGATTTTTGGGCGACAAGGTACGATAGCTCAGCAACCCTGAGATGCAGTTCGCCGGCGGCGCCTAAAGCGCCGCTCCAGGTAAGGGCGATTACTAGAAGGCAGTATCCCGCTGTCTTGACGACCGATGGCCATCCTGTTCGCTCATATCGATGCCGCATGACACTTCGATGCCTGCAAGATCGAGGTAGAGGGAAGCCCGGCCGAGGATGGACGAATGGCCCTCGGCCGGGCCGGTGCCAACGACCGATGGTGATGTGGCACGTCGACAATGCATCATATCAGATGAATCATAGGGAGAACGTGCTTTAAATCACACAGCGGGACTCTCTATGTACAGTTATGGCCGCTGATATTGCGAGCCACATGCTCCACCACTGTCATGGCCAATCTGAAGGTCTTTATCGCGCAGTTTTCGGCTTCAGCCCTTTGGCCCAGTTCAAGAGGCCAGTCGCAGATGGGCGGTTTCCCTCAGGCCAAAAAACGGCTGAACGGTCGCTCGCGCAAAAGCTGGCGATACGCAAAATGCCTTGGTGATCGCGCGCTCGGCTGTCGGCTGGCTAAGAAACCAAAGTTGCGACAAGAGATTGCTGAGGACGTGTCCGGATTGATTACCTGCGAAACGACCAGGTGCTAGCCGCGCGTTGAGGTATTAAGCTTTCCGGAACAGAACACGGAACTGCGGGCCGGACATCGTCGCCATCGTCCTGCTGGGAACGGGCAAGACTGCGATGACCGCAGATGCGTCGATGCTTTGTTGAGCGAGGGCGGCGTTGAGTGCTCGTATCGTCGCTTCCGTATAGATTTCACCAATGGGATTGGTTGTGGCCGATTGGGCGGAATTCATGGCTCGTCTCCATCTTATTCGATGATGAGGCAGCGGGGGCGTGAAGTCCCGCCGCTGCTGATTTAATCCGCTCAATAATTCATCCTATCCATCAGATCTAATCGCATTATCTTCTGTTTATGATCAGGAAAACTTATCGTATCGAGAGTGTTTGGCAGGCAGCTGACGATGATGCTGCGTCCTCCTCGACCCTGCCGCACGCTCCAATCGCACGTTCAGCGGCCATCACTGTCAGCCGCTCGAGGCGTCAACTGCAACTTTCAATCCCACCTGCTCATATGCTTTTCCGTGGACCTCAAAAAACACAAAACCGCCGATCTCCTGTATTTCTACGCCACACTGCGGCGTCCCTGTTTTCGCGTTGAAGCAGCTCAGAATCTGGTTCTTTTAATCATCCCCGTCAGGGGAAGCACCGTGTCTGCCCCGCTGGAACCGGGGGACCATGGTGGCTTCGCACCACAACTCAGAAGGCCTTGCACGCGGGACCCGCATGTTGCGCACCGCGCTCGGTCCGGCCATTGCCCGCTTCCTGGAAGAGCCCGCCGTCGTCGAGGTGATGCTGAACCCCGATGGCCGTATCTGGGTTGATCGTCTTTCTGAAGGATTGGCCGATACGGGCAAGACATTGTCGCCGGCCGATGGCGAGCGCATCGTGCGCCTGGTCGCCCATCACGTCGGTGCCGAAGTTCATGCGCGCGCACCGCGCGTCTCCGCTGAACTCCCCGAGACTGGCGAGCGCTTCGAAGGCCTGCTTCCTCCCGTTGTCGCGGCGCCGACCTTTGCCATTCGCAAGCCTGCGGTCGCCGTCTTCACGCTCGACGACTATGTGACTACCGGCATCATGAGCTCCCGCCAGGCCGCGACCTTGCGTGCAGCCGTCGTCTCGCGTGCCAATATCCTGGTTGCAGGCGGAACCTCGACCGGCAAGACCACGCTCACCAATGCCTTGCTCGCGGAAGTCGCCAACAGCGCCGATCGCGTCGTCATCATCGAGGACACGCGCGAGCTGCAATGCGCGGCGCCCAACCTGGTTGCTATGCGGACCAAGGACGGCGTCGCCACATTGTCCGATCTTGTACGCTCGTCGTTGCGCCTGCGGCCGGACCGCATCCCCATTGGTGAGGTCCGTGGTGCCGAAGCCCTCGATCTCCTGAAAGCCTGGGGTACCGGCCATCCGGGCGGCATCGGCACCATCCATGCCGGAACCGGCATCGGCGCATTGCGCCGGCTCGAACAACTCATTCAGGAAGCGGTCGTCACCGTTCCCCGTGCCCTGATTGCCGAGACCATCGATTTGGTCGCCGTTTTGTCCGGTCGCGGCTCCGCGCGGCGATTGGCCGAACTCGCCCTCGTCGAAGGGCTCGGCCCCGACGGTGACTACCGCATCAAGCAGGACACCTCGAACGCAGGAGATTTCCCATGATCCGCTTCACCACACACGTCCGCCGCACGGCTGCGACGGTTGCTTCCTTTGCCTATGTCAACCTCGTCCTCGTTTCCGCCGCCCATGCTTCCGGCTCGTCGATGCCATGGGAACAGCCGCTTCAAAAAATCCTCCAGTCGATCGAGGGGCCGGTCGCCAAGATCGTTGCCGTCATCATCATCATCGCAACCGGCCTCGCGCTTGCCTTTGGCGATACTTCAGGCGGCTTTCGCCGCCTGATCCAGATCGTGTTCGGTCTCAGCATCGCCTTCGCGGCGTCGAGCTTCTTCCTGTCCTTCTTCTCCTTTGGCGGCGGGGCGCTGGTTTGATGGCGATCGCTTTTGAACAGCTGGACGCCGTGCCGGGGTTCTCGGTTCCGGTTCATCGCGCGCTGACCGAGCATATCTTGCTTGGTGGCGCACCGCGCGCCATCGCCATCGTGAACGGCACATTGGCCGGCGCCGTCGGCCTTGGCCTGCGTCTGTGGCTGGTAGGGCTCATCATCTGGGCCGTCGGGCATTTTGCGGCGGTCTGGGCCGCAAAGCGCGATCCGCTCTTCATCGAGGTGGGACGCCGGCATCTGCGCATTCCCGGCCATCTGTCGGTGTGAGGGACGCCGTCATGATGAACCTTGCCGAATATCGCCGCTCCGCCGCGCGCCTGGCCGACTATCTGCCCTGGGCTGCGCTCGTCGCCGAGGGTATCGTGCTCAACAAGGATGGCTCGTTTCAGCGCAGCGCACGCTTTCGCGGTCCAGATCTGGACTCTGCCGTTGCAGCTGAACTGGTCGGTGTGGCAAGTCGCATCAACAACGCCTTCCGTCGCCTCGGCTCGGGCTGGAGCATCTTCGTCGAAGCGCAGCGGCATGAAGCAGCGACCTATCCCGACAGCGTGTTTCCCGATCCGGCCTCAGGCTTGGTCGATGCCGAGCGCAAGGCTGATTTCGAGGAGCAGGGCGTCCATTTCATCTCGAGTTATTTCCTGACGCTACTCTATCTGCCGCCGGCCGAGGAGGCGGCACGCGCCGAGACATGGCTCTATGAGGGCAGGGAACGCGCCGGCGTGGATCCGTCAGAAATCCTGCGCGGCTTTGCCGATCGCACCGACCGAATTCTGGCCCTGCTCGACGGCTTCATGCCAGAATGCGCTTGGCTCGATGACACTGAGACGCTGACCTATCTGCATTCGTGCGTGTCCACCAAGCGCCATCGCGTCCGTGCCCCCGAAACGCCGATCTATCTCGACGCATTGCTGGCCGATCAGCCGCTGACCGGTGGGCTTGAGCCCTGCCTTGGCGACCAGCATTTGCGCATCCTCACGATCATCGGTTTTCCGACCGCGACCACACCAGGCCTGCTCGATGATCTCAACCGACTGGCTTTTCCCTATCGCTGGTCGACCCGTGCCATCCTGCTCGACAAGACCGATGCCACGAGGTTGCTGACCAGGATCAGGCGGCAATGGTTTGCCAAGCGCAAGTCCATCGCCGCGATCCTCAAGGAGGTCATGACCAACGAGGCATCCGTGCTCGTGGACACGGATGCGGCGAACAAGGCTGGTGATGCTGACCTCGCCTTGCAGGAACTCGGACAAGACCTTGCCGGCATGGCCTATGTCACAGCCACGATCGTGGTCTGGGACGTCGACCCACGCCTGGCCGACGAAAAGCTCCGCCTGGTCGAGAAGGTCATCCAGGGCCGCGATTTCACGGCCATGACCGAGACGGTCAATGCCGTCGATGCCTGGCTCGGTTCCTTGCCCGGACATGCTTACGCCAATGTCCGCCAGCCGCCGATCTCGACGCTCAATCTCGCCCACATGATCCCCCTCAGCGCCGTGTGGGCGGGGCCGGAACGGGACGAGCATTTCGCTGCGCCCCCGCTGCTCTACGGCAGGACGGAAGGTTCGACCCCCTTCCGGCTCTCCCTGCATGTCGGGGATGTCGGCCATACGCTCGTTGTCGGCCCGACCGGTGCCGGCAAATCCGTATTGCTCGCTCTGATGGCCCTGCAGTTTCGCCGCTACGAACGATCCCAGGTCTTCGCCTTCGATTTCGGCGGGTCCATCCGGGCCGCGACGCTCGCCATGGGCGGCGACTGGCACGATCTCGGCGGCGGCCTAACCGAAGGGGCCGATGCCTCCGTCGCGCTTCAGCCGCTGGGTCGCATCCATGATACCTATGAACGCGCCTGGGCGGCTGACTGGCTCGCCGCGATCCTGACGCGCGAGGGTGTCCCCGTAACCCCGGAGGTCAAGGACCATATCTGGACGGCACTGACCTCGCTCGCCACCGCTCCCATCGACGAGCGTACCATCACGGGCCTGGCGGTCCTGCTCCAGTCCAACAGCATCAAGCAGGCGCTCCGACCCTATTACGTCGGCGGCCCCTATGGCCGGCTGCTTGATGCCGAAGCCGAACATCTCGGCATCGCCGATGTGCAAGCCTTCGAGATCGAAGGTCTCGTCGGCACCGGCGCAGCGCCGGCCGTGCTGTCCTATCTGTTTCATCGCATCGGTGATCGTCTCGATGGACGGCCGACCTTGCTCATCATCGACGAGGGCTGGCTGGCGCTGGACGATGAGGGGTTTGCCGGCCAGCTTCGCGAATGGCTGAAGACGCTGCGCAAGAAAAACGCCAGCGTCATCTTCGCCACACAATCGCTGTCCGACATCGACAATTCGGCAATCGCGCCGGCGATCATCGAAAGCTGTCCGACACGCCTTCTTCTGCCGAATGAGCGCGCGATCGAGCCGCAGATCACAGCGATCTATCGCCGGTTCGGGCTGAACGACCGGCAGATTGAAATCCTGGCGCGGGCTACACCCAAGCGCGATTACTACTGCCAGTCGCGGCGCGGCAATCGTCTCTTCGAGCTTGGTCTCTCCGAAGTCGGCCTCGCGCTGTGCGCCGCATCCTCCAAATCCGATCAGACGCTCATTGGCGACCTGCTTACCGAGCATGGCCGCGACGGCTTTCTCAGGGCCTGGCTCGACGCCCGCAATGCCGGTTGGGCGATCGATCTCATTCCCCCCTTTTCCCCCAATCCGAACAGGACGCTCAGTCATGAGAACTCTCCATCTCCGACCGCACGCTGCCGTTCTGGCGGCGACCTTGTTCTCTGCGTCCCTGGTATTGGCGCCGGTCATGGTGCCGCCGGCTTGCGCGGATATTGTGTTCGATCCATCGAACTACACGCAAAACGTCCTGACGGCGGCGCGCTCCCTGCAGCAGATCACCAATCAGATCACCGGCCTGCAGAATCAGGCACAGATGCTGATCAATCAGGCCCGCAATCTTACCAGCCTGCCGTTCTCCTCGCTTCAGCAGATTCAGCAGTCAGTCCAGAGGACCCAGCAACTTCTCGGTCAGGCGCAGAACATCGCCTTCGACGTCCAGAAGGTCGACCAGATATTCCAGCAGAAATATGGGAATGTCTCGCTGTCTGCGAGCGACCGGCAGCTCGTCGCCGACGCCCGCTCGCGCTGGCAGAACACGGTTGGCGGTCTCCAGGACGCCATGCGTGTGCAGGCCGGTGTCGTCGGCAACATCGAGACCAACCGGACCCAGATGTCGGCTTTGGTGGGGCAGAGCCAGGGTGCAACCGGCGCGCTGCAGGCAACCCAAGCCGGCAATCAGATTCTGGCTCTGCAATCCCAGCAGTTGTCGGATCTGCTCGCGCTGCTCGCTGCCAATGGTCGGGCAAGCGCACTGACCGATGCGGAGCGTGCTGCCGCGGCCGAACAGGGGCGCGAGCAGCGTCGTCGCTTCCTCGCGCCAGGCTCGGCCTATCAACCGGGCAATGCCCGGATGTTCAACAGCGGCAACTGAGGTGGGAAGGGGACATCGCCATGGACGGCAAGACGTTTGCGCGCCTGGGCGCGATCGTGTTCGTCGCTGTCGCCCTGACGGTGACGGTGATTGAGTTGACCGATAGGCAGGAAAGGCCGCTGAGTTCGCCTGTGCGCCTGATCCCATCCGACGGCGATCCGCTGCGTGAAGGCCAGCGCCGTTGCCAGCAGCTTGGGCAAAAGGCGGTCGAGGATGCCGAGTGCCTGCGTGTGTGGAGCCAGACCCGCGATCGCTTCCTTGGCCGGGCATCCGAGCCGTTCGCGTCGCCATCCAGCGAAGGACAGTGACGCATGGGTGGCAGCGGCATCATCGATAATTTCCTCGGGGTGTTCACCCGCTATATCGACTCCGGCTTCGGGCTGCTCGGCGGCGAAGTTGGCTTCATCGCATCCACGCTGATCGTCATCGATGTAACGCTGGCCGCGCTGTTCTGGAGCTGGGGTGCGGATGACGACATCATCGCCAGGCTGGTGAAAAAGACGCTGTTCGTCGGCGCCTTTGCCTATCTCATCTCCAATTGGAACAATCTGGCCAAGATCGTCTTCGACAGCTTCGCAGGCCTCGGCCTCAAGGCCAGTGGCACAGGCTTTTCGACGGCCGATTTGATGCGGCCCGGCAAGGTCGCGCAAACCGGCCTCGACGCCGCTCGCCCCCTGCTCGAATCCATCTCCGACCTCATGGGCTGGGTGGCGTTCTTCGAAAACTTCATCCAGATCGCCTGCCTGCTCTTTGCCTGGGCCCTGGTCATCCTCGCCTTCTTCATCCTGGCGATCCAGCTCTTCGTCACATTGATCGAATTCAAGCTCGCCACGCTGGCCGGCTTCGTGCTGATTCCCTTTGGCCTGTTCGGCAAGACCGCCTTCATGGCCGAGCGCGTGCTCGGCAATGTGATCTCCTCTGGCATCAAGGTTCTGGTGCTCGCTGTCGTCATCGGCATCGGTTCGACCTTGTTCGATCAGTTCACCCGCGGCTTTGGCGGGCAGACGCCAACCATTGACGACGCCATGGCTGTCGTCCTCGCCGCGTTGTCGCTCCTCGGCCTTGGCATTTTCGGTCCCGGTATCGCCAATGGCCTGGTCTCCGGTGGACCGCAGCTTGGCGCTGGCGCAGCCGTCGGTACGGGGCTCGTTGCCGGTGGGGCCGCCCTCGCCGTCGGCGGTGGCGCCATGTTGGCCGCAAGGGGAGGGGCTGCGGCGCTGGCTGGCGGTGCCTCTGCTATCCGCGCTGGCGCGACCGCAGCCGGCTCTGCGAGCTCAGCCTATTCTCTGGGCGCCTTGGGAAAATCTGGCGCGGCTGGAATAGCCTCCGGTGTCGGTGGTGTGGCACGCGCAGCGGCGGGGAGTACCGGCAGTGGAGTGGTCTCCCCGCTTCGCAGGGCGGTTGCCAGCAGCAAATCCAGTTATGACGAAGGCTTCAAATCCGGCTTCTCCGCGACTGGCGGTTCCTCGACCAAGGGGACGATTGGCGCGGCGACGGAGCTATCACCCGGACAGGCCCGGCCCGTGGATGTAGCACCAGGCCGGGCGCAGCGTCTTCGCCGATCCATCCACACGGGCCATGCCGTCCAGACGGCAGCCCATGCCATTCGTTCCGGCGACGGCCATGGCACCGGCTCTTCCGTCAATCTCTCCGAAAGTGACCGCTCATGAATCTTTTCCGGCGACATACCGCGCATTACGGCAAAACTCCTGAGCCCGAGACCCCCTACCAGAAGGCTGCGCAGGTCTGGGACGAGCGTATCGGTTCGGCCCGCCTGCAGGCCAGGAACTGGCGCTACATGGCCTTCGGATCGCAGATCCTGTCGACAGGCTTTGCCGTTGCGCTGATCTGGCAGTCGGCGAACGGCACGGTCGTGCCATGGGTGGTTCAGGTCGACAAGCTCGGTGAGGCGCAGGCTGTGGCGCCCGCTGTGGCCGACTATCGCCCGACCGATCCGCAGATTGCCTGGCATCTTGCTCGTTTTATCGAGCAGGTTCGTTCCATTCCCGTCGATCCGGTCATCGTTCGCCAGAACTGGCTGCGGGCCTATGACTGGACGACGGATCGCGGCGCCGGGGCACTCAACGACTATGCCCGCGCCAATGACCCCTTCGCCAAGGTCGGCAAGCAGCAGATCGCCGTCGACGTGTCGTCGGTCATCCGCGCCTCACCGGATTCCTTCCGCGTCGCTTGGATTGAGCGTCGCTATGAGGACGGCAAGCTATCGGCGACCGAGCGCTGGACCGCGATCCTGACCATTGCCATCCAGCTGCTACATGACGCCGACCGCCTCAAGGCCAATCCACTCGGGATCTACGTCAATGCGATTAGCTGGTCGCGGGAGATGAGCCAATGAGCTGGCTAAACACCCATAAAGACGGCAATGCGGTTTTCCGCAAATCCGCAATAGTGGTCGTTCTGTTCTCCGGCGCCATGTTGGCAGGCTGCGCGACGCCGCAAAAGCCCCCTGAGATCCGCTATGACAAGGACGTGCTGCCGCTTCCGACCGTGCCGCCCGCAGCCATCGGCGACCGGGCGCGACCGTTACACACTCCCCCGGCCTGGTCACCGGGGCGCGGCGGGACGGCCGCGACGGCACCCACCGCTCGTGTCGAGAATGCCAATGCCGCCGCTCGCGTCCAGCCGCGCCGCGAAGGCTATTACAATGCCATCCAGGTTTATCCCTGGTCGGAAGGCGCACTCTATCAGGTCTATGCCGCTCCCGGGCAGATCAGCGATATTGCGCTCGAGCCTGGCGAGAGCCTGACCGGCGCGGGACCGATCGCCGCCGGCGACACCGCCCGCTGGATCATCGGTGACACCGAGAGCGGATCGGGCGTGACACGTCGCGTTCATGTCCTGGTGAAGCCCAGCCGCGCGGGTATCGCCACCAACCTCGTCATCACCACCGACCGCCGTACCTATATGCTGGAGCTGCGCTCTGGCGAAAAACCCTACATGCCGGCTGTCTCCTGGGCCTATCCTCGATCGGCCGGTGCACAGCGCCAAGTCGTCCCACCCGTCCCGGCTATTCCCGCGGTTGCGGCGCGCAATTATCGCTACGGTCTCACTGGTGACAATCCGCCCTGGAAACCCCTTGCCGTCTATGATGATGGCCGGCACGTCTATGTCGAATTCCCACGCGGTATCGTGCAAGGAGAAATGCCGCCTCTCTTCGTCATCGGCCCGGACGGCGAAGCCCAGATCGCCAACAGCCGCACCTACCGGCACATTCTGATCGTCGATCGCCTGTTCGGCGCGGCCGAACTGCGTCTTGGCAGCGGCGATCGCCAGCAGACCGTCAGGATCGTGCGGACGGATGCGAGGCCTTCGTCATGACCGAGAACGACAACGCTGCGGCCATGCGCCTGCGGGCTGAACCGCCACGTGTGACCCGGCTATCGCGCAAGGTGCTGATCAGCATGGGTGTCGTCGCCTCGCTCGGCATCGGCGGGGCGCTGATCTATGCTCTTCAAGGCCCCGGCGGCGGATCGGGCGGTGAGGAGCTCTATTCCACCGCCAACCGGCAGCCTGCCGATGGCCTTGTTGGTCTGCCGCGTGACTATACAGGCCCAATCCTGGGGCCGGCGCTACCTGGTGATCTCGGCCGTCCGATCCTGGACGCGCAGAACAAGGGCCAACCTGTCGCGTCGCCGATCGTTCCCACGCCGGGCATCGATGAGGCTGAGCAGCGGCGGCGGGCCGAGGAAGAGGCGGCCCGCACCAGCACCGTCTTCTTCCAAGCACGGGCGGGATCGGCGGCGGCAGGGATGGCAGGCGGGCCGACGCCCGGTCTTGCAGGGCTTGATCTCGCCGGTCAGGGCGGTGCCCCAACCGCGCAGGACAAGCAACTGGCCTTCCTCAATGCGGCCGCTGATCGGCGCACCTTTGCGCCCGATCGCGTCACACCTCCGGCATCGCCCTATGTGCTGCAGGCCGGCGCTGTCATCCCGGCCGCGCTCATCACCGGGATCCGCTCGGATCTGCCTGGTCAGATCACAGCGCAGGTCACGGAAAACATCTATGACAGCCCGACAGGCCGCATCCTGCTCGTGCCGCAGGGAACCCGGATCATCGGCCAATATGACAACAACGTGCAGTTTGGCCAGCGCCGGGTGTTGCTCGTTTGGAACCGGCTCATCCTGCCGAACGGTCGCTCTATCGTTCTGGAACGCCAGCCTGGTGCCGATGCGCAAGGCTATGCCGGCCTCGAGGATGGTGTCGATTACCACTGGTGGGACCTCGCCAAGGCGGCGGGACTATCGACGCTGCTCGCGGTCGGGGCTGAACTGGCCGTCGATGATCAGAACCGGCTTTTGCGCGCGATCCGCAATGGCACGCAGGACACCATCAATGAGGCTGGACAGCAGATCATCCGACGCCAGCTCAACGTTGCGCCGACGCTGACCATTCGCCCGGGGTTCCCGGTGCGCGTCATCGTCACACGCGACCTCGTCTTCGAACCCTACAAAGGATGACCATGACCAAGCTGAAACTCGGACCGATCGCCGACGACAAACCGGTGAAGGTGACGCTGGATCTGCCGGCCGGCCTTCATCGCGATCTTGTTGCCTATGCCGAAATCCTGAGTCGTGAGAGCGCTGGCAAGCCTCCGGATGCAATCAGGCTGATCGTCCCCATGCTGGAACGGTTCATGGCAACCGATCGCGGATTTGCTAAGGCCAGAAGTGCAGGCAAGCCGGGGCCACTTTAGGGCTGGTGCAACCCAGGCGACTATGGTCTGCCACGGATGGCAGCATCAAAACGACGGGGTGGAGCGAGGGGAGGGCGACCATCGCAGTCTTGCCGCAGGAGCCGGAGTGATCGGGCGATCTGGAGAAAGTTGCGTAAGGCCGGCTTGTTGTTGTCTGGCAGAAAAACCGCGCTGAAGGTGAGGGGGCGGAGTTTCGCGATCGGGCGAAACGTCACCCTCGGAAACGACATGAGTGTGGCCGCCTCACCGCATAGACCAAGACGTCGCCCCAGCGCTATCTGGCTCATGAGGGCAAGCCGGCCCAAGTCGCAAACCTCTATCGGCAGAGGCGTGGTGGCCTCCTCATCGTGCCATCTCAGAGCGTCGATGATCTGACTGGCCGGCTCGTCCTTGCTGATTGAAAGGGAGTAACGGAGGAGATCAGAAATGGCGATCGAACCAAGAGCCGCCAAGCCATGGTCAGTAGGCAGGATGACGAAGACGTCCTCATGCCAAAGGGGGATCGTGCGGTAGGCCAAGGGGGCGTTCTTTACCGCGACGATGGCGACGTCCAACCGGTGGTGGCGCACAGACGCCATATGTTCTTCCTCATCGGCTTCGAACAGTGCCTCATGGATTGGCGGGTATCGCGAACCGAGGCGATCCAGCAGGACATGAAGTAGGCGGGGGTCGGTGGTTCGACATATCCCGATACGCAGCGCCTGACAGGCATCTGCCGAGATCGCCATTGTGGCTGCATCCAGCTCCTCCAACACGGGTTGGGCGCGATCGAGAAATTCACGCCCCTTCCTGGTAATCTCGACACCAGAAGGCGACCGTATGAAAAGCGCTGTCCCCAGACGAAATTCAAGGTCCCGGATACGCCGGCTGATCGCGGAAGGCTGAACATTCAACGATGCCGCCGCGCGCCGGAAGCTGCGATGCTCGGCTGCCAGGATGACATAGCGAAGCTGGCGCAGATCGATCGAGTTCTGTCCGGATCTCCATCGCTCGATAAAGGCTGTCGACCGTCGATCGCACATTCGCCACCATGCCTGCCATTGCTCACCTTGGAGGGTTCCAATATCGCGAGGCACTCCTGATCCATCGAAATGCCCGAAATCTTGAAGAGAATAGCGCGGGACCTCCGCATTCATCAGCTCGGATGGAACGTATGATGGCAAGTTATATTGTCGAATAGATTCGATTGGCTTTGGGTACCCTACGGCAGCTATAGACGGTTCCTGCCGCCGCCGGGGCGTCTGAGGGTCTCCTTTGCATGATCGCGATGATTAGTGGTTATCGGCCGAGTGCGGACAACGCTGTGAGAAGCGGCTGCAGTCCTATGGCCTCGATTCCGGACTTGAGCGGAAAGCGTTCATCGCCGGCATAGACTACGAATGATCGGGCGGGTTGAATATCCTGGATCGCCTGATAGAAGCCCTTGCTGATAGTCGGTGCTAGGCTGCGCTTGATTTCGATGGCTGTCAGCCCCTTCGGTCCGTCAAGAACCAGGTCGATCTCGGCGCCCGCCGAGGTGCGGTAGAAGCTGGGCTGCGCGAACGAGGAAGCCACAGCCAGGATGTTCTCGATAGCAAAGCCTTCCCAACTGAGGCCGACGACGGGATGGCCTGCCAACGCATCGGGGTCCTCGATATCGAGCAGGGCATGCACGATGCCGCTATCGCGGACATAGACTTTCGGCGATTTGACCAGACGCTTGCCAATATTGGCATGAAAGGGTTGCAGCCGGCGAACCAATAGAAGGTCAACCAGGAGATCGATATAGGAACTGACGGTCGGAGCGCTGATCGACAAGCCTGCGGCAAGCCGGGATGCATTGAGCAAGCCACCCTGGTTGTGCGCCAGCATCGTCCACAGGCGCTCTAGGGTTACGGCTGGAATTCGGGGGCCGAATTGCGGGACGTCACGCTCCAGATAAGTGCGGATGAAATTGCGCCTGAAGGCAAGGCTGTCAGCATCAGAGCTTGCCAGAAAACTGTCGGGAAAGCCGCCGCGAAGCCATAGCCGCTCGTTCGCGGCCGAAGAGGGTGGCGAACCCGCAACTTCGGAAACGTCGAGCGGCGTCATTTCGATATATTCGATGCGACCGGCCAGGCTTTCGCCAGACTGGCGCAGCAAGTCGATCGATGCCGATCCCAGGAGAAGGAAGCGGCCATTGCGATGTCCGCGGCGACGGCCCTGGTCAATGAGTCCGCGCAGTTCCTGAAAGATCTCGGGGGCACGATGGATTTCATCGAGAATGACCAGCTTGTCCTCATGATCTTTCAGGAACAAGGCAGGGTCGGTTAGTTTGGCGCGGTCGGCGCGCAACTCCAAATCGAGGTAAAGGGCGCCGGTTTCCTCGGCGATCTCAAGCGCCAGTGTCGTTTTACCGACTTGCCGGGGGCCGATGAGGGCAACCGCGGCTTGACGACCAAGGGCCTGGCGAACGACAGGATGGATGCGACGATTCAGCATCCTTGAAAATTAAAATAGGATTTTTTGATTTGCAAGGATCGATGCACCTAACTTTGCCTATCCGCTCTGCAACCGGTGCGATCATTTCGCATCTTGTTTCTTACGCACCTCCATGTCGGGAGGCAGGAAGAGTTCGATGTCGGGGATACCAAAGGCTGCCGCGAGCTTAGCGATCGACTTCAAAGTGACGTTTTGAGAGCCACGCTCGATCTTGCTGACCTGTTGCTGACTGAGCTCGGCTTTCTCGGCGAAGGCGGCCTGATTCAGCCCTAACGCCTTTCTCATCCGCCGTGCATTCTGGCCGATAATCTTGCTCAGTTCCATGAAACCGAGCATCGGCAAAGCACTCGCCGATGAGAAACGCTTATAACATGTAAATACGCTATAACATGTAAATGCGCTTAGTTTCGCAGGTATCAGTTTCCGCGCGCGTGCTCGACGCGCAACAGACCAAAAGCAATGTGATTGCGTTGAATATAGCCGACTGCCCGCACGTCGCCGGTGGCAAGAGCGCGAGCCGTTTCCTCAAGTTCGCTGGCAAAGTCCTCCAACTGCTCACTCAGGAACGAATGAATGACGCTGTACCAGATCCGCGAGGCTTGAAAGTAGTAGCGCTCATGGGTTTCGCGCAGGGCCTTGTTTGAGATCAGGCGGTTGGTCGCATGGTGAAGACCGTGATTGAGGGCCCAGAAGACCTCTAGTTCCTGGTCTTTCTCGAGACATTGCAGTTGTTGGCGCAGGAGGTTCACATCGCTGAGCGCGCCCGGAATCTCATCTTCGTCAGGGAAATCGCCGATCATCTCGCTGAGCCGAAGGCGAAACCGGTAGATCTCCTGGAAAGCAAGATCGTCCAATCCCGTGACGATGGTGCCCACACCGTTGCGGGCGGTGGTCAAGCCGTCATATTCGAGCCGTTGAAGAGCTTGGCGTATCGGCGTGCGACTGACAGTGAATTCAATGGCGAGTTCGTGTTCGCTCAGCCGCATGCCCGGCGGATAGCGCAACAGGCAAATGCGCTCTCGCAAGACGCGGTAGATATCCGGAGCCTGCCCCCGCGGGGCGGGAAGGGCAGGTGTAACTGCGCTCTTGTCTGCAGGCTCCATCGCTCGCCCTAATGATCCTGGAACAGCCTTCCACAATCGGTGCGACGGTCGGTAACGCCGGCCAGCCGAAGGCAATCCCACATCATAGCCTGATTACTGGTTATAACGGGTTTGCCCAACCTTACCTCCAGTTCGGTTATGATGTCGATGGAGCGCAAGGCTCCACAACTAATGAATACAGCCTCTGCTTGTGGATGGTCGACCGATTCGGCGAATTCGAGAATGGTGCGGGGCGCAACCTTGACCATGTCCGCATCATTTTCGATGCTCAGTCCTTGCATGTTGACAATCTCGAAGCCTCGCGCAGCCATGTAGGCTTTTTCGATTGCATTGACCTCCGCCAAATAGGGTGTGGCGATCGCGATGCGGCGCGCTCCGAGTGTCTCCAGGGCGCGCATCACCGATGAGATCAAACATGTTGTCTTGGCCATGGGTTTGCCGCGTTTGAGTTCGGCGAATACGCGCTCCTCGCCGATGACGACACTGCCGGATGTGCAGGCATAGCAAACGACATCGAGATCCTCGTCGGGCAACAGATGGGTGGCTGCATCCCCGATGCCGACTGCCATTGCACCGAGCGTGGCGACGCTGATCCGATTGGTCATGGGCGCTCTCGAAAAGTGGATGCCCACGCCAGGAGGACACAAACGAAACATGTCGTCCTCGATCGTCTGCTCCATGGCCAACAGGACGAATCCGATCTTTGCCCGGTCGTGCCGCCCGCGATCGAATTCGATCTTCACGGGCGCAGGCCACTTTGCTGTATGCAGCAATCCTTTTCCTTCACCATTTTGCGAGCAATTTTCAGGGCTTGACATGGATTTTCCTTCATCCTTAATGATTACATCACCTAAGCTGCATACAGGTTGAAAAATGAGAAGTCCATATGCTCGACGCGTATCCGCCCTTTGCGAGGCGATGGCGGCTGCGAAAATCGACGCCGCGATCCTGACCCATCCCGACGCGATCGCTTACTTTGCTGCCTATTGGAATTATCTCGGCATGGAGTTCGGCCGGCCGACGATTCTGGTCGTGAAACCCGGCTTCACATCGACGATCATCACCCCGCTCATGGAAGCCGAAATGTGCGCTTCAATGAGTTGGATCGAAGACATCCGGCCCTGGACGGATGGTGGCGAGGAATGGCGACGGCCGCTCAGGGATCTGCTCACAAATTCCGACCGAGCGCGTATCGGTGTGGAGGAGCGCTTCATTCCCAATGTCGTGTCTGCTGAGCTGCGGAATTTCCTCGCCCAAAGCCAGTTCGAGGACATCGGTCCGGTCGTCGGCGCCCTGCGCCAGATCAAGTCATCGGAGGAGATCGCGACCATGCGCCAGGCCGGTGAGGTTGCCGTCGCAATGATGGAAGGCGCCCGGCGAGCGATCGGATCTGGAGTACCGGAATATGAAATTGCGCTGGCAGCGATGGCGGCCGGAACGCGCAAGGCAGCCGACCTGCTTCAAGAGACGGGCGATCGGTTCGTGTCCCCACTCATTCACGATCTGCAGATTCTGCAATCAGGCCGCGACACCTGCATGGTCCATCGTCGGGCCTCTACCCGCCGGCTGGAGAGCGGTGATCCGGTCTATCTTTGTTTTTGCGGCATGGTCCGTTTTCGCAATTACAAACTCGGCTTCGATCGCCAATTCTTTGTCGGTCAGGCGAGTGACGAGCAGCTCTATGTACAGGAAGCGGCCGTGAAGGCTCAGAAGGCGGCCCTGGGAACGATCCGCCCAGGTGTGACTTGTGAAGCGGTGAACCAGGCCGCCGAGGAAGCCTATGCTCAAGCAGGCTTTGAACCCGGCTATCGAACCGGCCGCGCCGTCGGCCTTTCGCTTCTGGAGGCTCCAGAGCTCAAACGCGGTGAAAGCGCTTTGATCGAAGCAGGCATGACCTTCGCCGTTGATGGCGGCATCACATTGCCCGGAAAAGGAGGGGGACGGATCGGAGATTCGATCGTCGTCACGCAAGAAGGATACGATTGGCTCACACCCTATCCGCGCGATAATTCCATTGTTTGACGGATTGTAGTGAATGAATAACTGGACTGCCGTGCCCCATGCGCCGATGGCGAATGGGGTCGTCGGGGGCAAACGCCGAACCAGCGTCTACTCGACACTCAGGACCCATGCTCTGCATTATCGCTTCAAGCCAGGTCAGCACCTTCCGATCAGTGTGATTGCCCAACTACTGGGAGTATCAAATACGCCGGTCCGCGAGGCGTTGATGCGGCTCCATGCAGAGGGGCTGGTTGACGCCGTACCCGCCAAAGGGTTCTTTGCCCGAGAAATACGCCTTCAGGACATGGTCGAGTTCAACGGGATGCTCTGTGTGGTCGTTCGGCATTGTCTTGAAGGGGGTGGTCTTGATCTTTGCTTGGCTCCGCAGCGGGAAGCCGATGGAGCCGCGCTGCCGCTTCAGCTCAAGACACGCGGCACGCCCTCGAGCCTGGCCCGCGAGACCGAAATGCTGTTCGAGGCGCTTGGCAGGGCAACGGGCGAGAAGACAATTCCAATATGCATCCATCGTCTTTGCGAGCAGACCCATCATATTCGCCTGCGCGCCTTTGAAAGTCGGCGCATCGGCAGCAGGCTGCGTCATGCTTTGGCGGAGCTGGTCGCGGCATTGCGCAGACGCGATCGCGAGGTGGCTATTGACAGGCTTGTTGCGTTTTCGCAGCTGTTTGCGCAGGCCTTGCCCCACCTTGTAAGCCACGCGTTGGCTGCCGCCTATGCGGCCGAACTGACGGATCTGGCCAATTGGGTCACAAGGCAGGAAGAAGCGGCGTGACGGGCCATCTGGCCGTTATGCCTCATCGCGAGGAGACGGCGACCGCCATCGCACCACCCCGATCCTTTCAAGCATATGGCCAATCGACAGTAGCCTCATATCCTCAAACGGACGCCCAACCATCTGCAGACCGATAGGTAGCCTTGTGGAGTGCCGACCGATAGGGACAGACAAGGCCGGATGGCCGGTCAGGTTGAACAGGCAAGTGAAGCGAGCCAAGGCATTGCCGACAGGCTCTTCGACCTCACCGATGGCCACCGATCGTGCCCCTAACCGTGGGGCCACGATGGGCGTCGTCGGCGTGATCATGATGTCGATGCTGCGAAACAGGCGATCGAGCTCGAGCCTCTTGGCCTCCATGAAACGCAGGGCCTGCACATAGTGCTCGGCGAGCACGAACTGACCCTGCAACAAGCCGTCGCGAACATCCGTGCCATAAAGCGATGTGTGGGTCTTCAAACGAGACTTGTGCCAGGCGAAAGCTTCCACAAGCTGGATGGCGAGCGAAGCGGTGCGGACATGGTCCATGTCGAGCACAGGCAAAGGGACAAGACGCGCGCCCAAATCCTGACAGCGTATCAACACCCGATCGACGGCGGTGATGATCTCGGGATCGGCGTTGTCGAAGAAATAGGGGCGTGGAACGCCAATCCGCAGACCGTTCAGCGCGTTGGCCTCATGGCTACGGCCTGCCGATGGTTCGGCGGGCTGTGGGACGATTCCTTGCCCTCGTGCCAAAACCTCGAGCACGTCCAATGCGTCGATACAGGAGCGGGTGATCAGGCCGACATGATCGAGGGACCAGCAAAAGGGGATGACGCCCTGGGTATCGATCAGGCCCATTGTCGGCTTTAATCCCACCAGGCCGCACAGCGCGGCGGGCACGCGTACCGATCCGCCAGTATCGGTTCCCAGCGCGAAAATGGCGCTCCCTTGGGCAACCGCTACCGCTGACCCGCTGCTCGATCCACCTGCGACGCAGCTTTCGTCATGCGGGTTGGGAGGTGTTCCGAACACGCTATTCTCGCCGGTGATGCCATAGCTGAATTCGTGCAGGTTGGTTTTGCCGATGAGGACAGCTCCCGCTTCGCGCAGACGGCGGATAGCGCTGGCATCATCGCGTGCGTGATAGTCCACCATTGCTCGCGAGCCCGCGGTCGTCGGCAGGTCGATCGTATCGAAGACATCCTTGCAGGCGTAGGGAATACCGGCAAGCGGGCCAGGTTGCTCGCAATGCTCCAGCGCCCTAGCGTGCCTGAGAGCGGTATCGTTCGCGAGAGCGATGTAGGCATGGCTATGTCGGCGCAACCGACGAGCCCGGCGCAAGCAGGTTTCCGCAAGATCGATGGGGCGGACGATGCCGGACATCATGTTCTTGCGCATGGCACGCAGCGAAGAGGGGACAGAACCGTTTGTCATTTGGACTCGCAAACGCAGAAGACGGAACGCCGTGGAATGGCCACAGCGCCAAAGTCGAGGTCGGACAGGGTCTGCAAGGCAAGAAGAAGGTCCTGGGCGGGAGAAACCAGGCCACTGCCGGCCACGGCCGTCAATTGGGCCAGATCCGCTCGTTCCCATGCATAGCCAGCAAATACGAGCGATACCGACTCCAGAAAATCAAGTTGCAGAGGCGAAGGTGAGGTGGTCATCGTGCCCTCAGGGGCGAGAGGGTGCTGCGGACGATGGCAATCGTGGCCATGGCGGTCGCCACCACGACGATCAGCACCGTCGCCGCAGCCAGGACGGCGGGACTGAGCTGGTCGCGCATGCCCGACCACATCTGCAGGGGCACCGTCCTCTGATCATAGCCGGCGAGGAAAAGGGCAACGACCGCCTCGTCGAAGGAGGTGATGAAAGCAAAAAGCGCGCCGGCGATGATGCCCGGAGCCATCAAGGGTGCTGTCACCTTGCAAAATGCCGACAGCGGATGCGAGCCGAGGATTGAAGCTGCACGTAGCAGCCGCTCGTCGAAGGTCGCCAGAGCACCTCCGACGGTGACGACGACATAGGGTGCTGCCAGTGCGGTATGGGCGAGGATGATGCCGGTGAAAGATTGCGTCAGCCCCAGCGGCGCCAGAAACAAATAGCTGCCGGTCGCGAAGATGATGATGGGAACGATCAAGGGGGACGAAAGCACGATGGCCACCATGCTCCGTTGCCGGGCCGGCAGGCGCCGCAGGCCGAAGGCTGCCAGCGTCCCCAGGAGCGTTGCCGTGGGCGTGACGATGGCCGCTATGATCAGGCTGTTGCGGAACGCCAACTGCCATTGCGGATTGAGAGCGATCTCTCGGTACCAGCGCAGCGACCAGCCAGCCGGATCCAATGTGACCATCTGCCTCGTGAACGAGAAATAGGGCTCGGGATTGAAGGACAGGGGAATTACGACCAGCACGGGTCCGATCAGAAAAGCGCAGATGGCACCGCAGAAAGTCCAAAAGACGATAGATCCCAGACGGCTCATGCTCGCAATCCTCCCCGTTGGGTCAAGCGGGGCAGGATCAGCGCGATCGCCACGACGATGGTAAGCAGTATGCTGCCGAGTGCCGCGGCCAAGCCCCAGTTCAAGCTCTTTTGCATGTGGAAGGCGATTTGATTGGAAATGAGCTGGCCCGTCCGCCCGCCCACCAGGGCCGGCGTGACGTAGTAGCCAAGCGACAGGACGAAGACGAGAACCGAGCCCGATGCAATGCCCGGATAAGTCAAGGGCAGGTAGACACGCCAGAACGTATAGAAGGGGCGCGCGCCCAGGCTTGCGGAAGCTCGAACATAGGCGCCCGGCAGTCCCGTCATCACCGAGTATAGGGGCAGGACGAAGAAGGGCAGCAACACATGCACCATAACGATGACGGTGCCGGTCAGGTTATACATTAGCGCCAGCCGCTGATTGTCGCCAAGGAGCCCGCTGGCCACGAGGGCTTCGTTGAGAACACCCCTGCGCTGAAGAAGTACGATCCATGCGGTTGCCCGCACCAGGAGGGAGGTCCAGAACGGCAACATGACTACAAACAGCAGGACCAGGCGCAGGCGTGGTCCGGATCGGGCGATCGCATGGGCGAGAGGATAGCCCAGCAATGCACAGAAAATCGTCACGATTGCCGCGACGCTGAGTGTGCGTACGAACAGCTCCACATAGATCCGCCGGCTTTTGTCCTGAAATTCGATGCCGCCGCCTGCTGCGATCTTGAGATCGAACGCGTTGAGAAAATGCGATGCGGTGAAGGGTTGCGTCCCGCTGGCGAGGATCTGCCAGATCGCCGGCGCCCCCCACCGCGGATCAAGGTCGGCCAGCCGTGAGGTCGGTTGCAGGCTCAAGGCCGTCGTGGTCCGGTCGATCAGCGAACCAAAGCCAGACTGTTCCCGGTTGAGGCGCAGCGCAAGGCGTCCCGCACGGCCCTGTTGGACGGCCGCTCTCAGATCGGCTTGGGTGCTGTCGAAAGCAGAGGCTGGTGGCATGCCATCCCCATTCCAGGTCGACAGGGCTGTCCGTGTTCGCGGCATCAGCTCGGCGAGCTCGGGGTCATAGACGCTGCGGGCGAGCATCAGGGCGATCGGGCCGATGAAGGCAACGATGATGAAGGCGAAGAGGGGCAGGACCAATAGCCAGCCCGTTCGCGTGGTGCGGGCGATCATCATTGCGACAGCCAGGCGGCATAGCGCTCATTGACGGCATCGGCGTGCTCCATCCACCATTTGGCATCGAAGGCGAGTGCGCTTTGAAAATTGCCGGGAGCGGTGGGTAAGCTGGGAGCCAGCGAGGGATCCACCAGAGCCTGTGCCGAACGACGCACAGGGCCGTAGCTCAGATAGCGTGTTTGCATGGCAAGCGGTTGCGTGCCGGTCGCAAACGCAATGAAGGCTTTGGCAATGTCCTGTCTTTTGGTGCCGGCGACGATCGCATAATAGTCGGCGTTCCAGATCTGGCGGTCCCAGATGATGGCAAGGGGTTTCTTGTCGTCTGTGATCGCCCCTTGAATGCGCCCGTTATAGGCCGCAGAAATGGCCACCTCGCCATCGGCCAGAAGCTGGATCATCTGGGCGCCGGTTTCCCAGAACACGGCCTGATCCTTGATGGTGTCGAGTTTGGCGAAGGCGCGATCCAGGCCTTCAGGCGTGCTCAAGATCGCATAGACGTCCTTGGCCGCCACACCATCGGCCATCAATGCCCATTCGAGCAGGGCGTTGGGTCGTTTAGGCAGGCCGCGCTTGCCGGGAAAGGCCTTGAGATCGAAAAAGTCCTCGAGTGTCTTGGGCTTGGCTCCGGGGAAGGCGGTCTGATTGAAGGCGATGACGTTGGACCACACCACTGAACCGACACCGCACGGTTGCAGCGCCCCCGGAAGGAAGTCTGCTTTCGCCGGCGCGCCGTCGCTGCCGGCTGGCAGGCTGGTCGGATCGACTTTGACGAACAGGCCATCCGCGCAACCCCGCTCGAGATCTTGCTGCTCGACGTCGACCACGTCCCAACTGACCGTTCCCGATCGTACCTGCGCGATCAGTTCGGCCAGGCCTCCATTGTAGTCGACCGATTGAATGCCAATCCCGGTTTTCGCCGTGAAGGGCTCGTATTGCGCCTTGGCCTGGCTCGCGGTGTATTGGCCGCCATAGGAGACGACGGTTAGGGCCTCGGCGGCTCGCGCCGGCACAGTCGTGGTAAGGAGCATCAGACAATAGGACGCGCATGCTGTCAGACGACAGTTCATTTCGACCTCCGGATGGATGGAATGAGTGTCAGGAACGAGGGGCTGGGAAGGCCCGGGCATCCTGTGTGTTCCAGCCCAGTCTTATTGTTTCACCCTGTGAGGGCAGGGGCTGGCTGCCGCAATTGGGGAGTTTCCAGATGATCTCAGCGCCATCGCTCGTGCGCAGACGTACCCGGTGCACGTCACCGAGATAGGTTGCATCGATCACTTCAGCCTGGAGAGCGTTGCAGCCACCCTCCTGGACGGTTCTTATGCGCTCCGGTCTGATGGCGACACAAACCGGTTCGCCGTAGTGGGCATTGCCCATGTTGAGTGCGCAAACGACCTCGCCACCGGTGAGCCGTATGTGGCAGCAGTCCCCATCCGATGATAGAAACGTGCCGGCGATGGCGTTGTTTTCTCCAAGAAAGCCCGCGACGAAGGAACTGGCCGGGGCCTCATAGAGGTCGGTAGGCGTGCCGACCTGGGCAATGCGTCCGCCCTCGAAGACGCAGACCCGATCTGACAAGGACAAGGCCTCGCCCTGATCGTGTGTCACATAGATGATGGTCGGCCTCAGGTCACGATGAATGCGGGTGATTTCGTCCTGCATCTGATCGCGCAGCTGCTTGTCGAGCGCGCCCAAGGGTTCGTCCATCAGCACCAGCTGTGGATTGTAGATGAGCGCTCGGGCAAGCGCGATGCGTTGTTGCTGTCCACCCGACAATTGCGCGGGATAGCGCTCCCCCATGTCACCCAGACGAACCAGGGAAAGCGCCCAGCCGACACGCTCGCTGACGTCTACGCGCGGCCATCTGCGGGCTTGCAGGGGATAAGCGAGATTTTGGGCGATGGTCAGGTGCGGAAACAAGGCATAATGCTGAAACACCATGCCGATATTGCGCCGATAGGGCGGCAGGTGCGAAACGTCCCTGTCCCCGATGCGGATCGAACCGGCGCTGGGCTGCTCGAAGCCGGCCAGCATCATCAAGATGCTGGTCTTGCCCGACCCGGATGGTCCCAGGATGGTGAGAAACTCGCCGGCGCCAACTTCGAGATTGAGCCCCTCGACAACATTCGATGAGCCATCATAGCTCTTGTCGACATCATGCAAAAAGACGGCTTCGGCCTGGAGTGGGGTGCGGCTGTGGTTGGAAATGGCGACATTCGCTGTCATCGGTTCTCCTCCATCAATCCCTTTCACCGAGCATGAAGCTGGTGATGCGGTTGAGAGTGCGAGCGATGTGGTTGCGTCGGATGAAGCCGACGGCCTTGACGTCACAGGCCTCCAGCGAGGCGATGATCTCGCCGATCTCCTCGGCTTGGGAGAGGATCTCCGGGGACCAGTTGAGTTCGGGCAGGATCTGTAGATAGGCCCGGATTGTCTTGTAATAGAGAACTTCGGAAATGCTCCGGTATTCGGCATTGCCGGATAATTGCAGGATTTCATCCTGCAGCCTGTGGCTGATCTGAGCCAGTGCCCGGACGTCATGGTCCACCACCAAGGGGGTGCACTCGGCAGCCAGTTCACGCAGCGTTGCAATCGTGCGGGTGAACGCCGTCGCAGGGCTGAGCTCGCCGAGCAACTCAGCAAGCTTGATGCGCAGTGAATAGGCATCGCGCAGCGCTCGCAGGTCGACGGCCGTGACCATGGAGCCGACACTCGGCGTGGTCTCGATCAGCCCTTCGTTCTCCAACGCCTGCATTACTCGCCGCATCGGCGTTCGGCTGACCCCGAATTCGCGCGCCAACTCCGCCTCGCTGAGCGCCGCCCCGGGCGGATAGATCAACAGGCATATCCGATTGCGCAACGTCTGGTGAATGGCGGCAAAACGCTGCCGTGGCGATGGCGCCTGATGTTCGATGCTCAACGGCATGAAACAACCTCCCGATATATCGCTTTTACATATTATAATATGTATTGTCAACGGTGGGATACCGATTACCTAAGCCGGTATACCGGTTGCCGAATTGAGGCTAACCAATTGGTATGTCGAATATATTCTGCAATGTAGTTTGCAAACCCACCTGGCGGCGCACAAGCTGAAGTCGAGAAATGGCACGCAGGGAGATTCCTGATGACCAAGACCGGCCCGAGCTCTCCAGATGGTATCCGGATGGTGAAGCATGATTTTTCGGCCAGCTATAATCGGGACTGGCCGCACAGCTATCTGAAGGCGCATCTGGCGCTGGATTACATCATTCCCGATCGAGCCAAGCCCGTCTTTCTGTCGATCTTCGATCGCTACAGGTCGCTGCGCCAAAAGGATCGGCTCAAGATCATCGATATCGGCTGTTCCTACGGCATCAATGCCGCGCTCCTACGTACCGATATGAGCCTTGATGACCTCTACGCGGCCTATGCCGCCGAGGACGGACCTCTGGCCGGTCGGCGCAGCGTCGACCATCGTGCCTTCTTTGAAAGCCGGAGTGTGGGAGCCGACCTTCATATTGTCGGCGTCGACCCCAGCGAACGGGCTGCCCGCTACGCCCGGTCCGTTGGATTGGTCGATGCCATCGTCACCACCGACCTGGAGCGCACCGAGCCTACCGTCCCCGAAAAACGGGCTCTGGAAGGAGCTGACATCATCATTTCGACGGGAAGTGTCGGCTATGCCACCGAGCGTACCTTCGCGCGTATATACGCGGCAGCCAGGATATCTCGTCCATGGGTGGCAGCCTTCGTCATGCATCCTTATTCCTACACCGACATAGCCACCATGCTGGCATCCCATGGTTTGCAGTCCAGGGAGGTTCTGGCTGCTCGTCAGCGTCGGTTTTCCACGGCCGGCGAGCAACATGGCCTCCTTGAGGTGATGCAGGAGCGGGGCTTTGAAACTCGTCTCGAACGTACGACCGGTTACATCTATGCATCGTTTCATCTTTCGGCCCTGCCAGACGAAATGCCTGATCAGCGGCATCGGCCGTGATCATTGCCGGAACAGGAGCGCGGTGCCTTAAGGTCCGTCTCAGATTTGGACTGCTCAAGATAAATTACCCGCGAAAAGTCTGGGGGCAGAACAGCGATTGACGCCGCTCTCCACCCGGCATCCACGCCTTTAGATTGTTCGGGATGGATCGCATTTACATATTATAGTTGATACACATACGCGCCGCCTTACGCCAACCATTGGCGCATGGATATGCGCAAGCTGGTAGGGCAGAACTTCGCTCGCCTGCGACAGGAAAGAGGCCTGACGCAGGAAGAGGTCGAGGCGCGCTCGGGCTTCAGCCAGCAATATCTCTCCAACCTGGAGCGGGGTAAGCGTAACCCAACCATCATCACGCTCTATGAATTGGCACAGGCCCTTGAGGTCAGTCATGTCGAGCTCCTTCTTCCTCCTGGCGAAGAGGCTTAAGCCCCAGAAGCTGCGGACGTCGGCACGTACCCAAGTATCCCTCCAGTCAGGTGTATGCTTGACTGACTGAGCATGTTGCCGGTCTCGACTTAGGCGCGATGTGGAAGGCGGTCGAGCGCCTCGGCATTGGACGGGGATTTCGGGAACCGGGGGCATCATCACGGCCGGCAAGGACGAAGGTTTTGCTGTGTGCCCCCGAAGTCGCGCTTTCAAAAGCACCAATCCCTCCGACTGACAGACCCCCTAAGTCCGTTCTGTTTCCGACCGCAACCCCCGCGGCTGCGCACCGTGTTGGCGCAAGCGCCTGCCCGCACCACTGCGGACCTTGGGGGTCGAGCTGCCGCTTGAGGCGGCAGTGCAGACGTCTCCCGACGGCCTTGGCCGGGTCTCGTCGGAGGGAATGGTCCCTTCGAGAAGCAACGGAGACCTACAATGCAGAACATCGTCATTCTCGCCGGCAACATCGGCCAGGCCCCGGAAACCCGCACCACCCAGAACGGCACCGCCATCACGCACTTCACCCTCGCCACCTCGCGTCCCCGCTACGCCGAAGGCAAGGTCATCCGCGACAAGGAGGGCTTCCGGGTCCAGGACACCGAATGGCACCGCATCACCGCTTTCAACGGCCTCGGCAAGACCATCCGGCAATATTGCGAGGCGGGCATGAAGGTTCTGGTTCGCGGGCGCATCCACTACACCAAGTGGACCGACCAGGACGGTGTCGAACGCTACGGTTGCGAGATCATCGCCGAGACGGTCGACTTCCTGAGCCGGGCCAAGCAGACCGAAAACGGCGAGGATCGGCAGGACGACGACTCGGAGATCCCATTCTGAGCCGAGTACCAGAAACCCGGCGGCACAAGCCGCCGGGTTCTCATGTGATCTTGGCTTTTAACACTCCGGCCTGCCAGCCGGACCGGAGCGGCCCCGCGCCTGCCGGCGCTGATGGGGCCGCGCTCTCTTTCTCTCTCTGACACCCCAGCCTACGGCTCGCGCAGCCAGCCTCAAGGACGAGCGGTTCCCCCAAAATTCTGGCGAATTTCGGCTCCCCCACTCGCCGACTCCGTCGGTCGCTTCGCGCTCCTTGACCCCGTCTTCGCTGCGACCGTGCCCGCCTCCCGTCATCGAGACCAAGGAGGACGCCATGACCTACGAATTCAGCCTTGAGCAGCACATCGAAGAATTGCGTGCCGAATACAAAACCTGCCTCGATCCCATTGAACGCGAGGCGATCGGGAACGCCCTGCAGGAAGCCCGCAAGGCCCTCGCTGCCGAGGAAGCGCTAAGCTTCTGGGCTACCTTCCTCGCTCCGACCGAACCGGTCCCGGCCGCAGCCATCCCGTTCTGAGGCTTCGAGAGGCAGGTGCGGATGCGCCTGTCTCTCTTCTCCTTGTGCACAGCGCTGCTCGTGGGCATCGAGCCCATTCGCGGCGCACCAAAATCCTTGCTGGCGTACCATGCCCCCTCAGGTTAGCGTTCGCTGCTCTTTTTTTGTGGAGGGATCTTTGGATGGCCACTGGTACCGTCAAATGGTTCAACGCCCAGATGGGATATGGCTTCATTCAGCCCGATGACGGAGAGGGCGATGTTTTCCTCCATATCAGCGAGATTGAGAAGGCAGGCCTTGATGATGTCCACGAGGGACAGAAGGTTGCCTATGAACTTGTGACCGACCGCAAGACGGGCAAGGCCAAGGCCGGGAATCTGAAGGTTGTGTGATCATGGCCCGTCTCACCTACTACGTCGTTCCGGCCCGTCGCACGCGCTCAGGGAAAGCTGCGCGGCAAGCCCCCAAGCTGAAAGACTGCAGACAAAAAATTTATGTCACATGCATAGAGCGGGCGGGTATTCCACAAGCGATATCGCAGATTTCTTTTATATATTACAGAAATATATCTATCTGAGTTTGAATTTCCAAGATCAGGTGGAGTTTATTTCTGAAATAAATTTAGGTCACAACACGAATAAGTTCCGGTAGAGGATTTGCCAATGCTAATTGGTTATGCGTATACCTACGGCAAAACTTCAGCCGGCAATCAGGATCTAAGTCGCCAACGTTCTGCACTGACGGCAGCCGGCTGTACCTCGATTTATGAGGATCGGCTCACAATGGGCAATCCCCGACCGAAACGAAAACGCGTATTTGATGAGCTTCGTGAAGGTGACACTCTTGTTGTCACCCAACTTGATCGGCTGGCGGATCCTCACGGAAAACATGAACTGACAATGATCGCGAGCCTTCTCAGTGAGCGCAAAGTTGGGCTGCGTTCACTTACCGAGGCCTGGGCCGATGCGAATAACATAATCACGAATTACCTTGATTATCAGAAATATCAGAAGAATCCACTTACATTAAAGCCTATATATGAGGAATTTGTTCGTATCGTTCTTGAAAGCGGAGACGATTATAGAATTGATTACCCATGGTGTTTGACATTTGGCTATCAAGGTGGCTCGTCGATCGAGCGTTGGGGGATTGGCAATAATCATCTTTTAGAAATGTTCCTTTATTTTCAGGATAAAGAGGGGTTTAGCTACGAAAAGTCTAAAAACTTTTGTGAAAAGTTGCGTAAAATCGGAAGATGGCATGAGTTAAAGCCAAAATTAGACGAGTGGTTTCAACGCGTTCACGAGAAATTGATCGTAGGAGAAGTTGAATATAATATCGTACATTTCGCGTGCTATATTGCTATTTGTAATATAAAATATGGAGCAAGCTGGGACTACCTCACTGCAGAAGAGATATTCAGAAAGATGACTGCCCTGGGGTCTAAATTGCCATCTCAACTAAAGAAGTACGGAAGTGGCGAGCTGCCAAAAGCTATCACGGACTACAAAGATGAAGATTTAACGTTTAAAGCAAACGACGCCTTCGCTACGATCCGGATGGCCATCAAGATTGAGAGCGAGGAGAATTATCGAAAAATTCTCGACCACCTTGCTGATGTATTAGAAGCAGAGTTTCCCCGAAGCTACGCCATTGAGTTCCGTAGCCCGAACAAAAAGTTCCTACCGATCGGCGGATTGCCAAAAAAGGGTGTCAATCAACTATTTGCTAATGCCGCAATCTACCCCGACCTCTGGCCGCTGATCGAGCGGTATGCTCGTCTGGCCATGCGCGAGTTCGAATGGTATTCGAACTCGCCGGAGGAGAACCCGGTGATGCCGGGCACATTCGCTGTGTTTGCTTTGACTCTGGCTGATAAGTCCTATGGTGGCCTCGCTTTAGACTATCTGCGCATCTGTGATGGAGAACATCAGTCGGCTCATGCCAACCTGGTCCATGCTTATATCGCGAAATACGGTTTCACGCGTGATGCGATCCGCCTGCTGATTGCCTCTGCCGAAAACATTCAGCACATGACCGCTCGCAAGATCTATCCAGCGCTGATCGCGAATAAGAATAGCCTGGCTCTCCTCGTTCAAGCCCGAAAAGGCGAGATGAGCGAAACGCTTGTTGAGGAGCCTAGAAAAAGTACCTTGTGGGCTAGAGACCCGGATCGCGCTTGGCGAAATGTTCTAGCAACTATCTGGGGTGACGCAGCCATAGATCGGCCGGATGAGATCGTGGAAGCGGCGCCGGAGGAATTGCGAAGCCTGTATCGAACAATCTTGGGAATGGATAGAGACATCTCGGCATAAGTCGGACGTATCTAGGCGATCAATCGGAAAGAAATTTTGTTCTTGATAGGTCCAACCATAGGCATGTTGGCGATAAGTTCCCAGGGTAACCTCAAAAATTGGCCGAATGATCACGCTCCGTCCTTGCAAAGGCATAGGGTCAAGCCTGGTTACAGACAACGTGATGCCGACAGGGCAACACCTGTTGCCCTTTCTCTGACTACCCGTGAGCCGTCGATCCCGGAATCCTAGTTCTGCCTCATTGAGGGGCGGATTGGGGGAGCGATGGGACCAGATGCATCCCGGTGGCGCACCGCCGCGCACTACGATCATGTCGATGAGCTGACGGCTTCCGATCTGGCCTGGGAGTGGCTGCGCCGCAACGAGGCGTATCGCCGGGACTATGTCGCATTTGCCACGACCGGCGTCGACCGCCATTCGCTTGGCAACAGGATCCGCGAACGCTGGAGGTTGCAATTTCCCGGCCGATCCTTCGCATGATCGACCCGCTATCTTCTGGTCCCCGCTCGAAGACACGAGCACGGTCCTGCTGGCACCGACCCCCGATGGGCTGATCCATTCCAGTGATTTTCGGGCACAGCTCACGGGACAGGTGATGCGAACCGATGAGCTGGGAACGCACGTCCTTTTTGAGCTCGGCACACAACGGCGCACGCAACTCCTCTGTCACGGGCATAGCGAGCGCGCAGGGGCGCTGGCGGCCCTTGTGCCACTTGGCCTCGAGGGCTTTGATCGTCTCGAAGCGCTCTATCGTTTCCTGGCCGCCTTGCATCGCCGGCGCGTACCGCCCGATAACCGCCTGACACCCCAGAAACGGGCCCGGGCTCGCCGCATGCTGCAGGCCTGGGACGGTTCGCGCCACGGCGCCACCCAGCAGGATATCGCCCAGGTCGTGTTGCGACAGGAGCCACTTGCTCGCGACGACTGGCAGGTCGCCTCGACCCGCTTTGTCGTCATGGCCCTGCTGCGTGAGGCCCGCGCCATGATCGCTGGCGGCTATCGCAAACTGCTTCGTCATCGCCGTAGATCCTAGCCGCATCCGCCGTCGATGCCGGTGTGCGATTTTGGGTACCCCTAAATTCGCACTGCATCTCGACGCTCTCACTTCGCCATCGTGGTCTCGTGTTCGCCGCTGGTCGTCAGTGGTGATCCAAACGCCACGAAAGGCCCATTCCATGCGATCAGATTTAGCCGCCCTGCCGCCGAAGTTCCTGCGTACCAAGGAAGCCGCCCACTTCCTCAGCCTCTCCGCCCGCACGCTGGAAAAGCATCGGACCTACGGAACCGGCCCGGCCTATCGCAAGCTCGGCGGACGCGTCGTCTATGCCATCGACGATCTTCTGGCCTGGACCGATCGGGGCGCTGTCACCTCGACCAGCGATCCGCGCGGATCGGTCCTGCCGGCCAAGCGCCATGCCTCGCCGCTCCACGCCAGTCGTTTTCCCCGCTGAGTGGCAGCTCGTTCATGACGGCGCGGCGTCGACCCTCCTTGGAACGCGGACAGCTCGACCTGTTCCATTCCCGTCCAGGCGACATCGCGCCCCGAGACGCGCAGGATCTCATGGCCTATCCCTTCTTTTCCCTCGCCAAGTCGCACCGCATCACGCCGATCGATTTCCGCGCCGGAGGCATCTCGATCCGGGTCGAAGCCGTGCCCGAGCATGGCATGGCCACGATCTGGGACGCCGATATCCTGATCTGGGCGGCGAGCCAGATCGTCGAGGCCCGTGATGCCGGGCTACGCTCGTCGCGGCTCATGGCCGCCACGCCCTATGAGATCCTCAAATTCATCGGACGCGGCACCAGTCTGCGCGACTATCAGCGTCTAAAGGCCGCGCTCGACCGTCTGCAGTCGACCACGGTGTGCACCTCAATCCGACAACCGGTAGAGGGCCGGCGGCACCGCTTTTCCTGGATCAACGAATGGCAGGAGCGCACCGATCATCGCGGGCGGCCCTTCGGCCTCGAATTGATCCTGCCCGATTGGTTCTACCGCGCTGTACTCGATAAAGCCTTCGTGCTCACTATGGACAGGGCTTATTTTGGGCTGACTGGCGGGCTCGAGCGCTGGCTCTACCGCCTGGTGCGCAAACATGGCGGCCGCCAGCGTGGCGGATGGTGTTTCGAGTTTCGGCACCTGCACATCAAATCCGGCGGACTGTCTTCCTACAAACGCTTTGCCTTCGAGCTGCGTAACATTGTCCGGCGCCAGCCTTTGCCCGGCTACACGCTGTTTCTCAAACAAGACGGTCGCGGCCAGTTCCTGCTCTCCTTCGAGCCGTCCACTCCCTGTGGAAAAGCTGTGGATGGGCACGTGTTTTCGGGAACCCGCACACACGTGCCATCGGGAACCGACCTCACGTGCTATCGGGTACCCAAACAGGATGTAACCCACGGCAGGCACAGAGAAAATCGCGCTCCTAACTTAGAATCTAACGTAGAATCTAACTTCTGTTGCGCACGCGGTGATGTGGAAAAGCCCATCGATGACGGTGGCAAAAGCTTCGATCTGAGTTCGCGCAAGGGCGCAAACGCCCGCACTTGCCGTAGGCGCGGTTCCACCTCGGACGATGCCTTGCAGGCGCGACAATGCCCGCGTCGTGGCCAATCGGGAGCAACGCGATGATCGCCGCTATCCAGCGCGGCGAGATCCTCGTCGACATGCGCTTGGTCGTGCCTGCGCATGCATTCCGATCCCACCCAGGAGAACCAACATGACCGGCGTAGCCTCTCACGGCCTGCGCGGCGACGATCGCTCGACCGCACAGGAAGACGCTCTCACACATGTCGAGCTGACCTGGATCGACAAGCGCATGGAGAACTGGATCCGCTTCGGCCATGCGGTGCAGGGGCAGACGATCGACCGGCAGCGGCGCGTTCTCTCGTTCCGCTCCGGCAGCATCTTTGCCTTCCTGCGCTGGGCCGCCAACGACTATGGGACGATCCTGTCCCGCATCGACATCGTGCGGGCGGTCGCACCAGGCGAGGCCCTTCAGACGCTGCCCTTCGTGCGGCCGGGTGGCGATATCCTGCTCCGGATCGAGGGCTGGCCGAAGGTCGAGCAGGTGCTCCGGCATATCGATGCGATCGAAGCGCTCGATCTCGATCCGGCCGACGTCGCCCCCGATCATTGGCGGCATGTTCATAACCGCACGAATGCCGGGCTGTCGCCACGTCCCTACACGATTGGCCGCCATCAGGCCTGGCTCAAGCGGCGGGAGATCGAACGATGACCTGCCGAGGTTATGTCATCGCGACGATGTTCGCGGTGGTCGTCACCGCCATCCCGACCGTTGTGCCGATGCCTTTACGGCTCGTTTGGAACGCCTCCACCAGCACACCGATTGGTCTGTACTTGATTGAATCGGTGGACCCGCGCGTTGCCGGCGAGCTGGTTGCTGTACGGCCGTCGGAGACAATCGCCCGCTTCATGGTCGAGCGCGGCTATGTCGAGGAAGGCGTGCCGCTCCTCAAGCATGTCACGGCACGGCAAGGGCAGCTGGTTTGCCGTCGCGGGCGTGGCATCCGGGTCGATGGAGCGTTGATTGGCGACGCGCTCGATCGCGACCGGCAAGGCCGTGTCCTGCCGGTCTGGCAGGGCTGTCATCGGCTGTCCGACGGCGAGATCTTCGTCATGAACCGGAACGTCCGCGACAGCTTCGACGGCCGCTATTTCGGTGTGCTGCCGACAAACAGCGTGATCGGCCTGGCCGTCCCCTTGTTCACCGACCAAGCCGGCGATGGCCGGTTTCAATGGCGCGCGTTGACGCGCTGAACGTCGCCGGCGGCCTGCCTGCCTGCCGTCACCTTTCTCATCACTGAACCACCATGAAATGGAGCCAGACATGGCACAGATCGGACAGTTCACGCGCGAGAAGAAGGGGTTCTTCGGACGCATTCATACGCTGTTCCTCAACACGGAGTTGGTCCTTCGTCCGGCCGAACCGAACGAAGCCGAGAATATGCCCGACTACAGGTTGCATGTCGGTGGTGAGGAGGGTCCCGAGATCGGCGCCGGGTGGAAACGCACCAGCGAGAAGGCAGGAGCCTTCATCTCCCTGGTCATCGACGATCCCGTTCTGCCGCAACCGATCCGCGCCAATTTGTTTCAGAACGGCGACGACAAAACCGCCTGGTCGCTGCACTGGAGCCGTCCGCGCGATCGCGCGGAGAAGGACTGAGCAATGGCATCGTACTGTTCTCCGACGAGCAAGCCGGCGGTGCCTTGGCTGCACCGTGCCGCGCGACGCCTGATCCTCCTTCCCCTTACCGGCCTGATTGTTGTGATCGTGCCTCCTGGCGCAGCCATGGCCCAACTGGCCGCAATCGATCGACCCTCGCCAAGGGATCCCTATGCCAGGCACATTGCCGATGCCGCACGGCGCTTCGGTCTGCCGTCGGCCTGGATCCGGGCTGTCATGCGCGCCGAGAGTGACAGCGAGACTGCCGCCGTCTCGCACAGGGGTGCTCGTGGCCTGATGCAGATCATGCCGGCGACCTGGGCTGAACTGCGTCTGCGCCATCGCCTCGGTCCCGATCCCTTCGAACCCCACGACAACATCCTGGCGGGCGCCGCTTATCTGCGCGAGCTCTACGACCGGTACGGCTCGCCCGGCTTCCTGGCCGCCTACAATGCCGGTCCGGCGCGCTATGAGGCCTATCTCGCCGGGCGTCCCTTGCCGGCCGAGACCCGCGCTTATATCGCAATGCTTGCACCGATCATTGGCGTCGACAAACGCTGGCGCCCTTTCGCTCTTGCGGTGGTCGATCCCCGGGCCTGGAAGCGCGCACCGCTCTTCGTTGCACAGCTAGACCGTCAATCGGCGGACGTGGGTCCGCTGATCGATCGCCGCTCAAATGACAGAGCGGTTGCACTCGAAGCGCACGGCATCGCAGCCATCGCACCACGTTCAGAGAGCTTGTTCGCAATGCGCGCAGGTGGGAGGAGGGCGCCATGAGCGTGCCGATAGGGTTTCGCACTGTCTCGGGCTCTGGCGTGGTTTGGAGGGAGCGCAAGGGGAGGTCAGGGGAGGCGACCGAAGGATGGCGAGATAAAAGCGCCTGCCCGGAATGCGCCAAGCCACTGACGTGGCTCGCCTTTTCCGGTGCATGCCGGTCGGTCGCGGGCATGCTGCCCGGTTTATGTGAGCGTTTTCAACGCTCCGGCATGCACAGCCCGCCGGCAATCCCGCCGGGGGCTTGGCCATGAGCGGGCAGGATAGCGATCTTCGCATCCGGCCGGGCCGCATCCGCTCCACCCGTGCCCCCAAGGCCAAGAGCTTCATCAACAGGGTGCTGCGGGCCGCGCAGAGGGCCGGACACATCGCCGGCACCCGATCCGCAAGAACGACGGGCGGCCGGCTCGGCCATTCCACCTTTGGGCGTGGGCGCACCGCCTTCGGCCGATCCCGCCTGTTCGCCCCCACGCGCCGCGTCGTGGTCAAGGCCCGCATTGCCCGCCACAAGGGCCGGGCCTTCCGCTCGGCACCGGTCTCGGCACACCTGTCCTACCTCAAGCGCGAAGGCGTCAGCCGCGAAGGGGGCAGGGGCGTGATGTTCGACGTCGCCACCGATCGCGCCGACGATCTCGCCTTTGCCGAGCGCTGCCGGGACGATCGTCATCACTTCCGCTTCATCGTCTCGCCCGAGGACGCTGCCGAGATGAGTGACCTCAAGGCCTTCACCCGCGATCTCGTCCGGCAGATGGAAGCCGATCTCGGCACACGCCTCGACTGGGTCGCCGCCGATCACTGGAACACCGACAACCAGCATGTGCATCTCATCGTGCGCGGTGTCGACGACACCGGCGCGGATCTGGTGATCGCGCGCGACTATGTCAGCCGGGGCCTGCGATCGCGCGCCGAGGACTTGGTCGCCCTCGAACTCGGCCCCAAGCCCGAGCATGAGATCCGCAATGCGCTCGAAAAGGAGATCACGGCCGAACGCTGGACCCGCCTCGACGCCGAGATCCAGCACACCGCCGACGAAGCAGGCTATGTCGATTTGCGCCCCGGCAATACCGGTCTCGCCGATTCCGAACTGCGGCGCCTGATGATCGGCCGCCTCCAGCACGTCGAGAAGATGGGCCTCGCCGTGCAATCGGCTTCCGGCGAATGGTTGGTTGGCCTCGAAGCCGAGCGCACGCTGCGCGATCTGGGGGAACGTGGCGACATCATCAAGACCATGCATCGGGCCTTTGCCGAGCGAGGAGGGGAGCGTGGAGAGCGCGGCGTCGCCGACTATCTCATCGATGATGTCGGCAATGGCTCGCCGATCATCGGCCGTCTCATCGACAGAGGCTTGCACGACGAGCTGACCGGGCAGGCCTATGCCGTCATCGACGGCACGGATGGCCGGGCGCATCATGTCCGCTTCCAGGGCATCGAAGCCTTCGAGCAGGCGCCGGCTAATGGCGGAATCGTCGAGGTCCGCCGTTTCGGTGGCCCAGAAGATCGGCGGCCGGCTGTGGTCCTCGCTTTGCGCTCCGATCTCGATCTTGCGACGCAGGTTGCGGCACCCGGCGCCACCTGGCTCGATCATCGCCTGGTCGAGCGAGAGCCTATGCCGCTGGCGCAGACCGGCTTCGGCCAGGAAGTGCGGGAGGCCATGCTGGCGCGGGCCGAGCATCTGGCCGATCAAGGGCTGGCGCAGCGGGAGGGCCAGCGCCTGGTGCTGCAGCGCAACCTACTCTCGACCTTGCGGCGCCGTGAGCTCGAGGCGGTCGGTAATCAGCTCTCGGCAGAAACGGGCTTGCCGCGTGTGAAGGCTGAAGCCGGTGGCTCCATTGCCGGGACGCTACGCCAGCGCCTCAGCCTCTCCTCGGGCCGCTTTGCCGTGATCGACAATGGTCTCGGCTTCCAGCTGGTGCCCTGGTCGCGCGAGCTCGACCGCAAGCTGGGCCAGCACGTTGCCGGCATCGCCCGGGACGGGGGCGGCATCGAATGGAGCCTCGTCCGCAAGCGCGACCTCGGGCTCGGCCTCTGACGTGCGCATAGCCCCAACACTCATGAGCAGAAAGGAACTTGCCATGTCTGCGACCCGGATTCTGTGGGGGCCGATCACAGTGGTCTTTCTCATCGTCCTCGCGGCCATCTGGGCGGCCACTCAATATGTCGCCTGGCAACTTGGCTTCCAGGGCCAATTGGGTGCGCCCTGGTTCAGTGTGCTGGGCCTGCCGGTCTATTATCCGCCTGCCTTCTTTTGGTGGTGGTACTTCTACGACGCCTATGCGCCGGGCATCTTCAATGAAGGTGCGTTCATCGCGGCCTCCGGTGGTTTCCTGTCGATTACGGTTGCCATCGCCATGTCGGTGTGGCGGGCACGCGAGGTGAAGAGGGTGGAGACCTACGGCTCGGCACGCTGGGCCGACAGGAAGGAGATGGCCGCTGCCGGCCTGCTTGGAGCCGATGGCGTTGTACTCGGCCGGCATGAGAATATCTATCTGCGTCATGACGGTGCTGAGCATGTCCTGTGTTTCGCCCCGACCCGTTCGGGCAAGGGCGTCGGCCTCGTCGTTCCCACACTGCTGACCTGGCCGGGGGCGGCCATCGTCCACGACATCAAGGGCGAGAATTGGCGGCTCACCGCCGGCTTCCGCGCCCGGCATGGCCGGGTCCTCCTGTTCGATCCCACCAACCCGGACTCGGCCGCCTACAATCCCTTGCTCGAGGTGCGCCAGGGCGATTGGGAGGTGAGGGACGTGCAGAACGTCGCCGATGTGCTGGTTGATCCCGAAGGCTCGCTCGAGAGGCGCAATCATTGGGAGAAGACCAGCCACGCGCTGCTGGTCGGCTCTATCCTCCATGTTCTCTATGCCGAGAAGGACAAGACGCTCGCCGGCGTCGCCGCCTTTCTCTCCGACCCGCAGCGTTCCATAGAGGCAACGCTGCTGGCGATGATGACGACCAGGCATCTGGGCGAGAGGGGACCCCATCCCGTCGTCGCCTCGACCGCGCGCGAACTCCTCAACAAATCAGGCAACGAGCGCTCGGGCGTGCTCTCGACCGCCATGTCCTTCCTCGGCCTCTACCGCGATCCCGTCGTCGCCGCGGTGACCAGCCGCTGCGACTGGCGTATCGCCGATCTCACGGCCGACCGGCGTCCCGCCACGCTCTATCTGGTCGTGCCGCCCTCCGACATCTCGCGCACCAAGCCGCTGATCCGCCTCGTGCTCAACCAGATCGGCCGGCGCCTGACCGAGGACCTTGATGCCACGGGCGAGCGCCATCGCCTGCTGATGATGCTGGACGAGTTCCCGGCACTCGGCCGTCTCGACTTCTTTGAATCAGCGTTGGCCTTCATGGCCGGCTACGGCATCAAGAGCTTCCTGATTGCCCAGAGCCTCAACCAGATCGAGAAGGCTTATGGCGCCAACAATTCGATCCTCGACAACTGTCATGTCCGGGTGAGCTTCGCCACCAATGACGAGCGCACGGCCAAGCGCGTCTCGGACGCGCTTGGCACCGCGACCGAGATGAAGGCGATGAAGAACTATGCCGGCCATCGTCTCTCGCCCTGGCTCGGTCACCTCATGGTCTCCCGCTCGGAAACGGCCCGGCCTTTGCTTACGCCGGGCGAAGTGATGCAACTGCCGCCGGACGAGGAGATCGTCATGCTCGCCGGCACGCCGCCGATCCGGGCGCGGAAAGCACGCTACTACGAGGATGAGCGTTTCCGCGCGCGTCTGCAGGCGGCGCCGGATCCTCGCCAGTGCGAACGAACCGAAGCTGTCGATGCCTGGTCGCAGCGGCAACCGCAGGTGCCTGACCCGACGCTCAAGGCAGCGGTCCTGGCCAATCTTGACGAGGCCAATGCCGGGCTGCGCCGTGAGCCGGAACTTCAAGATCATGTCGCGATCGTTAAGGAAACGCAGGAAGAGAAACCTGCCAAGGAGTTCATTGCCATGCTCGACGACGAACCGGAATCCCTTGTGCGCCGGCGTCAGGTGTTGCGCCGGAAGACGGTGGGACTGGCGCGGCAGGTCTCGCTCGATCCCGATGACGGCATGGAGCTCTGAGTTATGCGCGATCGTCTCAATCTGAGCCTGCCCACCGAGCTGATCGGTCGGATCAACGAACTTGCCCAGCGCAAGCGCTTGACGCGTTCCGCCATCGTGGAGGCCGCCGTGGGCTCCTTCCTCTCGCCCGACAACGCCGATCTGCGGGAAGCGGCGTTCACAAGGCGTCTCGATCGCCTAACGCGTCAGGTGCAGCGCATCGAGCGCGATGTCGGCGTCACCGCCGAGACCTTGGCTCTGTTCGTTCGCTTCTGGCTGGCGATCACGCCGCCGCTGCCGGACGAGGCGCAGGCCGCTGCCCAGGCCAAGGGACGCGAGCGCTTCGAGGGCTTTGTCGAAACGCTCGGGAAGCGACTGCAGAAAGGGCATAGTTTTCTGCGTGAGATTCCAGATGATGTTGATGCTGGCGCCCTCCACGAACTACCTTAGCGCCAAGAGTGGTGAATCCAGGGAGAGCACATTGGCTTCTAATTCGAAATTAACCCTCAAGTTATTCTGGATAAATTCAAATCAGGTGGGCCGATGGCCCTCAATAGCCACCTGCTGTTCGGGCTTGGTGGTTCGCAGCAAGATTGCGCCGAATATGGCCGAAAGGATGGAGCCCAGCAGCACGCCGATCTTGGTCTCGTCGAGCAGGTTCGGGGCATTGGCATAGGCAAGGCCGCCGATGAACAGGCTCATGGTGAAGCCGATGCCGCAGAGCAGCGCCACGCCATAGAGATGGCGCCAGCTGGCATTGGCTGGCAGTTCGGCCCAGTTGGCCCGGATGGCGAGGGCCGCGAAGGCAAAGACGCCGATCTGCTTGCCGACGAACAGGCCGAGCGTCACCCCGAGCGTGACGGGATCGACGAAATTGCCGAGCGACAGGCCACCGAGGGCGACGCCGGCATTGGCGAAACCGAAGATCGGCACGATCAGATAGGTCACGTAAGGGTGCAGCCCGTGCTCGAGCTTATGCAACGGTGTGTGATCATGCTCGTGCCCGCCCTTGCGGCGCAGCGGGATGGTGAAGGCGAGCGCCACGCCGGCCAGCGTGGCATGTACGCCCGACAGATAGGTCAGGACCCACAACACCGCGCCAAGCGCCAGATAGGCCGGCAGGAAGGTGACGCCGCGCCGGTTCATCACGGAAAGCACCACCAGAACGAGGAAGGCGCCGTTGAGCATCCAGATATTCAGCGAGGCGGTATAGAACAGGGCGATGATCACCACCGCGCCGAGATCGTCGATGATGGCGAGCGCCGTGAGGAAGACTTTCAGCGAGGCCGGTACGCGCGGGCCGAGCAAAGCGAGCACGCCGAGGGCGAAGGCGATGTCGGTGGCCGAGGGAATGGCCCAGCCCTGCAGGGTGCCCTCGGCCCGCCAGTTGACCGCCACGAAGATCAGGGCCGGCACCACCATGCCGCCGACTGCGGCGATGCCAGGCAGGGCCCGGCGCGGCCAGCTCGACAATTGCCCGTCCAGCACCTCGCGCTTGATCTCCAGGCCCACCAGCAGGAAGAACAGCGCCATCAGCCCGTCATTGATCCAGTGCAGCAGGCTGAGGCCGCCGACATAGAGGTGGAGCGTATGGAAATAGGCTTCGCCGAGCGGGGAATTGGCCACGATCAGGGCGAGCGCTGCCACCGCCATCAGGATGATGCCGCCGGCCGCCTCGGTGGCGAGGAAGCTCCTGAGAAAGGAGGGACGACGGGAAAGGAAAATCATAGGTACCTGATTCGAATTTCGCCTAGTAATCAACTTTCGCCAAGCTTACCGGGTGCTTGTCAAGAAGTCGGCGAGCGAGAAGCTTGAAACAGCCGATACGGTTCAAGAGCCGAAACGATGCGCCAGGTATAATTCTAACTGGTGAATGGAATCCCAGGGGCGAACGATATCGAAAGATACCGAAGGATCGCTCACCGCGAGCGATCTACTTGCCCTGGTCTTGGCTGTAAGGTCTGTTGGAAGCCCATGCGTGCATGAGGACAGATTTGCCAGCGTCGCAAATCGAAATCCTCTGCGTTTGAGCGTGCGAATAATAGTGGGTATCGCTGCAACGGTACTTGCATGAATATCGTGCATCAGGATGATCGCGCCAGGCGGAGCGCCCGACGCAATAAGGCTGGTGATATAACGTTCATCGTCAAGCCAGTCGAATGAGTCGAAGTTCCAAAAAGCCAGTCGTCGCCAGAGACCCGCCTTGCGCAAGACCCTTTCAACCCGGGCATCGACGAGCCCCCAATGGCGGGCGGATGACATCTGGACGATGGCCGGTCTCTGCCATGACGGCCTCGTCCGTCAGCTCGATTTCGGCAACGATGTCGCCGTCCGTGAGGCTCGTAAGTGCCCGGTGATCAAAGGTATGATTGCCGATCTCATGCCCCTCTTGGAACGCTCGCCTCACCAGACCAGGTGAAAAGGCGAGCCGCTTGCCGACAACAAAGAAGGTGGCATGCACATGCTCGCCGGCGAGGATATCCAATAGCCGTGGAGTCAACGTGGGTTCCGGCCCATCGTCAAAAGTAAGAGCCACACAGGCTTGCAATGTAGGAAGCGCCTGCTCGCTGCGGCCGGCATGCGCTGAGGTGCCGAACAGAGGCAACAGCATAGCTAATACGCAAGATAAACGTCGCATCCAGCGATCCCACACAGCTTGACGAATTCGACAGTGAGCTTTCTTGGGGCTCTTCGCGGATCAATACGCAATTTGTAACTGGTTTGGAATATCGATCTTCGATATAAATGCCGGGCAGTTGAGGTCGACCGCCTTCACGAGCTGGCCCGGGCAGGGGAGACAGGGCCATGCATTGTACCGAGTAGGTCGTAGGGATCTCGACTGCCGAGTGGGAGGACGGGACGGAGCGGCAATCTGGCCGCTCCGTTCTGCCTGCGAACGGTTCTCGACCTCGATGACGAGCCCCTTTGTATTCATGCCTGCAGATCTGACCAAGAGTGGCCGTGTCGTTGGGGGTAGTGCGGATTGTCAGGCTCTGTCCGATTGACGAGAGATTCCCTTCCTAATCCGTAGGAGCCCGAGGGCTGGCCTCTGCCCCCTTTGCGGCTACGTTTTCACGGGTACTAGTTAGCCCGGATAAGGGCGACTTCAATTAACGAAATTTAACTCGGCCGTTATATCGACCTTCGATACAGTTTTGACGTGTGCAGTTTTCCCATGGCTATGTGGAGGGGGCGTGTGGCGGTCGATAATATTCAATAGGAAGGCACAGGATTGGGCGCTGGTCGGACTGGCAACCGCCTTGTTCTTGTCGCCCTGGTTCTTTGGGTTTGCTGCTAAACCGTCGGCCTGGATCGCCTGGTTCAGTTCTTTGTTCATTGCCTATCTGGGGTTTGCAGCGACATTCTCTCGCGGCGAAGATTGGGAGGAGTGGCTTTGCGCCGCATTGGGAGCGGGGCTCTTGTTCGGGCCGGAAGCCGTCGGGCAGCCCTTTGGCATCGCAGCCACGACCACGTTCTGGGGAATCGGAGCAATGACAATGGCGATCTCGCTTTGGGCGGTCTGGCTAAACCGCCGGCCTGCCGATGAATGACGCGCATCCGACTGTCCAATGCCAAAAACAACCATCGAAATCATGACTTGCGGTAGCGAACGATACGAATAAAGGGGAGGGGACCATGGATCGCAGCGACCAAGACATGCTCGAGCCTGGCGTCGAGAATACCGCCGAAAAATCTCTGCAGATCGCGCGTAGGGTGACGCAAATCACCAAAAGCTACATCTTATCCAATTCGATAGAGGCTGGTTCACTACCCACGCTCATATGCGATCTCGCGGCCACTTTTGATAAGATCGCGATGAATGGCGCGGTGATCGAGAAGCCTTCAAAGCCAATTCCCGCAGTTCCGATTAAGAAATCGGTAACAAATGACTACATTGTTTGTCTGGAAGACGGCCTAAAGTTCAAGACTCTAAAGAGGCATCTGCAATCTCATTACAATATGACGATTGATGAATACAAGAAGAAATGGAACCTGCCCGCGAACTATCCCACTGTTGCTTTCAACTACGCGAGGCGGCGCACCGAACTTGCCAAGGCAAACGGCTTAGGCGGTCGCATCACTCGGAGCAGAGCCGTCAAGGCGAAAGCATAGCGCAATGGGATTTCGGATAATGAGCTCGGAAAACCGACCCGAGCCCATGAGCAGGCGAGGCGCTCTCCAATTGGCAGGCGCCTCCCTGGTTGCCGTCACAGGCATTGGCGCTGTGGATGTTCGCCGGAACGCAAATGATTTCAGCATCGATATGGTCAAGGCCAAGGCCAGGGCACTCAGCCGCGAAAAACAAGTGCCAGCTTCATTCGACCTGCCATCCTGGCTTGATCACCTGAACTACGACGAATACCGAAGCATCCGATATGTCACGGATCAGTCGCTCCTCGCGGATGGCCCATCACGCTTTCGGCTTCAAATGTTTCACCGGGGCAGCATTTTCAAACGTCGAGTCGATGTGAATGTCGTGAAAGGGGGCATCGTCCAGCCGGTCGCCTACTCACCGACATATTTCAAGTCAACGCAAGTCGACAAGCTTGCTTCCTTGCCCAACTCATTGGGATTTGCTGGTATCCGCATTCTTTGGCCGCTCAACAGTGACACGAAGTTCGACGAAGTCATATCCTTCCTTGGAGCAAGCTACTTTCGATTTCTAAGCAGAGGACAGCAATATGGGTTGTCGGCCAGAGGGCTGTCGATCGGATCGGGCTCGCCTGGTGAAGAGTTTCCCTATTTCAGAGAGTTTTGGATCCGAGAGCCGGCCTTTGATGCTGATGTCATAGCGATCTACGCTCTGCTTGATAGCCCCTCCATAACGGGATGTTTTGAATTCGAGCTGGCTCCTGGAACCTCAACGCAACTGCATGTGCGAGCGACGCTGTATCCCCGCCGAAATCTCTCAGGCATGGGCGTCGCGCCGCTGACGTCGATGTTCTTCTTTGGCGAAAACACGTTTCAGAAACCGCATGATTTCCGGTCGGAGGTCCATGACTCCGATGGTTTGGCGATCCACTCCGGATCTGGAGAATGGATCTGGCGCCCGCTTCGAAATCCTCCTGCATCGTCGATGTCTTCTTATATCGATAGTGGGACACAGGGCTTCGGATTGCTCCAGCGCGATCGTGTTTTTCGCAGCTATGAGGACCTGGAGGCTCGCTACCACGCGCGGCCAAGCTATTGGGTGGATTTTGGACACGCTCCCGGCAGCGGCAGGGTGGTGTTGACCGAGCTTCACGCCCGCAAGGAGAGCGAAGACAATATCGTGGCGTGCTGGGTTCCCGACGAGCAACCGGTCGCGGGCGGAGAGAGCCAGTTCAGCTATTCACTTGTCTCTGCCGCGGGGCCACTACACGGCGGGGGGCGGTCGGTCAGCACATTCGAATCCAAGGCCGGCGTCGCAACGTCGAAGGGACGGGAGCAGACGATTCGCTTCATCCTTGATTTTCGAGGCGGCGCCTTGGGCTCAAAAAATCTAGATGTTGCCAATGTTAAACTGGTTGCATGGGCATCGGACGGTCAGGTCATTCGAAGCAGCGTGCAAAAAAATCCGGAGATTGCCGGCATTCGGGCCACCTTCGACGTTGAGCTGCCCGTCGTTGGCGGTACTGAATTGCGGGCATTTCTAAGATCCGGAAAGGACGTGCTTACAGAAACCTGGTCATATCGACATGATGGTATCGATTAATGATTTTCTGGGGGTGAAGTGACTCGCTGGCCAGCTGGCTCTCCAATCGCAATACGTCATTGCCCGTTGTGCGTGACAGATATTTCCGTCGATCGAGGGCCAAAAGAAGAGCGCATCCATCCGGCGCGCAACGCATTGAGTTTGCCACATCGACTCGACCTATTGCGGCGGCTGCATCAGATCCTGAAGAGTCCCAACGAAATTCGCTCCGGCACGCCGCAGTTCCTCGACGTGGACAGAGGCGAGCGAGCGAAGATGTTCTTCTCCGACATCCGTCAGTGAAATGAACACCCGTCGCTTGTCGTGGGAATCGGGGACGCGCGTGAGCAGGCCGAGCTTGGCCATTCGATTGACAAGCGAAACGGCCGTGTGATGGCGAATGAACATCAACTCGGCAAGATCGCCCACTGATAGAGGCTCGTGGCGTGAAAAGCCCTTGATTGCAACCAAGGCTTGGTACTGATGAGGTGTAACCCCGGCCTTCGCTGCGGCGTCCTCCGAAAAGGCGAGATATTTTCTGATTTCGTAACGAAACCGGGCCAGAGCATCGTAGTTCACCTCGCTCTCTTTCCCCGTCGAACGCTTGGTGGCGGGACGCGAAGGGCGTTTGTCCTCGGTCATGACTTACTCCCAGACACAACTGGCATCGCTGCTTGAGGTGCCCCTCTCGGCGGCGTATATCGAACTTCGATGCATTATCGGCGGCTATAGGACTCTGGTCGCTCTTGCTTTGGAGAAGGTCAAGTCGTGCCAGCCAAATTACAAGGGGAGCACCCACCATATCGTTCTGACGAGCCTTTGCGAGGGGGCAAAGGCGGCCTTCGGGTGAAAGCAAGGGGCCTGCCCCTGCTTTTGCGTCGGCGAACGGCAACCACGGTCGGAGCCGTCGTGCTCGGGCTCGTCGCACTTGCGTTTGCCTGGCTTGCAGACGAGGCTTCGCGCTTGTTCCTGTTACTCGTTGATCGGGCCCCCTATTCACCGTTGATCATCACACCACTCGGGCTGGCGGCACTCGTGGCGCTCACACAACGCCTCGCGCCTGCCGCGCGTGGCTCTGGTATCCCTCAGGTCATCGCCGGGGCGGCGGATCCGCGGCGAGCGATTGGCGCGGGCCTCATTTCCATGAAAACCGCTATTTTGAAATGTGCAGGAACTGTTGCTGCCCTGCTGGTCGGCGCTTCCGTAGGGCGCGAGGGACCGACCGTTCAGGTCAGCGCTGCGATCATGGCTTATGTTCACCGCACACTCAGGATCGACCTTTCATCGGCTGTGGTAATCGCGGGGGGAGCTGCCGGCGTGTCGGCCGCCTTCAATACACCGCTTGCCGGTGTGGCCTTTGCCATCGAGGAACTGGCCGCGTCCTATCAGCAACGACTGGCACTCCTTGCCATGGCAGCCGTCATGATCTCCGGGCTGGTCAGCCAGGGCATCGCCGGTGACTATGTTTACTTCGGCGCCGTGCATCAGATGATCGCGTTCCGTCTGGCTTTGGTCGTCTCGTTGGCGGCCGGCGTCATTGGTGGGCTATGCGGAGGCCTCTTCTCGCAGGCGGTGATCGCCTTTGGCAGTACCTCTTGGCGACCGGTTGCCTTCATGCGCTCCCGGCCGATCGCGTTGGCTGCTGGGTGCGGTGTTGCAATCGCTATGCTTGGCATCGTGACAGGTGGCGAGACCTGGGGGGCGGGCTATGATTCTGCCAAAATGTTGGTCGAGTCCCAGTCCCAACCCTTGTGGTTTGGTCCTGCTAAATTTCTGTCGACTTTGATAACCATGCTCAGTGGTGTTCCTGGAGGCATCTTTGCCCCCTCCTTGGCTACCGGAGCGGGCGTCGGGAATCTGTTGTCGCTGTTTTTCCCCGGCGAACCGCTCGGAGCGGTCGTTATTTTGGGCATGACAGGCTACTTCGTCGGCGTCGTGAGGGCACCGCTCACTGCGGTGCTGATCATTGCGGAAATGACGGACAGTCGCGCGATGATCCTGCCACTGCTGGCGACCGCGATTATCGCGGATGGCGTGTCGGCCTTCGTCTGCCCGCAGCGGCTCTATCACGCCTTGTCCAAGGCCTTTACCCTTCGTCCGGCGCCTCAAAAACCGGAATCAACAGGGCAGGGATAGATATTCGATCGACAAGTCGTCAGAGTACCCAGCGAAAAGCTCGTTTGAGTTCGCTGAGGCCATCGCGGTCGTAGCAGCGCCCATGTGAGAGTATAATTCGCTCGGGGTTCCACTCGATCATTCGTCGAACCGCCGAACGCACCTGGTCCCGATGTCCCAGGAAGCTCAACTGCATGTCGTAGGGCGCCTTCCCGTCTGGATCGGATGCGCCTGCGAGCCGAATGACCCAGCGCAACCATCGAGCGTGGATTCGACATGGCTCGAAATTCTCAATGAGGTCAGTGAGTATCAAGGTCCGGCTGGAGCGATGGAAGAAATCGACCTCTGTCAATGAGGTCCCGCACACAAGACATTGCGCGATTGAGTCTGCCCATGCTCGAGGCGCTGTCTCACCGAGCTCTTCGTCGATTCTTGTCGGGCGACGTGTTTTGGCGACGAGGCCTGGAGGGCCATAGCTGCGGGCGGCCGGGAAGCCCTTTTGCCAATCCGGCAGATACCAATAATGCAATGTGTTGGGAGCAATGAGGCAGGATACGTGGCCCAGTTGCGCCACTGCGGCCGCGAGACAATCGTGCCAGGCGATGGGAGAATGAACCCAGATCTCACCAGATGGCAGGCGTATCACCGTCATGCGTGTGGGAAAAGGTATCGTCAGTCCAAGACTGCGCATCTGTATTTCCGGACCGTCGGCGATCCATACGTTTTCAGCAAGTTGCTTCAGGCTGTTGAGAGGCAAATACGGTGAATGGGCTTGCATGGGCATGCTCCACCTTCAACGGTGATGATTGCCAATCGAAAGGGCGCTGTTGCCCGCGATCTTGCTTTCGGTCCCGATCGACTCGGGACCGAAAGCGCCTAGCGGCAATTGCGCGATGCCAGATCCCAGGCTTTGGTGAAACCAGTGAGCGAGAAAGTATCGATGTTGCGATGTCCACGGCCAGTCAACGCCACAATGGTCAGTTGTTGGCCTGCTTTCATCAACTCGACAATCCTGCCCTGATCCCCATCGTTTTGTGGCCAGCCATTCTCGCCTTTCCCATAGACCATGAAACTGCGTCCTCCGATCTGGAGGCTATGCGAGCTTCCCGTCCGGAGGGGAAATCCCAGGGAGACAGCAATTTCCGGCATTGCAGCCCTTCCCGCATGATGGGTGACGAACATGCTGCCGGGATCTCGGCGCAGGCCATCGGGGCTTCTTACCTTCGGAACGGTTTGCACGTAGCAATCCCGAGTGTTCGAACCCTCCACCGTGTAGACCTTCCAGTCCCCGAATGTGCCCATGAGTTGAGGCGATGCCGCCATTGCGGGCGCCAAACTTCCTCCAACTAGGACAGCGATGGCTGCAAAGAGCCGAGGCCACATCAAATAACGGCGCCATCGGATCTTGGCAGGCATAAAGGCCGTGATCTTCGTTGGGCAACGGGGCACACGTTTGGCGGCCGGCATTCCATGGATTCCTTGCAAGAAAGGGGGCATTGACCACTTGAGAGCATCGGCGCGGGTGCGCGGCTCGGCGCAGGGCCTGCGTTGCCTAAGGAGGTCGTCTGCCCATGTAAGAAGCGTGCCAATCTATATCGAAATTCGATATAGATTGGCAATCGGGGCGAAGCCAGAGTTGCTGCCAAGGTAAATGATCGGTTGAACGAGGATGGTAAGTTCTAAGCTGTGAAAGCTGCGCGTAAGATGCGCTCGCTACCACCACCTTTCAGCAGGCCGGACCTCAAGGCGGCTGTCTCGATGTCGGATTTCCAGCTATGGCGCACCGGATATGAAGTCCGCTGTCATTGCTTGGTGGCAACAGGGGAATGCCTGAATGACCACTCGGCCCAGAGTGACACCGCGATCGTCAGAAGACCGATGACGCGGTGAGCCCAGGCGATGAGAAAATCCGCCCCAAAGCCGAGGAGATGCGGGGCGAAAACGAGCCAGAGCCCAAGTGCGGTCGTGACCCATTCTTCCCATTGGGAAATCTGGAACAACGACGCTTCGAAAAGAGACGCCGCGGCGAGATAGGCAAGCAGGATGGCCCCCAGCCAGGCACTCCAACTCGCTGCGTGATCGCCGGTGCCGGCGATCCACGGCATGACAAAAAGGGTGAGCGCAAGGATGCCGAGAAGCCAATCCTGGGCGCTTTTATTCTGCCAGATCGTACCGGGCATTTCGTCCTCCAACACTGACGCCAGACAAGTTCGAATAAGGAAGTCAAATATATCGAATATCGATATATTTGACTTGTTAAATTGCCGTAATGGGGCGGCGCCTGCCTTGGTCGAGGCGTAGCCCATCGGGGACGTTCCTCTTGATCAGGCTCGAACTTCCTGGCGCTGGAAGGCGATGTAGGCGATGGTGTAGACCAGCACCATCGCCGCAATCATTCCGGACAACTGCGGCCAGATCAAAAGAATGCTTTGCCCGAACGGAAGCGGCGAGCCGATTACCGCGCCCTCGAGTTGACTCATGAACACGAGCCCGAGGGAACGGGTTGCCGGATTGAGGAGAGCGCTGATCGTCTCGCCATAGAGCGTATTTGGCGAGAGACGCGCAATCATGTGCGAGACCTCCATCTGATGGACCGCCGTCATCGGATCATAGGGATTGACCGGAGCGATGAAACTGGCCGCCAGTGGTGCGATCATGCCCCAGAACAGGGTGAACACCAGCCACAAGGTCAGCGTCGCGAGCGCTGATGTGGCGGGAGAGCGGAAGATCGTCGAGAACAACAGCGCCACCGCCAGCCACACGCCTGCATAGGCCAGTGAAGCCAGGAGAAACGCGATGCCGCGCAGGATTTCCTCGCCCGACGGAGGCAGACCCAAAGTGAGAATGCCCATGCCTGTTATCAGCAGCCATAGAACGAGGAGGCAAATGCCGATGACCGTCAGCCCGCCCAGGAATTTTCCCGCCAAGAGCGCGTCACGATAGATGGGTTGAGACAGGATGCGGCTCATTGTCCGACGGCTATACTCGCCATTCACCGCGTCAAATCCCAAGGCGATGCCGACCAATGGCAACAGGAACCCGAGGAAGGCGACGAAGGAAGGTAACGGCTCGCGGGCGGTCGTCAGCAAGCGCAGGAAGAGAAATGGATCTTCCCCGACATTGGCCTTGATCTGACCGATCGCGCCGTAGATCGCGCCGGTCGCGGTGAGAATCACGAGTAGAGTCACCAGATGCATTCTGGCGCTCGTCATATGATCGGCGGCCTCTTTGAGGGCCACCGTCGACGTCCCGGTAAAAGGCGAGCCTTCACGCTGCATGGGTCACCTGTTCAAAATAGCGGACATAGACCTCGTCGAGGCTGGATCGTTCGGAGGAAAGACGGCTTAGCGTACCTCCCGCCTGTATGATCGTTTTGGCGATATCATTGCGTAGGTCTCGGTCCGCCTCGACGCGCAACACGCCGGATGCCGACGAGGATATCCGGGTGACGCCGGCGATGCGACCCAGCAGGGCTTCTGCCTGGCATCCCTGCGCTTCGACTTCCGTCACACGGAAGCCGCCAAGCACCTGCCGTGCAAGGTCGGGAACACGCCCTACCAATCCCGCCTTGCCGCGATGAAACAGGGCAACGCGTGAGCAGACCGCCTCGACCATGTTGAGCAGATGCGAAGAAAGGATCACCGTCATTCCCTCTCGCGACAGCCGGCCGATCAATTCGAGCAGGTCCTGGGTCGACTGCGGATCGAGACCGGCAGTCGGCTCGTCCAGGATCGCCACCTCGCATGCCTTGACCAGCAGCTCGGCTATTCCCAAGCGTTGCCGCATGCCGCGGGAAAAGGTTGCGACGCGCCGGTCGGCCACATCGCGCAGGCGTACCCGCGACAGGGCCGCATCGATACGAGGCTGCAGTTCGGATGTCGCAATCCCGCCCAGTCTTGCGGTGTAGGTGAGGTTTTCTCTTGCGGTGAGGTGGTCGTAAAACCCCACCGCATCGGGCAGATATCCCACTTTCCGCTTGACCTTGAACGGTTCGCGCAAGGGATCGAAGCCCAGTACGCGCACGTGCCCGGCACTGGGTTCGGTCAAGCCCAGGAACAAGAGGATGCTCGTCGTCTTTCCCGCGCCGTTGGGACCGAGCAGGCCGAAAACCTCGCCCGCTTCGATGGTGAGATCAAGCGCATCGACCGCAATCGCCTGGCCATAGCGCTTGGTGAGGCCTTTGGCCTCGATCACCGGGGTCATCAGCGCCGACCGTAGCGCGTCACGGCAAAGCCGAGCACGAGGACAGCAGCCGCAATGACGCCGAGGCCCGCTGCTCCCCAGACAGTCGAGGTCACTACCGTGACTCGGAAATCAGCGTTGTCGTAGACGCCGTCCCCCGATGCACTGACGTTCACCATGTAGTCGCCCGCTATTGCCTGTCCCGAGGGCGTCAAATGAAGGGAGACTTCCTGGCTGGCGTTCGGAGCGAGTGCATCGAGGGACTTGGGTTCGAACTCGGCTTTCCAGCCCGTTGGTGCTCGCGCGGTCAGCGCCACATTCTTTGCCGGCGCACTGCCCGAATTGGCCAGGGTGAAATTCACATCCGTTTCCTTGCCGGCCACTGCTCGTCCGGACAAGCGCCCGTCGGGGCCGGAGACATTGATCTGTGGCTGCCCGGTGATGTCGAGGCCAAGTTGTGTCTCGCCTTTCGCCTTTGCACTGGTCGCTGCGACCCCCACGGCATATTGACCGGCAGGTATGGTCTTGGGCGGGGCGATGGAAACCTTGAGTGTCTTGCTCTCCCCCGCCTTCAACGGCAGGCTGGTCAATTCCTGGCTGCCATATTGCTCCTTGAAGGTTGCGACGAAGCCCGGGGGTGTCGTGGCAATCAGGTTGAACGTCCCGGCATCAGGGCTGTCATTCTTGACCGCTACATTGAAGTCGAAGCTAGACTTCGACGTGCCGCGAAGCGCGGGAAGATCGGGCTGCAGTGTCACCTTGGCTGGAGACTGGCTTGCTAGCGTCATGGCGATGGGCAGATTGAGGGCCTGCCCATCATTCGTCCTTCCTTGTACGATGAAGTCGTAGGTTCCCGGTTTCGCATCCTTGGGGGGCGTGAGCTTCAGGGTGAGGCGTTGGTTTTGGTCGGGGGTCACCATCGCCGACGAAATGGGCCTGCCGCCGCCGGAGAGCTCCCATTGCCAATCCTTTGGCAGGCCGGTCAGGGAAAAAGACACGGTGGTGAGGGGGCGATTGACGTTGGATAAGGTGATGTCGAGCCTGGCGTCGTCGCCAATACGCTCGGTTAGGGCAGGAAAATCCGTAGCCAGCCAAAGGCCGGATGGCTTTCCTGTTTGGTCCTGGGCCAAGGCTGGCATTCCAGCCGACAACAGTGCTCCCCACAAGACGAGCGAGGAAGCCAGAAGGCGGATTCGCATGGTGGGTTTCTCCCTATGTTTTACTCCATGCCTCCCAGCTTCAATCATGTATAAATTCAAAATTGGCGAGATTTTGTCACGTAATTTCTAAAATTAATTAAATAAATTTAAAGTTAACTCTCGATAATTTCTTAAATTATTTAATTGATTAATTTCAAATTTTGCTCATTTCGTTCAGTACAGATCGCCGGTCCCCAGGGAAACGCTGCGGCCACCTTGTTGCAACGAGGCATTGATGGGGCCATTGTCTGGTGGCGCCGTGCCGATCTTGAAGGCCTCCAGCAATGAGCCTTGTTCATTGCCGGCTCGCTGCCCCGTGCGTGGATTGACGGTGATCAGTTTTATTCCGACCGGAGGTTGGAACGGCTCGGCAGGTGTCCCCGCGAGAGCGGCCTGCATGAACTCTCCGAAGATGGGGGCGGCCAATCGCCCACCTGTCGCGATGCGGCCCAGGGGGCGCGGTACGTCATAGCCAAGATAGACGCCGGCGACCAAATGCGGGGAGTATCCGACGAACCACACGTCTTTGGAATCGTTGGTGGTGCCCGTCTTGCCGGCGATCGGCCGGCCGAGTGATTTCAAGACCCTTGCCGTCCCCCGCTCCACGACGCCCTGCAGCATGGACGTGATCTGATAGGCCGTCGTGGAGGGCAGCACTTGCTCTGTGATGTCGACCAATCGGGGCTCATCCTGCCCAGTCCAGGAGGGGGAATTGCAGCCCGGGCATTGGCGCTGGTCGTGCCTAAAAATGATGCTCCCATTGCGATCCTGGATTTCATCCACCAACGAAGGCGTTATACGCTTCCCACCATTGGCGAGCATGGCATAGGCCGTCACCATGCGCGTGAGCGTTGTCGCGCCCGAACCCAGCGACATGGCGATATAGGGCGGCAGGTCGTCGTAAATTCCAAATCGGCGGGCGTAGCTGGCAATCAGGGGCATGCCGATCTCCTGCGCAACCCGGACTGTCATCACATTTCGGGACCATTCCAGGCCAAAGCGCAGTGGGCGTGGACCGTAATATTTTCCGCCATCGTTGGCTGGGCTCCACAAAGGCTGTCCGCCACCTGGATCGATGCTGATCGGGTCGTCCGAAACGATGGTGGAGGGCGTGTAGCCGTCATCGAGCGCTGCCGCATAGATGAAGGGCTTGAAGGAGGAACCCGGCTGACGCCACGCCTGTGTGGCACGGTTGAAGTTGCTGTATTGGAACGAAAAGCCGCCATCCATCGCAAGGATGCGGCCGGTCACGGGGTCCATCACGACGATCGCTCCCGATATCTCCGGTATCTGCCGAAGTTCGAAGGAGCCGCTGTCTTTGGCGGGGGCGACGTACACGACGTCCCCAGCTTTGAGGACATCGTCCACGCTCGCCACGGAATGGCCGCCGAACGAATGCACCCAGCGCACACCGTTCGAGTTGATCGTACCGGTGCTGAGACGACTGGCGTCCCGCGGCTTGCCTTCGGGAGTGTGACGCAGGCCTATCAGTGCCGTGTCGTGATCGACCTTGAGCACGACCGCCAGTTGCCAGGGCGCGATATCGTCGGGCTGGCCCAATCCTGTAAGTGCCTTGTGCCAATCGTGGCTTGGATCGAGATGAGCCACCGGACCACGATAGCCCTGCCGCTGGTCCCAGCGCACCAGGCCATCAAGCAGCGCTTTGTGAGACAGAGCCTGCAGGCGCCGGTCCAGGGAGGAACGGATCACCAGGCCGCCCTCATTGAGCTCGTTGGCGCCATAGCGATCGTTCACCTGTTTACGGATATCCTCGGCGAAATATGAAACACCGTTGGAATGGTCCAAAGGGACATGGCGGCTCGATGCCACCAATGAAGCCTGAGTAGCTTGAGCGGCTTGGTCGAAAGTGATGAAACCTTCATGTGCCATACGGCCGATCACCCAATTGCGGCGGGCAATGGCAGCTTCACGATTTCGGACCGGATCATAATTGCTCGGAGCCTTGGGCAGGCTCGCGAGATAGGCCATCTGCGCGACGGACAGGTTCTTCAGCGATCGGCCGAAATAGTTCAGGGCCGCCGCAGCCACACCGTAATTTCCTGAACCAAGATAGATCTGGTTCAAATAAAGTTCCAGAATTCTGTCTTTGGAATAGGTTTGGCTGATACGAAGTGCCAGGATTGCTTCTTCCAGCTTGCGTCGATACGAAACTTCGTTGTTCAAGAAAAAGTTCTTCACAACCTGTTGCGTGATCGTCGATGCGCCCATTGGTCGCCGATTGGAGCCATGTTGCTTCAGATTGTTCACGATCGCGCGGACAACGCCAAGCGGGTCGATGCCGGGATTGGAATAGAAGCCTTTATCCTCGGCGGCCAGGAAAGCATCGATGAGTGTCTGGGGGATCAACTGGATCGGCACGAAGATTCGTCGCTGCCTGGCATATTCTGCAAGGATTGAGCCGTCAGCGGCGTAAACCCGCGTCATGATCGGCGGTTCATAGCTTTCCAGCTGCCGATAGTCGGGAAGATCCTTGTTGATGCTGGCAATCACGCCGCCCATCAGGGCTGCCGAAGCCAAAAGCGTAAGCGAGAGGCTGGAAAAAACGAAGCCCAGAAACCGGATCCAGATCATCTTGTGGGCCCCGTCCGGCGCATGGAAGCGACGTCTTCCCGCGACATAAACGACGGGGATTTCGTATCGAATTTCGACATAACTGCCGAATTAATTTTCAGTAATACGGTTGGTGGGGCGGCTTGCCCTAGCTCAGGCGGGAGAGTTCCCTATCATACTGGTCACCAATCGATGACTCAGGTGGGCGCTGAGACAGAAGTCGGTTCTCCTTCTCGGTGACCGGCAAGCACCCTTAGTCCGAACGCTCTTCGGGAGCCATTTGCGTCTTCGCGATCCCCACCGTCAGGATTAGAACGGCTCACGCTACCGGCCCTTGCTATGCAGACATACTGCGATCACCGACATCGGTGGATGTTGTTTGATTGAGATACCGATGTCCTGCGGAGCCGAGTGAAAGCGGTTGCGCTGCTTATGATCTCGCGGCCACTTGAGCTTTGTCCACGTATGCGGGGACGCCCGCGATCAATTCCCTTTCGCTCGTAAGACCGAGGACAACCCATAAGCACGCCCCGATCAGAACGATCGCAACAATGAAGACTGCGATTGCGGAACAGTCACTCCGATCCATGACACTCAGCCACCATTCTTCGGGGTCCTCATGAGCATGTCTGAAACCCCGCCGTTTCATCTCCGTTCGAACGCAAGCTTGGGAAGACCTTGAAAGAAGTGCCACGCAATGAGGGACAAAGCATGGCAGACAGGGCCAGGAGGGCTTGACCGTCGTCTCGAGTGGAGCCTACTATATCGAGACTCGATATAAATGCCGAGCAACATGACGTCCCTGCGACCTCATTCCTTACTATAAAGCAGTTTCCTGTCTCTTCTGTTTAGGAGTAGATTATTTCGTTAAATTATCGCAAAGATTATCTGTATTTTTATTCTATAACGAGTGTATGATGATCCCTATAAATAAGGGCGTTCGCCTGACTGTATTGCTCTCTTGCGCATTTGTTGGCAGCATGCTTGTCACAGTGTCTTATGCGCCGGCGCTTTATCGGGCGTTTTGTGGGGCTACTGGCTTCGGTGGGACGACAAGAAGAGCGTCCGGTCCAGTCGCCAATCATGGTGCCCCCAGCCCTCATGCCCCGCTAAAAGTGACGTTTGACACCAATCTGGCACCTGGCCTCGACTGGAGTTTCAAACCCGAGCAGCGATCGGTCACTGTTGATGTCGATTCACCAACCACGGTCTATTTCGATGCCACGAATAATTCCGAAAAAACCGTCGTTGCCCGCGCAGTCTACAATGTCACTCCGTCGGCAATTGCGCCGTATTTCTACAAGATTCAATGCTTCTGTTTCACTCAAGAGCGGCTCGCGCCAAAACAATCTGCCAGAATGCCGGTTGTGTTCTACATTGATGACAACATGATCGCCGATGCAAGCGCAAGAGGGGTGCAGGAACTTACTCTTTCCTACACATTCTATGGTCAAAAAGACCTGCCGCCAGACAAGATTGTTGCGGTTAGAGATCTCAAAGCAGGGTCTGATCGAGAGATTAGACAAGGGTTCAGTCCTAAAACCCAATATGAGAACATAAGCAAGCGGCAGCAGTGGCCATAGTATAGCTTATTGAAGATAAAGTTTCATAATTATTGTTTCGGAAGATATAAAATATTTATTGTGAATTAAACAAAAATAATATTTGAGCTTATATGGAAGTGGCTGTTCTGTTCATTTCTGAATTTTGCGCGGAAACGGGACGGAGATCATTCCAGCTGATCCGCACTCATCGTCCGCCTCCTCTCAACGCCGCTTGCCCCCACTTAGAACAAACCAACCATCAGCGGTATAGCTGACACAGCACCCCTTTGTGGGTGCCAGCGAGGAAACGAGATGGCCCTCACCAGCTACATCTCCGACCAAATATGGCTTTGCACCTATCCTATTCGACTGGCGGGGACGAAGTTCGAAGCACGCATGACGACGATCCGGCTCGCCTCTGGCCTGGTCATGCTGCATTCGCCTTGCCATATCACTGCATCCATAGCCGAGGAAATCTCGGCAATCGGCTCGGTGGGCCACATTGTCGTCCCTGGAAATTTTCACCATTTGCACGCATCCTCGGCGCAGATCGCATTTCCTAGTGCAAGCACGTGGATCTGTCCGGGTATTGAAATAAAACGGCCCGACCTGAAGTACGATGGCATTCTCGGTGACGTAGCGCCTGCGGGCTGGGCGGGAGAAATTGACCAGGTGCTGGTGCAAGGGACGCGCATCATGCGTGAAGTTGCAATGTATCACCGCGCCAGCCAAACGCTGATCCTTGTTGACCTCATCGAGAACTTCACGGATGCGACACCCAACACAGGGGGAGCATTGAAGTTGTGGTTAAAATATGTGTTGCGGATATGGGGGAAGCCTGGACCAGCGCCCGAGTACAGGATGGGGCGGAACGATCGGAATTCACTGGCGATATCGCTGAGACGCATACTGGCCTGGGACTTTCGGCGGATTGTGTTGTCGCACGGCGATCTGATCGATCAAGACGCACATGAAGTTGCGGCTGCCGCCTGGTCGAAAGTCCTCGGCCTCGATGATTTATCTCTGCGGGGGGCCTAATACCACCGAGCAAGAGCCGATCAACGGCTGGCCCTTACCAGGACAAGAGTACCGCTTCAACGGAAGATGAGACTTCCAAATCAGCGTCGGGCTCAGTCGGTGTCGTATCGATTCAAGAAATTCTGTCTGGGCCAAGCGTTTGATTATTCGCCTGGATTCAGCGATTTCTCGGTGACGATGGCACCGGTTCCGGCAGATCGGTCGCTAGGGAGTTCTTGTTATGAGTCGAATGTTCGCCGCAAGAACCGTAGTTTATGTCGCTTTCTCCCAAAATACGTGTGAATCGGCACGTGGATTCCATGCCGATCAGCATCGCAACTCCCCGAATATAAACGCGTCAATAGGGTCCCTGGGCGATGCCGATCCATAATGGCGTCGGATCGCTCGCGCCCTTCGCGGTGGGAATTACGATCTGATGCGGCTGACGAAGCTGATCGTCATCGACGCGAGCGCTGCCTCATGGACATTTACCTTGCGTGATTGTGGGTGCTTTCCGACTTCTGTACGGCGGACAGCAGCCATTCGACAAACAATGGGGCATCTGGATGGCGGCTGCTGCCTGCTGGTTGGATCAGGTGAAACGCTTCATCGATAGGCACCGCGAGAGGAAACGGCGCTATCAATCGGCCGGAGGCCAGGGCATGTCCAGCAAGGGAACTGCGGCCCAATGCTACGCCTGCACAGTCCGCCGCCAATTCAAATGCCGTCAAGGACGTGTCGAGATGTAACCCTGAACCGGCATCGACGTGCTGGGCTCCGGCTGCCTGTAGCCAGATGCCCCAGCCTTCATGATAACCCAGCACGTGAAGCAGACGATGATGACGCAAGTCCTGCGGACTGTTCAGAGGATAGCGGCCAGGCAAGTCGGGCGAGCAAAGGGGCGTGATGGTTTCCCAAGTCAGGCGATGGCTGTTGAACCCAGGCCAGTGCCCGGTGCCATATTGTATATCGAGATCGAAGTCCGGCGCGTCAGAAGCGTCGTTCCAGACGCTCGACAGCAAGCGGATGTTCTTGCCCGGATAACGCTCGAGATATTCGGGCAAGCGCTGAGCCAGCCAATTGACGGCGAAGGAAATGGCGCATCGCACTGTCAGCGAACTAGTCCGACGCTGGCCAAACACTTCACGCGTGCCGATAGCCAGCCGTTCCATCGCATCCTGCACCTTGGGCAAATAGGCGGCGCCCGATTTGGTGAGCTCCAGGCCGCGCGGGCGGCGGATGAACAGCACATGGTGCAGATGGTGCTCCAACGATTTTACATGTTTGGAGACGGCGGCTTGCGTGATGTGCAATTCGGAGGCGGCATGGGTGAAACTGAGCGTCCGGGCCGAGGCTTCGAATGCGCGTAGCCATGTCAGAGGCGGGAGGTAAGGGTTCATAACGCGCTCCAAAACACAGTCATAACTTTTTGTATAGGCATGCCCCCCTAATACGTCCTTTGACGAAACCCCGCCAGCCGGATCATTAGTTGTCGACCATAGGGGGAGGGGCCGATGTTTTCAGTTTTCCCAACGGCGCGATTGCGGCCGTCACCGTTTTACGCCTCGGCCGTCGCCGAAGGTATGACCGCGGCCAGCATCTATAACCGGATGATCATGCCCACGTCATATGGTGATCCCGAGGCGGAATACTGGCGACTGATCAACGGCGTCTCTCAATGGGATGTCGGCGTGGAGCGCCAGGTGCAACTGAAAGGGCCGGATGCGGGCCGCCTGGCGCAGATCCTGTCACCGCGCGATCTGTCCAGCTGCAAAGTCGGTCAGGGCAAATATGTGCCGCTATGCAATCACAGAGGCACGGTCATCAATGATCCGATCCTGCTGAAGTTGGCGGATGACCTTTATTGGCTATCGATTGCCGACAGCGACATCTGGTTCTGGGCTGGCGCCATTGCTGCCGAACGTGGCCTAACCATTGAGGTCAGCGAGCCTGACGTCTCCCCCATGGCGCTGCAAGGTCCGAAAGCCGAGGATGTCGTGGCGCATGTATTAGGCGATTGGATTCGACAGCTGAAGTATTTCTGGTTCAAGGAGACCGAAATTGAAGGTATTCCGGTGGCCGTTCAGCGATCTGGCTGGTCCAAGCAAGGCGGGTTCGAGATTTATCTGAAAGACGGGTGTCGGGGCACTCAGCTTTGGAATATCTTCAAAGAGGCGGGCCAGCCATGGGGCATCGGCCCAGGCGCTCCCGCCACGGCGGAGCGCACCGAAAGCGGGCTTGTGTCGGTCGGTGGTGATACCGACGATGCGACCAATCCGTTTGAGGTGCGTCTGGGCAAGTACGTTGATCTTGATGTCGCCGATGACGTCGTGGGTATCCAGGCCCTGCGCCGGATCAAGATGGAGGGTGTGAAACGCCATCAACTCGGGTTGGTGCTTGAAGGCGATGCCCCTGCTCCCCTGGGCTTCCGCCGCCAAGACGTCATCCGCAATGGCCAGCGCATCGGCATGATGACCAATTGCGTCTGGTCGCCGCGTCTGAAAGCGAACATCGGCTATGCGCTGATCGACGTAAGCGTGCCCGCGGGCGAAACGGTGCAAGTGATGCGCGATCAGGGGCCGGTTTCTGCCATGCTCGTAGAGTTGCCTTTTCTGTAACGTCGAGGCCCGGGCCATAGGATCAGAGCATGAAACAACACTACGACGCAGCCCGCCGCCATGACGCCAACTACGTGGCCCTGTCTCCGCTGTCGTTCCTGAAAAGGGCCGAGCTGGTCTACTCCGACCACACTGCGGTGACCTATGGCTATATAAGGCGCACATGGGCGCAAACTGGCACTCGCTGCCGCTCGGTCGCTGCGGGGCTGGCGGCTTTGGGTGTGGGGCCCGGGGACACGATTTCGGTATTGTCGCCAAACATTCCTGAACTCTTCGAACTACACTATGCGGTACCCTTGCTAGGGGCCGTGTTGAATACGATTAACACCCGCCTGGAGCCGGAAACCGTCGCCTATATCCTGGCGCATTCGGACTCGACGCTGGTGATTGCCGATACAGCCTTCGTACCCCTGCTGCGTGAAGCCTTTCGATTGAATGGCAACACCCTCCCCGTGGTTGATATTGTCGATGCTCAGGCCCCACCTTCTGCCGGGTTCGGCGAACGCAGCTACGAGGATCTGGCGGCTCATCCTCCCATGGGATGGGAGCTACCCAAGGACGAGTGGCAGGCGCTGGCGCTCAACTATACTTCGGGCACTTCGGGGCGGCCGAAGGGAGTGATCTATCACCACCGCGGCGCCTATCTGATGGCGATGGGGACGATTGCAGCATGGGCCTTGCCGCAGCACCCGACCTACCTATCAGTCGTGCCCATGTTTCACTGCAACGGCTGGACTCATCCGTGGTCGATGGCGATCGTTGGAGCCAACTTGGTTTTTACCCGCGATGCCTCGCCTGGCAAATTGCTGGAAGCCATGGCGGCGCACCGAGTTACCCATATGGGAGCTGCCCCCATCGTGCTGCAAATGCTGTGCGAGGGCCGAGATGCTTCCGCGCAACCCTTCAATCCCCAGATAAGGGTCATGACCGCAGGTGCACCGCCTCCGCCTGCAGTTCTGGAAAAGGCCGCGCAAATTGGCCTGAATGTGATGCAGGTGTACGGATTGACCGAAACCTACGGTCATATTTCCCAATGTCTTTGGCAGGACGAGTGGGAAGCCCTGTCTGTTTCTGCAAGAGCTGAAAAACAGGCGATGCAGGGCGTCGCCCTTCCGATGGTCGAAGACATCCGCGTGGTCGACCGAGAGACTGGCGCGGATGTGCGACGGGATGGGCTGACACAGGGGGAGATCGCCATTCGCGGCAACACGGTGATGAAGGGATATTACAAAGACGCGACCGCCACCGCGGCGGCCTTCGAGTCTGGCTGGTTCTGGTCCGGCGATGCTGCGGTGGTGCATCCGGACGGCTATCTTCAAATCCGAGACCGGCTGAAGGACGTGATCATCTCAGGTGGTGAAAACATCTCGTCGGTCGAGGTCGAGTCCATTCTATACCGACATCCCGCGATCAGTGTTGCGGCTGTGGTGGCCCGTCCGCATCCAAAATGGGGCGAAAGCCCATGCGCCTTTGTCGAACTACGCGAGGGCGCGAGCGTGACCGAGGCGGAAATCATTGCCTTCTGTCGCGCCCATATCGCCCATTTCAAAGCGCCGAAAACCGTGGTGTTCGGCCCGTTGCCCAAAACCGCGACAGGCAAGATCCAGAAGTTCATTCTCCGGGCAGCAGCCCGTGACCTGGGGCCTTTAGCATGACATTTGAAGCACCGGTCAAGGACCTGATGTTCAATATCACCCATATCGCGCCATGGTCGGGCGATGCGGGCAGTGATCTTGAGACGGCCTTGGTGGTCCTCGAGGAGTTCGGCCGCTTTTGTGCTGAGGAAATCGCGCCGCTGAATGCTGCGGGCGACCGCGTTGGCTCGCATTATGACAGAGGTCGGGTCCAAACGCCGCCCGGCTTCCGTGAGGCCTATGCCAAGTTCGTGGCCATGGGCTGGCAGGGATTGCGGCACCCGACTGAATTCGGTGGGCATGATATGCCCCACACTGTCGCCGCTGCCGCTACTGAAATCGTCAACGCGGCGAATATGAGTTTTGCGCTATGCCCACTGTTGACCGATGGCGCGATCGAGGCGCTTCTCCGTTTCGGGTCGCCTGAAATCCAACAGACCTATTTGCACAAGCTGGTTTCCGGCAGATGGACCGGCACGATGAATCTGACCGAGCCACAGGCGGGCAGCGATCTGGCCCTGATACGGACAAGGGCCGAACGCCAGGCGAATGGCAGCTATCAGATCTTCGGAACAAAAATCTTCATCACATATGGCGAGCACGATCTGGCCGAGAATATTATCCACCTCGTCCTTGCTCGAACGCCAGGCGCGCCCGGCGGCGTCAAAGGTATCAGCCTGTTTCTGGTGCCGAAACGGCTGGTGGACGAAAGTGGCGAACACGGAGTGCAAAATTTACTCCGCTGTCACAGCATCGAGCACAAGCTCGGCGTCAGGGCGAGCCCGACCTGCATGCTGGAATTCGAAGGCGCTACCGGCTTTCTAATCGGCCGCGAAAACGCCGGGTTGGAAATCATGTTCACGATGATGAACGCAGCCCGCTTCGCCGTAGGCGTTCAAGGGATTGCGATAGCGGAGCGTACCTATCAAATGGCTCTGTCCTACGCAAAGACCCGTATCCAGAGCCGTCCAGCCGATGGTTCCTCACTTGAGGCCGTTCCCATTATCCGTCACCCGGATGTCCGTCGCATGCTGGCGCACATGCGCGCCACGACCGAAGGGTGCCGGGCCCTTGCCGCCTCGGCCGCAGGATGGCAGGACCGTGCGCAGTTTGCCGCGACGCCGGAACTGAGAGCGGAGGCCTTGGCGATAGCCGAGTTTCTTGTGCCGCTGGTCAAGGGCTTCTGCACCGAGATGAGCTTACAGATAGCTTCAACCGGCGTGCAGATTCATGGTGGCATGGGATTTATCGAAGAAACCGGCGTTGCCCAGCACTACCGCGACGCGCGAATCTTGCCGATCTACGAGGGCACAACAGCCATCCAGGCCAATGATCTGCTGGGCCGCAAGACTCTTCGAGACGGTGGATCAACGGCGAGACGCATTGCTGCAATGATAGCTCAAACAGAAAATGCTCTTCGGCAAGGCTCACCCGCCGCGCAAGAGATCGCAAGGCAGCTATGTTGCGCGCGCGAAGCATTCGAGTCTGCCGTTGCCTATCTAATTGCGGTCAGGCCAACGGATTTGAACGTCGCTTATGCAGGCGCCGTGCCCTACCTGATGCTGGCTGGCAATCTTGTCGCGGGCTGGCAACTGGCCCGCTCGGCCCTTGTCGCTGAAGCGGGACTGGAGGAGGGTGGAGATCCCGAGTTCATGATGGCCAAAATTGCCACGGCCCGATTCTATGCCCAACACATTCTCATTGAGGCCGACCTTCAGCGAGCCCGTGTCATGGACGGCGCCGCAAGCCTGTTGGACGTCGGATTCTGATTTGATCCATCACCCATCTTCACCTCGCGAACTGGACCGCAACATGGCCATCCAAATCGACGTCGCCCGATACGAGAACCTTGCCGTCGAGGCTCATGACGAAGGGGTTTGGGTCGTAACCCTGAACCGTCCCACCAAACGCAATGCGCTAGATGCAAACACGATCGAAGAACTGGTCGACTTTTTTTCCACCGCTCCTCGCGCGGGTATCCGCGCGATTGTGTTGGCTGGCTCAGGAGACCATTTTTGCGCCGGACTAGACTTGATTGAACACCATCAAGCTGACCGTAGTCCGGCGGATTTCATGCATATTTGCCTGCGCTGGCACGAGGCCTTTAACAAGATGGAATATGGTGGCGTGCCAATCATCGCGGCTCTTAGCGGCGCCGTTGTGGGAGGTGGGCTGGAGCTGGCCAGCGCCGCCCATATCCGGGTGATGGATAAGACGACCTATTTTGGGCTGCCTGAAGGCCAACGTGGACTTTTCACCGGCGGCGGCGCCACTATCCGGGTCGCTGATCTGGTGGGCAAGTCGCGCATGATCGACATGATGCTGACGGGGCGGGTGTATCAGGGGCAAGAAGCGGTCGATCTGGGGCTCGCGCAGTACATTGTCAAAGGATCGAGCTTCGAGAAGGCCCTGGAACTTGCTCACAAGGCGGCGCAGAACCTGCCGCTGTCTAACTTTGCAATTTGCTCTGCTGTGAGCCACATGCAAAATATGTCCGCGCTGGATGCCGCTTATGCTGAGGCTGTCGTCGCGGGTGTGGTGAACACACAGCCCGAAGCGCGTGCTCGACTCGCCGCCTTCGCGGATAAGAGCGCGGCACGCGTGCGGCCCAACAATTAATATTCGGGATTGTTCTGACAGAAGCGCGATTTGGCAAGGTTGCGTCGCTAGGGCCGGTGCCTTTGCGTGGGCGAAGTAACGGCTGTCGGTATCGAAAGCCTGCACGGAGCATCTTACCGCGCGCTGAGCGACGGCATTCCCCCGCGACGAAAAGGTGGCACATTCAAGGAATGCGCCGTTCCGCAGAACTCCGCGCCGCTGACGTTTGCACGCTGCATCACCCTCAGACCTCCGCAGGAATTGCCATCCAATGCATTTGGTGCAATCTGCTTGCATGAAGATATCGGGGTCCGATCTCCATCTGTTTCGCGTTTTTGGCCTGATGACCGGCGTGGAACTGGTGGTAGATCGCTTGACAAAGGAGCCGGCTATCACACAGATCGCGCGGCTCATTGAAGACATGCTCGCCCGCAACATCCTTATTGGGAGGGCACGCCCAACATGCTCAGGCTACGCCCTCCGCTGATTTGGTCGCGCGACGAAGTCTACATCTTCGTTAGCGCGTTCGATGACTGCAAGGCATCAATGGACCTGCTAATTCATTTGCTAGAGAACGGATGACAGGCTTGCCTCCAGCCAATCGGGGGCAAGGTCAACGGTACTCTACTTGCCTCCATGAATGGAGGAACAATCGCCTACATCGTAATCCGTCGAGAAAGATCGCGAATTCGGAAACTGGAGAGCGCCGCGGTGTAAGAATTGGTTGCGGCCTCCCCCCGCAACCAATCCTGTCATAAATCAATAATCGTCCTGATCTGGCCGTCAGGACGGTTTTTGCGTTTGCGCCGAAGCCGCCGTTGAATTCTTGAAAGCATCATCAAAGCCCTGAAGTGGACTACGTCCTCATCTCCAATCCCGCTACTCGGAATAACACAGAGTACTCGAGCCAATGATAGTGCCTTATTCGGTGGCAATCGCTGCGTGCGAGCTTATTTGCTCGCCCGCGGAAGTCTGCGAATGGAAGTCAATCGCAGTCGGCTTGATCCGGAACCACGCAGCATAGAGCGCTGGGAGGAACAGCAAGATGAGCACCGTGCCCGCCGCCGTGCCGCCGATCAGCGTGAAGGCCATCGATCCCCAGAAGACGGAATGCGTGAGGGGAATGAACGCCAGCACGGCTGCGAGTGCGGTCAGGATCACTGGTCTTGTGCGCTGCACCGTGGCCTCGATAACAGCGTGATAATCGTCGAGGCCAGCTGCCCGGTTCTCTTTGATCTGCTCGGTCAGGATCAGCGTGTTGCGCATCAGGATGCCAGCCAGTCCTATCAGCCCCAGGATCGCATTGAATCCAAAAGGTTGATTGAACGCCAGCAACATAGGCACGACACCTACAAGCCCGAGCGGTGCGGTCAACAACACCATGGCCATCATCGAGAAGGATCGCACCTGCAGCATGATGACAATCAACGTGGCGGCGATCATGACCGGGAAGACCTTGCCCAAGGCAACATTGGCCTTGGCAGCTTCCTCGATCGACCCGCCGATTTCAATGCGGTAGCCAGACGGGAGTGATGCGATCAGCGGTTGAAGGGCCGACATGATTTGCTTGGATACCTCTGGAGGCTGGGTCGCCTCATTGATGTCGGAACGGATCGTAATGACGGGCGTGCGGTCACGGCGTTTCAGGATCGGCTCTTCCAGACGGATTTCAGAGTGTCCGATCTGGCCAAGCGGGATCTGCCGGCCGTCCCGGCTCATCAATGAGAAATCCTGAAGGCGTGTCGGATCCAGGCGCTCGCCGCCGGAACTACGCGCCACAATAGGGACATTGCGTATATCCTCGCGAACCTGGGTAACGGGGATGCCGGTGAGGAGGAACTGCAACTGCTGGCTCACCTCCGCCGGCGAGAGACCAATGAGGTTCAGACGATCCTGATCGGGAACAAAGCGAAGCACGGGCGTGCGATTGCCCCAGTCACGGTTAGCCTGCCTGACGTCCGGCACACTGCGCATGATATCGAGAGCCTTTTGGGAGATCCCGTACAGTTGCGCAGGATCGGGGCCCATCACCCGGAACTCGACCGGGAAAGGCGTATAGGGCCCGAACACGAGTTGAGTGACACGCGCATAGGCTTCGGGAGCAAGTCCTTGTGCCAGAGCCGCTCGGAGCCGATGCTTCAAAGCTTCACGCGCTTCAGCGTCTGGCGTCAGGACGACGATCTTTGCAAAGGCTGGGTCGGGCAGTTCGGGCGCCATCGCAAAGAAGAAGCGCGGCGCGCCTTGCCCGACATAGCTTGTGACGATCTTGGCCTCGGGCTGGCGGTCCAGCCACTTCTCCAACTTTTTGACCGTGGCCGTCGTCGTCTCGATGCTCGTGCCTTCGGGCAGGCGTACCTCCACCAGCACTTCGGGACGATCGGATGTCGGGAAGAATTGCTGTTTGATGGCCCCCATGCCGACAACCGAGAGAGCGAAGGCAATACCAACGATGGCGCTGGTGACGAATTTGTGGCGCACGGCAAATGTGATGAGGTGCCGCAAGCGCCGATAGTTCGGCGTATCGTAGATCGCGTGATGTCCGCCTTCGATCGGCTTGAACGCCGGAAGCATCTTGACGCCCAGATAAGGGGTGAAGACGACTGCGATGATCCAGGAGACAATAAGGGCGAAGCCAACAACCCAGAAGATGTTGCCGGCGTATTCCCCCGCCGTGGATCGGGCAAATCCCACCGGCAGGAAACCAGCGATGGTCACCAGTGTCCCGGAGAGCATGGGTGCAGCGGTGTGGCTCCAGGCATAAGCCGCCGCCTTGATGCGATCCATGCCCTCTTCCATTTTCACCACCATGACTTCGATGGCGATGATCGCGTCGTCCACCAGCAGGCCAAGTGCAAGGATCAGTGCGCCCAAGGTGATGCGGTCGAAGAACCGGCCGGTTTCCAGCATGATAAGGAAGACAACAGCAAGCGTGAGCGGCACGGCAGCCGCCACGACGATGCCAACGCGCCAGCCGAGGCTGAGCAGGCTCACCAGCAGCACCACGCCGAGGGCCATCGCGAACTTCAGCATGAATTCGTCAACTGCCGAGGAGATGTTGACAGCCTGGTCGGTAACCTTTTCAAGCGTCAGCCCAAGCGGCATCGCCTGGGCGATTGCTGCGGACTTCGCCTCGAGCGCCTTGCCGAGCTCTAGTCCGTTCCATCCCTCCTGCATGACTGCGGAGAGCATGATGGTGGGTTCGCCCTGACGTCGGATAATGTAGGTGGGTGGGTCTTCGTATCCGCGGCGGACGTCGGCGATGTCGGAAAGCTTCAACGTTCGCCCTGCAGCAACGATCGGTGTATCGGCAATCGTCTTGACGCTGTCGTAGGCCCCATTGACCCTAATGAAAACCTGCGGACCCTGGGTATCGATGGAGCCCGCTGGAGTGACAGTGTTCTGTCGCTGCAAGGCAGTGACGATATCTTGGGCCGATACACCCAGAGTTGCCAGTTTGGGATAGGAGAACTCGACAAATATCTGCTCGGGGCGCTCACCAATGATGTTGATCTTCTTCACGCCGGGAACATGCAGGAGTTCCTGGCGGATGGTCTCGGCCTGCCTGGCCAGTTCGCGCATCGGAAGGCCTTTGGCCTTGAGCGCATAAAGGGCGAAACTCACGTCCGAATATTCGTCGTTGACGAACGGGCCGAGGGCGCCGGGCGGCAGATTGCGAGCCTCGTCTCCCAACTTCTTGCGGGCCTGATAGAATTCCTCCTGCACGATGGACGGAGGTGTGCTGTCCTTCAGTGTTACCGTCATATAGGCATAGCCGGGCCGCGTCGTCGTCTCGACACGGTCGTACCAGGTCAATTCCTGAAGCCGCTTCTCCAGCGGTTCGGCGACGAGGTCCTGCATCTCGCGCGCCGTGGCGCCGGGCCATGCGGTCGTGACGGTCAGTGTCTTGATGGTGAAATTGGGATCCTCCGCCCGTCCGAGCATGACGAAGGCATATGCGCCCGCAGCCACCAGCAGGAGAATGAAGAACAGGGTAACAGCCCGTTCACGCACTGCGATCGCGGAAAGATTGAACGACATCACCGGCTCCCGCTCTCAGACACGGTCTTGACGCGTGCGCCTTCCTGGAGGAGATGAGCCCCGAGGGAGACAACGGAGTCTCCTTCGTTCAGCCCGGAGATCACGGCCGTTTCGCTGCTCATGCGAACAAGGTGTATAGGGCGGAAATGCACAGTCGAGGTGGCTGGATCGAGTATCCAGACGCCGGTCTTGCTGCCGTCATCAAGCACGGCTCCAAGAGGAATCTGGCGCTGCGGCTGGTCCGCTTGGCTTGCGACTCGAATGGTAACTGTTGCGCCGAGCGGAGCTGTCGCGGCTTTGCCATCGAGCACATAGCGAGCCTCGTAAGTGCGGGTCTGCGGATCGGCAGAATCCGACAACTGGCGCAGATGCGCCGTGTAGGGATGTTCGTCGCTTCCAAAAAGAGTCGCCTCGGCTACAGAACCGATCGTAGGCCGCATCGTCTCGGGAAGGGCCACCACTGCTTCGCGAGGCCCGGCCACGGCAAGCCGAACGACAGGCTGGCCCGCGGAGACAACTTGACCTGGCTCCCCGAGTGTCTCGACGACCGTTCCATCTGCATCTGCGACCAGGACGGAATAGGTCGCCTCGTTTTCTGCAACCTTGGCATCCGCCTCGGCCGCGGCAACTTGTGCCTGGGCGGTATCGAGGGCCGCCTTGGCCTGGTCATAACGTTGCGGGGTCGCTGCCAGTCCGCTCTTCACCAATGTTGCATATCGCTTCTCGTCTGCGCTCGCCTGAACCAAGGCAGCCCGTGCTGCGGCAACAGCGTTGCGCCTTGCCGTCACTGCGAGGCGAAGATCCGTTTCGTCGATCCGCATCAACGGTTGGCCGCCCTTCACCTGTTCACCCGTATTAACCAGGCGTTCCAGGATTTTGCCGGGAACGCGAAAGCCGAGATTGCTCTGCACCCTGGCCCCGATGAGGCCGGTGAAGCTGCGCTCGTTTTCGACCGCGTTGCCTGCCCGTATCACTCTGACCAAAGGCGGTTCCTGTCTGGGGTCGCTTTCAGCCGAAGCTTCGTGGGGCCGCGCCAAAAGCACAACGAACCCGGCCACGCCCAATGCTGCGACCAGTGCACCTGCCCCAACCAGAACGGGCTTCAGTTTCATGTCCGTGGCCTCTTTGAAAGATAGATTGCGTTCGACCTCTATATCTGATATAGATTACGAGTGCAATCTAAATACGAGGATCAGTGATGCGGGTAAGTCGCGTTCAGGCCGAGGAAAACCGCCAAGCCGTGATCAATGTGTCGGGCCGCCTTTTTCGCGAGCACGGCTTTGACGGCATCGGGCTCAAGGACTTGATGAAGGGAGCTGGCCTGACCCAGGGCGCCTTTTACAAGCAGTTTACGTCGAAGGAGGATCTGGCGGCGCAGGCCTCCAAACGAGCGATGGAAAGCGCTGGGCAAAGATGGGCCGCCGCAGTTGCGGCAAATCCTGACGATCCGCTTGGCGCAGTGCTGGGCTTCTATCTCAGCATGGAGCACAGCCAGGAGAAGATGGACGGCTGTCCGATTGCGGCGCTGGGCTCTGATGCAGCAAGACAGGGCACAAGCGTGAAGGACTCGTTCGAAGCCGGAATTAAGACGCATCTTGAGGCGCTCGGCAGCATGCTTCCCGGGCCGGACGGCGAGCCAACGAACGGCAAGGCAATGGCCATTCTTTCGACAATGCTTGGCGCATTGACGCTATCGCGCGTGGTGAACGACCCTGAGCTTGCGCAGAGTTTTCTGACTTCGGCTGCGCATCATATCCGTGAGACCGTCGCAACCTGAAACGACAATCGCCGCCGGTGACCCGGTTTAAATTAGACCCGTGCCAAGTGAAGCCATTCTGGTCTGGTCGATAAACGCGCCACCGACGACTGCAAGCCGATGAACTCCGGTCACATCCATGAACTGCTGCTCGTAAATCCGCAGCTGATTCACAACCTAGAGAAAGAAACAATCTCCATGACCAAAACTGATCTTGGTGTCGCCTTGGTGACTGGCGCATCCACCGGCATCGGGCGTGCAACGGCAAAAGCTCTGCGGCAAGCTGGCTTTCGCGTGTTCGGAACCAGCCGTCGGGCAGGCGCCGAAGACGTCGACGGCATCACCATGTTGACCTGTGACGTGACCGACGATGAATCCGTCGCAAAACTGATCGACCGGGTGTCGGCCGAAGCCGGTCGCATCGATCTGCTGGTCAACAATGCTGGTATTGGTTTGCTGGGCGGCGCGGAAGAGTCCTCCATTGTCCAGGCTCAGGCCTTGTTCGACGTGAACGTTTTCGGCGTTTTGCGGGTTACCCGCGCTGTGTTGCCCATAATGCGCAGACAGGAGAAAGGCAGAATCGTCAATTTGAGCTCGGTCCTCGGTTTGATCCCCGCCCCCTATTCCGCGCTGTATGCTTCGACCAAGCACGCCATCGAAGGCTATTCTGAATCGCTCGATCACGAAGTGCGGTCATTTGGAATTCGCGTCGTGTTGGTCGAGCCTGCTTATACCCGAACATCGTTTGAAGAAAATCTCACAAGACCCGACAGTTTGCTCGGTATCTACGACTCTCCGCGGGCAATCATGAACCGCGTCTTGCGCAAAGCAATCGAAGGCGGAGATGCGCCTGAGATCGTTGCCAAGACAATCGTCGAAGCAGCGACCGCCGCCGCTCCTAGAAAGCGCTATGCAGCGGGAAAGATGGCGCGTCGCATCAGCTTGTTACGGCGCCTCGTACCAGAATCTGCATTCGACAAGAGCCTCCGCAAGCAAAATGGCCTACCAAATTGACTTCAAGATTGAGGAAAATACGTAGAAAAGTGGCTCGACACGTTTTGCCTTTGCTAATGAGCGATGATTTATCTCCAGATAAATTCCAATATTGCGTTCAACTGAACGATATTGACGGACCAAAACGCGTTTTTGAAAAGATATTATTATGAAGATTGGAATCGTTGGTGCTAGCAATTTTGGCACTGTCCTCGCGCCAAAGCTTGCCGCTTGCGGCCACGAGGTCAAGCTCGCAAATTCAAAGGGACCCGATACCATTCGCGAACTCTCCCGAGAAATAGGAGCATCAGCCGTTTCGAAGGAAGAAGCGGTTGAGGGGGGACATGATCATTCTTGCGATACCGTTCGCGGGCTCTCGGGATCTCGCTCATCTTTTTGACAACGTTCCGGCCGGCGTCGCCGTGATCGACACATCAAATTACTACCCATTTCGTGATGGCTCGATCGCAGAAGTCGATGCGGGCAAGCCTGAGAGCATCTGGGTCGGTGAGCAGATAGGGCGCCCGGTGGTGAAAGCCTGGAACGTCGTCTTGGCAACAACGCTTGCCGAAGGAAGGTAGCCGGGAGGGCAACCTGGACACATCGCTATTCCGGTCGCCAGCGATGATGCAAAGTTCAAGGTCACACCCATGGCGCTGGTGGAGGCAACCGGCTTCAATGTGCTGGATGCAGGAGGCATCAATGACTCGTGGCGTCAGCAGCCAGGCACGCCTGCCTATTGTATGGAGCTTACGTTACGCGAATTGGAATCCGCGCTTCAATCTGTGAGAACGCGTGGAATGTTGTCCCCCTGATGGGCGATGATCGCAAATGGAAATCGGCGGAGCTTGTATCTGACGGGCAGGCTCATGCCACTCGATGTACATCGGCCCTCGCCATTTCCCATGTTAACGTGACAAGGCCGTCGAACCTTCCGACAGTGTCAGCATTGCCGCGGCTTAAACGATGCGGATCCTTTTTCGCGTTCTGCTCAGTCTTCGTCCTGCCACCTGCGCAGATTCGTCTCGTCATGATAGGCCATGCGGTCCGGGGTGGTGATGAATTCCATCGTCGTGCCCCACGGCATGCGGCAGTAACAGACCTTGTTTCCAGGACCTTTCTCGGTTGCATAGGGAATAGCGCGCGGCGCGGTGAGGGGGGTGCCTCCCGCCTTCTCGAAGCGCTCGACCGATGCATCGATGTCGTCGGTGTAGACACCGAAGTGCGTAATGCCGAAGTCGCTCGCTCGAACCGGCTGGGCTTGTTCGGTGCCGTGCATTTCGAAAAGCTCGATGTCAGGTCCGGTGCCGATCTTGACCATCGCCTGCGCACGCACGACCGTTCCGGGGAAAGCGCCGACGGCCCGCTCGAATTCGGGTCCCTGCCGCGGCGGATCCTGTGGTCCGAAGGATTGATAAATCACTTGGCCCCCGAAAGCTTCCACCAGGAACAATTTTGCTGCTTCGATGTCGGGCACCGTGATGCCGATATGATTGACGCCGCGAATTTGAGGTGCGGTCATGGTAGTTTCCTTTCTTGTTTTGTCGATCGAACGCGACAGGTGTGGGCGCAACCCGTTGCGATGTCGTGATCCGACCTCCACGACGGGGCGGTGCGGTATTTTAGTTGGCCTTGAGGAAATCGATCAGAGCGGCTGCGACTTCATCCGGCCGCTCGTCCGCTACATAGTGGCTGCTCCGCGCAATCGGGCCGCCTGTTACATTGCTGGCAAACTCCTCAAGCATAGGCACCATTTGTGCACCGAAACGCTGCTCCCCGCCGAGACCTAACACCGGTATCTTGAGCGGTTGCTTTTTGTACCCGAGTGCGGCCGCATGGTCGGCGGTGAGGGTGCGATACCATTCCATACCGCCGCGCGTGCGGCCAGGAAGGGCCATTGCTTTCGCGTAGATCTCGATGTCCGCCGAATCGAAGGTACTGTGATCGTAGAACCGCTCAGCCATGAAGGCCGAAACATAGTCATATTCACGGCCGTGGATCAGTCGCTCCGGTAGATCCCGGTTCATATGGAAGCTAAAGTGCCAGATTTTTCCCGTCGTCGCCTCCCATTGCGTCCAGCCGGGAAGCGGGACGTCGAGGACGGCCAGGTGGGTAACAGCCTCCCGATAGATGGCAGCCTGCGGCAACGCCACCATTCCGCCAATGTCATGGCCGCACACGGCGTAGCGTTCATACCCAAGAGCTACCATGACCTCGTGCGCATCGCGCGCCATCGTCGCCTTGTCATATCCACCAAGCGGGCAGTCGGAAAAACCCGCACCGCGCAGATCCATGGCCACCACGCTGAAATGCTCGGCCAACGGCGGCATCACATGGTGCCATTCCCACCATGTTTCCGGCCAGCCGTGAAGCAGAAGGATCGGCGGGCCTGAGCCACCGGTGACGGCGTTGATCTTGATGCCATTCACCGGCACCAGTTGTTGGGTAAACCCCTTCCAAGCTGCGATCATGATCGCTTTCCAGTCAGATGTTGACGTTCAAACAGAGCTCGCGGCCAGCGATCAGGGCTGGTCGAAATCGGTGGCGATGGTGATGTCGCGCCAGGCGTCGATATCGCCGCGGAAGGCCGCCAGCTTTCGCTCTGCGATCGAGTGCGCAGCCGGGCCGAGCGGCAGGTGAAGCGGGGCGTTATCGGCATCGACTGCCTGCAGTATCACCGCGACGGCCTTGTCGGGATCGCCCGCCTGATTGCCGTCGTTCGTTTCGCGATAGCGCTTGCGGGAGGTCGCGGCATATTCCGGCATCTCGTTGGCCGCCATCGTGATCGAACGGCCAAGGAAATCGGTGCGAAACGGCCCGGGCTCGACGATCAGCACACGAATGCCGAACGGCTTCAGCTCGCCGGCAAGCGCTTCGGAAATCCCTTCCACGGCAAATTTGGCGGCGTGGTAATAACCCCCGCCGCCGCGGCCCTCGATGCCCGCGCCGGACGACATATTGACGATCGTTCCGCCAGAACGTCGCAGGATGGGCAAGGCGGCTCTGGTGGTTTCGATCAGACCGAAGACGTTCACCTCGAACATCGGCCGATATTCCTCGGGCGTGCCTTCCTCGATCGCGCCGAACAGGGCGTAGCCGGCATTGTTCACGAGCACGTCAAACCCGCCGAAGGTCTCGACCGCCTTTGCGACCGCTGCCTTGGCTGCCGCCGCATCAGTCACGTCGAGTGGCAAAGTGATCATGCGGCCGCCGAAAGGCTCGGCCATGTCCTCGATCATCTTGACATTGCGGGCCGTTGCGATGACCCGATCGCCGCGCTGTGCTGCAGCGAGCGCGAGCCGCCGCCCAAAGCCGCTTGAGCAGCCTGTGATGAGCCACGTTTTCATGACTTTTTCTCCTAGTTGTTTTCAGACGATGCCAGGGGACCGGCTAACGCTGGCGAAGGTGGATTGCCAGAACTCATGGCTTTCAACTTCAATGGCAGGGCGCAGACCCGGAGAGATCGGCGGCCTGCGCAATCGACAGGCACCGATGCGCCGCTCAGAGCTGCTTCACGATGCTGCGCTGCGGTTTGACGGCGGTGACGATCTCGACGTCAGCCATTACCTGAGCGGTCTCCGGCGAATTGAGCGCCGCTTCCATGGCGGCCTCGTCGCGGAAGTTGACGAAGCCGACCGCGATCAGCCCGGCGCCATCACCCTGCGGAAAGAACCCGCCGGCGCTGACCAGCCCATAAGGTTCCCAACTTTCCCGCACGAGCGGGAAGTGTATGTTGATCCAATGATCGCGGTTGAACGGCGCTTGCTCATCGCCCGCATAGGTCACCAGCATCGTGATCATCATCGAAGTCCTTATTTGCGATCGTCGGACCGAGACCCGCGCCGACGAGTTGGCCGGTCGCGATGCCGAAGCCGCAGGGGTGGCTTCGGCGCGTGGGTCACGAAACTTCCGCAGCCCTGAGCCTGAACATCAGGGCATCGGCTTCATTTGCTCGCCGCTTCGGCGATGACATCGGCGACTTCGCGCGGATGCGAGATATAAACCGCGTGGCTGGCACCGGGCACCTCGGTGACCGTCGCACTTGCCCGCTTGTACATAGACCGCTCCGCCTCGGCGCTGACAGCCATGTCCAGCCCGGCCACGATGCCGTAGCTCGGCTTGGTCTTCCAGGCCACGTGCTGCGTCTTGGTTCCGAGGATCTTCGCCGAAACCGGCACCTGCGAGTTAGCCATGAAATCCGTCTCGCCCTTGGACAGGTCAGCGGCGAATCCGGCTCGGAACTTCGCGGGATCGAACAGCAGGAAGCCGTCAGAAGTCGACTTGAACGCGTCCGCGGTCGGACTCGGCCACTTCTCAAAAAGATCGCCTACGCCCTCGCCAACATCTGGGACGATGGCCGCGACATAGACAAGTGCCGAAACCTTCGGATCGACGCCGGCTTCGGTGATGATCTGACCACCATAGCTGTGGCCGACGAGGATGACCGGCCCGGTTTGCTGCTCGATAGCGCGGTGAACCGACTGAACGTCATCCGCCAGCGAAGTGTTCGGTTCCTGAACGACCGTGACTTTCAAGCCCTTGGCGACCAGGCGCTCATAAACGCCCCTCCAGCCGCTGCCATCGACCAACGCGCCATGGACCAAAATCACATTTTGGGCCGGCTGCGCGAAAGCGGAAGGTGCGCCGAACACCACTGCTAGAGCCGCAGCACCGAGATAGAGAGATTTGAGAGACATTTGCCGATCCTTCCGAATGGCATGAGGTGAGACATGAGAGACGGTCCCGATGGACCGATAGTGGGAATTTAGATGTTTAAATTTGTTCTTAAACTGACATACATGTATTCTCCGCGTTCATTTTTGTTTGGATGATCGCGATGGAATGGAGTGACGTCAGAATCTTTCTTGCTATTGCGCGATCCGGTACGCTCGGCGGCGCCGCGCGTTCTCTCCAGACAAGCCATCCGACCGTCGGCAGGCGCCTTCGCGCACTTGAGCAGGCGATCGGTCACACGCTCTTCCAGCGCACAGCGGACGGTCTTGTGCTGACAGAGGAGGGCCACGGGATCATCGCGCTGGCCGAGCAGATGGAAGAAGGTGTGCTGGCCATGCAGCGCCGGCTTGCGGGGCAGGAGCAGAATCTCAAAGGCAGTCTGCGCATTTCATCAGCGGACTGGTTTGGGGCCTATGTCCTCCCTCCTATCCTGGCGGATTTCTCGAAAACCTACCCCGATGTCGACGTCGAGATCTTGACCGGCACGCGCCAGTTCAACCTCGCCCAGCGGGAAGCCGACGTCGCTTTTCGTATCGTGCCGTTCAACACTGCCGATATCGTTCAGCGGCGGCTCTTCAGGCTTGAATACGGCGTCTACATCGCCGAGGAGGCGGCTGATCCAAAATATGGTGATGGGACCGGTTGCCGGCTGATCACCCATGACACATCCACGGGCCATTTCCCTGACATCGCGTGGCTCATCGAGAGTTTCCCCAATGCGAGACCGGTCCTGCGATCGAACAACCGCAACGTTCAGGGGCGCATGTGCAGGCAAGGCGTCGGCATCGCTGTCCTGCCCCGCGTCGTCGGCAATCAGATCCCGGGTATCCGCAGACTGGAACTGCCGACGCCGCCGCCGGCGCGAGACATCTGGATGGGATATCACCGGGACCTACGACGTCTTCAGCGTCTTCGTGCGTTCATCTCGACCGTATCGGACCATCTCCTGAATGCGACTGCATGATGTGCGGCCTAGATGATTCAAGATTACCCGAGAAACTCCAAGATCGCTGCAGTCGTCTCGGCCTGTCGCTCGTCGGGGATCCGGTGCCCGGTTGCCTGGAATTCGATCATCGTCGCATGCTGCGCCTAGCGATCAAGGAAGGTCTTGAGGAACGTTGTGCTGATCCCACTGATGTCGAGCACCGGCACCGCATATGACCGCGCCTCGTCGTTCGCGAGGAGCTGTTCTGCCAGAACTTTATCGAACGCTTCCCGTTAGCATCGGTCACAGTGCAACCCCGCGGGCCTATCGTGGTGTGATATTGGTGAAGCGTTCCTCATTCGCAATGACGGGACGGCCTCCGGTGAGGCGAACGCGGCTACGATTGATGCGTTGTCGAGAAAGCGGCACTCGCAGATCGCGATGGTTCCGTTTTGGACGAGAGTGGGAAAGAAGGCAGACGCTATCCAACCCGTAAGCCGCCCAGGACCGGATCACCAGCAGCTCACGGGTCGTGAATGGGAGGCGACCTTCACCGAGCTCAGACAGGTCGAGGCGCTGACCGCACAGGGCAAACAGCCGCTGGCGCGGTCCGATCGAGGGGGGGCTCACAGCGACCTATTATCGTCGGTGCACGGAATATGGCGGGATGAAGGGCGACCAGGTCAAACGGCTGACGGAGCGCGAGACAGAGGCTTCACGCCTCTCGGGAGGCGGTGGATTTCCACTGGCTTAACATCAAGCGGATCAGCCAAATGCCACCGAAGCGATTACATCGAGAATATCCTGTTCAGCTTCAATCAGGTTGCCAGGCCGCCGATCACAGGATTGTGGCCCAATGTACCGGGCTGGTCGGCCAGCATATGCAGGTGCTCGAAATCGCGAACGATCAGAAAGCCGGCCTCCGACAGAGCGTCGACGAATGCAAATCTCGCTGCTTCGGCGGTCCTGAGATTGGACATGGCTTTTTGGCACACGTCCAAAGCATGTTCATAGAGATCACCGCCCTCGTCCGGCCACCGCGTGCGCATGAACTCCAGCGTTTCGATGACACCACAAATTTCAATCCAATGCTCGGCGTCCAGCAGGAAACGAACTGGTTTGTCGAAATGGCCACTGTTCATAGTCTACCTCTGTGTCACTGCTTGAGCCTGGCCAATACTTCAATGCGCACCCGGCTGCACGAGTACTGGCCAGCTACTCGGCTTATATCCGTTCCGATGAAGCCTCTCCGAGACTTCACTGCAAGGACGGACTACCCCCCTCCGATGAATGTCGACCACCGGCCGCTCGACGCCTGCGCGCCGTCCGATTGTAGCGGGACACACTATTCGGCCGATCGCTGTCCAGCGCGCGAAGCGCATCCATGATCTCATCGAAGGGGACAACGCGCCCTTTGCGGATCTCCCGAAGGCTCGGAGTCGCCTCCAAAGCGCAGGCGTCCGAAGCCCATGCTGCCAGGATTGCCCGCTTTTCGTTCAACGTCAGATCCGGATCGGCAATGATGTCCCTTGGATGATCGAAGGCCGATCCGGGATTAAGAAGTTGGGAAACATCGAATTCGTTTCGTCGTGTTCGCTTTTCCATGACAGTATTCTCCGTAGACGGAGGGCGATAAATTAGCGCCCCTCTAGTCATAGCATTCAAGCTGCCTTGGCTGGCCTACTTTGATCGGCGGCTTCAGCGGAACTGATCTCAATGCGGCGGGGCTTCATGGCCTCCGGTATCCGCCGCGTCAGATCGATTTGCAGCAAGCCGTTTTCGAACCTTGCGCTGTCGACCTCGACATAATCGGCCAGATTGAAGCGACGTTCGAAGGGCGCGGCCGATATGCCGTGATAGATGTAAGCTGCGCCATTCTTGGTCTCCGACTTGCGTCCGACTATGATCAAAAGATTTTGTTGTGTCGTGACAGCTATATCGCTCGCTTTAAAGCCAGCGACGGCCAGGCTGATCCGGAAACTGTCTTCACCGGTCCGGATGATGTCATAGGGGGGATAGCCTTCGACTGTCTCCCTGGTGCCTGCATTCAGCAGGTCGAACAGGCGATCGAACCCAATCGCCGATCGGGCAAAAGGTGTGAAGTCGTAAGTTCTCATAGCCACATCCTCGTGAAAGCAACATGGTTATAAGCAGCGCGCCAGACGCCGCTGACGTCTGCATCGGGCCCATATTGGGCACCCGACGGGCAACGAGATGGTAAGAATGACATCCCTTTCAAGGGAGCCGGAAGAAAAAATTCTCACGCACACCCTTGCCCCGACATCGGTCTCCATTTCTGCACTCATCATGGCTGCCATCAGTTATGATCGATCAGCATTGTGCCCTCTCAATCCGTTTCGTGCTGAAATGTTTGAAGGACTGCCGCCAGTCTGGCTCGCACCTCGGTATTGGCCGCGGCTTGTACTGTGGCGCCGGATTCGGACGTTGCGCGAACCATGTACTCACCATTCCGTGCCTGCAGCGCATCGATTTTCCATTTTGGCCTGCCCCATGCCCTCAGCTTTTCGACGGCATCGAGGGACGAGGTTAGCATCGGAATAAAGGTCGGTGTTTCCACCTTCGTCGGTGAATCATAAAGCATGATGATCGTCGACGATGGATGAGCTCTGACATTGGTGTATTCAACCAGGGCATCCGGAACATACTGCAGCGCTGCCGCTATTTCGCAATCCAACCTGGGATCACGCCCCTCGCTCTGTTTGACTCGTTGAACCAGGTCCTCAAGTTTCGTTTTGTCGATCAGCGAGCTTGCTTCGTTCATTTTGCTCCCACCTTCCTCAAGGGAGTAACGACTTGGAAAAGGATGCGCCGTTTTCTCGGCTTGACGGATCCGACAAATCCCACAGCCGCTCAGCCGCAAAATCGGCGCTAGTGCTGCTGCTGACCGCGATGCCGCTCAGACACGCGTTCTAAGCGTGAGGCTGGAAACCAGGGCTCTATTTTGCCGTCTGGACGTCGCAGATCCACATTTCCCTCAGGATCGTTGCCAGGGCCGAAATGCAAAGCGATCACTTCGTAAGTTGTTTCGGCGCTGAACATTTCTGACAAAGACGACACTGCGTCCGATTTGACGCGAACGACATCACCGATGTTCACCATATTCTCCTCCTTACACGTGTTCAGAAGTCTACCGAGACGAAAGGCTCAAGTTCTGACCGGTTGTCCCCCGAACCGTTCTGAACCTTTCCTCGTCTTCGGGCTCAACCATCTTGTTCACATTGAAGCCAGCTTCCGATCGCAGGCTGTTGTTGCTTGCGGGTCGGCCGCAAAGCTCTCTTGGCTTCCGAGTGGTCAGATCGCGTGAAAACTCTCGCAGAGGTGCCGAGCTCGCGCCGGCCATTGTCCCAGTCGCAAACCAGGCGTGCCCTTTTTTGCCGGTCTGGCTTATGCGTTCCCCGGCCAGGTCGGGATTTTTGTGGGCAAATAGTCGGATCTGGTTAGACGTCGTGCGGTCGGACATCTTGACCGTCGGCCCGATGCCTTCGCTTTCGCTGAATTCTTCGAGATGCGACATTCCCGCTTCGGCCAGGGCCCCAGCAAAGGCCTGGCGGCAGTCATCGGCATTCATCCGACCGAGGGCAGCAAGATAACATGCGTTGCGCGCGGCCAGATATGCCGGACCTCTTGCTTGCGGCCAGTGATGCAAGAGAAAATAGGAAGCTTCGGCTGCATTGGAAATCCGCTGCAGCAAGTTTGGGCGAAGCATGAAGACGACGGGTCTTTCAAATGATGCTTTGCTCATTGCCAGACTTGAACCAAGCTAAGTTCAGAGCAAATCCGCTCCTTCCTGTTGATCGGCGGGGCGGCAGTCATGCTCATACCGCCGCCCCTGCGCTGCTCAGCTCTTAACCTCAATCCGCTTGACCTGCGTTTGCGCCTTCGCGGTCTTGGGTAGCGTAATGGTCAGCACACCATTCTTGAATCGTGCACTGACCTTGTCTTCCTCGACCTCGAGGCCAACGGGGATACGCCGCTCGAACTGACCGTAGAAACGCTCGGAGAATTGCCTTTCCCTATCCTCGGTCTCCGAATGCTTCTCACCCTTCAATGTCAGCACGCCCTCGCTCAGGAAGACTTCGACATCCTTTTCCGACAGCCCCGGCACTTCGGCGGTTACCTTGATCTCCTTGTCGTTGTCGGAAATCTCCACGCTGGGCCAACCCGCCCCGGAAGCACCTAATCTGCCGAAAGCCGGCGACCGGGTGTCAAAGCCACGAAAGGCGTCGTCGAACAGCTTGTTCACCTCCCGGTGCAGTGACAGGAACGGATCGCGGTCGCCGTCGCGAGAAAGGGCCGGCAGTTGATCACCATTGCTGCGACCCCAGGGAATCAGATCACGAACACTCATCATCTGTCTCCTCTGTGTTCATTCGATTGCCAAAAGCTTGCATAAGCGCCGGACATCTTGGTCCGGCGCCTTGCTCGAACCGTCTTGCCTGGCCGCCTCAGGCCGCGTGCTTCTCGGCTGGGATCTTCGTAAACTCGGCCTTGGGTGGAACGCCGTAGTCGGCGATTTCAATCCTGCGCGGCTTCATCTCTTCTGGAAGGTCGCGCTTGAGATCAATCGTCAGCAGGCCCTTGTCGAGATTTGCGCCAACGACCTTGATGTGATCAGCCAACTCGAAGCGTTGCGCAAAGGCACGTCCGGCAATGCCGCGATGCAGGTACTGGCCTGCGTCCTCGTTTGCCTTCTGGCCTGACACGATCAAGACGTTGCGCTCTTGGGTGATGCCCAGTTCGTCTTGCGAGAATCCGGCTACTGCCATGGTGATGCGGTAGTCATCCTCGCCTGTCTTGGTAATGTCGTAGGGTGGCCAGTTATTGGCCGTCTCGATACGGCTCGTCGCTTCGAGCGCGTTCAGCATCCGGTCAAAACCGATGCTCGACCGGAAAAACGGTGTAAAGTCGAGAGTGGTTCTCATAGCCACATCCTCCTAAAAGCAACATGGATACAAGGTTGGTTCCAAGCTCCCGCACTGCCGTGGAGCGGGGAGCACCGGCCCCTCAATGGCGACCGGCAACTACGAGTTAGTCCACGCTCGTGGCATTTCAAGAGGCTCGCCGCAGCAATTTTTGCGGTATGCGCGAATGCCGGTTCCTGTCGTGCCCGAGCGCTAATTTTCACGCGACGGAAAGCGATCATCTTTCCCATTATGGCCGTGCGATCAATGGGTTATCACTCGTCACATTCGATTGCTAAAAAATTTTCCATGACTCTCTTGAAATCAAAAAGGCCTTCAACCAACTGATTTTGCGCGCGGCGCCGCCGGGGTCGCGCGCCCCGCTCCGGTCGCCGGATCGGAGCGGTGGAACACTCAAAATTGTTTGTCCTCGAAGGAGAACGATATGACGTTCCGTCCATTGCATGACCGTGTCCTGATCCGCCGCATCGAAGCCGACGAAAAGACGGCTGGCGGTATCATCATTCCCGATACGGCCAAGGAGAAGCCGCAGCAGGGTGAGGTCGTCGCGGTCGGCCCTGGCGCGCGGGATGAAGCCGGCAAGCTGGTCGAACTCGACGTGAAAGTCGGAGACCGCATTTTGTTCGGCAAATGGTCGGGCACCGAGATCAAGATCGACGGTGACGATCTTCTCATCATGAAGGAAAGCGATGTGCTGGGCGTGATCGAGAACGCCGGCGTCGTGAAGAAGGCCGCCTGATGGCTTCTTCATCCCATCACAGTCTTCGATAGCTGCCTATTGCAGGAGAGATCCAATGGCTGCCAAGGAAGTCAAATTCTCCACTGACGCACGTGAGAAAATGCTGCGCGGCGTCGACATTCTCGCCAATGCCGTCAAGGTCACGCTCGGCCCGAAGGGCCGCAATGTGGTGATCGAAAAATCGTTCGGAGCGCCCCGCATCACCAAGGACGGCGTCACCGTCGCCAAGGAGATCGAACTTGCCGACAAGTTCGAGAACATGGGCGCCCAGATGGTGCGCGAAGTTGCCTCCAAGACCAGCGACCTGGCCGGCGACGGCACCACCACGGCGACCGTTCTCGCCCAGGCCATCGTGAAGGAAGGCGCCAAGGCGGTAGCCTCGGGTATCAATCCCATGGACCTCAAGCGCGGCATCGACAAGGCCGTCGATGCGGTCGTCGCCGAGCTGAAGGCCAACGCGCAGAAGATCACCAGGAACGACGAGATCGCCCAGGTCGGCACGATCTCGGCCAATGGTGACACCGAGATCGGCCGCTTCCTGGCCGAAGCGATGCAGAAGGTCGGCAATGAAGGCGTCATCACCGTCGAGGAGGCCAAGACCGCCGAGACAGAGCTCGAAGTGGTCGAGGGCATGCAGTTCGACCGCGGCTATCTTTCCCCTTACTTCGTGACCAACCAGGAGAAGATGCGCGTCGAGCTTGAAGATCCCTACATCCTCATCCACGAGAAGAAGCTGGGCAACCTTCAGGCCCTGTTGCCGATCCTGGAGGCGGTCGTGCAGTCGGGCAAGCCCCTGGCCATCATCGCGGAAGACGTGGAGGGCGAGGCCTTGGCGACGCTGGTGGTGAACAAGCTACGCGGCGGTCTGAAGGTTGCGGCGGTCAAGGCTCCGGGCTTTGGCGACCGGCGCAAGGCCATGCTGGAGGACATTGCCATCCTTACCGGCGGGACGGTGATTAGCGAGGATCTCGGCATCAAGCTGGAGAACGTGACCCTCGAGATGCTCGGCCGTGCCAAGAAGGTGGTGATCGAGAAGGAAAACACCACCATCGTCGACGGTGCGGGCGGCAGGAACGACATCGACGGGCGCGTTGCCCAGATCAGGGCCCAGATCGAGGAAACGACCTCGGACTATGACCGCGAAAAGCTGCAGGAGCGGCTGGCCAAGCTCGCGGGCGGCGTCGCGGTCATCCGCGTTGGCGGCGCCACGGAAGTCGAGGTCAAGGAACGCAAGGATCGTGTGGACGATGCCATGCATGCGACTCGGGCGGCCGTCGAAGAAGGCATTCTTCCGGGCGGCGGTGTGGCTTTGCTGCGGGCATCCAAGGCCCTCGACGCGCTCACGCCCGACAATGCCGACCAGAAATACGGCATCGACATCGTCCGCCGGGCCGTTGAGGCGCCGATACGCCAGATCGCCGAAAATGCCGGATGGGAAGGTTCGCTCATCGTCGGTAAGCTGAGGGAGAGCGCGGAATACGCCCATGGCTGGAACGCTCAGACAGGCGAATATGGCAATCTTTTCGAGCAAGGGGTGATCGATCCTGCCAAAGTCGTTCGCACGGCTCTGCAGGATGCGGCCTCGGTTGCCGGCCTGCTTGTGACCACCGAGGCCATGGTGGCCGAAAAACCGAAGAAAGAGGCAGCTCCTGCCATGCCTGCTGGTGCTGGCATGGACTTTTAGTCGGCAGGCCACTTCCTGAACGGGGAGTGGCCCCTAACGCCGGTGCAGCACCCAGTGCTGCCGGGAGGCGGAGATGAGGGGAAAGGATTCTAATCTACTGAGCCAAACAAACGGGACCTGACCAGGAGGTTCTGTCGCAAACTCAGAGGAGTGACGCGAAGTTCACTCGCGCCAGGCGGTCACGAGGCGAGCATTTCGAATTGCTTTGAACAGCCCCGAGTTTCGTAGACACCCTCGGGTTAGATTTTCTGCTGCTTCTCGAACGCTACGGGCGACAGCATCCCGTTCCTGTCCGATGTGAATTGGTGGGTAGGTCGCATGCCGATCGCACCACAACTTGTTGATATATTTGGCACTACTGGGGCCCTGCCGCGATGCCGATTCACATCATGAACGATGTGGAGGAGGCTGACGCGTGGTATCAACGGATAATGGAGTTCGAATTGATCTCGAACCAAGCGCCGGCATTTGCGGACGTCAAGCGCGGTTCCCTCCGTCTGCTTCTGAGTGGTTCCAAAAGCTCGGCGGGGTGGGCGGTGTCCGATGGCGAGAGCCCCCGACCAGGCGGCTGGAACCGCACCCACCTCGTAGGGGAAGATTTTGTTGGCAGAGATCACCCGACTGACAGCTGTAGATGTCTTAAAAACGAGAACTGTTAGTGTAGAATCTCGACAGGCCGATCGCCAAACCCACGATGAAAACAATGACAGCCAGGGGGCCTTCGAAAAAGAGGAGAAACGCGAGCCCCGGTGCTTCCGAGTCTGTGAACCATGCTTGCCCAGCGAGCGGCATGATCGCAGCTAAAAGAATGATGAATCCGCCTGCGATCGGATGCCCATATTTGAACATTAAGATTAGACCAACGATATAAACGACCCAGTGGCCATAGAGCATAGCTTCATACAGTGGCCAGCTTTGGATTACCGTTGGGTTCAACTTGATATCCTAACCGGGATTTCGGCGCGGGTCATTTGCACGAGTTCCATCGCCCGATCCTGTGTAACCAGGCCGGCAAAATCCTCGTCGATGAGGAAGACGAGAGGTGTGGTCTGGGCTCTGTCGACTGGCGACCATTTCGCCCAATGGGCTCGCACCGTCCTCCACGCCATAGCATGGTCTCCCCGGCGCAGAAACGCTTTCGCAATCGACACGGCGTGATCGAACCTGACTTGGCCGCCCATCTGGTCGAACAAGCGGATCATCTCATCGTCGAGATGGTACATGCAGGCGAAAACGAGGCGTCGCTCTGGCGAGCAGCCTCGATTCCACTTCGATTTCATGGCGATGTCGAAGAGATCAGGCCTCGGAATCTGAGCCTTCGGACGAAAAATGTTCCAGTCGCCATGCAACCCGATGCCCCCTTCTCTCAACGCATATTCACCGAGTTGACTAAGTATGAGGAGAAGCCTTTGAGCTCCCTCAATCTTTGTTTTCGGAAAGCCCCAGGGATTTGTCTGTAGATCCGCTTCGACCCGCTGTGAAGCAGCATCAGCCGCGTGGGCGATTGCCCGCCAATCTCCCGTCTCCCGTCCCGCACGTCCCAGCAGCAGGACCAGCTCGTCAAAGACGTTGCCGGCATAGACCGCGAAAGGATTAGCGATCAGCTGCGCAGCCTGAACGATAACGTCGCCCCATCGCCACAGATAGGCCGATAGCTCCGCCGCAGAAGCCGCAGCGCCATCGTCGCCTGCTTCAGCGTGCTGAGCAAGGACTGGCAACGCCGTTCCGACATTTCCCCGGAGCGCTTCGATGCGGGCAAGATCGATTGGGCTCTGCTGTGTCATTGATGCTCCAAAAGACGCTTGTCGGGTATCCCGACAACGTGGTCGCGCCCGTCATCGGTGTCCCAACTGCGGCAGTTGCCGAGGAGCGTCATGTACGTCCCCCCCCGCCAACCAGGCGGCAAGTCCCGCAACTGCGCCATCTGCGGCGTAGAAGAGCATGAGGAAGAGATCGAAAAGAATGCCTTGCGATGTAGGCAGGCTGTCTTTTGTCAGCACAATGCCGCCCTGAGTATACGAGTAGCTGCCGCCATTCGTGTAGACCAGGACATGGAGGCCCACCGCCATCAGAAGACAAAAAGCGGCGCCAACGGCAGCGCCAATCTTGATCGCATCCCAGCGGGACGTTAGTCCGTATCTGCTGGCCCATTTCCAGGCCGGATAGCCAAGCGCGAAACAAATCACCAAAGAGATCGGCAGTCCGATTGCCGCCGTAAAACCGACGGGGCCAAAAATCTCTCTGGCGCTGGGCCAAACCGTATCATTGGAAGTCAATGACAACATGCCGTTAGCGAGCAGCGGCAGCGCTGTCGCTAGAACCATAAAGAATCCCCATGCAGCCAGCGATGCCGCCAGCAGGCCTCTCGCACGATGAGGATTGCTGGCTGCGACGGCCGAGTTCGCGTTCCGCACTGTTGATGACCTCCCTCGCTTCTGCAGTCGTCGAATTCCTCAAAACAAGTTGTAGCCGGGGGTAAGCAGATTCTTGGGATCGTAATGGCGCTTGGCTTCACACAGCGCCGGCCATCTCGATCCGAAATGCACTTTCCAGTCCTCGGATGACATCGGAAAAGTGCCCACCGGGTATTGCACACCGCCGGCTCCGCGAAGGCGTTCATAGAGCCCGCGGTTCCGCGCAATCGCTTGCTCCAGCTTCGCGGCATCGTTCTGCGACGGAATGCAGATAATGTTGAACGGAAATATAACGCCCTCGTGTGGCAAACGCACCAGCGGCGTATGAAACCTCCCCGTGTGCATCGGGTAATAGGTGACCCGTCCGAAAGATCCCACTTCCGCACCCGGCAGTTCGCCAAGGATCTCACCGGCAATCTGCTCTGCGCGACTGCCAGGAAGAAAGGTGAAGAGCCACGGCTGTGGATTGAACCAATGACCGTTCGATCGCAGCAGAGCTTCGAGCTTGGTGAAGGCGAGCGCATCGTCACGATAACTCAGGTCGGTGATCGCCGCGGCACTGCGGTCATCCGACAATGACGCCAGCAGGGCCTCGTCGTTGGGAACCAAATTGCCGTCATGATAGACGGCGCCCTCGAGCTGATATCGCCAGCCGCCGTTCGGTTCGGGAATAATCGCGCCCTGCAACTGATCGAAGCGATCTTCGGCCAATGCACGGCGTTGGTCCGCGGTCAGCATCGCCAAATCCCGATAGAACAGTTGAAACCGGCGAACCCGTTCTGGCGCACGCACCAACCGCAGCGCAACACGCGTGATGATGCCGCACTGCGCCAGTCCGCCGCGAGCAACATCGAACAGGTCCGGATTCGAATTTGGCGAGCACCTCAGTTCCCGACCATCGCCCGTTCTGACGTCCATCTCGAGAATCTGGTCTGTCTGCATCCCATGGCGCGACGACGCACCACCGATTCCGCCCACGGCTATCGTCCCACCCACTGAGAGGCCGAGATAGTTCGGCAGCACCGGCGGCGTGAGCCCTTGCGCCAGCGTCGCTTCGAGCACGCTATTCCACGTTGCGCCGGCATCGACCACGATACGATCCGGCTGAACATCTCGGATCGTACTGACCGTGCTCATGTCTATCACGACGCCGTCTTCAGTCAGGGAGCGGCCGTACGTCGAATGGCCCTGGCCGCGTGCCGCGACTTTGACGCCCTGGTCGCCAGCCCATCGCATGAGGCTGGCAATGTCGGCACTCAATGCTGGCTTAAGGACGGCTCGCGGCTGTCGGTGAATGATGTTTCCGAAATCGCGGGCAGCTGCTTCGCGAACATTCGTATCGATGCTGAACTCGCCATCGACGGATGGCGCATCATGAGGCCTGGCTTGAGCGGTTGTAGGCACGCCCTCAGTCCGAGAGGCCAAGGCCGCGGTGATGCCGGCAGTCGCGCTTAGCAGCGTACGTCTGTTGGGAGTCACCGGGCGCTCCTCAACGCAGATGAAAAAGTGGCGAACTCGATGGCTCGCCTTCCCAACAATGAGATCGCTTGTTCTTTGAGACAATCGACGCCATGCGGAATAAACATTCCCGAAAATCGGGATAATCGACCGATGCTCTCAGAGCCGCTCGTGCTTCAGCCTCTCGGCCAGCATATCGACGAACAGCCTGGTCTTGGCAGGTGCCATGCCGCTCGGCGGCAGGACGGCCTGGACCGGCATTCGTGGCGGCTCGAACTCTTCCAGCACGACTTCCAGAGCGCCGCTGTCCAATAACTCCCTGATCTGCCATAAAGGACCGTATCCGATGCCTACCCCCTGGAGGACGGCGGCATGGACCGCGGCGGTGTTGTCGGTACGAAAATGCCCCTTCACCTCCACCGTTTTGATCTGGCGTCCGACCCTGAAGCGCCAATTTTCAACTTCACCATCGCCGGCGATGCGCAAGACGCATTGGTGTTGCATGAGGTCAACAGGTTGTCGTGGCCGACCATGACCCGCGAAATATCCGGGCGCGCCATAAGCCACGATGCGAATCTCGCTCAGCCGCCGTACCTTCAGCGAAGAATCCGGCAACTCCCTGATACGCACTGCCAGATCCACGTCTTTACCAATCACGTCGATCGGGTGATCCGACGCCGTGAGATCAACCTCGATCCCTGGATAGTGATGCATGAACGCGGCGGCGGCCGGCACGACGAAGGCTGGGGCGAAGTGGGCGGGCGCGGCGATCCTCAACAGTCCCGCCGGCTCGATGCGGCGGTTCGCTGCCTCGAGTTGTGCCTCGCTGATCTCCGTGAATGCCGGCTTCACGCGGCGATAGAACGCCAAGCCAGCCTCGGTTGCGAAGGACCGCCTTGTCGTTCGCCGCACCAGCTCGACCCCAATTTTGCGCTCGAGTGCGGCGAGCGAGCGATTGACCGCTTGCAGGGAACGGCGGAGACGACGGGCCGCCGCCGTCTGGCTGCCTGCCTCGATGACGGCAAGAAAGGCCTCAAGGTCCTCCATGGCACTACCCACCAATCCTCTCATATCTCGGTATAATGTATCACGAGATCGATGGATTGTCCCGGTTTCGTCCAGATCGTAGCATTGGCGGACAGGCGCTGAGATATGTCAGATCATCTATGCCGCGATGACCTGCATTCTCGAGACCGTCTCCGATTCCGTGTCGACCTGTCGCCCGGATTTGCCAAATTGCTTGAGCGCATGGAGGACGCGACATCTTGACCCTGACCAAGCACGACCGCGCCTACAGCACCCATCAGGCCACTGCCCGAACTCGATGGCGGAACGCGGTCGCAACGCTCTCAGCTGTCATCGTGTTGCCGGCCACGGCAATCGCACAGGTTCCAAAAGAATTTCAAGGCGATTGGTGGTCAACGGGGGCCCCGTGCGAACAACTTGATCCGTATCTGAACCTGCTTAAAATTTATAAAGATAGTTTAGAAATTTACGAAGTCGGATGCGATCGATTAAAAATACAAAGTAAAGGACCTCTCAATATTCTTCATTTCGCGGCAACTTGCTCCAAGGGCGGAATTCCGGCTTCGAAAGGAACGATAGAACTGAGCCGAGAGAATAATATTCTCTCCTTGAAGCTTGTCGGTTTTTCCTGGAACGCTCCGACGGTCGAAACTTTCCATCGATGTCAGAGATGAGGAGGTAATGATGATCACCTTCCGATTTTCGACGCTCGGCGGGCTTTGCGCGTCCATGCTGCTCGTCGCCCTTACCTTGCCTCTTGCCGCCAAAAAACCGACAGCGACAGCAGGCAAGGATCTGCACCAATATTGCCGCCAGGTGCGCAACGACGACGCGATCCGCGAATACACTCACGACCTCTTCGAAGAGACGGTCAAGGTCTACATGAAGGATAGTCCGGACCGAAAGGGCGCAGTGGACGAATCGGAGCTCAAGAACCAGGCTCAGTATCGCTGCATGGACGGCAAGGTGATGGTTTGCTTCATCGGAGCGAACCTCCCCTGCGTGAAGATCAACACCGCCAAAGACAATCCCGGAGCTGCGGCAGCCTGCAAAGGTGCCAAGGACGGGAAAACCCCCGCGGCCGCTCAGGTCGGTCACGATTCAGCCTATTCCTTTGTCTGTCGCGGTGGGAAAGCGGTTGTCGACGGCGAGGCTTGGATGTTAGACACACGCGGCTTCGCAAAAGAAATCTGGACCGAACTCCCGGATTGATAGGAGTCATCGGCATCGCGGACTTATGACCGTGAAGTTCTGCCCCCCCGGCCTCAAAACCCAACTCGAGCCGTCGATGAGGCTCCCAAAAGATCTTTGAGGAGGAGCTGATGTGGAACCGCCTGGAGAAGGCGTGGCACGACAACGAAAATGTTCAGGGCATGATCCTCGACCAGACCGATCGCGGTTTCACTGTGAACTTGGGCGGCGTCTTCGCATTTTTACCCGCCACCCAGGTTGATATCCGGCCCCTTCTTGATGTGACCCTGCTGAAGAATGCTCCGCAATCGTTTCAGATCATGAAGATGGACCGCGAGAACGGTACCATCGTTGTGTCGCGCCGGGTTGTGCTCGAGGCGGCTCGCTTTGAGCGGTTGAGACAACTCGCGGAAGGCCAGGTCACCGAAGGCGTGGTGGACAACATTGTCGATGAAGGCGCGTTCGTCGATCTTGGCGATCATGTCTTCGCGTTGCTGCCTTCCTCGGATATTTCCTGGCGGCGCGTGAAGCACCCGAGCGAAGCGCTTGACGTCGGGCAACGGATCAAGGTCAAGATCATCAAGATCGATCCCGAGGGCCAGCGCGTTTGGATCGGTATCAAGCAGTTGCTCGACGATCCGTGGGAAGCAATCGAGGCCAAGTTCCCGGTTGGTGGTCACTTCAAGGGGCGCGTGGTCGATATTCAGGAGTATGGCGCCTTCGTGGAACTTGAGGCCGGTATCGAGGGCCTCGTTCATATGTCCGACATGGCGTCACCCCGGGAAGGTCCCTCTACAGCGGATTTGTTGTCCCTGGATCAAGAAATCGATGTCCAGATCCTCGAAGTCGACGCTATCAAGCGCCGCATCTCGCTTTCGGCAAATCCCACCCGCCGCGAAAGATAGCGCGGCGGCCACCTGAGTTCCCGCTTGGCCTTGGCGTTTGACCCACCTCGATTCTGTCATCATGATGACGATATGCTGGCCAGCTTCAAGACAGCGATGCTGAGCCGGCAGGATGTCGCGGACATCGTCGTGGATGCTGTGTGGCTGGGATTGCGAGGATAGACGCGCTGACGGAACGTGCAACCTCTTATGAATTACTTGCCTCCCTTTGGCGTTCTGCTTGGATCTGGCAGCGCCGTCCAAAACACATCGGCAAAGCCACGAGCATCCAGCCTCCAGGGGCCGCCTATGATCTCGGCGCGGCCGTCACGGCATCTATATTCATACAATGAGTCATGCCCGGCGACCGACGGACCGACATTGTCATCGTTGGGGTAGTCTTGGCAGAACCTGGTGACACGCGACATACCCTGGCTCTTGTCGAGTTTGTCGCAAGGATGGTTGGCACCGATGGCGCAGACCATGACCCTGCCGTACATGCAGCGAAACTTCGCATAACGGCCCAGATAGGAATCGAGGGCGCTGTCGTCTTGAGCAGCATCCAATCCAGGCAGATCCAACTCGGATGCCTGGCTCAATTGCCTCAAGGCCTGCATTGTTCGCTCGCGCAGGCCCGGCGCATATTCGCGCAGCGTGTCGTCAGTATCGACGCGCGCGCAGTAATCGGCGAGGTTCTCATGGGGGGTACCGGCGTCTGTACCTCGCGCCGATGGCATCGCAAAAGTTCCCAGACTCATGGCCAGGCATGAAGACAAGACGGGCGAGAGTTGCCGGATGCTCGCATAATGCCGCACAGGCCCGGCGCATTCATACCTGCATACAAATATGCCTGAGTGGATCACATGAGCCGCCAAACGAGCGTGACGCACCGCGACAGCCCGGATCCGGCCAAGTACTTTGTTCGTGGCCGCCGCTGACGGAGACGGTCTCCAGGCCCGCAGCCTGGCATCAGCCCGTGCACCTGCAGCCGTTCGAAATGCGTGTCGCTTGCGGACCTTGAGCGCGAGATCTGTCAAATTGACCTGCATGTGCGATACGGCCTTTCAACGAGCCTCCCATGCCGTCGATGATATCTATGACAGTTTTTGAGACAATTCTCGTTTTCAAGAATACATTATCTCAAGAATCGAAAGGATCGAGTCGCATTGAAGAGCCGATGGTTTTCATCGCGATTATCGAGGAAGGCAGCTTTCTGCGCAGCCCCGAATGCCTGCTTGCCAAGCCTGCTGAGCGCCAGATCATCGATCCCAGCGGCCAGCCGCAGCGTCCCGACGGCATCGATCAGGCCCATGTGACGATCTGCATCCAAGTCGATGTCGCAACAGTTGCTGGTGTCATCCCAGCTCAATAGCGCGACGAGCAATGCGGTTCTTGATTAGGGCTTGGCGATGACGGCCGTTTGCGAGATGAGGAGCACGGCTGTCGCAAAAACGATAGTCCGCAACAATGTTCTCTCCTTTGGAGGTCCCACAAAACCTACGACGCACGATGATACGCTAGGGTGCGCATGCCGCTGTGCTCACAATCCACTCAAGTATCTGCTTAAACTAAATTTACATCAATCGCGCAAAGCCCTGTGCATTCCTTGCGTCGCCACATTCTGCGATGGCGTATCGAGTGTGTTGTAACGAGACGAACCTCAGGTCCGAATTCTGAGGGCTGCCTCCGCTCTGTCGGCGATTTGCGTTACTATATATGCGATCACCATGTAGACTACGACCGCAATCGCAAATGCGTCGAGGTAGAAATAATTTAGCGCGGCAGTCAACTGGGCTTGCGCAAAGATATCGACAACCTCGATGGCGAAGGCAAGAGAGAGGGCCTTCATGATAACCATGAATGAGTTTGCGAGGTCCGGAATCGCGGCGACGATGACTTGCGGGAACAGGATTCGTCGAAACAGCTGGCTGCTTTTGTAGCCCAGTGAGTAAGCGGCGTCGGCCTGCCCAGTATCGAAGGCATTCAAGGCCCCCTTTACAACCTCCGCCTGGAATGCCGCCACACAGGCGGACAAGGCGACGATGATAATGACCCAGTTGGGTAGTTCGTGGGCATTCAGCTGCACCCCGAGCATCGAGGCTGTAAACTGCAGGGCGGGAGGAAGCCCATAATAGGCGAGGAAGATCACGATCACCATCGGCACGCCCTTGAAGGCGATCTTGTAGGCCATCACGAGTTCCCGCAGCACCGGTATCCGCCGGAATTCGATCAGGGCAAATAAGCTGCCGACGATCGTGGAGATGACGAAGATCGCAAACGCCATGGCCAGTGTCATCGGCACTGCGCCCAGGACGCTCCACAGATCCTCGAGCAAGACATCCATATCGAACATGTACCGTGACCTTCTCTTGGATCAGACGCTCGCCATCATCGTGCTTTTTGTCGGGGCAGCCCTGGGTGCAAACCTCGAGGAGCGCAGCTCGAAAAACCGAACGATGAGCCAGGCGACAAGGCACAGCAGTGAGTAGATCACCGCCAGCACGAGATAGGTCTCGAACTGGTACTGGTTGTAGTCCCGCTCCATGATCAGGTGAGCCGTCGCCATGACGTCTGCGGCCCCGATGTACATGACCAGCGCGACGTTGTGGATCAGGTAGATGATGGAGTTTCCATAACCTGGCAGCGCGATGTGTACGGCTTGCGGACCGACGACACGGGTGATCTTCTGCCGGAAGGTATATCCCAGGCTATCGGCCGCATCATGCTGCCCGCGCTCTACCGCAAGGTAGGCTGGTCGCATGACTTCGGACAGATATCCGCCGTGATAGAGGCTCAGTCCCACCATCGCGGCCATCGTGGGCGTGACGAAATCCTCCGCGCCGAGCTGGATTACCAGCAGCGGGAGCCCGTAGAAGGCAACAAACAACTGAAGGACGACAGGAACACTCCGGGCGTAGGATACATAGAGATCGGCAAGCTGGCTGATCATCGGTATCCGCAGGACCCGGAATGTTGTGGTAATCAGAGCCAGGCAAAAGCCGACGGCGAGGGCTGTGAATGTAATTGCGAGTGTCAGCGGCAAAGCCGATAGAAGCTCGGGAATCATTGCAGAGAGGTCCATTTGGAAACACGCCTCCTTCAAACCTCAGCCTTGCCGGTCAATGCCATGATGAAGCGCTCAGCAAAGGCTTGCGCTACTTGATGTAAGTCGTGACATCCTCACCGAACCACTTCTGCGAGATCTTGCTCAACGTGCCGTCGTCCCTGAGTTCCTTGAGCACCTTGTTCACGTCCTCGGCGAGTTGCTTGTTTTCATCCGATTTGTGAATCAGGAAATAGGTGTTCTCGATGGAGACGGGTTCACTGGCCTTGATCTCGAGCTTCTGGTTTTCAATGACGGTCTGCTCGCCTAGGTTCGAGGGCAGGATCAGGGCATCATACTTGCCGCTTTGGACTTCCTTCAGGCGATCTGGATAGGGAACACCCGCGCTCGAGGCGGTGATGTCGATCTTGTAGCCGGGGTTTTCCTGCTGCCACTGGTTGACGAATTTATAGACACCGCCGCCGGCCGTGACCGGCACAATCCGCTTGCCGACCAGATCCTTCATGCCGGTGATGGTGCTATCCTTGCGGGTATAGATCTTCATCAAGCTGGCCCCTTCGGGATTGTCGGGGATCAGGAACTGTTTCAGCCGGTTGGGAGACTTGAAGTAGCCGCCGACCGCAATGTCATACTTGCCAGTGGCCAGGCCGGTCTCCTGCGCGATATCCGAGACGCCTTCCATGGCGAACTTATACTGCGGCAGCTTGGCATTGACCGCTTTCAGAAGATCCGGCTCGTATCCTTGCGGCTCAACGCCGATCGCCCCCCAAGCCAGTGGCTTGGACTCTGCGGACGTGGCAATCTTGATTGTGCGGGGGGAGGTCTGAGCATAGCCAGGCCCCGTAGCGACAAGGGTGATCGCCATGCCGCCAAGGAGCGCAAGGCCGAACAGACGACGTGACGTCGATTTCGCAGCAGACATTTTAGGCATCCCCTCTCATTGGAATGTGCGCTCGGAATTGAGGAACTGGGCAAGGCGTGGATTGGCGGGCGTGTCGAAGATCTCGGATGGACTGCCTTCGGCCGCGACGACGCCCTGGTCCATGAAGACGATCCGGTTCGAGATGTTCCTTGCAAATTGCATCTCGTGGGTCACGAGGAGCGAGGTGATGCCCGACGACGTGACATCCTTGATCACCTTCAAAACCTCGTTGACGAGCTCGGGATCCAGCGATGATGTGGGCTCGTCGAAAAGCATCACATCCGGTCGAACCGCCAACGCCCGCGCGATGCCGGTCCGCTGGAGCTGCCCTCCCGAAAGCTGTGAGGGATAATTGTCTTTCTTGTCGGACAGGCCAACGCGCACAAGTTCCTGCAAGGCGATTTCACGCGCCTCGTCCCTGGATTTGCGCTGCACCACTATGAGCGGATCCATCACATTTTGAATGACCGTCATGTTCTTGAAGACGTTGAACTGCTGGAAGACCATGGCGGTGCGAAGGCGAATAGCCTGCACGGCTGCCTTGTCCGCCCGCTGGTAGTCCATCCTGATCTGATCGAAGGTGATGGTTCCGGACGCAGGCTTGACCAGATAGTTGATGCATTTCAGCAGCGTGGTCTTGCCCGTGCCGCTGGGGCCGATGATCGACACCACGTCGCCACGCTTTACAGTGAGGTCGACACCCTTGAGGATCTGCGTCTTTCCGTAGGACAGCTTGATGTCTTTGAGTTCGAGCATGTCAGATGGGTGTCCTATTTGGGAAGCTGTTCGGAAAGCGGTACGCCAGCGCCCAGTTGGGCAGCCGCGCTCTCGTCGTCCGCCCATTCATCGCCAAGAAGTTCCGGCGTATCGAATGCCTTGAGATCCGCGAAATGACGCTCACGGTCTGCCACGAAGAGCGCTCTCACGATGCCGCGCGCCAGCCGGTCAGCCCCCTCGCTGATCGCTGGGATGTCGCCCGTCAACTTGCCGTGGCTCATGGTGGCTGGAAAGTTGAAGCAGTGAATCTGCGCCAGTGCCGGACAAGCACCCGGCTCGTCTTCAAGAAATTCGAATGCCTCTCCAAGATCAGGGGAGCCTTCGAGTTCACCGTTGCGCATGTCGGCAGGTGCCGGGAAGCGATCACGCCACAAACGGATGTGGCCTGCGACGGCGGCGAGTTCCGGCCGACTGGCCAGATCGATCTTGAAGCCTGTGCCGAAGATCAGGAAATCGATGGGATAGCGCCCCTTCGGCGTGGTCACCACGAGGTGATCGCCTTCCTGCTTCAGAGCATCGATCGGGCTACCCAGATGGAGATGGGCCTGGGCAAATGCGCTGACACGCTGGACACTGGTGCGGGGCGGAGGTGTCTGCTCGCGCATGGCATAGTCGAGAAATCGCCACTTCCAGTCGTCAGGCAGCCCTGCAAACCCGTGTACCACGCCTTGGCTTCCGATGCCGGTGAACTTGTTGATGCGGGGCAGGCCTGTCCGGCGCACGAACATGTTGAGGCGAGCCGCGCCTGCTTCGAGTGCTGCAGCGGCATTGTCCATGGCCGAAGCTCCGGCACCGATCACACCGACCCGCTTGCCGCGCAACGCGGCAAAATCAATCATGTCGGCGGTGTGAGCCCAGAACTTCGGATCAATATCGTTGGCGATCGGCGGCACGAACGGACCGCCAAGACCATCGCGGCCTGTCGCAAGCACCACATGGCGCGCGATCAGGCTGTTGGCCCGGCCATCCTTGCGGCAGATGACATCGAGCAGGCCGTCTGCACGCGGCACGATTGCCTCGACCGTCGTCGCGTTGCGCACTGGCAGATCAAGCACGCGACGATACCAGATGAGGTAATCCATCCATGTCTCACGCGGCGCCTTTTCAAGCGCGATCCATGCCGCATGTCCATGCAATGCCTCGAAATAGGCACGGAAGGTGAGAGCCGGCAGACCCATCGCGGGTCCTGTCAATTGCTTGGGCGAGCGAAGCGTACGCATCCGAGCAAAGGTGACCCAAGGCCCCTCGCGACCGGCCGGCGCCTTGTCGAGGACCACGTGGTTGGCCACACCAAGCCTCTTCAACATGGCGGAGGCGACAAGCCCGGCCATGCCCGCGCCGAGGATGACGACATCCATGACGCGATGGCCATCGACCTCACGGGACGGCACCCAGGGCTTGGCCGGAAGTTCCAGCCAGGCGAGATCCTGGCGAAGGCGCGCCTCAAGGGCTTCAAGACCGATCGGGAACTCCGAAAGATCGCTCATGACTCGCCTTCCTCGGGCGACGAGTTCTGCCCGTAGACGGTATCGGCCAAGGCCTCGGTCCCGCTCGAGTCGAGCAGGCGGCATCCCGGCATGATCAATGCTGCTGCGCGCGCTGCCTCGATGAGGGCAGCGATGGTTGGTGTGAGCGGCAGTGCTGCAGGTGAGATGGCGCCGAACAGGAAAGGAATGACGTGGTCGATCGGGCGTATCACGACACCGTTGAGCGGGACGCCGCAGACGGTCGCCGGTTCGACGATGGCAATGCCCAATCCCGCCCGGGCCAGCGTGAGCGCCGTCATTGAAGCGTTCACATCGATGAGCCGCTGCGGCTTGACGTCGGCGGCCGCCAAGGCTTCGTCAACGCGGTGCCGTAAGCGATAGGGGTTTGCCAGCGTGATGATGCAACGGTCGGCAAGATCGGAAAGTTTGACGACCTCGCGATCGGCCAGTGGATCGTTCGCGCCGATGGCGACGACGCACGGTGCCTGTGCAATCCAGTGAACATCCAGGCCGGGATGTTCGAGCGGTAGGCTCGCGATGCCGAAGTCGGCCGAACGAGCAAGCACCGATTGTATGACGTTCTCGGCCGCCAGTGCCTGGACGTGAAGGTGGCTCGGAATCAGGCCCTGCGGCACGGCTGCAATAGCCTGTGGCAAAACGCCTGCTGCTAAGGACGGCGTGGCTGCGATCGTCAGGGTCTGCGGCTCATCAAGAGCGATGGCATCCGCTCGCTCGCGAAGATGGGTCAGGCTTGCGAGATGACGCTCCACCTCGGCGTGAAAGAGGATGCCACGTGAAGTTGGACTGATACGTGGGCCGGTTCTGTGTAGCAGCGGATAGCCGATATCAGATTCCAGGTCCTGGATGAGCCTGGTGACCGCAGGCTGCGACCGGCCAAGCAGCCGCGCAGCCCCTGTGATGCTGCCGGCGGACATCACGGCTGCGAACGCTTCAAGTTGCCGTATATCGAGCGAGTTTGAATGCATCATTGACATCAAACACCGTTCTTTATGTTTGTAAAGCATGCATAAGCGAAAACACTACAAAATTAGTATATTTTTATAGCGCATGAAAGGGGTGATGCGATTAGAAATTGACATGATCGTTCCCGTCATGCCTGAGTATGTGGCCTCTAACGTGCCGAGGAGCTTGCGGTGACACTGATCGAAACTCTTGCCTCGGTGAGACCGGGCACTGTGCTCGCAGACGCCATGGCGAAGCGCGCAGAGATCTTGCGACTAAGCCAGGCGGCCCATGATGCCGTGCTCTTGCCGCGCGATCCCGGCGGCCTGTCGCACGGCCTCAGGGCAGCGCTTGCGGCCCGTATGGCACGCCTCAATCGTAACGAGGCGCTGGCGAAGCACTACGACATGTTGGTCGCACAGGCTGGCGAACCGATAACGGCGCCGCTTGCCGAGCCGGGCACAAGCGCTACCGACGAGCGTATCAACGAGATCGTTCGTCATGCCGATCGACTCACAGTCGCACCGCGTGACGCGACACGGGCTCATGTGGAGGCATTGCGCGCTGCCGGGGTGGCCGACCCTGACATCGTCAGGCTGGCTGAGCTGGCTGCCTTCATAAACTACCAGGTGCGCGTCATCGACGGCATAGCATTGCTTGGGGGCGTGAAATGAGCGAGGTCGTCCATACCTTCACGACCACAGTGCCACGCTGGCAGCCTTACGTTGTTCCTGTCGATCTTGCGAGGGCGACTGACGAACAGCGTGCTGCGATGCAGGTGACGCCCTCGAACAAAGGCATTTCGCCTTATGTGCTCACTCTGGCGCACGATCCCGAGTCGCTCGCGGTTCGTTCGCCCTTGTTCAATTTGATCATGTATGGACGTGATGGGTTGGCGGCGAGCGAGCGCGAATTGGGGGCCGTCGCTGCTTCCGTCGTCAATCGTTGCGTTTACTGCGCTGCCGTTCACGCCTCGCGCTTCAACGGCTTGACGAAACGGTCTGATGTCATCGAAGCCGTGTTCGCGAATGGTCTCGAGGCGAACCTCGATGAACACCTTCAGGCAATCTTTGACTTCTCGGCACGTCTGTCGACCACGCCGCCCTCGGCGACGACGACCGACGCACAGGAGCTTGCCGATGTCGGGCTCGACCATCTGGAGTCACTCGACCTCATCCTGTCTGCGGCAATCTTCGGCTGGGCGAACCGATTGATGCACACGCTCGGCGAACCGGTGAAGGACTAGGTCACATACCCATAAACGGGCTTCCCAGAGAGGCGGCATTCTGATTCATTGATCTCGACCTCGGAGGTTGAGATGGCACGCTTTGACTTAACGGATTTCGAGTGGTCGGTGATCGAGCCGCTTCTGCCGACGAAGGTGCGCGGGGTTGCACGTGTGGACGATCGCCGCGTTCTGAACGGCATCTTCTGGCGCCTGCGCACCGGAGCGCCATGGGCGGACATCCCTTCTCGTTATGGGCCCCATACGACCTGCGTCAACCGCTTCAACCGGTGGCGCAAAGCCGGCCACTGGGCCCGCATTCTGCAAGCCGTATCAGCGGCTTATGACGGCGATATCCAAATGATCGATGCCTCGTCGATCCGCGTTCACCAGCACGCCGCCAACGGCCAAAAAAAGACGAAAGATCCCGTTGCATGGGTCGCTCGCGCGGCGGCCTGACCACCAAGATCCACGCCCTCGTCGACACCGAAGGTCGCCCGATCCGTCTGAAGCTGACCGAAGGCCAGGCCCATGATGGACGGTCGGCCGCCGACATGCTGGATACGCTCGAACCGGGAAACACCCTTCTCGCAGACAGAGCTTATGACAGCGATGCCTTGCGCGAGGAGATGGCGGGGCGCGGCGCGTGGGCCAACATCCGCGCCATGCCCAATAGGGTTAAAACCTTCGCCTTCAGCTCTTGGCTCTACCGCCAGCGCAACGCCGTTGAACGCTTCTTCAACAAACTCAAACACTTCAGGGCCGTCGCAACCCGATACGACAAGCGCGACGACAACTTCCTCGCCTCAGTCCAACTCGCTTCAATCCGCATCTGGCTGCGAAATTATGAGTCGGTCACCTAGCACTACTTTGGCAGATTAAGTGCTTGTTAAGTTATCTGATCAATGCTGATCGCTTGAGGAGGGTCCCGAGCGATGGCAGAGGCGGATGTTACGCTGGCGGAGTGGCTAAAGCCGTTCGTTGAAGAGCTGGGGCATAAGAGGCGTCGCCAGATGTGCCCGCTCTACATTTCCGGCTTGATCGGCCCGGGTGAACGCAAAAGCATGGAGCCGATGGCGGAACGCCTGGCGCTGGCACAGTACGACCGGCTGCATCATTTTATCTCGGATGGGATGTGGGATAGCGCGCCGCTGGAGGCAGAACTGGCGGTGCAGGGCGACCGCCTGGTGGGCGGGAGCGATGCCTTTCTGGTGATCGACGACACCAGCCTGCCGAAGAAGGGCGAGCATTCGGTCGGGGTGGCGCCGCAATATGCTTCGATGCTCGGCAAGCGTGCCAATTGCCAGACTCTGGTCTCGCTGACCTTAGCTCGCGAGGAGGTTCCCGTTCCAGTCGGTCTGCGGCTGTTTCTGCCAGAGAGTTGGACCAGTGACCTGGAACGGATGGCCAGGGCCGGCGTTCCCGAACCCAACCGCATCGCCCGCACCAAGCCCGAGATAGCGCTGGATGAGGTCGACCGACTGATCGCAGCGGGCCTGCGGTTCGGCACCGTGCTTGCCGATGCCGGCTATGGACTGTCGGCTCCCTTCCGCCAGGGCCTGAGCGCCCGCGGGCTCAGTTGGGCCGTCGGCATTCCCAAACACCAGAAGGTCTATCCGGCCGATGTCTCCTTGATCTTCCCGGTCGCTGGCCAAGGTCGGCCGCGCAAGCATCCCATCCCCGACACGCTCTCGATCGCAGCCGAGGAGGCTTTGCTGCAGACGAATTGGAAGAGGGTAAACTGGCGGCGCGGTACGAAAGCGCCTCTGGCGGCCCGCTTCGCCGCCTTGCGCGTGTGCGTCGCCGATGCCAACCCCCAGCGCATCCTCGACAAGGGACAACAACATATGCCGGGCGAAGAGGCTTGGCTGGTCGGGGAATGGCGCTCCTCAGGGGAGCGCAAATATTACCTGTCCAATCTACCCCTCGAAACGCCTCTCAAGGCCCTGGCGGGCGCCATCAAGGCGCGGTGGGTGTGCGAACAGGCTCATCAGCAGATGAAGGAAGAACTCGGTCTCGATCATTTTGAAGGACGATCCTGGCAGGGCCTGCACCGCCACGCCCTCATGACTATGATCGCCTACGCCTTCCTGCAGCATCGGCGTCTGCAACAGCAAGAGGACGCGGGGAAAAAAACGAACGAGGGAAGGACCGCCCCAACCAACCCTCCCAGCCATCAGGCGCGCTGTCATCAAAGCACTATACCCGATCAAATCCTTCCATCGATGTCCCAACTGCCGCATCCGCTTCAGCGGAGCGTCTCCTTGAATCTGCCAAAGTAGTGCTAGGGCGATCCGCCACCCGAAGAGTGGCAGATTTGCACGGCTTGAGGCGTAGCAGGCAGATTGATAGCGTAAGTAACAGCCCCCGGCCTTTACGCAGACTGCCTGAGAGGCTTTCTCTCATCTGCAGGATCGCGCTCCTCGCGCCGTCCAGGCGAAAGGCGACGGGTTGCCGATATAGGGCGGAAGGATCGACATGGAAGCCCGTGCGATCATCCCCCTTTTCCAGATCGCGAAGGTTCGGTTTGCAGATCGGCCCGACCTCCCGGATAAGCGCCGGAAGCTGTCGCGCACCCTCTCGGTCACTAGGAAGTCCCACGATGGAGTGGATCAACGATCTGGCAAGCCGAGCAAAGGAATTTGGGTGCCGGGCTTGCCCATAGTATCGTTTCCATCGAACTTGAGATCAGCGATAGTCAGTCACCAGGTTTTGCGATCTCTGCTGATCCTCCATTGGTTGTTCCATTGTATGCTACGCTTCACATGTGATGCAGCGGCGGTAAATTGTAGGGTCTTCAGAATCGAAATCAAAGGACATGGTGGCGGAGTGCTTGGCTTTTGCAGCCTTATGAAAGTCCGCTGTTAAAGTCATCGCTAAAAAGGGGGACGGGGTATGAAATACCATTTTGACCCACTTCGATCATTTTCTGAAAGTCATGCGCTCATTGGCAAAGCCTTGGACCTAGCCCCCGAGGCCGTTGTCCTAAGTGAGCGTACGCTTCGACGGATCGAGCCGGAAAGATTGGCTGGGTTCCGCCAACACTACCGCAGGCAGCTGAGTTCCTTCGATCCGGCCAGCCAGTACAAATTTGCAGAGCTCCCGGTGTGGACGGCCAGTATGGCCCAAATTGCCCTTGCGCTTGGATTGCATGCATCGGGCGCCGTTTCTGTGTTGGACATTGGCATGGGGGGAGGGGCTTTTTCAGCCATCCTCGAGACGCTCGGACACCGGGTCGTGGGAACCGATATCGAAAACCCTTGGTACCGGGATCTGTGCCATCTGCTGGGGGTCAAGCGCGTGATATGCCCGGTCGAGCCATACAGGCCCTACCGAGTCCAGGGCGCTCCCTTCAACCTCATCACGATCCTCAGGCCGACCTTTCACCGAAAGACGGTGGATGGCAGCAGGCAATATTGGGGTGAGGCAGAATGGCGTTTTTTGTTGTGCGACCTCATACGAAACAACTTGGCCAAAGACGGAAAATTCTTCCTGATGATGCCATATGACAAAGCGGGGAACACAGAGGCCGGCCCGTCCTTCCTGATGGAATGGTGCCGGAAGCGGGGAGCAAAGCTTATCTGCGTTTCTGGGGAACGCGTGAATTCTATCTTGATCGAAGGCGGGGCCCTTTCGGCCTTTCGCTAGCCAACGATCGGAGGCCGCCGGGATGATCCGACTTCCCAATACGGTCGGCAGGCTGTCGCCCGTTATCGCCCCAGCATCTCGCGTGGCGCAGGGGCGCTTGAATTGGCCTCCTAAGCGCTTCTACAGCTATCGTGGCAATGCTTGGCATCTCCGGAAAATGAGAGGGTTGAAAGTGTATGGCTCCCGTAAAGGGGCAGCGGGCAAGGATCGTCGCCTGCTCCGCACGAGGGTTTGCCGGTACCTCGCCTTCCAGCAATGTTTCGGAAGGTCTTTTTTGCATTGTCACGATCGTTTGGTAGGTTACCCCGCCGGCTGTCGTCAGGCTTCCGGTACCCCGGCCGGCAAGATATTGCGCAATCTCAAGCCGGTCGGGGGTCGTCCTGCAGAAGATCCTTGCGCTTCAGGTGCCCCATGGGGGAGTGGAAGAGGAACACCGTGAGCGGTCTTTCCCGGGGCTGAGGCCGGGGATGGTTTCACCAACGGAAATTCCCGTAGTTCAATCGTGACGTGGTCAGATATGCAAGTGAAAGGCCTGAACTCGTTGACCTGCATGCGCCATGATCGGTTCAAACAGAACATAGTGTTTCTCCGCCGCATCCAGACGAGTTGGGAAAAATGAATCAAACTTCCACTGTCGATCCGGCTGTTTTTGCCTATGTTCGTACCGTCATCAGCATCATTGTCGGGCTGAGTATCGGTCGGTTACTCACGGGCATTACTCGCTTCATTCAGCATCCAAAACAGCAGAAAATATTCGCTCCACATCTTACTTGGACATTCTTCCTGCTTGTCTATGTAATTCATTTTTGGTGGTGGGAGTTCCATCTGCAAGTAGTTCAGTGGAATTTCGCAATTTACAGCTTCGCTGCTTTATATGCGAGTTTGATATTTCTGCTTTGCACACTTTTGTTCCCAGATACGATGTATGAATATAAAGGGTTTGAGGATTATTTTATATCTCGGCGAGGTTGGTTTTTCTCTATACTTATCGCAATTTTTCTTCTCGATATCGTCGACGGCAGGATCAAAGGAGCTGACTATCTTTCGTCACTCGGAGTGGGTCTATGGTTCCGGTTGGCCTTCTATGTCGCTGGCAGCGCTATTGCCATGGCGAGCAGCAATGTGAGATTGCAGACAGGTTTTGCAGCCATTGCATTGATCTGCGAGCTCGGCTGGGCGCTTTCAGAATATTATACGTTGATGTAGTGTGATTGCTGCAGTGGATGTGCCGTCGGCGTTCCTGCCCTACTACGTCGGGCAGTCGTGCCTCATTGGCCGTAAAGGCTTGGATCATCAAGAATGAGTTCAATGCCTCGGGGATCCGTGCAAACTCGTGGGCCGGATCTGACCTCTAGGCTTGGTGTCACAGTGCTATTTCAGGCTGGTATGAAGCGCTGCCGAATAGTGTACGCGAACACCAAAGGCGTCTTGAAGATCGAACGATAGGTGTCGGGATCGTTTGGTGGCCTTGGAACATGCGACGGAGGCGCTCTTCAGGCCCGTCGCAACTGGTGTTCTGCAACGTGATCGGATTGCCTACAGACTCCCACGACTGCACGATAGCGTTGATATCAGCCGCAACAATGAAGGCGGGTCGATTGAAGCAGTTGGCTTCGTTCATCGCAAACGTTTATTTTCTACGAGATTTGGGACGGCCCGCGTTTTTCTGACCCAGTCCCATGGTTTTGGCCAACTCAGAGCGGTGCTTGGCATAGTTGGGTGCAACCATCGGGTAGTCCTCGGGCAAGCCCCATTTTTCGCGATATTCCGCGGGCGTCATGCCATACCGAGCTTTCAAGTGACGCTTGAGCGATTTGAATTTACCGCCGTCCTCAAGCGAGATGAGGAAGTCAGGTGTCACAGACCTGCGAATCGGCACTGCAGGACTTGGCTTTGGTACCTCGACAGCAATCACTTGCTCACCACGGGCGAGACGGTCAAGTGCCTGGTGGGTGTCGGCAATCAGTTGCGACAAGTCGTTTGCCGAAACGGAATTGTTGGTGACATAGGCCGAGACAATATCGGCGGTCAGTTCAGTGATGAGCATTGCACAGATTAGCCTTGTGAAAATGCGATATCTTTAAGGAATTATCCGATGATATTCGGCCAAATTAAGTCTATAATCGATCAATTTTGTGTCACTCACTGTTAAGCTTGGCACTGATTGCTGCGACGGCGAACTCTCAGCTGGGTGACGATCTCATCCGAGGGGAGCACACGGACCAGAAATTTATCTTCAAATCCAAATATCATCGGCACTAACTCTTTGTCACTCATAGATCTGATCTTTTAAGGTAGTGGCGAGGGTGAGAAAAGTACGCTGGATCAGATGTGTTTGATGGGTCGCTGTCGTTTCATTGCCGAGGCTATGATGCTGACCGCTTTAATGCCGGTCGAGCAGCATCAAGATTGGAAAGATAAAGGGCCTTCAGTTGCATGTTTCGCCGTGGCAGGCATGTCCTCATGGTATGCGGCTCAAGGCGAGCGCGATATCGATCGGCACGCACAAGCGCTCAGCCACATCCGGGCTTTGAGCCGAGTACAAGCGCTCCAGCGCGTTGGATTGTCGTGCCGGAGGCTCGGGAGGAGAGGTTGAAGCCTTTCCATGCCGGCGAGTAAGAGAGGGCAGATCAATCAGATGCCGTTCACACCATCGCTTCAAATTCGTTTCGAGTTGCTCGGCATCTGCCGCACGCATCTCTGTCAGGCTGGTAATTTCCAAGCCGGGCAAACGGAGGTCTTCATCCACAACGATGCCACCATTTTCGAAGGGTGCACCATACGAATAGCTGATCCTCGGTTCGAGACGAACAAAGATTGTCTGCCCTTGTGGCGCCTCCTGGGTGAATGCCAAGAGGAGTGACCTGGGAAGCTCGCGCAGAAGGTGACTCTTGCGCCTTTTGTCTATCGCTTCAAAAGCACGTCGCTCGTCACCCTTCAGTACGACCGCAATGAAAGACGGCACATCGGGATCGCATACCAAATTGATGTTGTTGACGGATTCCGCGACTTCGAAAAGAGTGCGCTTCTCAGCTGTCAGTGGCCAAGCGCGCGCCTTGGTGAGACGCGCGCCGAGGGTGGACAGCAAGAGTAGCTCGGCATCCGCAGCGTTATAGTGGTCCTGAACAATCTGAAATATCCGATCCTCGATCATTACCCTCTCTTACTACCTTGTCTGGCACTCCACATGGACCGGCTTACGCCGTCGACAGTCTGGTCGAACAAGTAGACGATCATCGATGAGCCAAAGCCGGCAAATTCGTAGTCCCTATCTGATGTGTTGTCCTTATTGCCCTATCTGCGAGACACTGGCACCGGCACTGACGATGCCCACGCCCCCGCCGATCATCTGCAGGAACTTGGCGAGATCGGTCGACGGTGCGTTGGAGATGTAGAGCACGTCCTTGTTGCGCATCAAGAAGCGCTGCGACCACACGAAGGAACCCGGATTCTTCATGTCGAGGCGATAGACGACGGGCACGCTGCCCGAACGATAGCCACCGGATGTCGCGCCGCCCCTGAGTTCGCGAAAGGCAGCTGCATCCTCGTAGCGGAATACGAAGACGCCGCTCGCATCCGAACGCGAATCGTTCAAGCCGCCCGACTTGCCGATGGCTTCGGCGAGGGTGACCCTGTCGCTGGTAAAATCGATGGTGTCGTTCTTGCCGGTGGCGCCGAGCACCGTGAAGGTACGCGGCTCGCGATAGATGAAGAGCTGATCGTCCGCGCGCAGATAGATGTTCTCGCGCGGATTGGAGACCAGGGAGGTCAGGCTTTCCACGCCCGTGCGCGACCCCCGCGTCAGGCGGACGAAGAGGTCGTGGGCCGCTGCCTGCGGACCGCCGGCCAGGGCGATCGCATCGAGCACGCGCGTGCCCTTGACGGCGAGGGGGAAGCGGCCGCCCTGGCCGACTTCGCCGGAGACCGTGACGAGATTGGCGGCATTCTGGGTGAGGGTGACCAGCACCTGCGGCTCGATCGCCTTGGACGACAAGGCGCTGACGATGGCCTGGCCGACCTGGGCCGGCGTACGGCCGGCGGCGACGACGCTGCCGGCATAGGGCACGTTGATGCGCCCGCCGCGATCGATCTGCTGGGGCGGCAGCTGCACGCTCTTGCTGCCGGCGCTGCCGGTAGCGTCGGAGGTGCCGAACAGGCCACCCGAACTCGCCTCGAAGATCGAGACCGACACCATGTCGCCGATGCCCAGCGTCCCGCTCGACGGCGGGCCGCCTGCCGCGAAACTGCCGAGGAAACCGGTCGGGCGATGCCGCGACAGTACGGTAACCGTCCCGGCATTGACGTCGAAGATGGAATAGGGACTGGCGACGCCGCGCGACTGCGCACCGCCATTCTGCTGACGGCTCAGAATGGTTTTGGCCGTGGGGCCAGCATTCGGCAAGCTGGAACAAGCCGCAAGGCTGGCGGTGATCAGGAGAATGATTGGAATACGCAACACTTCGACATCACTCGCTTTTTAACGGCGCCATTTGAGAGGGGGGAAAGCATAAATAGAATAACGTACCTGCTGAGTTGATCTATCTCAGATATTTATATCATACTGTCGGTATTCTCCGGGTTGTTTTTTGATAAACAATGCAGGAGTGGCTCTCTATGAAGAGAGTTGCTTATTGGGAATGCTTCTGCTTGGGGCTGTATTCTTGTGTTCTGAGCAGCACCAGGCCAGAGCGTGGTTTGAGCTCGACGGGGCCGCTGATCGACTGGCCAAACATGTCGTGCCAGTTGCCGGGAGGCGGCTGGACAGTCGTGGTCGCGCTGCCGGAGAAGTTCACAGCGACATAGCCCTTTTGATAGTTGCGCCAAGCAAGTGTACCCTGCAGTTGCGAGGCCTCGCTTGGCGCGCCAACCGGCGGGTCGAGATTGGGATATTCCACCCAGCGACCACTGTCCTTGTGCGACAGCACGGCGAGGTAGCTGCGATTGTTGCGGTTCACCAGGAAACTGGCAACGATCCAGGACAATTCGTCATTGTCGAGAGGCGTGGGTGATGTCATGCAGGTGTAGTTGATCGAGACATAGGCCCGGTTGCCGCGAGACTGAATAAGATCGCGCTTGAGGTGCCAGATATTGTCGACAACACGATGACTGCAGCTATCGCTGAAACCACCCTCGTCAACCCAGATATCCGCCAAGTCGATCAGCGCCTTGGTTTGGGCGGGTTGGTAAGGGTCAACCTTGGCATTCAGGGCGACGAGTCCCCCCCGCTGATGAATTTGTGTGGCGAACCAGCCAATATAGTCAAGCTTTTGCGCGGTATAGGCCGGATCACGCGACTGCCCGCTGAAGAGTTGTACCCATTTGCTGTCGCGCCATACTCCGCAGCGTTTGTCAGTATTGGGTAAAGCGACATTGTCGAAAGCGATGGCCCGATAACCCTTAGCCAGGGCTGGCTCGATATAGGTTTTCAGCAGATACTGCCGGACGTCAGGATTACTGGTGTCCAGTGGCGCATAGGAGCCCCACGAATAGGTGTAACCGTAGGACGGCGTCTGCCGGTCGCATTGGTAGGTGATCCAGCTAGGCTGATTGGCCTTATACCAATCGGCCGTGTGGGCTCGATTGAGATCGCGTTGATTGGGATAGTAGAAACTGTCGAGCACGCTGGAGGAGCGCAGGGGGGCTCTTGACCCCCATACGAACCCGACATCGGGCAAGTTGGTGGATGAGGCCATGCGGTTGTTGAAGATCTGGGCCTTGGGAATATGATCCGCGATCTCAGGAGTAAGCTTGTCTTGCTGTCCCAGGGCCGGAGAAGTTGCGATCAGGGACAGAATTACAATGGCGGCAGGATGGCTCCTCCTGACTAACCGCGTACTGGATTTTTGATTTGAGTGGAGCCGAGAAATCCTCTTGTTGCCCGCTGTTCCAGAGTCGGAAAGCCAATGCTGAGGAAAGTCGGGTTCGAAATATGACGGGCTTTGTCGTTGTTGGGTGATTGAAGCAGCCTTGGTCTGTGGAAGATGCACGATCCATCGGTCGATCGCCTGCCTGGCATCCGCAGCCTTGGTATCTTGTTCGGTCATTCGCTTCATGCGTTGTCGCCTCGCGGATTAGCGGTCGAGATAGGCATCGACGGTCAGTTCCAGCATGCGGCGCATGGAAAAGCGTTCGCGGGACCATTTCGCCACATTGGCGGCGAGTTCCGCGCGGTCCTGATGATCGCGGCGCCAGGCCAGCACTTCGCCGGCGATGGCATCCGGTTGCAGATTGTCGATCGAGGGCAACACGGTGCCGCTCACTCTCGGCATCAGCGTTTCGGCCGCGCCGCCTGCCGGCGTGGTCACGACCGGAACCCCGCTGAACTGGGCTTCGATCAGCACGTTGGGCAGGCCTTCATGGCGCGACAACAGCAGGAAGACGTCCATATGCGACAGCCAATGGCCGACGCGGGGGGAGCGGCCGGTGAACAGCACGCGATCGGCGATGCCCAATTCCTCGGCATAGGCGGTCGCCTTGCCGAGCAGGGGGCCGTCACCCACCAGGATGAAGCGGGCATCGGGCACGCGGGCGGCGAGGCTCGCGGCGGTCTCCAGCCAGAGCAGCGGGCGCTTGTTGTCGTCAAATCGCATGACCGAGCCGACGGTGAAGCCGGCCTTGACCTCGAAGCTCTCAAGCTTTTGGGTCAGGGCCAGGGTCTTCTCGTCGGTTGCCGTGCTCAGGGGATCGAGCCCGTTGGGAATGATGCGCACCGAGCCGCGCGGCAGTTTGAGCCAGGCTTCGTAGCGCTCGCCGGCGGCCTGGGAATTCGCCACGATGGCAACGCCCCGTGCCGAGAGCAGCGAGCGATAGACCGCCTCATATTCAGGCTTGTTGCGTTCGAAGCGATCTTCCGGCGGCAGCGTGCGCACGCCGAGCAGGATGCGCGGCACGCCGGCCAGCAGGGCGGCGAGGCCGGTGGCGAGGACCGAGCCGTCCTGCCAGATATGCACGATGTCGGGGCGGATATAGTTCAGTGCGTCGGTAAGGCGGACCACGCCCGTCCGCATCTGCGTCGGAAGGTGGTCGAGGAAGCCGATCAGCTCCTTGACGCGGGAATAGCGCGGGCGTCCGCCATATTCGGCAAACAGCGAATATTCATGGATCTGCAGGCCCGCTTCCACGAATTGCGGCACGAAGAAATCGGCACCGGCACGCGAATGCAGCGAGCTGCAGACCACATGGATGGGGCCCATGATGTCGGTATCGGCGATCGGGCTGGCCGAGTGGATCGCCCGGTTCAGGCCGAGCGCCGTGTTGGTGAACTGGCGTTCGGCCCCGCCCGATCCCAGGCTGCCATTGATCAGCACCACCGGCCCGACGAAGCGGCGCGGCTCGAAGTCCGCGGTCGCCGCCCGCTGGGCGATGGCCATCTCGAACACGCGCTCGATCACCAGATTGGGCAAATGGTCGTCGCTGTCGGCGTGATCGGGCACGAGTTCGCTGAGGCTGCGCAGGTCCTGTTCGATCCGCGCCTGCGTCTGGGCGATGTGCTTGGTCTCGCCGAACTTGTCGCGTGCGAACTCGATGATCTCGCGCGCCCGCATCGGCTGTCCCAGCGAGACGTAGAGGCGTCCGAGCGCGACCAGCACGGATTCGGGTGTGTTGTCCATTTCGACGAGCTGGCCGAAGGCGGCCTCGGCGCCGTCGAAATCCTTCAATTCGATCAGGCCGCGGCCATAGATCAGCAGCTGCGAGGGATCTTCCGGCTCTTCGGGGAAGCGCTCGCTGTGAAGTGTCCTGCCGGCATCGACCCCGTCGATGCGGATGGTCCAGCGCAGCACGCGGAAGAAGGCTTCGCGCGAGGTCGGGAAGCGCTCGTCGATGCCGCGCCAGACCAGGAGGGCACGCGGGTCCTGCACGCGTTCGAGCGCCCGGGCGACCAGGGCCTGGAAGCGCTCCTCGCGCGGATGCTTGATCACATAGGGAAGCAGCTTGTCGAGGGCCTCGGTGAGTTCGGGCAGCCGGCGCATCGCGTTGGAGATGTCGCGGGCCCGGTTGACTTCGGCCGTGGTCACGCGCTGCACGCCATTGCCCGCGCGCAGGCCGTTGGCCACCGCGGCCGAGACGATGTCGCGTGCCGAGATCTCGTGGGCTACCGGTGCCGACGTGGCGCCGCTTGCGCCGGCGTCATCCACCGGCTGCACGGCAGGCTGGGTGCGGAAGGCCATCATGACGAGGGAACCGCCCGGGCCTTGCGGAGCCGTTCGACCAGCGCGTTTGCCGATGACAAGGCGCGCCACTCCTCAGCCCGGCTCGCGCTCTTCTCCTGCTGCGCATGGCGCAGCGAAGCGTCACCGGCGAGCCGGCGCAGCGTTTCGGCCAGGCCGTCCTCGCCGTCCTCGATCCAGACCGCGGCATTGCCCAGGATGGCGCGCGCCACCGGGCCGTCGGACGCCACGATGGTCTTGCCATGCATGAGGGCATCGACGAGGTCGAACCGGGTCCGTTCGCTCCGGGCCACACCCGCCAGGGCGGGCGTGACGAAGATGTCGATCGCCTTGTAGGCCTCGGCGATGGAGCCGACCTTGGGACGGCCGGGGAAGAGCACGCGCTCGCCATGGCCCATATGACTCAGGCGCTCATGCAGCTTGAGGAAGCGCGAACCCACGCCGAAAATCGCCAGCCCGGCGTCGATCCCATGGCCTACGAGCTTGTCGAAGGCGTCGGCGATGCCGTCCAGATCGAGGTCGTCATAGGGATCGCCGACATAGCCAAGGACCAGCCGGTCCTTGAGGGCCGGGTCGCTGCGCCAGGCGGGAGTCTTCTCGTCGTGCTTGAAGGCGGGTGCATTCTCGCCCAGCAACAGGAGCTTTTCGGCCGGCACGCCCCGGGCCGAGAGGGCCTCCGTGGCGCCGGGCCAGCGGGCCAGCATCAGGCTCGCCTCCGCCACCAGGACGTCGTCCGCCTGTCGAAAGAGCGCTTCGCGGTCGTTGGCGGGCGCGGCATCCGCCGTCGATGCCAGGCGCTGGCAGTCGAGAACGAGATCGGCGCCCGTCATGCGGGTGGCGATGGCGGCGGGATAAGCCGCCTCCAGCTCACCGGATACCATGATGATGTCGGCTTCCAGTGTCCTGGCGATCCGTCCGAGCGCCACGCCGGCCTCGCGGGCATATTGATCGATGATGGCCGGAGCGGCCTCTATCGGGGCCATGCGATGATAGGCGATGCCATCCACCATATCGGGGCCGGATTTGCGCGAGGCGCCAGTGTTGCGGACGGGATAGCCGGGCTGGGTCACCACCCGCACCGAACAGCCAAGGCTCGTCAGATCCTGGGCCAGGGCATGCGTGCGCATGCTGGTGGCGGACCAGTGATAGGGCAGGGATTGCGGCACATAGAGCAGGATGTTGAGACGCGTGCCCTGTGCCTTGCGCGATACGGGCTTGGGCAGGCGAATGCCCTGGCCCTTGAACCGTTCGAGCGCCATCAGCTCTTCATAGCGGCGCGTTTCCGTCGCATTGAGGGCAGCGCCGGCGCGCAGGGCTTCCTGGAGAATGGCACTGGCCTCGTCGATCGAGCCGGTATCCATGAGCGTGAAGGCCAGGAGCTTGATCCGTCCCTCGTTCGGGTCGGCCTCGGCGGCGGCCTTGGCGAGCGCGACGGCCGCGGCCGGATCGGCGGTTCTGGCCTGCTTGGCCAGGTCGAGCAGCACGCGCGACAGCACGCTGCCACGCGGGCGCTGGTCGTGGATCCAGCGCTCGGCTGCGGTCAGGCCGTCCTTCTGCGCCTTGGCGAGGGCGATCTCGGACAGCTGCAGATATTCGGGGGCTGCACCGGTCGGCACCAGATCGGCCGGCAGCGAGAGGGAATGACGATAGTCGCGATACCATTCGGCGATGCGGGCCGGCAGGCGCATGCCATCGCGCCAGCTCGAAAAGCCGGTCATCATCACCTGGCCGAGCCGGTATGTATGGCCTTCGCGCAGCTTGGCGATGCGCTGCTCGGCGTGTTTCCAGACGCTGCGCGTGTCGAGCACGGCCAGTTCAGCGCTACGCTTGGCCTCGCGATAGACGTCGAGGTCGCGTTCCAGCTGCTGCAGCCGGGTGGTGAGTGCGACATTGTCCTCGGCCAGGGAACGCTCGGCCAGTTCGGCTTCGAGTTCCCTGATGCGCCGTGTCGCAGCCGCCTCGCGGTCGAGCGCGGCCTGGAGCTCGGTGTCGGAAGAAGAAGCCTGCAACGTTGAAACGGCTGCAAGATTGGCTTTATGGCGAGCGGGGGCAAGTCCGAGCTTGTTTTGTCTTGCAGGGGTATCGCCACCTTGATGCAGTTTTTGTGCACCAGCCATTGTGTTCCCCTTTCTTGTAGATCAAGTAGCTAGATTCAGGTCCAACAAGCTTTGCAGGCTCTTGCTGGCACTGTTGTCCGGCGCGAGCTCGCGGCTGCGGGCGATGGCGGACGTGGCTGTGGCGACATCGCCGGCCCGGTGGCTCGCGCGCGCCAGATGCAGCCAATGGGCGGCCGAGTCCGGCTTGAGCTCGAGCACACGCTGATAGTAGTTGGCCGAGTCGGCGAAGGCGTGCGTCTGGTAGAGATGATGCGCCACCGCCGTCAGGGCCGGCACGTTCTCCGGATCGATCAGGAGCAGGAGATCGGCGACCTCGGCGGCCTCTGCCGGCCGCTTTTCCCGGCGATGGGCGCTAAGTTCCTTTGAAAGGACGGACGAGATCTTGCGGCGCAGCACCTGCAACTCGTCGTCGTCCTGACCAACCTTGGATAGCAGGGCCAGGTGAAGCGCTGCCTTGCGCGCTTCACCGCCGCGCAGCGCGAGCTTGCCGGCACGGCGGACGCGATGGATAAGGCGAGGCACATAGTCAGCGTCGGCATTGGCAACACCGACACGGTAGAGAGCGGCTAAGCCTTCATATTCACACTCGGCCTGTTCCGCAGTCCGTGCGACACGTTTTACCATTTTTGCATCGTTGGGGGCCGCTTCCAGCAATCTGGTCCACAAATGCAAGGCACGTGTCGCGTCGCCATCGCGTTCGGCTGCGGTCGCCAAGCGCTTGATCGCAGTGGAATGTTCAGGATCCACGCTCAGAACCTGCTCCCAGGCAGCCACGAAGGCGACTGGATCCTGGTCGAGATCCCTAAGTCTGGCTCGCTCGACAACATCTGAACGAAGTGCAGAAAGGCGCTTACGCAAGATGGAGTCAGTGGGGGCGACTGCTATGCCCAGACGCAGTACGCGCCGATACCCTTCATGATCGCCCTCGTGCTCGAGGTCTGCCGCCGATTTGCCAAGATTGGTTGCGATGCGCTTGGCAATCTCATCGAAGCCATCAATATCGCTGGCGTTTGCATGACGAATGGCGATCAGGACTTTGGCGGCGCTTTCGACTCGACGGTTGCTCAGAAGTTTCTTGGCTGCCAGGAACGCGGTCGATGGATGGGTTTCGGCAGCGGCGATTGCCGATTGTGCGACCTTGTCGAGCAGCCCGGCACTGATAGCCGCCCGCAGGCGCATCTTCAAGGTGCTGGCATGGTTGGGAGAAAGAGCGAGCAGATCGTTGGCCGCCGCTATGACCCCTTCCCAGTCAGAAGACTGCCAGGCATCGCGTACCGCTTCGAGGTGGCCACGCAATTCCGAGGCGGAAGGAGCCAGGCGTCGCCCGGGCTGTCCCCAAATGGCAGGGCCGGGGATGACTCTGTCACTTGAGGAGGCTACCGAGATAGTCTTGGTTGCAACATCCATCTTCATGTCACTCATCGTATCGCACCTCGATAGGTGACGGAGTTTCGATCATAAGGACCAAACCTCAGATCCTGCGGTATGGGCCTTGTTTTGGAACATGCTGTCTCAAGCGAGGAATACGCTGCAGTGAAAATGAAATTTACCTTAGTGTATCTAGTAATTTGTGAAAAATTTAGCATATTAAGCCGTTCCTCAATAAGAGTTCGTCCAGCATTAAGAGGGATGGTTTTTATATAGAGAGAGTTCATGAGGAAAATACGGCTCTATTCGTATCTTCTACGCTGCTCCAGTAGGGTATTTTATCTTTTTAATTTGGCGTCTTTTTGTATTCCCGATAGATTCGGATGGTTGTGAGCCAGCGAGTAGTTCGACAGTCTGGCCTACCATACGCGTTGTCGAGAAACGCTCGGAAGCAATTTGCCGGATGCGGTCCGCAAGGCTCGGATCCGAATGCCGCCAGTCGACGACGTGCCCGACCTTGGCGCACAAGGCGTCGAGATCGACGGCCTCGACCGTGTCGGTGGCCAGCCCCGTCACACCCGGCGTGAAGGTTTCGCAGGCGCCGCCTGCCGGCGTGGTCACCACCGGAATGCCAGCGAGCTGGGCTTCGATCAGCACGTTGGGCAGGCCCTCGAAACGCGACAGCAGCACGAAGGCATCCATCTTCGCCAGCCAATAGCCGACGCTGGCCGAACGGCCCACGAACAGGATCCGGTCGGCGATGCCGAGTTCGGCTGCACGCTGGCGTACGCGGGGCAGCAGAGGGCCGCTGCCGACCAGAACGAAGCGGGCATTCGGACGGGCCTCATGATAGGCGTGGACGAAATCGATCCAGAGTTCGGGGCGTTTGTCGACATCGATGCGGAAGACGCCGCCAATTGTCTCGGTGGCATCCGCGGTGCGGCGCTGGAATTTCTGCCAGCGCTCCTCGTCGGTCTCGTTCGGCTCGGGCGGCAGGTGCTCGACCCCGTTGTGAACGATGGTGAAACGCTCCTGCGGCAGGTCGAGCCACTCGCAATAGGCCTTGGCGGCCGCATGGCTGTTGCTCATGAACTCGACGCCGGGAATCCGAGCCAGGGCCCGATACATCGGCTCATATTCACCCCGGAACAGATGGGGCCGCAAAACCGGCGGCAGGCCGCGTACATTGAGGACGATGCGGGGGACGCCGGCCACGAGTGCCGCCAGGGCAGCGAACAGGACGGCGCCGTCCTGCCAGATATAGGCGACCTCGGTTTCGTGCCGCCGAAAATGCTCGACCAGGCGTTGCGTGCCGAAGGCCGCATGGACCGGCACCAGGGACAGCAAATGCCGGAGATCGCTCTCCTCGGGCACGAGTTCCGCCGGGCGGGCCGACGTCATGTTGTCGATCTGATAGGCCTCGACCTGCTCGCAGGCGATCATGGGCAGAAAGAAGTCGTGGTTGTTCCTGGGGCTGAGCGATTTGACCACGACCTGAATCGGACCGCGGATCTGCCGGCCGGAGATGCTGCCGCTTTCGCGCCGGGTGCGTTCCAGCCGGGCTGCGGTTCGGGCAAGCTGGCGTTCCGCTCCGCCGGTGCCGAGGCTGCCTGTGATAAGCGAGACGGAGCCGAGCCGGCCTGGCACCACCGAACGCACGGATCGGTTGCGGAAGATGTCGATGGCCGCCCTCAGCACCACGATGCGGGCGGGGATGCCGCAGGTCTGCCAGTCCGGTACGTGCCGGCCGAGCACCTCCATGCCCTTGCGCAGCTCCTCGGCCATGACCGAGGCGTTCTTGGGGGCTTGCCCGGTCGCCAGCAGCCGGTCCAGGATCAACAGAGCTTCGGTTAATTCTCCCCATTCGCGCAACCGCTTGGCATAGACGAGCGGCGCGTTCTTGGAATCCGGGAAATCGGCCAGGGTCGAGACGAACAGCGCCTTGGCTTTGGCGATTTCACGCAGTTCGACGAAAAGCTCGGCCTTGCCGAGGCGACGATCGACGTCCGAGGGCACGCCGGGGTAATGACGCTCGAGGATCTCGAGCCCCTCGGCAATGCGCTGATGCCGCGACAGCCAGCGCAGGCGATATTGCAGGGCCCGGTAATTGTCGGGGAATTTTTCGTGGACGCCGGTCCACAGCTCCAGCATGCCCTCGCGGACACGGGTCATCTCGGCGACGAGAGCGTGGGAGAGATTGACGTCCAACTCCCCCGGAAAGCGGGAGAGCAGATATTTCAGGCGCGGCAGCGCAACCTGGGCGGTTTCGACATTGTCGGCACGCTTGACCAGATCGGCGCATTCGGCGCGCACGGCCTGGGAGTAAACATCGGTTCCCGAGAGCCACGCATGTCCAGTATCCTGGACTGCGAGTAACGGCGCGCCTTCTGCCTCAGACGATGAAAATCTGTTAGGGATCAACGGGGCCACCTACAACGCTCTTTTATTGCAATGCTACAAAGGGGGAATCCTAGGAAATATAGGAGTCTGACAATATAACAACTTCTGTATTTTCCTCTGAAGCTGTAAATATTGCCGAGTATATTTGTTTATTTATGGCGATCTTCGGCTGGAAGCCGTGTCAATATATATGTTAGTATTTATATATATTGACGAGTTTGAAGCACTTGCAGGAGGGGGGTGATCGAAGGCTTGTGCCTTAACGAGCGGCCTTGCGCAGCAGGCCGTATAGATCGGCCAGTTGCCACGGCGTTTGAGATTGCGGCGAGGGAATGCGCCGATACTCGCATCAGGGGTACAGGACAGGGCCTCTTTCCGACCTAGTTCAGATGGGACAATTGTCGACGGAGCAGCCAAGGTCCGGCCCGATATGGTGCCGGCGCCCAGAGGCGTTGACAGTATCCAAACCACTTCCATCCTCCGTCTTTGTGCGCCCACCCAATGCCCCGATCCGTGTAGCGGTCCGACAGCATCTGCGGCATTTTCCAGCCAGAGAAGGCTTATTCCTAGAGTCATAAGAAGTGGATTGCAAGCTTATAATTATATCAGATTTGTGGTGTGATTCCCGATCGGCCATAAATAGCCAACTTATAACCCGTTATGTTCATATATATGTACCAATTCGGAGAATTTTCAAAAAAACACTATACTTAAACTGATAGTATCAGGGTGTATCATGGGACTTAATCAAAATTTCCGTTTATTGGCGCTCCCCATATGCTTAAGCTCCAATGCCGAGGAGACGGCGTGCCAGCATTCTTTGCACCACAACACGGGGGAGCGAACCGGACACTGTCCGCGTTCTGAGGAAATCAAGGGCCTGTAATTTCCTGCTCCCCATTGCCCGAGGGCATGACTTGCAAAGTGGTATGCATTCTTGATCTGCCGCTCGCCTGCCTTGGCAAGCCTGGCGATGGTGCTCGCTGGCAAACGATCAATCAGTTAAGGCTAGGTTCGATCGCGATAGGCGGCATCTTCATAGCGTAAGTATCCACATCAAGTTCAAAGTGAGTCTCACCATCTCTATCTTGCTCGATCTTGACGAATCCGAGCTTGGCATAGTGCTCCTTTACCATGGCGTTCTTGGCGGTCGGCTTGTAGATACCGATCAACTTCTTCACACCCCGAGCTTGTGCGTCGAGAACGAGCCGATCGAGCATGGCCTCCTCAACCCGCCTACCGAGTACACGGCAACTCATCAGCCATGTATCGATTTCCCAACTTGTCTCCTGTGAGCCATTCGGGCGGGCAATGATCACACCGATCATTCCGAAGTCGCCGAACGTATCCCTGAGGCGAACTTGAATGGTGTTGGCACGTAATTCGGCGTCTTCGACCTGCTGGGCAGTGTAGCGCTGGGTCGTCAGGTTGAACTGGTTGGTCTTATTGATAAGCTGAGTGATGCGTGGGCGGTTATCGGCATCGAACGCACTGGCATGCATGACCATGTCGAGTGATTGGAGATAGTCGCCAAGGCTGCGCGACTTGGAGAGAACCTCGGCGCGTCGTGCCTCGGAGGCATAAGATTCGGCACGCAGCTTGTCTTCTGCCGAAAAGCCAACCGCTTCAAAATACCCTGCCGACGAGAGAAACCAAGGGTACCAGGCTGGATCGGTCGGAAGTTCGGGTACGGCGACCATCGGCAAGGCGGCGCGCATCTGTGCCCGCTCAGCCGGATTGTCGTCCAGCAGGACCAGCGCATCGATTCCGATGTTCAGCGTCTGGGCAATAGCCTCGAGGTTGCTTGCTTTGTCGAGCCAATTGGCTTGGAAGACCGTAATATGGTCTTCTCGCAAAAGCATGTCGGGATGTTCACGGAAGGGCTGGCGGGCGTTGGCGTCATCGTTTTTGGACGACACGGCGAGGACAATGCCACGATTGCGCAGTTCCAGCGCATAGTTCTGCACGCCGAGAAAAGCCTCGCCCGTGGCGCTGCCCTGGCCCACCTTGATGCCGGCCATACCATCATCGCCGATCACACCGCCCCAGCACGTATTGTCGAGATCGAGAACGAGGCACTTCCGTGCCTTTCCGCGAAGCGCGCCCAGCAAACGGCCCAGAGCATCGGCATAAGCGGCATTGGCGACAGAAGCAAACGGGAGCTTGAAGGCAAACCACTGGACCGGATCGAACCATGTATCCGAGCCAACACGCTCAGCCAGCGCGGCCACGTCGAACAACACGGCGCCTTTCGATCGCGCCAAGGTGAGAATACGAGCGTTCGCTGTCTCGATGAGCGCGCGTACGCTGCCCGCTTTGATACGATCAAAACTCCCGAAAAGCGACAGGGGCGGACTTGGCAGTGTCTGTAGTATCATAGCTGCCCCCGAATTGGTTCGCAGGGCATCGATGACCGCCTCCAGCCGATCCATCGCCGCATCGACCGCAGTCTCGCCATCATCGAGCCGGCTATTAGTCAGATTGAGCCAGTGATGATCGACCTGTACGAGAACAGCGTCAGCACCCGATCGGTTGATCTCGGAATCGGGATCGAAGGCTTGCTGTTGGACCTGGTCATAGGGCGGAACAACCAGATCGAGGGCAACACCGTGCCGCGCCGCCCCGGCAGGAAGCTCTGCCGCCAATAGATCAGTTGTCGCATTGGACAAAAGGCCGAGGCGCAAAGGCGACAGGGACGATATCGACACGCCATCGGTTCGGCAACGCTGCAGGGCCTTTGCAAAACTTCCGGCCTCATCGGCCCCCAGTCGAAAAGCGGCCAGACGCGGCAGCTGAGTTGCCGCATCGTCACCTTGGAGAGCCCGCAATTGCTTGCGGATATCGCTAGGGGCAGGCAACAGCCAGGGGAGATCAACCACTGAAAAGCCCATATTCTGGCTCCCTTTGATAGGCTCGCGGCAGGCGTGGGTCACACCCTGGCGAGTTTGCTTTCAATGAGGTCGACCATCTGGCCAACATTCTCGGGCGCCGTGATCTCGTTGCTTTCGAAGCGAATGCCCAAGGCTGTTTCCAGTGCAATGATCAGCTTCACATGCGAGATGGAGTCCCATCCTTCCACGTCATCGGCAGTGGTCTGCTCGTCCAATGTAACCGAGTCCTCATCGAGCACATCGGCGAGGCAAGAGGCGATCTTTTCGATAATATCCTTGCGATTCACGTTAGCGTCTCCGTTTCCTGAATTGAGCCAATCAACCGCAGCTTCAGGCTGCGTGAGCAAGCTGGGGGCCGAACACCAGCTTTGGCACCCACACGCGGGCCAGGGCCAGATATTCGTCGGCGACATATTTGTCGAAGGAGCGCGCATAGTGGCGGCGATCCTCCATCAAGACGTCGCTACCCCAGTGCCGCTGAACGACCTCCATCGGATCGTAAAGCGGAATGCCGTGGCGGCGGGCCGCATTGGAGGAGTTGTCCTTGAAGTCGGATGGCCATATCACCGGCCGCCCATCCGGCATGTAGGAATAATTGTGCAGCACCAGCACGAGGGGTGCCGGAAGCATGGGCAGCAGGGTCTTGAACCCTTGATAAATCTCTTTCTCGCGCACGTGGCGGCCGCGCAGTTTGTCGACGACATCCCGCAGGCGTTGTATCGCCTCGGTGTCATCCGTCAGCACTTTGAGAAGCTCGCCAGAATATTTCTTGCGAAGCTCCTCATTCTGCTTCTGGATCCCCTCATTGATCCATTTGTTGGTCAGCGAACGCGTCATCCTGTCAATGTCGCGCAGCGGTGTCAGGACACGTTCGCGAAAGCGATTCTGATTGAGGATGAACCCCTCATAGACGAACTCAATAGGAGAGCTCATCTCCATCATGACGATATCCGTCTCGGGTAGCAGCGCCTGCTGGGCCGCATTGGGCACATGGAGCGGGTCGGCGTAGCAATACTCGCGAATCCAGCCCGGAATCTCGAGTTTGCCGGAAATGAACTGCACCAGCTGGATCGCGCCGCTGATCGATAGCGAGAAGGGCGCGCGTCGAAAACCCATGCGATGATGCATGGACTCGGCAAACCCGCGTTTGTCGAGATTCGTAAGAGGATTATTGAGCGGACAGCCGCCTAGAGAGAGAAATTTGAATTTCATTGGACCTCCGGCATGTCATGACTTGCTGTTGTGATCCCGGTGCATGCCTCAAGCAGATCGGTGCATCGCGACTTGGTTCCAAATGTCCTCCGGTTACAGCTATTTCACGCACACTGGCGCAGCAGCGGCAGCATCGTTGCTATTGGATCAGCAGCCGGAACGGGAGGAACCGTCGCCGTCTGATCCGTGTTGATGCGAGGCAGCCTCGGCACGGTATAACGAGATTTGGGCCACCGGCGTTTGAGGTCGCGGCAAAGTTGCTCGCCGGCAGCCTTCACCATGGCATATTCGGTCATGCCCTTGGGGCGTTCCTCAACCGCGATGGAAGACGGATACAGGTAGCTGGCGCCGGCGCCAGCGCCTTCGAGCGTGCTGACAAGATCCAGGAAGCCGGAAACATACACATCAACGAATTGCTCAAACAGAGCGCGGCTGAACAGATTCGTGCTCTGCTGGAAGATCTTCGGCGTGGCCAAATAATATACATGCGTGGGCTGGGGTGTATCGACCAGCTGATCGGCCGCGGGGCGATCGACATCATACTGCATCGCCCGCGCTGCCCCTGGCCAGTTGGCGTTGATGCTGGCGGTCACAGCTTCGGCCTCGGATCGGCCACGCTGATAGGTGATCGTCACCTTGGCTCCTCCTGCTGCCAGCAGGAGCGAGCAGACAGCGCCAATGCCGCGCGATCCACCGATGATCAAAGCCCTCTGCTGGGCAAACTCGCCGGAGTTGACAGAACCGGCGGCCATGCCCGGTGTCGGAGGGGCGACCGGCCGCGGGCGAATGATGGCCGAGACATGTCCGATCATGCCCGGGCCAGCAATTCGAACAGGCACGATCTGAAACCGTTCGTCGATGGCATCGGCTGCAAAATCCAATCCGGCTTTTGCCCTTCTGCCCGGCGCGAGATCGAAAGCCGCCTCGACGAAGACTGAATGAAGCCCGGGGCACACCATCCCCACCAGCGTCGACATCAGGCCCAAGGCTTCCACAGTCTGGGGTGACGAGGCGGTCGCGAGCGAGGGGTAGAGGTCCCCAAAACCCGCCGCAGCTTCCGGCTTTCCTGCAAGCAACCCCGTGAGACCCGCGAGGCTCGCCGCATCGTGCTCGTCGGGGGTCGAGCCTATTGGTACCACCGCAAATCGATCCCTCTCAAGGAGAGGGGCGTGGGCCCCCTGCTCGAAGCGAACCGTCGCGCTGGTGGTCGAGGCACCCTCGCAATCGATGGAAAACTTCAAGAGTGCATCGGACGTTTGCGTGATGCGCAGATTTACCGCCTGGCCCACATAGACGAATTTCAGGAACTTGGCTTGAACCGAAGCGACAGGAGGAATTGCCTGCAGCCTGAACAATGTATCGAGCGCCCAGATCACCACATGCATGCCATGAACAACCGGAGCGCCGGCCTGAGTGCGACGGGCTGCATCGGCATCCATATGCAATGGGTTCACATCACCAGTCAGGGCTGCGAAGCGGCGCTGATCATCCCAGTCGAATGTGTGGCTTGCCACATGATGGTGCCGATCATCCTCGTGCTGAATCATCACGCCGGCCTCTTCGCAACGATGACGCAACTGATGGTCAATTTGTCCGCAATTGCCCGCTCATAGGTGGTCCCGCTCATGGCAAAATTGGCGCGCTCGACGATTTCGAAACCAATGCTGCGCAGCAAGTCGGATGCTTCGTCGGGATGCCGGACAAGATAAAGATGATCGGGAGCGGGACTGTTGGCGGGAACATTGATCCAGACCAGACCGCCCGGGCGGCAAAGCCGATAGACGACCCTGACGGCTTCTTGCGGATTCTCCAGATGCTCCAAAACTTCGGAAAAGACGATGGCGTCGAAGCCCTCATCATCCGTGCGGTCCTCGGCAAAGATATCGCGCAGCTTAAAGGTGACGGCCACGCCGGGACTGAGAGCGGCCAGCGAATGGCGGGAGGTCGCCAGGCTGCCTTCCGAGACGTCCCACGCGGTCAGCGTACCAACACGTTTTTCGCGTGTGGCTAGTGCAAGCAGCAAGCCGTGGCCAGGTCCGATCTCCAGAAGGTCCCCTTTTTCGCGGATTAACGGCAAGAAGCGCTTGCTGTAGTGCTCCATGCTGCGACAGTGATTGATCCAGATGACATCCGTGATCAGAAGGCCGTTCATATAGCGCTTCATATAGTCGGCGCGTGAATAGACCTGCTCAACGGCTTCGGCAAAGGTCTTGAGCCGATATTCGCCATGACGACGGAAATGCAGTTCTTCCGGCAGAATTATCTGCTCGGAGATGAAGCGATAGTCGGAAGCCAAGCTTTGCAAGCCGCCAGGTGTCTTTTCCGCCAGGGCGGCAACCATTTTCGACAGTTCCTCGGAGAAAGCCAGTTCATCGACCGTACGTTCCGAGATATTCTTGGTGAGGTATTTATGGTGCTTTGGCCATTCCGAAATGATTGCATCGAGTAAGGCGGCAAACTGCGGATATGCTTGTCTATCAACGACGTCGGCCATTTTTACCTCAAAATAGGAGGGGCAGGCAGCAAACTGCTGATGCAAATCTTGGAGAAACCACGAGGCTCAAGCGCGAAGGGCTGCACTCCGTTGTTCAAAACGCGCGAGCAATTCGGCAGCACCTGGGTAGGTCTGCGAAATAGCGACAAGCTTGCGCAAGGTGGCAACGCCCTCCTGAGTGTCGCGCAGCTTCAGAAGGGCCCGCGCCTTAATCCATAACGCGCGTTCATGCTCGGGCTGCATTTCCAGCACAGCAGTCGCTGAATCAACAGCGGCGCTTGCATTGCCCGAACGCATGCTGTCGCGTAATGCAAGCACGCGTTCGCGCAGCATTCTGTCGCGGAACTTGGTGCCCTCACTGACGGCAAAACCATGTTCAATCAGCCAGGTATAGAGGACCAGTGCCGAGCGGCGATCATCCAGCTCGCGCGCAGCCCGAGCGCATATGAGCACATTGCGCCACTCGCTCGGTTCAAGTGCATCCAGATGCTGCCTGGCCGTCGTTGTGTCGCCGTTCTGGGCTGACTTCAAAGCGTGATAGCGCAGCAAGACGGGATTTTGAGGGTCGAGCTTGGTCAAGCCGGCCGCGATTTTTTCCGCTTCGCCGACTTGATGGCCGCCTGCTTTAAGGTTCTCGGCCAAAAGCCGAGCCACACGCGGCAGCAATATCGCAACCGACTCGATGGCTGTTGCCATCCCATAGAGCGGAACGAAATAGATGCCAGCGGCCAATGCGTTTTTCTCGGATAGAAAATCCCGCGTGCGACCACGCAACGCCCTGAGCAAATGCTTGTCGAGACGACCATCATTGGCGGCGATCACCGCCTCTGCGGCCCGTCCTGCAATGGCATGGGCGCCAAGATTATCAGCCTTATCGAAAACTTCCAAAAGCGTGGCGGGCGCTATGGCACCGATGCCAATGAGCCCTTCGATCACATCAGGTTCGATCGGATCGCGATCGATTTCTTCAATCAGCCGTTCCTCAATGCGAGCACAGACTTTTGCCAGGCCCGCCGGTTGACGGCGCATCGCCAGGAAACAGGCATGCAGAAGCTGCAGCTCGCGTTCCGTCTCGCCATTGGATATGGCAAGATTTGCTTGCTCCATTGCTGCGTCCACGACCTTGGTCGCATAAGCATCGGATTCGACGCTGGGTTGCAGCTGTACTTCCGCCGCGGCGGCTACCGCAGCCATCAGCATCTCACCAGATGACAAAGCCATCCGACAGAAAGCTTGGCGGCTGCCGTAATCATTGTTAAAAAAATCGCAATACCGCTCGATCATCTGATCGATAGGCAATCTCGACGATTTCTGAAAATCCATTGAGACCATACGCGTTCGATAACAGACTTCTCAATTCGTAGACCTCGATTGCTGAGATTGCAACCCGATTTGTCCGATAAAGCTTTCGAAGCCGGCTCATTGACAACAATCCAGAATGGGTGGGGTTGAGCGTCGCCGGGGGCGAACGGCGCAATGAACCCGGCCTTCAACGCGTGTGGTCTTCTGTCCTGCCGCGGTGTCGTTATGCCCGCTTTGCCAAGGAGCGAGACTTGGATTTGCCAGTATTTCGAGGAGTCTAACGCATTGTTTGCCCTCTACGACAGTGTTGCTGGAGGACCGCCTGATCCATTGTGGTCGGACGGCCCGAGTTGAATTGGCCATGTCGCAACGGGCCCGTTCACCGTTGCGTCAAGGTGACGCGCAGGCAAGTCGCGCACCTTGATTGAGGGTCTGGTGGCGGGCGGGCGATACGAGCGGCTTTCGGCATCTGGCTGACGCCCATACGGTCATTGTGCCGGCCATATAGGCAGGATCTATTTGCCGCAGAATTTGTGTGTATTGGAGATATATTTTAGTAATGCGAAAATAAATTAATATATTATTACGTATTTAGAATTTTTTTTGTGTAAAATGAAATTTTTTTACTAGTTTTGATTGTGTTTTCAAAAGATTTAATTGCATGAGGTCGCGGATTTCATATTCTAGCCACATTGCGCAATCTTATTTTTGGTCAGTGTCTTCATGGTTCGTATGTCGATGAGGTGTGCTCGCTTGCAAAAGGCAAGACCAGCCGTGGCGACCATGGTCACTTGCGCTTCGGAACGTTTCCAAGCCAGTCACCTCCAGGGTGCCGAGCTGGTTTTTCCCGAAGTTGCGATGAATCATCTCGAAAACCAGGCCATCTTCGACCAGCAGGAGGTCCTGTCCTGATTGCTCGTTTTGCAAAAACTGCGGGTATCCTGGTGGCGGCGTGGCCCCTCATGAACCCGTATGGTGTCCAGGCTGCGGCCTTGGACGAGGGGGCGCGTGCCGCAAACACAGCCTTGTTCGAGGTCGCTCGGGCACGAGCGGCTTCTTTACAGGGCGCATCGACTTGCAATTCCACTGCGCGACGCATTCCCGATGTATTTCCTGGCTACGCCGGTCAAGCGGGAACCAGGGGAGGGGCGGGAGGAACGGTAGTGCTGGTTCGATCGGAGGCCGACAATGCCCCCGGAACCAAGCCAGTGGACGGCAGTTTGCGTGCGGCGGTCGAGCTCGGTGCTCGTAGCCGCCGCCCGATCTTCATCACCTTCTCGCCCGAAATGCAGGGGAAGACGATCACCCTTCTTGCTCCGTTGAGACCGGGAAACAACACCACAATTGACGCGGGCTGTGCCGGCATTACATTGGCCGCGGATGCGGATGTGGCTCTCATCGTTCTGACGGCGCGTCGCAACGTCATCATCAGCGGGCTGGCATTTCGCAAATTCCCCTACCGGGGCGATAACAAAGCTCGCGCGGACGGCCGTGACTTTCGCGACTGCATTACGGTTTCCGGGGCGGTTGACCAGCTTGCGATCCTTCACAACAATTTTGTAAGTTGCGGCGACGGCGCTATCGATATCACCTCGGGCGCTGGCCGGGCCATTCCCCACGGCGTCGGTCGTGTTACCGTTGCCTTCAATCGCTTCGCCAAGCACGACAAGGCCATGCTCTTGGGAACCAATGAATGCGGTGATCGTGATCAAGATCATGCGCGAGCTTGTGGTCAAGCCGGCGCTCCGTCGCAACGGGCGGATGAGCCCGTTTATAGGGTTACCTTGCTTGGCAATTTGTTCGAATGGGTGGGGCAGCGCCAACCGCGAGTGTTTGGGCGCGTCTATCTGGATGCTGTCAATAATGTCTTTGCCTTCAGGCCCTTTGATCGAGGCAATGGCAGCTCAGGCTCGACCTATGCGATATTCGCCAGTAACGGTGCCCAAGTCTGGGCCAGGAACAACCTGTTCGTCGGCATCCCCAATGCGGGGCATCGGGCCTTGGGGCTTACCACGGCCAGTACGCCGGGACAGACACCACCCAAGGGGGAATTTGACGGTGTCATTCGTTCCGAAGCCAATCTGGCCGCCCGCGACGAGATCATAGCCGACAACTCGCCGCAAGGGGTGGCTCGGGTTGATTACGGCCCAGCTGCCGCCATCACGCCGGTGGAATTTCGGGCGTTGGGTCCACGAGATGCCATTGTGTGCGTGATGATACGAGCTGGCGCGGCCGGACTGGCGAGCTGGCCATCAGTTTGTCAGCGGAAAGCGAACTAAATGGTCTTTCGGACATCGATAGCCATGAGACGACCGGATCTTGGTAAAGGGCCGGATGCCTCGATCTGGGCCATGCATGGTTACCCGGTGCCCGGTTTTGGCGATGACGCTGAGGATATTGCGTCGTTCGACACGATCGTTGACGCCGCCAGGCCGATGCACACTTTCTGGTGTTTGTTGCAAAGCGGTCGAGACCGCCTACTGCCTCGGAAGAGTTTGGCTTGGAGCGCGCCCCACTATGCCAGGCAGAAGAGGAAGGATCGACGCGCGTGACGGAAACAGTGTCGGATCGATCCTCTTATTTGAGCATCGTGTTGCGCGCCTTGGCAACCCAGCCCAATGCCAATATGGGCGAGCGCCGTAGCCTTTATGAGCGTGTCCAAAAGCAATTCAAGAAAGCGATCGACGATCAGGACCCTCCACTCAGCCCTGAAATACAGGACATCGAAATTCGCATCCTGGGGCAGACGATCCGCATTTTGGAATTGGACATTCGGACCGGCGCGGATATCTGGCAAAGCGACTATGAGCCCCCCGGCTTTAGCGACATGCTCAAGAAGAATGAGCAAGCGCGAAAAAATTTGCAGGCTCGCCATCAAACTCAAAAGATCAGAGCCGAGCGTGAAGCTAGGCTAGAGCAGGAGAAAGCAGGGTACGACGCGTTCATTGAGAGTCAGGCAAAGGACCTAGAAATTCTTCGGCAACTACTGTCGTTCGATCGGTCTATTAGCGCAGAGAATTCAAATATAAAAAGAAGATACATACATACAATATTCATTGTATGGCCTTTATTTATTCATTTGATTCATAGCATTAACGGAGAGGGGCGGCTCGCATTCATATGGTTGCTAATTCAGCCTATGGTCATGTTGGCCCTAATCAGTTCCGCCTATTTCCTTATTGGAACTCACTACATCCTCAACATGGATGTGCCGACCTTCGCGTTGCTCGGGTCAGGCACTTGGGTCATGTGTCGTATAACCATCTTCCGAGTTAGCGGTCAAATTGCTCATAATCGCGTGATGCTAAATCTTCCGATGGTATCTCCCATTCATCAGGGCCTTTCCCACGCAATCTTGTATTTAGTGGTATATATTGTATCTATGGTCCTTCTTATTGGCGGAGGGCATGTTCTTGATATTACGTCTCTGCCAGATAATTATGTTATATTTTTCATATATTTTATTGGGATGTGGATATGTGGCATAAGTATTGGATTTATATTTGGCGTTATAATGGGAATATGGCCTTTCTTTTCAAGGATGACCTCAGCGGTTGAACGGTCTTTGCAGATATTCTCATCTATATTCTATGTGACCGAGCAGCTTCCAGAAGCGTATAGGAAGTACATACTTTGGAACCCGCTGAGCCATGGTATGCAGCTGATGCGGGGGGCGTATTTTCAAGCCTATCCTTGCTCCGATGCCAGCCCCGCATATTTTTGGTTTTCCGTGGTTGCGCTGGCAAGTTTCGGCCTGATCGTGGAAGCTTGGTTTCGGCGCCACGTCCAGCCCGTGTGAGGTATCATGATCATCTTGCAGCGGGTTTCCGACGAGCCTGAAATTGCCGGTGGCCGGCGCCTCATTGCCGACAAGGTCGATCTCGATATCCCGATCGGACGCTATGCGCTGCTGACGAGCGACCCGCTGGTCAAGAGGCCGACGATTGATCTCTTGGCGGGTCTGAGGCCGCCTCATGTGGGCCGTATCGATTTTGGCGGACTGACCTCCTGGCCCATTGGTCGTCCCGCTTTCCTTCGTGGCAAGGTCACGGGTCGGCATGTCGTCGCGCTGCTTTCACGGCTCTACGGCCTTGACATGCAATTGTCGAATGCGATGCTGGAGACGATCCTCACCACGCCCAAGCACCTTGACGAAATCGTAGAACATTGGCCAATGGAATTTCGCTACGAATTTGGTCTTTCTGTCGCACTTCTGCCACCCTTTGACGTATACGTTATGGAAGGGGTTTTCCCGTATCTAAAGGATCGATTCACCTATCTTTGGCGATCTTTGTTTGATGACAGATCTTCTGATAAGACTCTTATCAGCGCGAGCTCTCGGGTCAATGATTTGAATGGATATTGTGACAAGGCGATTGTCGTGAACAAGGGATTGTTGGTAATTGCGGATGACCTCAAGCAAGCTATTGACCGATATCCGCCGCGTTCTGCCGCGTCGGATGCACAAAAGGCGTTCGAACGAGCCGGCGAACCTGCCGACGACATACTCTGAACCGGCTCCGCCGGCGGAAACCGTCGGCCGTCACCAAGTTATCGATCAAACTCATTTCATCGAGCTTCGACGCGTCACGCGCCGTCGTTCGAAGCTCGGCCTGTGGTTGGCGATCTTTACGGTCTTTTCACCGATCGTCGTCACTGCGATTTTCGTCTATTTCATCGCCACCCCGATGTATACTACCCAAGTGCGTTTTGCCATTCGCGGTGGAGAAACATCGTCACAGCCTTCGGTTCCGGTGAACTCGCTTCTGTCTTCGGGCGGCAATGGCCTTTTGAGCGGGGCCATTGACGGATTTGCTGCGCGCGACTTCATCGTCTCGCGCGAGGCCCTCAAACGGCTGGCCAAGCGTGTCGATCTAGGCAAATTGTTCATTCGGCCGAATGCCGATCCACTGGTCAGGCTTCCCACTAACGCAGATAACGATCAGCTCTTCGATGCTTACACGGCCCGCATCAACGCGCGCTTCAACATGATGGAGCAGATCGTCGTCCTCGACGTCAGTGGCTTTTCGCCCGAGGACTCTCAAACCATGGCCTCGGCACTTGTCGCGATTACCGAGGAATTCGCCGACCAGATGAATCAACGTGCCCGAGAAGATGCTCTGCGCGTCGCTGAAGGGCAGGTTACGGATGCGGAGAACCGGGCGACGAAAGCGCGCCTTGAGATGGCGCGTTGGCGCGACGCAACAGGCATTGTCGATCCCACTGCGGATGTCACCATGATCAATGGCCTTATCAGCCAGCTCGAGACGCAGTTGACGTCGAGCGAGAACGAGCTTGCCGGTATCGACGCAGCCGGCGCGCATGATCTGCCTCGTCGCAAGCTGCTTCTCAACAACATTCAAACCTTGAAGGACCGCATTGCCGAGACGCGCAAGCGCTTGGGCGGAACCGGCGGCGCTGCAGCCAATCAAATCACCGGATATGAGGGGTTGAAGGCCGCTCAGGAATATGCGGAAAGCAATCTCGCATCCGCCCGCCAGACACTGGATTATGCACGTCAAGCAACCATTCGCCAGCAAAAGTATGTCGCTGTCATTGCCGAACCACTCGCCGATAGCAGGCCATCTTATCCTGCTCCACTCATGAGCCTGTTGGCGGCCGCAATTGCCGGAATCGGCCTGACATTTGTCGGGTCACTGATCGTTAGTCTGTCGCGTTCGCGTCTGGCAGCATGAATCACTTGCCTGATCTTTTTCTGTGCTTTGCGGCTAGATCGTTGTTTGGTTCAGCCAATTGTTTTTTGGAGCTATAATCAGGGGGAGAACTTGGAAATGGTTGCGCAACAGCCTACAGGCGCGATGAGTCCGCGAGCCCTGGCCGCGGTATCGGTGCAAATTTTGCGTGCCACGCAGGCAGGTAATTCGGAGGAGGCAGTGCGTGTCGCCCTCGATCATCTGCCCCATGCCTCGGATCTTCCGCGTTTGGCCCAGGTCTCCTTGCTGGCTTTGATGAAGGCAAACCGCAAGGAGGCCGCCACGCGCCTGGTCGACGACGTTGTCAAGAAAGGCATGACGACCCCGGAAGTGGCGGTTCTGGCTATCCGGCACCTGCGTGAGTCACATCGTGCCGAAGAAGCCTACGCATTTGCCAAAAAAGTGATGGGGGACACCGCCAAGCCCGATCCGCGCTTGGCGGAGGCGGCGGCGCGCGCGGCTTTGGCCGCCTATCGACCCGTTGACGAGGCATTCGAGTTTCTGGAGCGGGCAAAAGACAAGGCCGGCGACGACGGCGTTTTCTTGCGAGCGTACGGGGAAGTTTGTCTGTCGCTGGGACGGTATGCCGAAGCCGAGCAAGTGTTGGCAAAGACGCTCGCTCTTGCGCCGAAAGTCGTCAATACTAGGCTGCTTTACGCACGCGCCCTCAAGCATTTGCATCGTTTTGATGAAGCTTGTGCACAGATGCTCGCTATCGTTGATCAAGATCCCTCGGCGACCAACAGGCGCTATGCGGTTGCTATGCTGTTGCAGGTCGGGCGCGAAGATGAAGCAAGCAAGCTGTATCATAAGATGGTTGGTGAGAGAAAAGCGCGCTTGCAGGGCTCCTTTATCGAAGAAATGGAGACTCTCGGCGGTCGTGTGAAAGACGTGAAATTGCCTCAAAAGCGTCTGGACTGGGCTTGGGGGGTGGTTTCTCGAACGCTCGGATCTTCTCCTGTCCGCGACAGAGCCGATTGGGATCGCCGCGCCAAATGGGGACATCTGCTCGATAATGCAATTGTCGACTGGCTGGAATGCTCGATTGAACAGGCTGGCGAAATCTATGATTGCTTCAACCTGAGTGAGGACACCAAGCGGATCATTCTCGATGCATCCGACGAAGGCAAAGGTGTGCTTTTGGTCAGCGCGCATATCGGATTGATGTTTGCTGGGCCGGTCGCCATTCATTCACTTGGGCGCCCCTATCGATGGCTGTCCTCGACCCCGCGGATCACGACCACCCGCTTTGCCGATACCTTGATTTCGACCGCCGATCTTAGCGAGGCTCAAGTCGCCCGACGCGTCTACGAGGCCCTGCAGAAGGGATGCTTAATTGCGATCGCCGTTGACGGTGCCATGTCACCTAATGCCCCACGTATCGAGTGGGAGGGGGCGCCCGTGACCTATTCGCCATTCTGTGCGTTGCTCTCCTACAAGTTCGGCGTGCCGACTGTTTTCACCTCGCCTTACTGGGCCGACGGCAAGTTCAATTTTGCGGTAAAACGCCTCCCAAGCGTTGGATCAGGGGAAAGTCTGAAGCATTTTGCCGGGCGCTGGCAGCAGGCTTTTTTCGAGGAAGTGAAGAATGTGTTCCTCCAAGGACCGGAAAATTTGCGCCTCAACGGTGGGTTGTGGCGGCATATTTAGCTAGGCTCAGGACTTCGCTGACGGCGCCATCACAGTTAAGCGATTTTGGCCGAGAATGATCGTCCCGTTGCAGTCGGACGAAAGAGTCGATCGCGGGATCCCGAAAACAAAAGACGACCGCGATGGACAACACCGGCCGCGGCATTGTCGCTGGAATGCTCAGATGCCATCGTCAAGATACTGTTCCAATGAGGTCTTCTAACCTGAGCGCGGTAACGTCATCTTCTACGAAGCTTCTGAAGCCGGGTACCAATGCTCGGACGACATGCACGCCTTCGGCTGGACATGGCAGGTCGAAGAAGAAGACGTCTCGATATCCCGCGTTTGCCAACTGAGAGACCAGGAAGTTAAGCGCTTCCGAAGGCGAAAGATTTGCAGGAAGCATATGCCGGGCTGCCAATTGCCCCAGAGTTTCTCCGTGATCGGGCCTGGACGGCAAGGCCAGATCCAAATTCTCATATTGCGAGATGTCCAGATCGTCGCGAGAACCGGAAATGTTCGTCAGGCGCGATTGCACGGCCTCAAGGAGGGCTGCTAGCGTCGCTTCCGCAAAGTCGAGCCGACAGGCATCACCGCCTGAAAACCTTATGCCAGCCCCATCTCTGTCGCACACCGGTCGCACGATCATCGCGCTGACGATGGGGATGCCGATTTTGCTGGTCTTGTTGAAAAAATGCGGCTCCAAACCTGCGCCGCGTACCTTTGTGACCGCTTCATCCAAACCCGGATGGACGCCAGGCTGCCATATCAACGGGCGAGAAAGTCCTTTTATATGACCGAGCCCGTCGGAGAGTATCGTCCCGTCTCGCTCGATTAATTCGAGCAGGGCAGAGAGGGCGGCTGAGGCGTAATCGAACCCTGCGCCCAGACCGTCAGAGCTGACGTGGAAGGCAGCGTAATCCCACGGGAAATCATCCCGCATATCCAACCCGACGAGTTCGTAAGGCGCGTAAACGGCTCTATTCGATCCGTACGAAACCCCACGTACCCAAGCGCGGGGACGACGCGGATCGAACTCAGAGAAATGACATCGCACCAGGGACCGCAGCGGCACGGCAAGAAGCTTCCGCTTCGCTAGTTCAGCCGGCGTTCCGAACTCTGCAATCAGGGGGCGGGTCTGCTCGGCAACCGCCCCTTCGATGGCCTCCATGATAGCCGTCAGCCGGGCCCTCTCGTGGTTGAGCCCTTTGCCCTGGCTGACTGCCAGGCAACGAGAATTCGGGCGTACGGCGAACCAGACGGGGATGCCAATAATGTCGAGGTCAGTAAGATCCCCGACGCGCGAGATGCCAAAGGGGGCGAGTGGGGGAAAGTCCGGCGAAACAGAATTCATCGCAGTGAGATTGCTTGCAATGGCCGGACTCCCATCAGAACCTACCAGCGCCCCTTAATAGGGGCACAATCGCTGTCAAAAATGATAGCGATCATCTGGCTCAGCATTTGTTATCATCGCTGCCACTATCATTGAGGATGGCATCATATAAAGAACCAGCATCACCATTGATAAGATGGCAAAGCGCTGATTTGACTTGTTTATGATGATCCTTCCCAGCTTGGAGGGATGTCGCCGATATGTTCGTTTTAAATACAAATTCTACTTCACTGATATCAGCACCGGATTCAATAAGAGATTCAATGCCCATAATCTTATCGCTATCAAGCGGGTGTCCCTGACTTTCAGCTGCGTTGTGATCTGCAATTATGTGCCACAAAATTGCACCAACTTTTGCATATCCATCGCCGCCTAAAGTTTTTCCGTACCTAATAACTTCTTCGTCGGAAATCTGAACGACGCGAAGTGGTTTGACTTTTACAATGAATATGCCAGCGCCGCGATCGCCGATGACATATAACCTTTCTTTCTTTCCAGTTTTACGTACCATCTTGTCCTCCGATGCAGTTTTAGCTTATTCAATAAGATTTGTTAGATATTCTAGAAAGCGGAGATTTTAGATAATGCCTGCAATCCGAAGTCCTTCTGCGATCAATCTACGATCCTCAATTCTGCGGTCGGGAGCAAGATTGGCGATTTCAGAAGCTGTCACACCAGGATACATTTCCCGTATTCTTGAGCCATATTGGCGCGCGATGTCTCGGTTCCCGAGCAATCCATGAGAGATCGCTAGAGCTCGCAGGACAGGTTCGTCCGAACTCATGCGCCCGCACAGCTCAATGGCACCACGATAATCGCGACGACGTATTGCTACTGCCGCACCGCTCCACCAATAATAGTCGGGCGGAAAAGGGTTCAGATCCAGCGCCATTAGAAAGCGCTTCCAGCCCGCCTCAGCATCACCAAGATGTGCCAAGGCATCCGCATGGGAGAGCAGCAAATCTGCTGAATGCGGATTTAGGGCCTCCGCTTCCATAAACTTGCTGCTGGCAGTGTCGAAGTCGCGCTGATGCAATGAAACGACAGCGGACATTCGATACCCTGCTCCGTCGCCAGGATCGATCGAGATTGCAGCGTCAGCCTCCAAGCGTGCCTGGTGCAGAAGGGCGGGGTCAGTGGCCCCCAACATCAGCCATTCCAGGTAGAGCGTCTGTGCATTTGCGCTCCGCGCTGGTGCAAAATACCGATCTATATCTGTTGCTCGCCGAAATTCCCGACGTGCGCGCCGCAATTTCGGTAGGTCACAATCTTTAAGGAGCAGCTTGCCTTCGAGATAGTGCCGATAGGCATGGGGCTGAGGGTTTGCTCGCATATGCTTGAGTTGGTCCCGTTCGATCGCGGTCGCGAGCGTCACAGCGATCTGCCGAGAGATCAGCTTGAAAGCCGTCGGCAGTTCATTCACACCGATGCGGAATTCGGCTGCCCACAGGATCTCGCGGCCAGGGTATAGCTCCAAGCGTAGGGCAAGACTCGGATTCCCAGGGACCATAAAACTGCTGACCAAATACCTGTTGCGCAACGCATCGAGCCGCTCCAACTCGTGCAGGTCCACTGCGCCAAAACTGCTGTGGGGAGCAATCACCGCAAACGTTCGATAGCGGGACAAATCATTGGCAACTTCCTCGATTAGCGCGCGCGCGAGGGGATCGCATTCCTCACCCATTGTCGGATTGGGTGGCAACAGCGCCACGCGGGGCAATTTTGCCAGACTGCGAACAATAAGGGGGTCGCTTTCTTTGGAAGCGTCGAATTCTCCACGGATCTCTGGGCAGTCGTCAATAACCTCAGGGGAAGGACGAGAATTGTTGGCTAGAATGCGCCGCACCAACCCGACAATTTGAGCTTTCGGTTCGGCATTAAATTCTCGCTGCATCATCGTTTTGAGCAGCTCGAAAGTGCTGCTCACAGCTTCAAGGTTGTTATTACGTCCATAGGCCTCGATCAGGGCCCGAAACGTCTCCTCCCGCTCGGGCTCCAGCATCAGCATGCGTTCGCCGATTTCCTGGATGTTGTTTTTCTGTGCACGAGCAAAGCGGGTCATTTCCATGAGCACATCGCCGGCCAAGGATAGGACTCGTTGGCGAAAGCGCTCGCGCTCGCTACGGAACCATTGCAACAGTTCATCCCCGCCGGTATCGAGCGTGGCGAGCAGATCTCCCTTTACCAGGTGAATAGCGGCCACGCGCTCGGCCAGCACTTGGGATTTGCGCCATTTCATAATCTTGGCGAGGTCGCTGCAAATTGCGGCTGGGCCGGCTACCAGACTGGTGCCCTGCACTTCGATTACAGCTTCATCTCGGGGCCAGAAACGATTAATTCGCGCTAGCAATTGCCGAAGGTTGGTAGACGCTTTCTCTTCAGGCCCGTCCTCCCACAGGAGGGTGGCAATAGCCTGCCGGTTCATGCGTCTTCCGCCGGCCAGCAAGAGCATCGTGAGGAGAATATATCCCTTGGCCGGAAACACACCCGCCATTGGCTTGGTTATATGCGGCACACCCACCAAATGCAGAATTATGTCGCTTTCGGGCTTCATCCGACCATCCTCGCCCTAGGTGGTTGGCGTTGCGTCCCGTCTATGCTGTTGTTTTCCGCCAAAAACGGTGTGGTGCCCATAAAATAAACTCGCGCGCATGAATGAGAAGGACAGCGCTAAATTCAGTATTTGTCTCTCTCTTTCCTAACTGTTCGCGATGTGTGACGAAGTCAACAAGTCAAAGCTAATTCCGCTACCGGTTTCACGCTCGTGTCACGGACGAGTAGTGTCACCCAGCGAGAAGATTGAACCTTCTATGACACATGCAGTCCTCATTAGCAGGTTTCAGTGTAGCTCCTGCGGCGTTTGGTTGCTTCGTCCTTCGGCGGGACGATGGCAAGAAGAAAAACAGGGGATGCAGTTGAGTACAGCCACGCGACCGCTACCTTATTGCTGCACCCAAGGGGATGCTCTCCAATAGCCAACGTGGATCGACGACAAGGGCCTGTTTGGAGTTCTCCTGTGCGGGGCCAACCCAGAGTCGTCCGCTCCATGACGGGTTAGCCGTCGCCTATTCTCAGTTCCGGCTCCTCGGCGCAAATCGCAGCGAGGAAGTCGATGAATTGCCGCACGCGGGAAGGCATGCGCCGTCCAGCAACAGTAACAGCGTTGATTGGAAAGGGCGGCGGAGCATGTTGGTCTAATATTCGTACAACCTCGCCGGAGGCCAGCACATCCGTGAACAGCCAACTCGCATGGTGGGCGATGCCGAGGCCCGCGAGAACCGCGCCGCGTACATGCTCGGCATCGTTCGTGCGGAAGGCTCCCCCACCGTCGACTGCGACCTGCCGGCCGTCTATTTGGAAACCCCACCCGATGATATCTCCCTGGTGGACATAGCTGATACGCTGGTGAGCGCGTAGGTCGTCCAACGTTTGCGGCGTGCCGTGTTGAGCTAGATAGCCGGCAGAGGCCAGGGTTATCATCCGCATGTCGCCGATGCGTCGGGCGACGAGTGCCGAATCCGAAAGCCGACCGATACGGATCGCAACGTCGATTCCCTCCTCGATAAGGTCCACGTGCCGCCCGGAGACTTCCATCTCGATCGCGACGTCTGGGAAACGGTTCCTAAAATCCGCGAGCCGGGGAATGACGAACATCCTCCCGAATGCTGGCGAAAGGGTCAGGCGGACCAGCCCCGAGGGGGCCGACTGCCCTTCTAGGATTCTCTCTTCGACGAAGTCGAGATCCTGAAGGATACGGACGGTGGCCTCGTAATAGTCCTGCCCTGCCGACGTTACGGCAAGAGCACGCGAACTTCTCGCGAGGAGTTGCGTCCCGAGCCGCGCTTCGAGTTCAGCGAGCTGTTTGCTGACCGTCGGCTGGCTGACGTTCAGGTCTCGCGCTGCCCGCGAAAAGCTTCCGCTTTCGACGACGCGCACGAACATCCGCATCGCATTGAGCTTGTCCATCATGACATCCTAGCTTGTCGCACAGTCACCACTTTAATCTATTCCAATAGGGAATAGATATCATTCGTGAAGTATGGTTGTCATTCACAAGGGGAATATGAAAACTGACATTCGACCGCCCGTTCGCGGGTCTGGAATCGAAAGGAGCAGTTATGACAATCAAGATCTATGGTGATGCGGGTTCGGGCAGCTTGCGTCGTGTGACTACCGCCGCGAAGGTCATGGGCATCGAACTCGAACGCGTGAACGTTGACCTCTTCAAAGGCGAGAGCCAGACTGACGCGTTTAAATCACGTCTCAATCCCCACGGTCTGACGCCGGTTCTGGAGGATGAAAGGACCATTCTCTGGGAAGCTTCTGCGATCAATCTATATCTTGCCAACAAGGTGAATTCGTCGCTGCTCGGAATCACGCAGCGGGAGCGCTTCCAGGTGCTTCAGTGGATGTTCTGGTCGGGCGAGCAGTGGCGCACCTTCACCACTACGATCTTTGATGAGCGCGTGGGGAAGACGGTCACGGGCGTACCGAAGGACGGATCCCTCATCACATTTGCCGAGGGTAAGATCCGCGCCGCGGCGAAGGTACTCGACCAGCATCTTGAAGGTCGTAAGTTCATGGTTGGCAATGCGTTGACCTTCGCTGATATCGATATCGCGGCTCCCTTTTCCCAGATCGATCGTGCACGGTTTCCGTTCAAAGAATATCCGAACCTGATCGCCTGGCACGACAATCTTCTTGAGTCGATTCCAGCCTGGGCGGAGACGAAGGTTGAGGTTGACAACCGTATGGAAAGCTTTCTGGCGAGCGTCGGCGTGAAGCTATAGCGTCTGGCCCTCCTATCATATGGTGGGTGCCGGCCGAAATCGCGACGATCTTGTCGGTGGCGCGGTGGGCAGTCTATGGCCACTGACTATCTCTCCAGGGTTCAAACCAAAAAGACCGCGCCCGCTCCGCTCGAACGGGCCGGGTGTATGCGTTATCTGCTCGGCGACACAGGTACGATGCCGATTGGTTCCGTTGCCTGGTCCGCGATGCCGGCACCGCGCCGGTAATCCCGGCGGCCACAACAGCAAGCGAACGATCCGTTAGCCGCAGTGTCGCTGCTGCTATGACAAGCTCACCGCCAACTTCCTTTCAGGGGTGGCACTCGCCATCGCTCTGGCCTTTTGGCTCTGAATGTGTCTGCACCCTTAGCAATCATTCTGCGAGGTTGGTCGCTTCAAAATCCTCTTTAACCGCATCGGCATTTGCATGGTTTGCGAGGGCCGCGGCATGAGCCGCGAGCATCTTCCCCCTGATGTGAAGGACGCGGGGAGGGAGAACGCTGCTCTCCCTCCCGGCAAGCATGAACTGGCGTCTCCCCGAAATTCTCTTCGCTACGCTCGGATGATCTCTCTGCCGATAGAGGCGGCGCCCTGCAGGCGGGCGAAATCCTTCCCCAGTTCATGCTGTCACCCCACCGCACGCTGCTTCGCCGATCCAACGGAAAGAGCAGCGAGATGGGCAAGTTGAGTAAAGCTGAGATGAAGGCGCACGCCGAGGCGGAAGCCTTGTTGAGGCAGGATGTGCTGAGCGAGGGCGAGAAGGATTTCATCGTGGACAACTGGCATCTGGGCGCGGGGAACAATGTCGCAGCCGCAGGCGCATTCTTCACGCCGATGGACCCCGCGGCTGAATTTGCCCTCGAGCCAGAGCAGGGACGAGTGATTGGCCTATTGGGTTCAGCAGCGCTCCAAATGGCGGGCGGAGTGAAACTGACCTGCGTCGAGATCGGCCGATCGTCGCGGCTTCAAATCCTTCGAGTTCACGGCGATCGATATTGCGTCCGAAATCGCGGACAATGACGTATTCGTCCTGCCGCAAGGCTCGGCGTCGTTTCGCTATTCCGGTCGTCCATGCGTCGAGCGTCTGACCTTGGGAACGTGCATCGGGTTCGAGCAGCGAACAGGCGTGTTCATGGATTGCGGCATCGGCATCGACACCTGCATCTATCGCGATCAATGGCGCGGCGTCGCACCCTTGTGCGAGATCGTCACGATGAATTTGCTGGTTGGCTGAGACGTCCTCGGGCCCAAGCCTCGGCGGACGGATGTGTGCGGCTCGTCTTGTTTTAAGGGAACAGGCCGGTATTCCAACAGGTGCATGTAGATCGAATGTTCTCTAATCACTTATTTTTATAGTGATTTACACAGAGAGCGTGACCGATCGCAACATCGCCTGCAAAGGCTCTAAATAGTGCACAGGCAGCCATGATCATTCTTGAGGATGATCTTTACAGTTGCTGGGATTTGCCTGAGAATCTCAGCTAGCGCAGCGATCGGGTCCACAATGCTGCGTTCATAACAAAAAACAGCACTCACTTCGACATCACCACAAAAAACAAGGGGTGACTGAATATGCCTGAGGACGACGCAAGTCTGGTCGACCTGACAGTCGACATCGTCTCTGCCTATGTTTCCAACAACCAGGTTGCCACCGCATCCCTCGCGGATCTGATCCATTCGGTGCACAAAGGACTAACGGATCTGAACAATCCAAGGTCGGTCGAGGCGGTTACCCCGCCAAAGCCCGCCGTTCCGATCAAGAAATCCGTCACCCCCGATTATCTGATCAGTCTGGAAGACGGGCGCAAGTTCAAATCGCTGACCCGGCATCTGCGGACGACCTATGAAATGACGCCCGAGCAGTATCGGGAGAAGTGGGGCCTGCCCAGCGACTATCCCATGGTTGCGCCGAACTATTCAGCTACCCGCGCGCGCCTGGCCAAGGAACTCGGACTGGGCCAGATGAATCGAAAGGCGAATAGCGCACCGCCACCGCCACCGCCTCCCGCGTCCAGCAGGGGCAGAAAGAAAAAGGCGTCATAGCGGCCTTGGCGCCAGACATGTCGATTTGCGAAGGCCTGGATGATCGAGACTAAGGTTATCCGGCCTCGTTTCCGGCAGGTCTGGCGTAATCTCGCGGGCTCCGGCCATGCCGGCGGGGACGCCGATCCTACAAAGCTGGGTCGGATTGTGCTCGATATCGCGGGGGATTAGCTGGCAATTGGCCGGTGAAGCGTTCGAGAAGCCCCGCGCGGCTAGTGACCATCCGCAAGGCAGATGAGAGGAAAAGAGCCGGGGGAAGAAGGATGGCCCCCACTAGGAGAGTGAGGGGTTGGTCCACCATGGCCCGTGTCGCGCTCTACTCCCGCTATTCCTCTGGTAGCCAGCGGGACGCTTCCATTGAGGATGAGCTCCGGCGCTGCCGCGAGTATGCCGATCTGAAACCTCGCCTTTAGAGGGCGCATGAAGCTTGACCTCCGAATAGACCATCCACTTGAAGAAGCTGACGATGTCCCCCTGATCGCGGGAAATGCGATCCAGCTCCTTGGTTAGGTTCGAATGAAAACGGCGGTCGGTATATTCCTCAACGATCTGCCAAGCGGTGGCCCTACCAACTTCTCGATCGTCCCATAGATGACGGCACGCTAATAGATTTAATTGCCGGACGTTGTTGCGGCGTCTGACGCGGACACCCCTTTGTTCTGATCGTGAGGCGCTCCCTCACGACCGATGCAGGTCCGGAGCAGTGTTAGGAAACGTGGGCGGCAAGTAGAACCAATGTGCGGCTGCGATAAGATGTTCAATGATTTTCGGTTTTCGAGGCCCAATGTCTGAAGTGGACTGGCTTAGCCATCTGTTGCAAATCATTACCGTTACCGGTCAGCTCGAGGTTCGTTGCGCCTATGGTCCGCCGTGGCGTGTCGCCTGGAATAGGGCTGCGGCGAATGAAATTCCTTACCACGTCATAGTCAAGGGCCGGGCCATTTTCGAGGATCCCGAGTCGAAAACAGTGCGGGAGCTGGTGAGCGGCGATATCGTGCTGCTGCCGCGCGGTGCACCGCATATGCTGCACGACGGCAGTGGGCAAACGCCAATCCCTACAAACCAACGCTGGGGCGCCGCCGGATGGATGCTGAGCGAGAATGACAGCCAGGGTGAGCGTCTGGATCTGCTGTGCGGGCGATTTTTCATCGCGCCCCCCCATGATCGTCTGATCCGCAACTACCTGCCCACAAATCTCGTGACGCGCGCGATCGAAGGCAATGGAGAAGTGGGCGTCGGGTCCGCTTCCAACCAACTGGCCAGCCTGGTCGGTCTGATGCGGATGGAGTCCGCAGGCGACCGAGCTGGCGGACGCGCCATTCTCAACGCACTTTCTTCGGCCCTATTCACCTTGGTCCTGCGCGCAGCGAGCGAGGCCGAGAAAGCACCCGAAGGCTTGTTGGCCCTGGCCGGCCATCCGCGGTTGGCTCCGGCAATTGCAGCGATGTTCGCCGACCCAGCGCGGTCTTGGAAACTGCCTGATTTGGCGGATATATGCGGTATGTCGCGTGCCACGTTCATGAGGCACTTTCAGGACAGGTTGGGCTGCTCCGCTGTCGATTTGTTGACCGAACTGCGCATGAGTCTGGCAGCCAACGAGTTGAAAAAACCAGCGATCAGCACCGAGGCTGTGGCCGAGACGGTCGGATACCAATCCGTTTCGGCGTTCCGCCGTGTGTTTGCCGAAAGGATAGGGATGACACCGGGAGAATGGCGCCGGCTGGCGCATAAAGGCGAGTAAGCGTGCAGCGTTGGAACCGAAAAGACCATTTTGATCCTTTTGAGCATCATGTTGAGCTAATTCAGTCTCGAAATATGCACGTCTGGCCGTAAATTGGGCTCCGTAATCACTTGATGAGGGAGCCACCCAATGAACTGCATCACCGCCACCGAATCCGCAACCTGCGCCGTTGCCGAGGTTCATGGAGAGACCGGGGAGAACGAAAACGCGTTCGCGACGAACGCCGTCATCGAAACCATCCTGAGCCGCAGTGCTGCAAAATACTACGATCCCACCGCGACCCTGACCGACGATCAGATCCGCGACCTGGTGCGCATCGGCACTTCGGCACCGACATCCTTCCACCTGCAGAACTGGCGTTTCATCGCCGTGCGCACGCCTGAAGCCAAGGCACGGCTGCGTCCGATCGCCTGGAATCAGCCCGCGATCACCGACGCCGCTGTCACTTTTATCGTCATCGGTCAGCTTGCTGATGCCAGTACCGTTCCTGATCGCCTGGCACCGGTGGTGGAAGCTGGCATCATGCCGGCGCATCTGGTGCCGGAATGGGAGATCCCCGCACGCGGACTGTATGACGATCAGCCGCAGCGGCAGCGCGACGAGGCGGTACGCTCCGCGACCTTCGGCGCTGCGACGATCATCTACGTGGCCCGCTCGCTAGGCCTGGGTTCAACGCCGATGATCGGTTTCGACGCTGAAGCCGTACATAGCGAGTTCGGCCTGGCCGAAGACGAAGTGCCAGTGATGCTGTTGACCGTCGGACCGGAGCGGGCCGGCAACTGGCCGCAGAAGCCGCGCATGCCGTTGGTCGATGTGCTCGATTTCGCATAATTTCAAATTAACTCAAGATCTTATGGAGACTACAATGGCAAGAACTGTTGTTCTGAAGCCGGAACAGGTGCCGGCCGAATCCAAGCCGACCCTCGATGCTTTCACCAGGAATATCGGTTTCACACCTAATATGATGGCGGCGTTTGCGCAGAGCCCGATCGCATTCAACGCGTGGGCCACTCTGCTCGGCTCCCTGAGCAAGGCTCTAGACGTGAGGACGCGCGACAGCATCGGTCTCGCGGTCTCCGAAGTGAATGCTTGCAACTATTGCCTCACGGTTCACAGCTTCACGGCTGAACACATGGCCAAACTATCGGCCGATGACATCATTCTTGCTCGTAAGGGTCATGCCAATGACTCTAAACGCGACGCCGCCGTCCAGTTTGCACGCAAGGTCATCGATGCCCGCGGCCACGTCGCCGAAGCGGACCTGAAGGCCGTCCGCGACGCTGGCCACACCGATGCGAACATCATCGAGATCGTCGCATTGGTGGCCATGTACTCGCTGACGAACTTCTTCAACAACGTATTTGATCCTGAGAAGGACTTTCCCGCCGTTGCCCTGGCGGGCTCGATCTGAGCTCGGTCCTATCGCGACCTCGCGAAGCCATCGGAACAATCACATGAACATTCTCCATATTGATGTCAGCCCGCGGCAAGAATCGCATAGCCGCCAGCTCTCGGCGGCGATCGTCGAAAGGCTCCTCGAGGCCGCGCCCGGGGCATGCATTATTCGTCGCGATCTGGGGACCGATCCATTGCCCCATGCCTTGGCAGACTACGCACTTGCTCTGTCGACGCCGGCCACGTTATCAGCCCCGCCGAAGGGCGCTCTGGATCTTTCCGAAGTGCTTATTCAAGAAGTCGAAGCGGCCGATGTGATTGTCATCGGAACGCCGATGCACAATTTCACCATTCCTTCAGTCCTCAAGGCCTGGATTGATCAAATCCTGCGCGTCGATCGCACGATGAAGTCGACGCTGGCCGGAAAGGTGGGAATGCTGCGGGACCGTCCGGTGTTTGTGGGGGTCGCTTCCGGTGGCGTTTTCACCGGCGACCGAGCCAACCAGCCCGACTTTCTCACACCGTATCTGTCGCTGGCGCTTAGCTCCATTGGGCTGAAGACCCAGCAATTTCACGCCCTGCAGGCCACAGCCTTCCTCGACCGAGACGAGGCTGAACTGGCCAGGGAAAAGGCCTTAGCCGCGATCGATCTGACGGCCGTTCGAGAGCTTCGAGGCATCGATGGCTGTCCCGCAGTGCTATCGAGCATCGATACACTGCATCGCGATGCACATCCCAGCTCCTGGAAGCATCGCGCCAGGAGCACGCCGAGGGCGCGCCGCAAATTCCTGGCAGGCCCGCATCATAACCATCCAACCTTTGCCGGACTTTGAACAGGAGATCTCCCATGATTTTATCTGCCGGCATGCTTCCCCAAATTGGCGACAGGATCACCGATAGATCGGTACTGCCTGATGACAGCGCCGTCCGCGAATGGATCGGACCAGATGCGTTCGTGCATTGGGGCGAGCTACGGACTTGGATTGACGAATTCTACCCTGGCGTTTTCGCGCCGGACTGGCTCTACGGTGGCAAGAACCGCGGATGGTCCTTGCGCTACAACAAAACCAAGGCGTTCTGCGCTTTGGTGCCGGAATACCGGCGGCTTTCGGCTGTGGTGGTCATGGGCAGAGCGGAACGAGAGAAGTTTGAGGAACGGCGTTGTGTCTGGCGCCCGCAATTGATCAAGCTCTACGATGACGCCAAAACATATATCGACGGAAAATGGCTGACGATTGCCATCTCATCGGCAGATGATCTGCACGATGTGACGGAGCTTCTGACGATGAAGCGCCCGCCACCACTGCGCGGTTGAAGTCGATAAAAATGCTGGGTTCGCAGTGCTGTGGCTCCGGGAGCCTGGGCAGCGGTCTCGTCGACATCACATAGCAATTCGACATCAAGGTCGTCACGGAAGGCGTCGAGCCGATACCTTGCTGCGTGAGATCGAAAAGACCTTCCACACCTGTAATTTGTCCTGAATCAACAAATGTCTGAGGAGACAATTCCCATGAAAGCGATCACTGTGATGAACCAGTCTGCTGGAACGGGCGGCATGACAATGGTGGAGCGGCCTACGCCACAGGCAGCGATAAACGACGTCGTCGTTCAGGTTTATGCGTCAGGCTTCGTCCCGACCGAGTTGGAGTGGCCTTCGACCTGGACCGACCGCCGCGACCAGGCGCGCACGCCTTCGATCCCCGGACATGAGCTGGCTGGAATTGTCACTGCCCTGGGTTATGGCACGACTGGACTGTCGGTGGGACAGCGGGTGTTCGGTCTCGCGGACTGGTATCGCGATGGCACGCTCGCGGAATATAGTGCCATGGAGGCACGCAATCTCGCGCCGCTGCCAGGCGACGTCGACTTCACGGTGGGGGCGAGCTTGCCAATCTCGGGCCTCACCGCGTGGCAAGGACTATTCCAGCATGCCCGTCTTCAGGTGGGGCAGAGCGTCCTAGCGCATGGTGCAGCCGGCGCGGTAGGTTCGATGGTGACGCAACTCGCACGGGAGGCCGGTGCCTATGTCATCGGCACCGGGCGCGCCGCCGACCGACAGAAGGCGCTCGACTTCGGCGCAAATGAATTCATTGACCTCGAGAACGACGCGCTGGAAGACATCGGCAGCGTCGATCTGGTGTTCGATGTCATTGGCGGGGACATCCAGAAGCGGTCTGTAGCTTTGATCCGAACCGGAGGAACGCTGGTGACCGTCGTCGGCCCGGCCGAGGCGCGGCCCGCAGACGGCCGGGCGGTTGACTTCGTTGTCGAGTCCGACCGCGCCCAACTGAGTGAGATCGTCCAGCGGGTGCGGGACGGACGGCTGCGGACGAATATCGGCAAGGTTTCGAGCCTCGACGAGGCCGTTGCAACTTTCAACGCGAGCGAGCGACGCTCAGGAAAGACGGTCATCCGCGTTCGTCCGTAAGAACTTGAGGTGAGAGGGCAGTTCCTCTCTCCTCAATTATCGTCTATTCGTCTCGCAGCGCCGGATGCTGAGCGATATGACGATACGATCACGACCGGGTCTTCGAAAATCGGCGGCTTAACCACTTCGAGACGCAGGAAAACCGAGCGCATAGGGGGCACGGCCGAACGGTGGCTAGCAGGTCTTTTGGATCCAAGATGGACGGTCCGGCAACGGGCCCGCATTCGACTGTCCGCAATACGCTCCAAAATGGCCGTTGACCAATAAACAACGGCATTCCAGAAGCGGACAAGGGCTTGGTTCGCCTCGACCTGATCATGGCGGGAAGTTGGCGGTGATCTCGCGGGCCTTGACCAAGGCTGAGATGCCGCCCTCGATCGCGACGATCGTAACAGTTTCAGCCTTCGATTGATTGTCGCGGCCGTTGATCATCAGCTTCGCGAAGTTCGGGCCGATGGGACGCGCGCGAGACTGCTTGCGTCCGCTTTCTCAGCGCGCCGACGACGTGTTGCCCATTCGGAGACAACCCTGAGGCTTCCTCGGAAGCCGTTGCTTCGTCGAAATCGCCCCTTCATCGCGCTGGTTTCTCCCGGAAACCAGCATCAGAACGGCCTCTACCTGCAGCAGATTTGAGTCAGACTCAAACTTGCACGCCGAAACAAAGTTCGGTCGGGCGGTAAAGTGAGTTTGGCTGGGTGCGAACGCGCTTGCCGTGGATTGTCTCCGCGACGTCAAGTGAGGGCCCTCAGCCACGTCGAAAAGGCTTCGATGGCCGGTGTCCGCGGACTATGGGCCAGGGAAACGAGATAGAACCCGTAGCCAGGCAGAGAAAGCGGATGCGCCTTGACGAGCATCCCGCTCCTCAGCTCATTGCTTACGACCACGTCGCTGCAGATCGCAATCCCTTGCCCGCCGACAACGGCATCGATCGCATGCAGTTCCTCGCGGAAACTCAGGTCCCAGACCTTTTCGATCGGGCCGAAATCGGGATCGATCGACCGCGCAACCGCCAGCCATTGCCGCCAGGTCGGCGCTTGCGGATCGCGGTTCATCCAATCGTAATGGATCAAGGGCAGGCGCAGGAGATCCGCCGCCCGCGCGATCGGGCCATATCGTTCCAGCAGATGCGGACTGCAAACTGGAATATACGCATCCCGAGCCACCTCGTGCGCCACGAGGTCGAGCGGTGGCTTTCGTGCATAGCGGATCGCGACGTCCGCGACGCCGGATCTCAGATCGAGGACGGCATCCGTTCCGATGATCTCCAAGGGCACAATGGGGTTTGCTTCACGCCATTTCGGCAGGTGTGGCACCAGCCATTTGCTGGCGAATGCGTTCGGGCTCGTCACGCGAAGCGGTGCTTGCGCGTCTTTCTCGGCCAACAGCGCCACCGCCGAGGCCAGCGCATCGAAACCGCTGCGCAAGGCCGGATAAAGCCGGGCACCTGCGCTCGTCAGAAGCGACGGCCGAGGGCGGCGTTGGAACAGCTTGACACCGGAGGTCTCTTCCAGCTGCCGTATCTGGTGGCTGATTGCCGTCGGCGTGACGCCGAGCTCCTTCGCGGCAGCCCCGAAGCTGTGATGCCGGGCAGCGGCCTCGAAGGCATGGAGAGCTCGAAGGGGCAGGAGCTTCCTCATGCCGTCAATGTAGATGAGGTTTTCTCACCCAGCACCTGAATTCTTCGATTTTGAAACGGCTTGGCACTCCATGAGATGATGGCATGGGCATTCGTGGCGAGGAGTGAACCGGATGGAACAGCGGCAGCCCCATGACGACGTGGCAGGTAAATCACCCGCCATACCTCGACCCGTCTCACAACTGCGCCTCAAGGGCCATGTGATCATCGAGGGGGACCCTGGTTACGACCAGGCTCGCAAGGTGTGGAACGGCGCCATCGACAAGAGACCGGCCGTGATCGCCTACTGCGCGGATACTCAAGATGTGGTCGAGGCCGTGGCGTTCGCAAGAACTCGCGGCTTTCAGGTGGCCGTTCGCAGCGGGGGCCACAATGTGGCTGGCCTCTCGGTTTGTGATGGCGGCATCGTCATCGACCTATCGGGCATGAAACATATCGATGTCGATCCGGTCCATCGCATCGCACGCGCGGAGGCGGGCCTCGATCTCGGCGAATTCGACCGCGCCACGCAGGCGCATGGTCTGGCCACCACCATGGGCGTCAACAGTGACACCGGCATCGCCGGGCTCACGCTTGGCGGCGGTTTCGGCAAGCTCGGCCGAAAATACGGGCTGACTTGCGACAATCTAATTGCCGCCGAAGTGGTGACGGCCGAAGGAATGATCTTGAGGGCCAGCCCGACCGAAAACCCCGACCTGTTCTGGGGCTTGAGAGGCGGCGGCGGCAATTTCGGCATCGTGACCCGGTTCGAATACCGGTTGCATGCGATCGGCACGTCCCTGCTCGTCGCGTCGGCGCTCCATCCCTATGGGGAGGCGCGCGAGGCCATGCGGTTCTATGATGAATTCGCCCGGGGCGCGCTCGATGAGGTGGACGTTGACGCAGCCCTGGTGACACTCCCGTCGGGCGACCGGTTCTTCAGTATCTCAGGGTGCCATGTCGGCTCGCACGATGATGGTGAGCGCGCCCTTTCTCCCCTCGTCAAGTTTGGCTCTGCTGTCGAGACGCGTCTCACACCTGTTCCCTATCTTGCGATTCAATCCGGCGGCGACGCATTGTTTCCGCGTGGCCGTCGCTACTACTGGAAGGCTCAGTTCCTGCGCGAAATCAGTGTTGATGCGATCGACACGCTGCTTGACGCCTATGCGAGAGCCCCCAATACCTCGTCCCTGCTGGTCTTCCAGCATGTCGGCGGCGCAATCGCTCGGGTTCCAGTATCGGACTCGCCCTACGCGAATCGCGACGCGATGTTCGACTGTTTTCCGATCGCGATTTGGGACGATCTCGCCGATGACTACGCCAACATGCGATGGGCGCGCGAGCTATGGGGCGCCATCAGGCCCTATTCGACCGGAGGCGTCTACGCCAACAATCTCGGGGATGAGGGCGAGGATCGGGTGCGCGACGCCTATGGCGAGAATTACGCACGACTGGCTGCACTCAAGGACAAATACGATCCGACCAACTTCTTCCGCCTCAACCAGAATATCCGGCCGACGGCATAGTTCACGGCATCGGGAAAGATCCAAATGCGAAGCTGTTGGACGATTCTTGCTGCTCTGTTCGTCGCTCGCGCCGCCATCGCCTTTCAGTTCCAAAGCGTCGCGGCCGTTGCGCCACAGCTCAGCCAGGGTCTCGGCGCGAGCCTAGCCGATGTCGGTGTTCTGATCGGGCTCTATATTGCGCCGGGCACCATGCTTGCCTTGCCTGACGGCGCGATCGATCGCCTCATAGGCAGCGGCGCTGGCAGGGAAGGTAAGGAGGATGGTGAAAAGGGCTATACGCAAAACTGGCTTCATTCTTCCGTCCTGCCATCAGCGATTGGTCGATTTCGATATCGGCCCCCACCGACCGTGCATCTTGTACAAGCCTTTCCGCGGCAAGCGGGTGGCCCGCTCCCTGTTGTTCCAGGCCTTACGGTTGGACTATTCCCCGTCAAAGCACTTCTTGAAGCGACCGTCAGCAATAGGGTCACCTGCCGCCCCGATGCACTGGAGTTTTGGCCAGCTTGCGAGCCAGTTCAGAGCACCGACCGCCTATCGGGGGCCTTGGACTTGCCGTAGCACCAGGGCCCACCGGCCTGGGAGACAGCCAGGACCGCCAGCCAGACCACGGTCGAGACGGCTATGATGATCCTGGCACGCCATGCCATTTGTTTTCTTCAAACTGCCCCGACCGTGGATCGCGTCGATCTATCCACTATCACGTCGTCGTCACGGCCAGCGAGCATCCTGTGACTACGCGTTGATTCAGCCATAAGCCTCGGTTCCTGCAAGGTCGAGGCAGGGAGCCCGGCCGAGGGTGGACGAATGGCCCCGGCCGGGCTGATGCCAGCGACCGATGGCAGTGTGGCACGCCGACGGGGGCGAGTTATCAGATGCGCTTTGTCGAGGACGTGCGTTATGTCACATGGCAGTATGGCGCGTTCGTGGGTTTGAACTTTCTGAAACGCCACCTTGTGCCACGTCTTTGGAAGCCGGAGGTAAGGTTTTGCGAAAGAGCTTACTGGGTTCTTCAGGGCGTCGATTGTCAATGACGCTCCCTGCGGTCCGATTAGCGATTGCCCGCAAAGTAGAGGCCTTCTGGCGGAAGAGCGCCATAGGTGAAAGGCTCCTGCTTGTTGCCGGTCGCCTTCATGACATCCTGGCGGATCAGCCCAAAGTCATGTTGACATCGATGCCGGGCTCGAAAACCCAGAAGAACGCAATATAGTCAGTTGCAATGTCAGGCTTTTCGGGGCGTTACAGGCACGGCCCTGGTCTTGGTCCGCGTGATCAGCCGCGATGCCAGGGCAATGCATGCCGCTAGGTTGTGTTGCAAACGTTTCGGTAAGCAGAGTGCGGCATGAGGGCGCCTCCGTCCGCTGGAGTGCGTATCATGTTCAAGGGTCGCCATTTTGATCGCTCGGTGATTTTACTTTGCGTGCGCTGGTACCTGGCTTACGGCCTGAGCCTGCGCGACTTGAAGGAGATGGTGGCTGAACGCGGCATCAGCGTTGATCACTCGACGATCCATCGCTGGGTCGTTCACTTCTCGCCGTTGCTTTTGAAGTGCTTCAACCGACGCAAACGAGCCGTGACCAGCAAGTGGCACGTGGACGAGACCTATGTGAAAGTGCGCGGAACATGGATGTATCTGTATCGGGCCATCGACAGCGTCGGCGACACGGTCGAGTTTTGGTTCAGTCAGAACCGTGATCTGCTCGCCGCCAAGCGCTTCCTGCGCAAGGCATTGGGCCGCCACGGCCGGCCCGAGCGCATCGTCGTCGACGGCAGCCAGACCAACCAAGAGGCGATTGTTGCTTGCGATGCCGAGAACCGCTTGCGCGACCGGTCACCACGAGTATCGGTTCCGATCCGGATCCGACGAAGTCAGTATCTCAACAACCGCATCGAGCAGGATCATCGGCGCATCAAACGGCGGGTGCGGCCGATACAGAGTTTCAAATCGTTCAATGCCGCAGCCGCCACATTGGGCGGCATTGAAATGGTTCATATGATGCGAAAGCGGCAAGGCCGATTTGCCTACAATCCCAACCCATCGCTCAAGCAACAATTCGAGGCCATCGCCGCCTGAAATCCGCCCACAGGCTGGTCAGTCTACGCCCGCTTGAAAATTTGCAACACTACCCTTGGAGGGGACCGACACCTCCGGCCCCTTTTAAAGACAATTCCGATCTCGCTGACACGAGTGATGGCGGCAAGGATAGCGGTTCTGCAGGAAAAGGTTTGCTATGACACGCTGGATTCGAGCGTGGGCAATGGCGGAACTGCCTCACAGACGACAGTCTGGCGGGAATTGTCATGGGGCCAAGCTCGAGGCCCTTCTCGCCACTTTGGCGCCATTTGATTTTCACAGTGCCACCAGATTGTTTTAGTAGTAGTAGAAGCGCTAGGTGGGTTGATGCGGCTTTTGCTTGAGCGTTCGTGCACAGCAATGGTGATTACGTCAGTCTGTCCGGTACGGCTCACAGAGCAAGTATTCCCTAATGGAATACGGCTCGTGTTGATGTTCCTGTTGAAAATGTGACTTGACCCGGCCCAATTTATCCGTTCCTCGGTTGGGCCGCTTCTTTTGTATTGCTTTTGCACGGTTACAGAATTGTAATCCGCCATTCCACAGTACGGCCACCAAGTAGTGGTAGACAGCAAATTGTCGACGCCCATGAGGCACCTTGTGACCGGCGGCGTTATTGTCCCCTTGTCGTTCGTCGGCGTCGGCTCAGACTGGATGTGGCGTGCATCCTATATCTGGTCGCGATTGCATCAATGACCCAAGACTTGCCCGGCCGGCCGGCCGACTGGCAATGCTGCTGGCCGGGCTTTTTGCCCTTTGCATGCCGTCCTGAACGGACAAGTATCTCCCCTGGCAAGCAATGATGCGACAACGTCGCGTTTCGCGACGAGGCAAGTTCAACTGATCGGGCGGCGCAACAGGGCATCTGAACATGGAGATTCACCGTGAAGATGACCCTCGCCGCACTCGTCTTGGTTGCCTGGAGCATGCCAGCGATTGTCGCCCATGCGGGTGGCACCAACGACATGGACGATTTCTGGGCGATTCAGCGAGGCTATGGATATGGCAAGGCCGATCATCCCATAGCGCCAGCCGCTATGCCATTATCGTCTCATAACGGCTGGAATGAAGGCTCGCAGCAACGACCCAACGACATCACCGGCGGCATTCCCCACGCTGGCACAGTGCACGAGCGGACGCGAACGAGAAATACCCAAGGCTGGCGTCTACCCCAAAACCCCGGGCGGTAAGCTTGCGCTGCTCACGGGACCACAGACATCCCAGCCTCTGCGCACGCTTCGATGAAGGCTTCTCTGGCATGCCTTTCGGACACTTCGCCCTCCAACGCACCAAGGCAGGCTTCTCTTGCGGCGATTAGCCTTCTTCCTTCGTCGATGGGCCATTGATTGAGTAGGAAGCGAGCAGCGTCCTCGGTTGTCATGATGATGCGGAACTGCTCGAAGCCAATCTCGAACTTGACTGGATGTGACCAGGGTTTGGAATTCATGGCGCACCTCTCATCAGCAAACGCGTCGTGCAGGTTCGCCGTTCCAATAAGCGAGGTCTGTTGCCGTAAAATCTTTTCACACAGGCCGATGACGACGATCATCCACTTCAACAATGGGGAGCACATTGCCGTCTACGGCAACGCTATCAGCGTGTGCAAACGCATTCAGGACGTGACCTACAGGGCACCACCGAGGCCTAAGAAAAAACGTCGTGCGCGCGGGAACGGCCGCTGACGCTGTTCGTTCGAGGTATACATCCGACCGACCCAACTTGCCCGCTGATGATCCCCCTGGTCGGCGGGCATTCTTTCGTCCAAGAATGTACTTGATGATGCGAACCCGGAGCCCATTAAGCAGTCGATAGCTAGGGAGGATCGGCACCTTCGACGCCAGTATGCGAGTGAGCTACGCTGCGGTACGAAATAACCCCCTAAAATCATCGGAAAGCAGATATTCCAGTGCGACGCGGTGTGTTTCAAATGAGCGCAAGTAAAGATTAAATCCTGCCCCCGCAACCAGTTCTGTCATAAGTCGCTAACCGTCCTGATATGAACATCAGGACGGTTTTTGCGTTTGGCGAACTGGAACGGTCTGCATCTGAACTTGTTTAAGTTCAGCTTGATGTCTGGTACTCACGCGATCGATGCAGGCTACTCCAGCGTCGCCGCTATCTCCCCATAGTGAACCATTTGCCAACAAGCCCAGTTCTCAAACTCGAGAACGAGATCGTTATCGAGATGGACGAGGTTGCCGGCTTCGATGATGAACCAATTCGCCTGCCGGGCCTCGTCCAACAAATTGCCGATGTGAGCGCGCGAAACCTGAAAGCGCGCAGCCAAAGCGCGCAAGGTGAGAGGAACCGCCTGGGGACACGCCTTGATAGTCGCGGCGTAGTGGGCACCGATGATGGCAGTCAGCAATGGATAGCCACAATCCCGACCAGCAAAATGCAAGACCCGTTGGAATGGGTGGATGAGGGTGCCGTCGCCGAGGACGAAAGCTGCAGAGCGTTGAAGGAGTACGCCCAATCTGTCGATATCCATCAGGGCAAGGGCCCAGGCTGGCCGCCAAGTCTCGATTTCATCCAAGGCCGAGACGAAGAGGCGGCCTGAGCGTCCAATCTCCTCCACCATTACGGCGGCGGGCTTGAGCGGCTTTTCCCGACCACCAGCAGGTTTGACTGCGCTTTCCAGAAAGCGGCCGGCTTTCAACGCCGCAACGAACCCAGCTGTCTGGCGGGCGCTCGATGGGGTGGCCTTCTGAAGAGCTGCCAGCGTCGGTGAAGGGCCCTGGCCTTCACGCCAAGCATAATAATTATGGATCAGCAGATAGGCAGCGACATAGCGCTCGAACTGACCGAAGAGCTTACAAATCGGCCATACAACAGGCGGCTTTTCAGCCATGCGATGGCAATAACGAGCTATAGCCGGTTTGAACCCCGGCGATAGACGCAAACTCGCGGCGTGGCACATGAAGGATTCGCTCAGCCGCTGTGCAGGACGGCGAACAGATATTGGTAAGTCCGAGTGTGCTTCAAGCTTCAACATAAAGAATCCTGCAAATTTTGGACTCGGGATTCCAGTTCTTCGCCCTCACTATCGACGGGTATCGATCATCTCACACCGGCGCAGCTAAGAACTCCACAGTTCTTTGGCGCATGCTCAATAAACCAGGATGGTTTCTATGTGTGACCAACATGCAGTGTCCCTAACGCGCCGCAGACTCTTGGCAACCGGCCTTGCTGGCGCGTTTGTCGGCGGGCTCGCCTTGCCCGCTGCAGCGCAGCAATGGGGGAGTCCAGCCGCTCAGAACACCATATCGCCCGACGATGCATTGAAAAGGCTGCTTGAAGGCAACGCGCGTTACGCCAGCAACTCGTCGCAGAATCGTGATTATTCGGCAGGACGAGTTGCTCGTTCCAGCGCGCAATATCCCATTGCTGGCCTTGTGAGTTGCGCGGATGCGCGTGTTGCTCCCGAACTGGCATTCGACCAAGGCCCCGGCGATCTTTTCGTTGTGCGCGTCGCCGGTAATTTCGTCAATGACGACGGTCTGGCCAGCCTCGAATATGGTGTCAAGTTCCTGGGCATGCCGCTCATTGTGGTGTTGGGGCATTCCAATTGCGGTGCCGTGGCCGCAACCATCAAGGTGCTCAAGGATGGGATTGCATTGCCAGGCCATCTTCCGCAACTTGTAGCGGCCATCAAGCCGGCTATCGATCGTGCCGAAAAGGCGAAGGCCTCCGATGCTCTTGCCGAAGCGACCCTGCAGAACATACGCTACAATGTGCGCAAGCTTGAGAAAGCTGGTCCCATCATCGCCGATTTTGTTGCCAAGGGTAAAGTCAAGGTCGTGGGCGGCCTCTATGACATTGCCACCGGTAGGGTGAGCCTAGTGTGAGATATCCCTATATCGGAATGTTATCCTATGTGGCTTCCGATCCCTGCACTTCTTGGACGCGCCCTATACTCCATCAATGAGAGAATCTGGGCCACATTCGGCGGCGAGGCGTACACGATCCACGATTATGATTGTCTGCCCTTCGACACGAATCCCTGATTTTTCCAGACCGGTTAATGCGCGAGAGAACGACTCGCGCGTTATGCCAAGTTCCGATGCTATGAGGCTCTTTCCATAGGGAAGCATGACACGGCCAGGAGTGCCCTGGCGTGCGGCAAGAGCCAGGATGTAGCACCCCACGCGCTCGGCGGATGATCTCAGCTTCAGGTTCTTGACTTGCCGGACCATGCGTCGGAACTGTTGGGCAAGGCTGCCAATCACGACATGCGCCAGCAGCGGGTCGCTTGCGACTGCCTCGCGGAACACCGCAGCCTGAATCAAGAGGAAGCGTGAGCGCTCGGGTACACGTGCCTGCATGAGATAAGGTTCTCCGGTGACGACGGCGGCCGGAATAATGAGATCGGGGGCCCTTACGACCTCGATGAGAACCTCGCGCCCGGCTGTTGAACGGCCGAAAAGCTGGGCCGATCCGGACATCGCTACGATCTGGAAATTCGGTGCGTCGCCTTGTTCGAAAAGGACGGTGCCGGCCGCGACGCTGTGTTGGATCGCGCTACGCAACAGCTCATCTCGTATTGAGGATGAGAGTCCGCAAAAGACCGGCAGGTCCTCCGGCGATAGATACGTAGCCGCTGTCTCGTCCAATTCATTAACTCCTCGGTCCTCGGCCCATGATCGCGACCTCACCATGTGACAATTGTCACAGATCTCATTGATGCAAATCAATGCCCATCACCTGCCCCCTGGCCATGCTCTACGAGGGTAGGCGCAGTTCTGCCCTCGATTGCGGATCAATCGCCGAAGGGCAGTCAAACATGCAGACGACCGCGAATCCAAAGGCTGGCCAGATTTTGGGAACGAGCACCATCGCCTTCACGGCGTGCTTCGCCGTATGGACGATCTTTTCCATCATTGGTATTCGCATTCGCCAGGAACTGAGTCTGACCGAAACTCAATTCGGCCTGCTTGTCGGCACGCCGATTCTGACGGGCTCGCTCATCAGGGTGGCGCTCGGCATCTGGACTGATCGTTACGGCGGCAGGCTCGTCTTCGCAGTGACGATGCTGACCGCGGCGATCGCGACCTTTCTGCTCGCCTATGCCCACACCTATCTTCAGATGCTCGTTGCGGCCCTCGGCGTCGGCATCGCCGGTGGATCCTTTGCCGTCGGCGTCGCCTATGTGTCGCGCTGGTATCCTGCGGAAAGGCAGGGAACAGCGCTTGGCATTTTCGGAGCCGGCAATGTCGGTGCCGCAGTCACGAAATTCCTCGCGCCCTTCGTGCTCGTCGCTTTCGGTTGGCAAGTCGTCGCACAGGTCTGGGCGGCGGGGCTCGCCCTAATGGCCGTTGCGTTCTGGCTGACGACCGACGATGATCCCATCATCGTCGAACGGCGTCGCTCGGGTAACAGGCCGAAAAGCGCGTGGCTTGAACTCGAACCGCTCAAGAACATTCAGATCTGGCGCTTCGCGCTCTATTACTTCTTCGTCTTTGGCGCCTTCGTGGCCTTGTCGCTCTGGCTGCCGCAATATCTGATCAATGTCTACGGCCTCGATATCAAGGCTGCAGGCATGATCGCGGCCTTCTTTTCTGTGCCGGCATCGCTGTTCCGTGCCTATGGCGGGCATCTCTCCGACACCTATGGCGCGCGGCGGGTGCTGTATTGGACCTTCCTTGTCTCGGTCGTCACGACCTTCATCCTTTCCTATCCGCCGACCGACTATGTGGTCCACGGCATCAGGGGAAACACCGCGTTCCATCTGGAGATGAACCTCGTCGGTTTCGTGGTAACGGTCTTCGTGCTGGGCTTCTTCATGGCGCTCGGCAAGGCGGCAGTCTACAAGCACATCCCGGTCTATTATCCCGATCATGTCGGCTCCGTCGGCGGTCTCGTTGGCATGATCGGTGGCCTCGGTGGCTTCCTTCTGCCGATTCTGTTCGGTCTGTTGCTCGACCTCACCGGCCTGTGGACCAGCTGTTTCATGGCATTGTTCGTCCTGGTCGCCGGCGCGCTGATCTGGATGCATATGGCAATTCGCCAGATGGAACGGTCCGCCACGGGCGAGACGTTGGCTAACCTGCCTCCCTTCCCCGAAATGCAGGGCATGCCGCAACCGGTCGCCGTGCCCCGCACGGGTAAGGCCGTGCTGACCGACTGGCGGCCCGAGGACCCCACCTTCTGGCGCCAGACAGGCCGCGCCATAGCGCGCCGCAACCTTTGGCTGTCGATTCCCGCCCTGCTGCTCTCCTTTGCGGTCTGGCAGGTGTGGTCGGTCGTCGTCGCCAAGCTACCGCTGGTCGGCTTCAGCTTCACGACCGATCAATTGTTCTGGCTGGCGGCGCTGCCGGGCATTTCCGGTGCGGTACTGCGTATCTTCTACTCCTTCATGGTGCCGATCTTCGGGGGGCGTTTGTGGACCACGCTCACCACCTGGTCGCTGATAATCCCGGCTCTTGGCATCGGCTATGCGGTGCAGAACCCGGACACGCCTTATATCGTGCTTCTGATCCTCGCCCTGCTCTGCGGTTTCGGCGGCGGTAACTTCGCTTCTTCCATGGCCAATATCTCCTTCTTCTTCCCGAAGGCGGAGAAGGGGAATGCACTCGCTCTCAATGCCGGCCTGGGCAATCTCGGCGTCAGCATCGTGCAGTTCGTCGTGCCGCTCGTGATAACGATGGGCATCTTCGGCGGCCTTGGCGGCGAGCCGGAATTGGTGAAGGCAACGTCGGGTTCGGCGCCGCTCTGGCTGCAGAACGCTGGGTTCTTCTTCGTGCCTTTCATCATCCTGTCGGCTTTTGCATCTTGGTTCGGCATGAATGACATCGCCTCGGCAAAAGCCTCTTTCGCGGAGCAGTCCGTCATCTTCCAGCGCCCCCACAATTGGGTCATGTGCTGGCTCTACACCGGCACCTTCGGGTCTTTCATCGGCTATTCGGCGGGCTTTCCTCTGCTGGCCAAGATGATGTTCCCCGAGGTGAACGCGCTGCAGCTCGCCTTCCTCGGCCCGCTTGTCGGTGCCCTGTCGCGATCCGGCACGGGCTGGCTCGCCGACAGATATGGTGGTGCTCGCGTCACCTTCTGGGTCTTCGCCCTCATGATGGTAGGGGTTGCGGGCCTTCTGTGGTTTACCGGTATCAAGGATCAGCCGGGGGCGTTCTGGGGCTTCTTCGCCTGTTTCCTGCTGCTGTTCTTCGCCACGGGTGTCGGCAACGCCTCGACGTTCCAGATGATTCCGGCGATCAGCACGAAGGAAATGGACCGTCTGTTCCCGCAGGCCGATGCCGAGGCGCGCCAGCGGCAGGCGGAAAAGGAAGCTGCCGCTATCACTGGCTTCACCTCGGCGATCGCTGCGTTTGGCGCTTTCTTCATCCCCAAGAGTTTCGGCACCTCGATCGCCCTCACGGGCAGTGCGCAGGCGGCTCTATGGGGCTTCCTCGCCTTCTACGTGACCTGCCTGGTCATCACGTGGGCCGTCTACACACGCAGGGGCGGTCTCCTTCACGATGTCGAACGTGCCAAGCGCCGTGCTCCCATCGGGCCGGCTGCGGCTGAGTAGTCAAGGACAACAGCAATGTCGCATTTTCTCGACCGGCTTACCTTCTTCAGGAAGAACGTCGATCGGTTCTCGGACGGTCATGGCATCGTGACCAGCGAGGACCGCTCCTGGGAGGACGGCTATCGCAAGCGCTGGCAGCACGACAAGATTGTGCGCTCCACTCATGGCGTGAACTGCACCGGATCCTGCTCCTGGAAGATCTACGTCAAGGGCGGCATCGTGACCTGGGAAACCCAGCAGACCGACTATCCGCGCACCCGGCCGGATCTGCCGAACCACGAACCCCGCGGCTGCGCGCGCGGCGCCTCTTACAGCTGGTACCTCTATTCCGGTGCCCGGGTGAAATATCCCATGATCCGCGGCCGCCTCCTGAAGCTATGGCGCGCGGCACGCGCTGAAATGACACCCGTCGCGGCCTGGGCCTCGATCGTGGAGGATGAGGCCAAGCGTACATCCTACACCTCGATCCGCGGGCATGGCGGCTTCGTGCGGGCAGGCTGGGACGAAATCAACGAGATCATCGCCGCGGCCAATGCCTACACCGTCAGAAAGCATGGCCCGGACCGCGTTATTGGCTTTTCGCCGATCCCGGCCATGTCGATGGTCTCCTATGCGGCGGGTTCACGCTATCTCTCGCTGCTCGGCGGCGTGTGCATGTCCTTCTACGACTGGTATTGCGATCTGCCGCCCGCCTCGCCGCAGACTTGGGGCGAGCAGACCGACGTGCCTGAAAGCGCCGACTGGTACAATGCGGGCTTCATCATCGTCTGGGGTTCGAATGTACCGCAGACGCGCACCCCGGACGCGCATTTCTACACCGAGGTCCGCTACAAGGGTACCAAGAGTGCGGTCGTCAGTCCGGACTATGCCGAGGCAACAAAGTTCGCCGATATCTGGCTCAATCCCAAGCAGGGAACGGATGCGGCGCTTGCGCTTGCCATGGGCCATGTAATCCTGCGCGAATACCATCTCGAACGGCAGGTTCCCTATTTTGACGACTATGCCCGCCGCTACACCGACATGCCGTTCCTGGTGCGGCTCGTGGAGCGCGACGGCCGTCTGGTTCCGGAGCGGCTGCTGCGAGCCTCGGAGATTGCAGGTCATCTTGGCGAGAGCAACAATCCGGACTGGAAGACGGTGGCGATCGACGAGGCCATGGACACGCTCGTCGCTCCCCTTGGCTCTGTCGGTTACCGCTGGGGCGAGGATGCCAAGTGGAACCTCGAGGAAAAGGACGGCAAGGGTAGGGACATCCGGCTGAAGTTGACGCTCGCCGGCGAGAACACCGAGATCGTCGCCGTCGACTTTCCGTATTTCGGAGGCCGGGCCACCGAGCACTTTGTGGCGACACAGCATGGCGAGATCCTGACCCGCAACGTTCCCGTTCGCACGATCGAGATGGCGGATGGCAGTCGGGTGAGAGTGGCAACCGTCAACGATCTTCTCATGGCTAATTACGGGCTCGACCGCGGCTTCGGCGGTTCCAATGTCGCTTCCTCCTATGACGAGGATGTGCCGTTCACGCCAGCCTGGGCGGAGCGGATCACCGGGGTGAAGCGGGACGCGATCATCACCGTCGCGCGCGAATTCGCCACCAATGCCGAAAAAACCAATGGCCGCTCGATGATCATCATCGGAGCCGGTATGAACCATTGGTATCATATGGACATGGGCTACCGGGGCGTGATCAACCTCCTGGTATTCTGCGGTGCCATTGGCCAATCCGGTGGCGGCTGGTCGCATTATGTCGGGCAGGAGAAGCTGCGCCCGCAGACCGGTTGGGCACCGCTCGCCTTTGCCCTCGATTGGTCCCGCCCGCCGCGCCACCAGAATTCGACCTCGTTCTTCTACGCGCATACGGATCAATGGCGCTACGAGACGCTGACGGCGGCGGAGATTCTGTCGCCAACCGCGCCCGAGGGCGATTGGAACCAGAGTTTCATCGATTACAATGTCCGCGCCGAGCGCATGGGCTGGCTCCCTTCGGCGCCGCAACTCAAGCAGAACCCGCTCGACATCGCCAGGCGTGCGAAAATGGCCGGCCTGGATGCCAAGGATTATGTGGCGGGGGCGCTAAAATCGGGGGAGCTGGAGCTTTCTTGTCACGATCCCGATCATCCTGCCAACTGGCCTCGCAACATGTTCGTCTGGCGCTCCAATATCTTGGGCTCATCGGGCAAGGGCCATGAATATTTCCTCAAACATCTGCTGGGCACCAAGCACGGGGTGATGGGCAAGGATCTCGGAGCCGAGGGTGCGGTGCGGAACAAGGAGGTCACCTGGCACGAAGAAGCGCCGCAGGGGAAGCTCGACCTGCTCGTGACACTTGATTTCCGTATGTCGACGACCTGCGTCTACTCGGACATCGTGCTGCCGACCGCGACCTGGTACGAGAAGAACGACCTCAATACCTCCGACATGCATCCCTTCATTCATCCGCTCTCGGCGGCGGTGGATCCGGCCTGGGAGGCTCGATCCGACTGGGATATCTACAAGGAGCTCGCGAAGAGCTTCTCCGAGGTCGCTCCCGAGGTGCTCGGCGTCGAGGAGGACGTCGTCCTCACGCCGATCCAGCACGACACACCGGGTGAGATCGCGCAGCCTTTCGAGGTCGCCGACTGGAAGCACGGAGAAATCGAGCCAATCCCTGGCAGGACCATGCCGGCGGTCAATGTCGTTACCCGCGATTATCCAAACCTCCATGCCCGCTTCACGGCCCTCGGTCCGCTGATGACGAAGATCGGCAATGGCGGCAAGGGCATCGCCTGGAAGACGGAGCATGAGGTCGAGGCGCTTGGCGCTCTCAATGGTGTTCATGCGGATGGCACCGCCAAAGGACTGCCGAAAATCGAGACAGACATCGACGCGACCGAAGTCATCCTCATGCTCGCGCCCGAAACCAATGGCGAGGTAGCCGTGAAAGCCTGGGAGGCCCTCTCAAGGGCCACCGGCCGGGAACATGCTCATCTCGCAATCCCCAAGGAAGATGAGAAGATCCGCTTCCGCGATATCCAAGCCCAACCGCGCAAGATCATTTCCTCGCCGACTTGGTCCGGCATCGAGAGCGAAAAGGTATGCTACAATGCCGGCTACACGAATGTGCACGAACTGATCCCCTGGCGCACGCTTACCGGCCGCCAGCAGCTCTACCAGGACCACCTCTGGATGCGGGCCTTCGGGGAAGGCTTGGTCACCTGGAAGCCGCCGGTCGATCTGAAGACCATCCCGGCTGTCAAGGGGCTCAAGCCCAACGGCAACACCGAGATCGTCCTCAACTTCATCACGCCCCACCAAAAATGGGGCATTCACTCGACCTATACCGATAATCTCCTGATGCTGACGCTCAATCGCGGCGGTCCGGTCGTATGGATCTCCGAGACCGACGCGAAGACGGCGGCGATCGTGGACAATGACTGGGTGGAAGTCTTCAACGCCAATGGCGCACTGACGGCCCGTGCAGTGGTCTCCCAGCGGATCAAGCCCGGCATGATGCTGATGTATCACGCCCAGGAAAAGATCGTGAACACGCCTGGCTCCGAACTCACCGGCAACCGCGGCGGCATTCACAACTCGGTCACCCGTACCGTGCTCAAGCCGACCCACATGATCGGAGGCTATGCCCAACAATCCTATGGCTTCAACTACTACGGAACCGTGGGAGCCAACCGGGACGAGTTCATCGTCGTGCGCAAGATGTCAACCGTCGACTGGCTTGAAGAGCCGCTCGTATCCGAGGCACCCAAGGAGGCCGCAGAATGAAAATCCGTGCTCAGATCGCGATGGTGCTCAACCTCGATAAATGCATCGGGTGTCACACTTGCTCCGTTACCTGCAAGAACGTGTGGACCAACCGCGAAGGCGTCGAATACGCTTGGTTCAACAATGTGGAGACCAAGCCCGGTGTCGGCTACCCGCGCGAATGGGAGAACCAGGCAAAGTGGAACGGCGGCTGGCGGCGCAAGAAAAACGGCAAGATCGAACCCAGGATGGGTGCCAAATGGCGCATTCTTGCCAATATCTTCGCCAACCCCGACCTACCCGAGATCGATGACTACTACGAACCGTTCACCTTCGATTATGAACACCTGCACACGGCAAAGGAATCGAAGGCCTTCCCGACGGCCAGGCCGCGCTCGGCAATCAGCGGTGAGCGGATCGAAAAGATCGAATGGGGGCCGAACTGGGAGGAGATTCTCGGCGGCGAGTTCGAGAAGCGTTCGAAGGACGTCAATTTCGAAGATGTTCAGAAGGACATCTACGGTGAATTCGAAAACACCTTCATGATGTATTTGCCGAGGCTGTGCGAGCATTGCCTCAATCCGGCTTGCGTCGCGGTGTGCCCCTCGGGCGCGATCTACAAGCGCGAGGAGGATGGTATCGTCCTGATCGACCAGGACAAGTGCCGCGGCTGGCGCATGTGCGTCTCGGGCTGCCCATACAAGAAGATCTACTACAACTGGTCCTCAGGTAAGTCCGAAAAGTGCATCTTCTGCTTCCCGCGCATCGAGGCGGGCCAGCCGACGGTGTGCTCGGAGACGTGCGTTGGGCGCATCCGCTATCTGGGCGTCGTCCTTTATGACGCCGACCGTATCGAGGCTGCGGCGGCAACGCCCGACGAGAAGGATCTTTATCAGGCTCAACTCGATCTCTTCCTCGATCCAAAAGACCCGGCGGTGATCGCGCAGGCACGTGTGGACGGCGTGCCCGATGCCTGGATCGAAGCCGCACGTCATTCGCCGATCTGGAAGATGGCTATGGAATGGAAGATCGCCTTCCCGCTGCATCCGGAATACCGCACCCTGCCCATGGTCTGGTACGTGCCGCCGCTGTCGCCGATCCAGTCCGCCGCCGCCGCCGGCAGGATGGGGCTCGACGGCGATATGCCGGATGTGCGGTCCCTGCGCATCCCCCTACGCTATCTTGCCAATTTGCTGACGGCTGGAAAGGAAGAGCCCGTCGCACTGGCGCTCGAGCGCATGCTCGCGATGCGCAGCTATATGCGCGCGAAGACAGTCGATGGTCGCCTGGACGAGCGGATTGCCACGAAGGTAGGGCTGACCGGCGGAGCCATCGAGGAGATGTACCAGGTGATGGCGATTGCCAATTACGAGGATCGCTTCGTCATACCGACCGCCCATCGCGAATGGAGCGAGGACGCCTACGACCTGCGTGGCTCCTGCGGTTTCTCTTTCGGCAATGGCTGCTCGGGCGGCACCAGCGAGACCAATCTCTTCGCGACCAAGCAGGTCAAGAAGGCCCGCAACCCGATGGAGGTCGCGTGATGGCTGCAACGTTCAAAGTGCTTTCGGCACTGCTGTCCTACCCGGGCGACGATCTCCGGGCTGCAAGCAGCGAGATCTCCGGCATCCTGCATTCGGAACAGCTGATCAATCCTCCGCTGCTCCAGGCGCTGGAGCAACTGCTCGCGGAATTCGCGACGTTGGACCTTTTCGACCTGCAGGAGCGCTATGTCGACCTTTTCGACAAGACGAGGCGCCTGTCACTGCATCTGTTCGAGCATGTGCATGGCGAAAGCCGGGATCGCGGTCAGGCTATGGTCGATCTCGCTGCGCTTTACGAAAAAGGCGGGATGATCCTTGTCGGCAACGAATTGCCCGATTATCTGCCGCTGTTTCTCGAATATCTGTCGACACGTCCCGTCGCCGAGGCCAGGGCACTGCTCGCGGACACCGCCCATATCATTGCGAGCCTGCAGGAACGCCTGGCAAAGCGCGGCTCAGCCTACGCGTCGGTCTTCGCCGTGTTGGGCGCCCTTGCCGGTGGCGGGATCGCCACGGATCCGGGCGAGGACGAAGCGGTCGACGATTTTGTGGCTCTCGACGCTGCGTGGGAGGAGACGGCCGTCGCCTTCGGTCCAGGCGACGCCTTGGGAGGATGCTCTGTCGATCGGCTGAGGACCCAGATTCGCGCCGGCCGTCGCGACGTGCGGCAAACGGCAGCCCATTGAGGAACATCCCATGTTCGAGATCATCGATAGCGCACTCTTTGGCTGGTATCCCTATCTCTGTCTGACGGTTTTCCTACTAGGCAGCCTGCTGCGCTTCGAGCGCGAGCAATATACCTGGAAGACCGGATCCTCGCAGCTCCTGCGCAAACGCCAACTTAAATGGGGGTCCAACCTGTTCCACATCGGCATTCTGGTGATATTTGCCGGCCACTTCGTCGGCCTGCTCACGCCGATCTGGGTCTTCGATACGCTTGGCATCAGCCATGGCTTCAAGCAGGGCCTCGCTATCATGGTCGGAGGCATCGCTGGTATCGCCTGCTTCATCGGCATTGCGCTGCTGGCTCATCGGCGCCTGTTCGATGCGCGCATCCGCGCGACATCGAGCTTCGGCGACATCGCCATCCTGCTCCTGCTCTGGTTGCAGCTCACGCTTGGGCTGTCCACGATCTTCGTGTCGCTCGGGCACATGGACGGACACGAGATGGTGAAGTTCATGAACTGGGCGCAGGGCATTCTTACGCTGCAGCCTGCGGCCGCTGCCTTTGTCGCCGACGTCCACCCCATCTTCAAGGCGCATCTGATCCTGGGCATGACGATCTTTCTCGTCTTTCCCTTCACCCGCCTCGTTCATGTCTGGAGTGCGCCTGTCTGGTATGTGAGGCGGCCGGGCTATCAGGTGGTCCGCACGCGTTTTACCACGCGGCCGGAGCGGGCGATGCCGCCCTCCCTGCATCAGCCTGGCACGCGTGCAATGCCCGCCTCTCGCGCACAGCAATCCGCGGAGTAAGCCATGACGACCCTGATCATCGACCATTCGGCCAAGCGAACGGATTGCGGGCAGCCTCACGTTCATGGACCTGCCGCTGTCAGTACCGCTCCGTCACCGGAACGGGTGGCCATGCCGCCGGTCACCGTCAACGGCATCGCCATTTCCAGGAAGGCGATAGCCGCCGAGGTCCAGAACTTCCCGGCGCGCAACCCCGGAGAGGGCTGGCGCGCCGCCGCGCAGGCTCTCGTCATCCGTGAGGTACTACTGCAGGAAGCGCACCGCCTCGGCGTTTCCGCAGAGCAGGCGACCGACGCGGACGGACGAATCGAGACTGTCGAAGACGCCTTGATCCGTGTGCTTGTGGAACGCGAGGTTGCTCTCCCACGAGCGGACGAGACGGTGTTGCGTCGCTTCTATCAGAACAATCGCAGCCGCTTCATGACGCCGGCCTTGTACGAGGCCGATCATATTCTGATCGCTGCCCTGCGCGATGACAGCGCGGGTTTTGCGGCCGGTCGTGAGAAGGCGTTGTCGCTTGCGGCGTTGCTGGCGGTGAATCCGGACCGCTTCGAAGGTCTGGCACGCGATTGCTCCGACTGTCCATCGGCGACACTCGGCGGCAATCTCGGGCAGATTGGATCGGGCGACACCACACCGGAATTTGAGGCGGCGCTGGTGACGCTCCGTCCCGGTGAAATCTCCGCACCGGTGGAGACACGCTACGGTATCCATCTCATCCGCATGAGGCGGCGGATGAAGGGGCGGCAACTGCCGTTCGAGGCTGTGCACGAGCGTATCGGCAATTACCTCAACGAGCATGTCCGCCGCCGGGCCACCGCGCAATATATCGCCCTGCTGATCGGCAGAGCCGATATCCGGGGCATTACGCTCGATGGTGCCTCCTCCCCATTGGTACAATGAGGCTCACGATGTTCGGACGACTGATTGAATCACTCGATGATCCAACGGCGGCTCTCAATCTCGTCGGAGCTCTCGGCGAGCCCTCGCTATTGAGGCGGCTGGCTGTGGCCGCGGACGCCGAGGCGCGCGCCCCTGCCGAACTCATCGCGTCGGCGGTTCGCGGCTTTCTCGACACCGCGTCGGATGATCACTGGCTGCAACTCGTCGGCATCATGAACAGTGCGGAAGATCCGGGTCTCGCCGCCCTGCGTGCGATCCTCGATAAAGTCCTGCCGAAGGTGCCGGAGCCCGTTCACGCCCACGTTCCGGCGTGACTCCCGCGATGGCCTTTCTTCTTCCATGCGCCAGGATGCATTGCGGTGGCGCTCGCATGGCCGTGCGGCCGCCGTGAGCGGCCGGGTTCCACGTGGTGGCGCCATGTGCCCCGGTTCGCCGGCGCAGCGGTTTTTTCAAGAGGAACTTCACCATGCTGTTCGTGCATCCGGATTATGCCATCACGGGAATTGTCTATTCCAGTGGTTCGGAGTTTGAGATTTTTCTGCGGGATATCGTGGGGCAAATGGCCCAGACCGGTCTGCGGTTAGCGGGCCTAATCCAGCACAGCCAGCCGAAGCCGGGCCGTGCCAAATGCGACATGTTTCTTCATGATCTTGCGACCGGTGGCCTACACCCGATTTCCGATGATCGTGGTCCCGAGGCTCGTGGCTGCGTGCTTAACCCCGACCGGCTGCTGCGGGCCTGTGACGCGGCGATGGCGGGTCTGGGCGGGGAGACTGACATTCTGGTTCTTTGCAAATTCGGCAAGGCCGAGGTCGAAGGTGGCGGCTTCAGGACGCTGATGGCCAGCGCGCTCGAACTTGGCGTGCCTGTCCTGATCGGTGTGCCGCTGGTCAATCTCGCGGCCTTTCGTCAATTCGCAGGCGACCTCGCATGTGTGGTCGACATGTCGGAACCCGAGGGCAGTCGGCCGCCGGTGGCTCAGTCTCCATGGCCCGGCGGCGGGCCGACTGATCGGCCGCTGGCCGGAGCGGCATAGAACCTGCCGGACGGCATCCGTTCAGTGGTCGGCGGAGGTAAGGAATGGACGATATCGTTCTGGCGCGGGCGCTTCATGTCCTGGCCGTTGTCCACTGGATCGGAGGGTTGGCCTTCGTGACTCTGGTAGTCCTGCCGCTTGCCAGGGCACGGTTGGCCGGGGAGGAGGCGTTGTCATTGTTCGAAAGCGTCGAGCAGCGTTTCTCGGCGCAAGTGCGGATTTCCATTCCGTTGGCGGGTGCCACCGGCTTCTGGATGACCTACCGATTGGACCTCTGGCAGCGCTTTATCGAGCCTGAATTCTGGTGGATGACGGCGATGTTCGGCCTGTGGCTCATCTTCATGCTCATGCTGTTCGTGATCGAACCGCTGGCACGGACGAAGTTCGAAAGCAGGGCGCGGCAGATGCCGGGGCCGACATTGCGTCGTATCAGCCGCCTGCACGAATTGCTGCTGGCGCTGGCGTTTCTCACCGCGTTCTGGGCTGTTGCCGGTGCCCACGGATTCATCTTCTTTTGACGCAGGGGAGCATCTGTCATGAGACGCACCGCGGAGACGCAGAGATCGTGGAAGGGCGCGGCACTGTGGAGTCGTGGCTTTCGCCCCTTCTTCCTGGCTGCGGGTCTCTGGGCTGTGGCGGCCGTCGCGGTATGGCCGCCATTCTTCACGGGCGAAATCGCCATTCCAACAGCCTTTTCACCGGTGGACTGGCACGTCCACGAAATGATCTACGGCTACGGCTCTGCCGTCGTCGCTGGCTTTCTGCTCACGGCGATCCCGAACTGGACCGGGCGGTTACCGGTGGCCGGCTGGCCGCTTGCTTTGCTTGCCGGGCTTTGGATCTCGGGCCGGATCGTGGTCTTCTTTTCGGCGAAGGTCGGATGGCTGTTGGCGGCATCGCTCGACACAGCCTTTCTTCTGATATTCGCCACGGTCGCGGCACGCGAAGTTTTTGCGGGGCGCAATCTGCGCAATATCAAGGTGGTCGTTCTCGTGCTCGCGCTGGCGATCGCAAATGCAGGCTTTCACTTTGAGGCAACCGCAGGCGGCACCGCGGTTTTTTCCGCACGTGCAGGGCTTGCTGTCATTGTCTTCCTGATCCTGCTCATCGGCGGACGGGTCGTGCCGAGCTTCACGCACAACTGGCTTGCCAGGAAGAATATCGCGGTGCGGCCGGCGCCTTTCGGTAAACCGGATGGAATGGTCATGCTGCTTTCAGGGCTTGCTCTCATTTCGTGGATTGCCGATCCGGATGGAAACTTGACTGGCATATTGTCACTGGTCGTCGGCTTGGCGAATTTCTGGCGCCTGTCTCGCTGGCGGGGCTGGGTGGCCTGGTCCGATCGGCTTGTGTTGGTACTCCATGTCGGGTTCTTCTTCGTGACGCTCGGTTTCCTTGTCGCGGGCGCGCATACAGTGAAACCGGACATCGTTTCTCCGGCGGCCACGGTGCATGTTTGGGCTATAGGCGCTATCGGCACCATGACTCTTGCCATGATGACCAGGGCGACGCTTGGCCATACTGGACGGGGCCTCGTAGCCTCGTCTGCCACGCAGTTCATCTATCTCGCGGTGGTGGTTGCGATGGCGCTACGCGTCGCCATGGAGTTCGTGCCGAACCTTTCGGTACCGATGATGTATGGCGCCGCCATCGCCTGGGTCGCTGCATTCGCTGGCTTCGCCACGGTATATGGACCAATGCTCGTGCGACCTCCACGTCGAATCTAGGTCTGGCCGCTGCCTCGGAAGAAGCGATGGTTAAGATGGTTGGAGGCACTCGATCTATGTTTGTCAGGTTTCCAGCGAAGCTGAATTGAGATCAGGTAGTCGCGCGGCAAACGTCTTGTTCACAAGATGACGAAGTCAACGGTGGTCAGTAAAGTAGTTGAGAAACTAGCATTGATGTGGATGACTTCAGCAATCACCCGCGTCTTAATTTCTCGCGAAATATGGTGGTTTCGGACACTCTGGCGTGCCACAGCGTAAGGCTTGGTTGCGCTCCCCCGCAACCAATTCTGTCATAAATCAATTACCGTCCTGATATGAGCGTCAGGGCGGTCTTTGCGTTTGGCGCCCGCCACGCCTTCTTGGCAGAAGCGTTCCACCCATTTGGCAACCATCGTCGGCGTGGTTCGATATTGGCGTGCTACCACCGCCTTGCTCAATCCGTCATCCAACACCGCGCGCACCATAGGCTCTCGACCGCGCGCCGTTAGAAGGGCAGAAACCCCGCCGAAGCACAGCCTGGTCGGTCAGGTGGACCGTGAAACCGGCGAGGGTGAATTCGGCCATAGCCTAAATCGAAAAATAGGTCTGCTTGGCGGCTTGTGATACCTTCCTATCCGAGCAAATCGCCGGAGACGAACGATGTTCGTTGAAATAATAGCCGTCCTTTTCTTGGACCCGGTTCTCGCTGTCACAACAATTGTCGCGATGGCGTATTTAAAGAACTTGAGCACTCCGCTGCGGCTAACGCTGGCAGCTATCCTAGGTGTTGCTGCCCAGGCTGCGACTTTAGCCGCCATGAGCGCTAAAGGGTTTAGCGTTAGCGCTATTCCATTCGCTTTTGTGGCTGCGGGACTGTGGTGTTTTGTCTATTTGGCAGCCATAGAGTTGAGAAATAGGGCCCTTGGCGGACGGTAATCCGCTCGTCCGCCTTACTTCTCGGTAACTACGCCACCGCTTCCTTCTTCGGCCGCCCCGCCTTCCTCGGCTGGCCTAATTCACGCTTCGGTCACGCAAAATATCGTTCGAAAGAGGTATCCGCGATTATGCGGAGGGGGCACTTCAATGATCAGGATCGTGTTCGCCGCGATAGTTGCGGGTGTGTTTTCAATGACGGTGGCGCCAGCATTTGCGGGCAGCTGCGATCACTCCTGGCAGCAGGCCAAGGACGGCTCGAACTGCGGTGATCGCGCCGCGGATCGTCGTCAGGGCGGGGACGACGATTGAGATTCTAGTGCGGGGTTGCGGCTCCGCTCTTGGAGTACATCGGGCACTGACAACGTGATGCCCAGGGCTTTGTGAAAACGCGTCAGCAAGCTCCACAGGTCCTCCTATTCAGACGAATTTAAAATAGTGGTACTGCAAATGTGGCGCATGTTGTTGGGCTGGGCGATGCTTTTGGCATTTGCTGGAGGGGCGTGGGCTGATGGCCGTCCCCCAGGTTATTTCGATGCGGCCCAGACCTTCGCCGCTCTGAGTTTGGATCAGCGCGTACGGCTTCAGACGTCGCTCAACGCCGCCGGCTTCTGGCCGGCAGTGCCCAACTCCGTTTTTGGAATGCGGCTTTACACCGCCATCACCCAATTCCAGAGTTCCAACGGCCTTCCTCCCACCGGCATTGTTACACCAGACCAGCAGCAACGACTGGATAGTATCGCGAACCCATTGTTTGGGCAGTGGGGATTCAGATCGATTGCGCATCCCGATGTGGGTGTGCACCTCTGGGTTCCTATGGGCCTTGGCCTTGTCCCCCAACGAACTCCTGATGGGTTGAGATATGAAGATCCGCGTGGTCGGGTAGTCTTAGATTATGGATATTTCCCATCGACATCGCTCGAATCTTCGTTGTCGGCCTGGCTGAACGTTCTCAAAAGCGGCGGCGATCAAATAGGGTACAGTGTGGCCAAGCAAGATTTCTTCGTCATCACAGCAGAGAATGGCAATAAATCGTCCTATATCCGATTCCATCGATACGGCGCGGGATCTCTGGGATTCATGTTCTTATTCGATAACACCAACACGGAACTGCATGGCGACCGGCTGGAAACACTCATCTCCGCATCATTTTGGTCACAGATGACCCCGCGGGCCCCGTTTATCCCGTTGCCCATCCCATACTCCGGAACACTTCAGACCACCTCGCTCCCGCCTGCCCCCCTTCCTCCGCCTGCCGCTTCCCCACAGATGCCTCCACAAGAACAAGCACCAGCGTCGCCTTTAAGGCCTGCTGACATCCAACCATCGGAGTTTTCCGGCACTGCGTTCTTTGTCGACGCAACAGGTCAGTTGCTGACCAATGCCCACGTAATAGAGAAGTGTACTTCTATCACGATTGCAGGCCCCAACGGGCCACTGCCAGTCCGCGTCATCGCGCGAGATAAGGCAAATGATCTTGCCCTGATAAAGGCGGACTACACCCCACCGAGAGTAGCGCAGTTCAGGACAGGTGTTCGCTTAGGAGAAGCCGTTGAAGCCTTCGGTTATCCATTATCCGATATATTGTCGAGTTCGGGCAACTTCACACTGGGCAACATCACCGCGCTCACGGGTTTGGGCGACGATACGCGATATTTCCAGGTTTCCACACCGGTACAGCCAGGCAACTCGGGAGGCCCACTTTTAGATGCCAGCGGTAACTTGGTCGGTGTCGTTTCTGCAAAGCTCAATGCTTTGAAGACGATGGTCGCTAACGGCGACATCCCACAGAATGTGAATTTCGCCATCAAGGCCTCCGTTGCGGAAAATTTTCTTGAGAGTAACGGTGTGCAGTACAGGTCCGGAACACTTTCCTCTATGCCAATGCTACCGGCCGATATTGCAGAACAAGCTAGAGCAGAAAGTGCTTATGTTCGTTGTCACTAGTTTGTAGGGTACCAGCCTACGGAAGTACCTAAGTATTGTAATCTGGCGTTGTGTTGTAATCTGGCGCTTCGCCTTGCAGAGAAAGGCGAACGGCCTGCCATTCCGCCCAGCAATTCTCTGGATCGATGTCTCGATAGCCTCTCTCCTTTTCGATTTCGGCTACCGCGAATTGAGGCATCGCAATTGCAGGGGCTGAATCACGGATCTGCAATACCTCGGCTTCGTCCAAAGGCGAGCCTTTTTCCCGCTCGGCAAACAACAAAGTTGCAACCAGACTCGGGACGCAGCAGATTACCAAATCGCTCTCAGACAATTCCAGTTCCTGTCCTACGGTCAGTGCCGTATTATTTCATAGCTCGATAATACGTGGTCGCCCCAGTCCGCCGGGAACTCAGCCGCGTCCTTCTTCGCCTGCTCCCAGCGCCGCGGATCTGGCGTCCGGTTTTCACGCATAAGCTTGGCCAGTTGGTCGGCCGTTGTCTCTACCTCTCAACGGACTCAGCGACGGAACGGTGTAGATTCGGTTTCAGACGCCAAGAGATGGCCTCAGCCTCTCTCAACGGCGATTACCCGGTCGATGTCTGAGCAGTCGTAGTAGATGGTTCCGCCTTGATAGGGCTTGGTGACACTGTTCCTGAACTTCCCGGCCTTGAGATCACTGAGGCTGACAGGGGTTCTTTGCCCGCTCTCCGCAATGACCATCGCCTGTATCTGGCCGGAATTTATGTTCCGGTGCAGCATGCTGTAGGCGTCATCGTAGAGTTGCCGCCAAGGCTCGCTCTCATCAACATCGCCGCGCCGGTTGTTGTGAAATTCCGTGAGCGGGTGCGACCTGAGATATTCTGCGCCGCGTGGAAGCTTTGAGATCAGATAGGCATGAGCCTCAAACATATTCAGCCAGTTCTTCATCGCTACGCCACAGTCACATTCGCCGGCCGGGGTACGATCACGAGTTGATCATCTGGCAACGGGCGCTGCAGCGCCTTCGCTTCGGACCAGGGCGCCCGCATCCAGGCATCACGCTCCTGCATCATCCGCTGGTCAAGCAGGTTGCACATAGATGTTTCTCACCGCGCCATTTGAGCCTTGTCCGCCTTGTAGTCGGCCACGATCTGGTCGCTTCTCGCTTTAGCTCGTGAGGCTTCGCATTGAGCCATCGCTGGTGTACCTGCCTGAAAGCCTGAGGCGACACATTCGGCTGTTCCATTCGCCTTACGTATCCTGGCCCTCTCAACACCGATGCAATCGGTGTAATTCCACCACTCCGGAGTGTACATTTTCGCAGGATGCAGGCCTCGGCTGGAACATCTCTGTTCTGCAGCGGCGTTCTCTTGCCGGATAGTCTGCTCCATGGCGCACCCGACAAGGCCGAAAGCCAGTCCGATTGCCGCCGAATAGGTCAAAATCTTCACGCTGCGATCCTTGTGGCCTGGTCTCTGCCCGTTCAGCATGCTGTGCCTTCGGGCCGCGCGCAACCCCGGCGACTCTCTCCGGCCAGCGCTGAGGAACTAGGCAAAAAGCCCGACTGTGTAGGGCGTGCCACCAAAAATCACCCTGCTGTGGCGGGTGGCTCGGGCGGCGAAGGCGATTTCTTGGTAGGCTCAGGCGAATGCCGCTGATCGGAAAAGAGCATTCCGAAATTGATAGTCAGCTTGAATACCCCTAATGCCACCGTCGCAAGTATTATCAACGGAACGATGGGGAACCAGTTATCACGAAGCACAAATGGTACGCCACACGCGTGTAAATACAACGCCAACACTGTCCAGGTGACAACTAGGAGCGACGAATAGCAGTGTCCACAAGAAGCGACGCATGCTACTTCATCGCATTAGCCACTGCGGGCTGCAATGGCTGAATTCAGACTCGTACCGTAGCGCGCCGGCATACGCCTTGGCCGCGCTACTAAAAGAAAAACCCGGCGCTGCAGAAACGCCGGGCAAAAACGGGGTCTGCGAACTCGCCGGCCCCCAACGGACCGGGGACGTTTAAGGGCGCTTAGTCGGCCCGCAGGTTGCCCGCCGACATCTTGCCAGAACGGCGATCCTGGGTAAGTTCGTAGCTGATCTTCTGGCCTTCCTGAAGAGAGCGGCGGCCAGCCTGTTCGACAGCACTGATGTGAACGAACACACTTAAGTGAGACGTCGCTAATATAGTAGGAAGTTCCGGATGAGGGGTGCAGCTTGAAACGATTTCACGTCGCCGGCAGCTTGGTATTTCTGATCATATTGGCCACGCTCGTTCATCCGGTGCACTCCTCGTCTCGTGACGACCATGCCTTATCCGTGGCGGAAATCTGCCCAGAACCAATAGATGCTCAGGTCAAAGCAGCTCTCCCCGACAGAATGAATCCAGAAAAGTTGCGGAGGATTCTCGTACGTATTGGAGAAATGGCTAAAGCGTACTGCCAATGGAAGGAAGGCAAGAATCCATACGACAAAATAACAGATCCGCTTGTATCTCTAGAAGAATTTTTTGATGGAAATAACGATAAGGGTTCCATTGGACCCAACATCGATTCACAGCCAACACCGCCGGAGTTCTATTCCTTCCTTAGAGAAATACGCAGCCGATCCAATGTGTATGACGTTCGTATATTAGTGACGCAATATGATGGACCGGGCAACTGGCCATTTTCTGATACTGTATTTGTTATTACCTCCGAGTCACCGCAAACAGTGGAGGGGTGGATTCCCGCGAAGTTCAAACCCGACGAAGTGGGGATTGATGCGCATGTAAATGGCCGTGAAGCCGTTGCAATTCCGGCAGGGATGCAGCCGGTCACTTTATGGTACGATTAACAGGCTATATTTATTACACAATTGGAAAATAAATATGGAAAATCTTAATGACAAATACATTATACGCGGTGCCAGAGATATTATTAAAGAGTCATGCCTTCAATATGGTTTCAGGAAAGCCGGAAACTATTGGTATCGTGCGCATTATGGCGTGGCACAGGCAATCCATCTCGATCGGCGAGTCGTCGGGAAATACCCATATTATGTCGAGGCCGCTGTAGATTTGCTGTCCCGGCGAGACTGGGCAACGCAGCCGTTCCGGGTTTATCGATGCCGAATATTGCTGGAGCGCGCGACGCCGTCAGGCGGGTCCCTACTGCAAGCCCTGGATCCCTCAAACGGCTTGGAAGGTCTCGATGAGAGGCCCGCCGTTTTACGTCATATCCTTGATGATTTTATCGCTGGTGAATTGGACCCTGTGCGGCAAGCTTCAGATATCGTGCACTGCATCAGCAGACACGATAAAAACAGAGCAATAATTGTCACTCAGGGCCTACGGGATGAATTGCAGTCGACTGCGACTCGTTGAGGGCATATCCGACCCGTCGGATCGCTGATTTCCTACCGTGGTGCTGGCTGAGCGGGGCTCAGACAGCACCTTCTTTGCAAGCGCCAAATCAGGCACCGTGATGATCCATTTGGAAGATCGTTCGGTGCGTGGATTTGGCCATAGGCCTGAGCCGGAGAGCGATATCAGATGCTTCGAGATCATCGACGGTGTAGTGGGATGCTGGCGTTGCCCAAATCCCACCAGCTTAGGGCCGGCAGGGCCAAATTCGAGTGATTTCAACTCGCCAGCCATTGCGCGATGAGCTTTGCCGCTACGCGCTTGCGACCGACACGAATGTCGGCGGCCTCGACATCGAAATCCAGACCGCTCTTGCCCCGCACCTGCTTCAGCCATGCCGGGAATGCATACAGGTTTCCTGACCCAAGCACTGGGAAATCCAGATCGTTTTGAAAGCTCTTTTTCTCGCTCTCTGAATATCTGCCGCGCTCGGACACCCGCGCACTGAGATCCCACTGCCAATCCGGATTGGGCCTGATATGCAGCCGCACGGCGTCCTTGGCGATCAGAGCAGGGCCCTCACTGCCTCGTAGGGGGATCGAGATATGGATATCCCAGTCCTCTTCCGCGTCGAATGGCAGACCCAGTCGTTGCGCAAGAGCGACGGATTCGGTGGCATTGCGCCGTGCATGCTCGATGTGCCTGAGGCGTAGGGCCAAGGCGCGGAAACGCTCCTCGTCGGAATCGACATCAGGCAGGACCGCCGCGACATAGCGGTGC